>CAIQIQ010000151.1 GCA_903871935.1 uncultured Phycisphaerales bacterium
CCAGCAATCGCCAGAATGAGTGCAGCATCTACACCATCGGCATGATCATGCTGCAAAAGATGGACGTTACCCCGCCCCAAGCCTTCGATGCTGTCCTGAAACTCTCAGAATCCGTTGCACCAAACTGGGGATGACTCAGCCGACGTGGTACAGGCAGCAAGCGAAATACGAGAATGCCATGGCATTGCCCCGTCGCGTCAGCGCACGAGGCTGCTATACTTCCAAACTATGATGAAAGGGATCATTCTCGCCGGCGGCGCGGGAACGCGCCTGCACCCGCTTACCCGGGCTGTCAGCAAGCAGCTCCTGCCTGTGTATGACAAGCCGATGATTTATTACCCATTGTCCGTGTTGATGCTCGCCGGATTGCGCGAGGTGCTGATCATCTCGACCCCGCATGATCTGCCGAACTTCCGCCGGCTCTTTGGCGATGGCAGCCAGTTGGGGATGCGATTGGCGTATGCCGAGCAGCCGAGCCCGGATGGATTGGCTCAGGCACTTATCATCGCGAAGCAGTTCCTGGCCGGGGCGCCATCGAGTCTGATTCTGGGCGATAACCTGTTCTATGGGCATGGGCTGTCAGAACTGGTCCGCAGCGCGGCGGCTCTGAAGCATGGGGCGAAGATATTCGCGTATCCTGTGCGCGATCCGCAGCGCTATGGCATTGTCGAGTTTGATTCGGCAGGGAAGGCTCTATCGCTGGAAGAGAAGCCGGCCGCTCCACGGAGCAGCTATGCCATTCCCGGGCTGTATTTCTATGATGGCTCAGCGCCAGACTACGCGGCCGGTCTTAAGCCCAGCGCCCGCGGCGAACTAGAGATCACGGACCTGAACCGCGTCTACCTGGCCAAGGGGGAACTGACAGTGGAGAAACTAGGCAGAGGCTTTGCCTGGCTGGACACGGGCACGCACCGTAGCCTGATCGAGGCCACGAACTTCATCGAGGCCATCGAGGAGCGGCAAGGGACCAAGATCGCCTGTCTGGAAGAGATTGCGTGGGAGAACGGTTGGATCGGCGCCCAGGAAGTGGAGACCGCCGCCGCGAGCATGGGCAAAAGCAACTATGCCGAGTACCTCCGATCATTGTTGCGGGCGAGAGTGAGGTAGACGACGGCCGCGGCGCCGGAAGCAGTCTGATGGTTGGAGCAACGTACTCCCGCCTCACTCTGCTGGAAGGATTTCCCTCAATCGTGGGTATAATGTAGCGGAACGCTCATACTGGCGTCGGGCCGGGCTTTGCGGTTCAATAAGTACAACAAATACGGAGAAGAACATTTATGGATCAGTTGGGATATCGTGATCGGAACCTTCCCTACGGCGTCGGCGCTGGGGCAGTCGGGTCGGTGGCAGCGTTCATGAATGCAGTCTACGCCTGGATGTGCGTGGGTTTGGGCGTAACCGGCGTCGTGGCCATGCTGGTGGCCAATGCAGGCGCTGTGCCACCCATGGGCCCCTTCATGGTTCTGGTCCTGGCTGAATTTGGTCTGGTACTGGTGATCAGCCGCATGATCAACCGCTTGAGTGCGGCTGCGGCAACCGGGCTGTTCCTGTTATACGCAGGGCTCAATGGCGTAACGTTTTCCGTCATCTTCCTTGCCTATGCTCATGCGACAATCGCCTCGGCGTTTATCGTCACTGGCGGCATGTTCGGTGCGACCAGTCTCTTCGGCTACGTTACGAAGAAGGACCTTTCCTCAATGGGCCGCATCTGCTTCATGGCTCTGATCGGCATCATCCTGGCGAGCATTGTGAATATTTTCATGGCCAATTCGACGCTCTACTGGCTGATCACCTACGCCGGCGTGGCGATCTTCGTTGGCCTGACAGCGTATGACACGCAGAAGATCAAGGCCATCGCCTACCAGACTCAGGGCGACCAGAACACCGCCAGCAAAATGGCAATTGTCGGCTCGCTGGTGCTGTATCTGGACTTCATCAACCTGTTTCTGCTTATGCTGCGCATCATGGGCGACAGGCGCAGGTAATAGCGGAAACTGCATTAGCGGGTTACGGGAAAACCGTGGAACGACAGCTATTAAGGGGTGGCCGTCGCCTTGAGGTTCCCCTAGAATGCCTCGACGTTTTTTCGAGCAACTGACTAAAGAGGAAATATGACCATTACGAAGAATAGCGTTGTGGCGATTGATTACACCCTTACCGGTGACGATAAAGAGGTGATTGATACCTCCACCGGCCGGCGTCCGCTGGAATATATGCACGGCCAGGGGAACATCATCGCCGGTTTGGAGACCGCTCTGGAAGGCAAAGACGAAGGCCAGAGCCTGAAGGTCAGCATTGCCCCGGGAGACGGCTACGGCGAGTACAACCCCAAGCTCGTGCAGCAGGTCCCACGCTCGAACTTCGGTTCCATCGACAAGATCGAGATCGGCATGCAGTTTCAGGCTCGCACGCCCGATGGTGTGCACGTGGTTCGGGTCGTAAATGTGGATCCGCAGAATGTAACGGTCGATGCCAATCACCCGTTGGCCGGCAAGACGCTGCATTTCGACGTGAAAGTGGTCAGTGTTCGCGATGCCCGGCCGGAGGAATTGGAGCACCAGCACGTGTGCAACGAAGGCGGCAACTGCGGCAACTGCGGCTGCGGCCACGAGCACTAACCCTTGATTGGCTCCGAACGACAGTTCGCCAAGAGTCTTTTGAAGTGGTATTACGGAGCTCGCCGGGACCTTCCCTGGCGGGCTCCGCTTGCTGCTGCGTCCACGGTGCGGCCGGATCCATATTACGTGCTGCTCTCCGAGGTGATGCTGCAGCAGACGCAGGTGCCGACGGTGATCCCGTATTTTCGCCGGTTCCTGGAGCATTTTCCGACCGTGCAGCGTCTGGCTGATGCGGATGAGCAGCAGGTGCTGCGGCTGTGGCAGGGGCTGGGGTATTACTCGCGGGCACGGAATCTGCACAAGGCGGCCAAAGTCATTGTTCAGCGGCATGGCGGCGTTGTGCCGCGGCAGGTGGAGCAGCTTCTGGCTCTGCCGGGGATCGGGCGCTACACCGCGGGTGCGGTGGCCTCGCAGGCATATGACCAGCGGGCGCCGATCGTCGACTGTAATGTGCAGCGAGTGTTGTGCCGGCTCGATGCCGTGATGGTCGATCCGCGGGAGCGGGAGACAAGCAAGCGGCTCTGGCAGCGCGCCGAAGCGATCTTGCCGCAGAAGCATGCCGGCGACTTCAATTCGGGTTTGATGGAACTTGGGGCAACCGTGTGCACCGCAAGGTCGCCTTTGTGTCTGACGTGCCCGGTGCGGAAGTATTGCGAAGCTGCGAAGAAGGGTGCGCAGCTACAGATTCCGCGACCCAAGGCGAAGGTCGAGCGGCTGTTGGAGCGCCGATGGGTCTTCTGCATCGAACACGATGGGCGGTGGTTGATCGAGCAGCGGCCGGCCGCTGGGCGCTGGGCGAGGATGTGGCAGTTCATCACCGTCGTGCGCGGCCAAGGCCAGGCTACCGCGAAAGAGGCGGCCAAGGCCACCGGCGTGGTTGTCGATTCGCTCCAACGATTGGGAACGATAGCCCATGGGCTTACACACCGGCAGTATGAGTTTGTCGTGTTTAGGGGCGCGACCCGGATGCGTCCCGCCCCGCGACCGGGCCGGGCATGGGTGAGCGTGGACGGGCTAAGCAACTATCCCCTGCCTCGTCCGCACGTGCGCATTGCGGCGATGCTTGCGATGGCAGGGACCGAAAGTGCTCGGCAATGGCCAGCCTGCGTTACTCGCCCAGAGCAGCGAAGGTATCTTCAAGTTCCAGGCAGATCAGCATAGTCGCCTTGCTGCGGTTGAGGGTATAGAAGTGCAGGCCGTCGGCGGTTTGTTTTATCAACTCGCGGCACTGCGTCAGCGCATGGTCGACGCCGATGGCAAGGACCGATTGCGGATCACTGTGTAGTGACTCGATGCGTTCAAGCAACGCGGCGGGAATCTTCGCGCCGCACATCGACACGAACTTCTTGATCTGAGCAACGTTCAGGATGGGCATGATGCCGGCGATGATCGGGACCTTGATGCCTCGGCGGCGGGCCGCATCACGGAAGCGGTAGAAGTCGGCGTTGTCGAAGAAAAGCTGCGTGATGATGAAGGACGCGCCCTGATCGACCTTGGACTTCAGGTTGTCAAGGTCCTGGTCAAAGCTGGGGCACTTTGGGTGGACTTCCGGGTAGCCGGCAACGGCAACGCAGAATTCGTGACGCGAACTGACAAACTGGACCAACTCGGCAGCAGTGGCAAGCTCGCCCATGCCGTTGGGCAGCAGGGAGGGATCGGCAGGCGGATCGCCGCGAAGCGCGAGGATGTTACGGATACCGCCTGCCCACAGCTCGTCCAGGATCGTGGCCAGCTCGTCACGGGTATGGCCGACGCACGTCAGGTGGGCCATTGCGCGGGTATCAAGCGCGCTCTGGATCTTCTGAACGACGTCGATGGTATGGCGGCGGGTGCTGCCGCCGGCGCCGTAGGTGACCGAGACATAGCTGGGACGCAGGGAGTGGAGTTCGCCGATCGTCTCATAGAGCTGGGCGGCGGATTCCTGGGTCTTCGGGGGGAAGAACTCAAAGGAGACGATCGGACGGCCGGTGCCGAAGGCCGTGTCGATCCGCCGTGATCTGGTGTACGCAGGTTCAGTTTTCATCGCCGTGATATTACAGGGTTAATGGTCGGCCACCGGTTCGCCCAGAATGGCTTTGAGCTCCTGCAGCTTCTCTTGCAGCTTGTGCTCATCACGGCATTCCACGTTCAGCCGCAGAAGCGGCTGGGTATTGCTCTTGCGCACATTGAACCAGTAATCACCGCAATCCACTGAAATGCCATCGAGGTAGTCTATGTGCGCTTTGCGGTATTTGTCTGCCAGGTCGCGCATGCGGGCATCCTTGTCGTCGGCGGCAAAGCTCAACTCGCCGGATTGAGCATAGCGAAACAGCGGCTTTGCCAATCCGGAGAGAGGCATGGTCTGGGCGCTGAGCATGGAGAGCACGCGGGCAAAGGCGATGGCACCGGAGTCAGCACTATAGTTCTCACCGAAATAGTAGTGGCCGGATGACTCAGCGCCGAAGATCGCATGGGTATCTGCCATGGCTTTGCGGATGCTGGCTGGTCCGACACGCTCGCGGTGTGATACCCCGCCGGCTTTGCTGATTTCTTCGGACAAGACACGGCTGGCGCGCAAGTCGAAAACGATTGTCTTGCCTTTATTCGCTGGCTGCGCAAGCAGGTCCTTGGAGATCAGGGCGGCCATAAGATCCGACCTGATTGCCTGACCTTTCTCATCCAGGAACACGCAGACATCCGCATCACCGTCGAAGCAAGCGCCCAGGTCAGGCGTGTCAGCAATCACTTTCTGGCGGAGCATGGCGAGGTTCGCATCGACGAGCGGGTTGGGTTCGTGGACGAAGACGCCGGCGGTTTCAAAGAGCAAGGGGATGATCTGGAGTTGAGGGAGGCCATCGAAGATGGCGGGAATCATCCAGCCGGCCATGCCGTTGGAGCCATCAACCACGACCCGCATCTTGCGTTTGAGATCGAGAAACTGGAGTACGTGCTTGCGATAGGCGGACCAGAGGTCGAGCTGCTGAAGCGAGCCCTGCTGGCCGGTCTTGCCGACGCGGAGTGTATTGGTGATGCGTTTGATATCCTCCAGACCGGTGGCGCTGCCGATGAGGCGAGCCTGGGCACCGGAAATGTTAAACCCATTCCAATGGATCGAGTTGTGCGAGGCGGTGACCTGGATGCCACCGGCGCAATCCACATGGTTGATGGCAAAGGAGAGGAAGGGAGTATCAACCATGCCGACGTCGATGACGTTTGTGCGGCTGGCGCGAATGCCTTCGATCAGGGCGGCCGCGAGCGCGGGTGAATGGGGGCGCATATCCCGGCCGACGAGGACGGTGTCAGGCAGCTTGACCTTCGGGCCAAAGCTGTTGTTGCGCGAGCGTTGGAAGAAGAGTGCCGTGGCGTAGCCAATCTTCCACGCCGCGTCTTCGTTGAGCATGTCCGGGCAGGTCCCGCGGATGTCATAGGCTTTGAAGATGCGCTCAATCATGGTTCGGACCCATTGGATGGGTATGAGCAGTGTATCGCAGGAGAGCAGGAAAGCGGAGGGGGAGACGTGGGGACACGGAGACGCGGGGAGTGGGAGAGGGCGAGAGGGCGGAAGGGGGAGCGAGAGACACGGAGACGCGGAGAGGGGAAAGCGGAAACGAACGGCGAGAGACCGTTGTGGATAAGTAGCAGGTGCGCAGGTTATCGGCGGGGGTACCCCCTATGCGGTAAGTGCTGTGAAGGCAAGCGGTTAGGTGGATATTGGGGAGGAGGTGCGCAAGTTCGGGGTGATTGTGGATAACTCGGCATTGAGTACGTGTACGTGATACGTAGGATGTAGTGGAGGAAGGGAAGATGCTCAGGATGGGGCGAGAAGTCGGAAGACAGGAGGTCAGGAGTCAGAAGGCGCGCGGGGGAAGATGCTCAAGTTCGCGGATGCAATCGAGCGAGATATGTAACCCGAATCACCGAGCCGACGAAGGTGCTCAGGTTCGATTGTCAGTGGCTCCCGGCATGTGCCGGGAACCATGGCCATGGACCAGGTGGAATGCGTTCCATCTTGTTTCACTTTGATCCACTGTCAGTTTGGCAGGTCGTGGGGCGTATTCGGTTGTCAAATAGCGATGGGCGCGCAAGGGCCTCTACCTATACAGGAGGTGTCGCGCTTTGCGCGCACAAAGCGCACCACTTGGGGGGCGGATGTTTGATTTTCCATTGGATTTTGGGGGTCGGGGTCGAGAAATCCGAAAAGATTGCTGTAAGTCGCGGTGCGCGCCTGTGCGACATATGCGCAGCACTCCATGTGTATAGCTTCTCCTTTGGGAGCTGTAAGTTATGGCTGGTGCGGGATTTGCCACTGGCTGAGGCCTGTGGATGGGGGGTCCTGGCGTGTGAAGTAAGAAAAGAAGAGTGGCCACAAGAAGGCACAGAAGGCACGAAAAAGAGAGAGGCGGCTGCGGCGCGATGGCGCGAAGGAGTCACCTGTGAGGCAGGGGATCGAGCATGTAGTTCCTATATTGTTGCGGAGGTGGGTTCGGGCGGTACAGTAGTGTCTGGTCCGGCCGGGGTCAGGCGAATTGTGTCATCGCTTCCTGAGCCGTTGTCCTTGGAATAGGCCGTTTGGCATATGAGGGTGTGCGGCATGGATGGCCGATAGGCGCAGCAGATGGCACTCCTCGGAAGTTTCATGGTTGAATCTTCACCGCAACAGATTCGCGCGTTTGCCCTAGGCATGAAGATCTCAGGAAATCTGAGCAGTACTGCCGGTATCTGGGCCTTCACGATTGTAATGAATATTGCTGCCGGCGGGTTCTGTTACCTAATGGCGCTTGAACGCAAGCCTCCGTCTCTCTGGGTCTTCTGCGTGTTCATTGCCATGGGACTGCTACCCCTGGCGCTGGCGACGTACGTCACGATCAGCAGGTTTCGATATGGCTGGCCGGTTCTTGAATTCCAGACGTTTGCATCGGTTCCCGGTGGTGTGCTGACGGGAACGATTCGGATCCCCAAGCCGCTGGTCTATCGCGAGGGGATACACCTTTCCCTGGCGTGTATGCGCGGAGTTGTCCGCCGAGGTCTGGGCAATGATCCGGTGGAGATGCTTTCCGTCCTGTGGGAGGATCGCTGCATATTGGATCGGTTTTCACCGGACGCCACGGTTGGGCAGATACCTGTGTTCTTCAAGATTCCAAGCCGGGCAAAACCATCGGAAGATGTTCAGGCGGGATCGCGGATTCTCTGGAGACTGGATGTGAAGGCAAAGACGGCAGGCGTGCCGTGCTTCATGTCTTTCATCGTGCCGGTGCTGGCTGGCCCGCTGTCACCGGAAGCGAGGAATCTGCCTGATGTGACAGCGGCGCTGCGCTCACCACCGCAACCGGCGCGGCAAGCGCCCGCCGACCGACGCATCCAACTTAGGGTGCTAGCCGACGGCGGGTGTCAATGTGAGTTTGCGGCGGGGCGCAATGTGGGAATGGCGATGCTGTGGATGGTAATAGGAGCGGGCTTTGCCGGCGTGGGTACGATCCCCTTCTTCACTAGCGATGGCGCTATTGGCCTGGCATTCGGCACAATCGCCGTGGCGGTCGGCGCATCCATCGGACTCGGGCTCGGAGTTTATGGGCTACTGGCATGCGCCACGATCACCGTGCGACCAGGTTCACTCGTTATCGAACGCGGCGTCGCGATGTTCATGCGGCGACGGCAGATGTCCTCCGGAGACATTAGTGATATTACGGTCAGAATTGGCGGCCAACTGAACGACCAGCCTTACTATGAAGTTATCGCCGCGCGATCGACGGGCGAGCCGTTGACACTCACGACATTGATGAAGGACAAGGCGGATGCTGAGCTTCTGGCAGCTGCATTCAAGAAGAGTCTTCTTGGGAAGCCATCATGAGCCTTGTGTTTGCGGCCATTCTGCCACACGGACCGGATATTGTTCCGGAGATCACTTCGGATTTCGCAATGATGGCCGAGACACGCGGGGCGATGGAGCATGCGGCGGGGCGGTTTGCGGCGGCGCGGGTGGATACGCTTATTCTTTTGGATCCCGACCTTGTGCATCGGCAGAATAAGTCTGCCACGCGTACGCTCTACACCGGTGAGCCGATCATCACCGTCGCGACGGCACCGCGTGCGGGGGGAACGCTTGGGAAAACTCGCGATAGCTTCGAGTGTGATCTGCGGTGGGCTCGGGAGATTTTTACAGCCGGCAGAGAGCAGTCATTTCCCGTCGTGGCCGCGGAGGGTGAGGGCGGTGAGTTTCCGCTGGTTGGCGGGGGCCTGATTCCGCTGTGGTACACCATTCACCCGCTTCCCTCGCCCCGGCCGAAACTGGTCGTGATCACGCCCAGCCCGGGCGTTGCCCGCGGAGAACTTCGGCGGTTTGGGGCGTTTCTTGCGACGCTGGCACAGAAGTCTGAGAAGAGGATCGCCCTGGTTGCGTCGGCCGACCATGGCCACACCCATGATGCGAAGCATCCGAAGTTTGGGTTCTCCCCGGGTGCGGCAGAGTACGACGCGATGTACTGCGATGCGGTGCGGCATGGCCGGCTCGATCGTCTGATGGGTGTTGATGATCAGTTGCTCAGGGACTCGTGGAGTGATTCGCTGTGGGTGACGCTTATCCTCGCGGGGCTGCTCGATACGGTGCCGCTGCCGCTGCGGTTCTTCCACTATGCGGTGCCAACCTACTTCGGGATGGCGGTGGCGCTGTATGAGCCGTCTTGAACTCCTGTCCTGCAAACTCCTGTCCCGCCCTTTCAGGGCTATTGGTTGTTTATGATGACGGTACCCAGGGCGGCGGCGGGTACGCCTTGCCCTGGGCTATGCAATGACGCCCCGTTGGGGCTTAGGATCGGAAGGATCGAAATGGAGCCGAGGCGGAAGTGAATTGGGGGTAAGGTCCGAAAATGGCGAGTATCTGGCGATGTAGGGTACTATGCTCTGTGCATGAGCGATGATGATGTGCTCTATCAGGCGATGCTTGCCCGGGACTATCGGTTCGACGGGAAGTTCTTCGTTGGGGTGAAGACGACCGGGGTCTACTGCCGGCCGATCTGCCCGGCCAGGCCCAAGCGGGAGAATTGCGAGTTCTTCACGCAGGCCCTGGCGGCCGAGCGGGCGGGGTATCGGCCGTGCCTGCGGTGCCGGCCGGAGTGTGCGCCGATGTCGCCGGCGTGGTTTGGGAAGTCGGCGGTGGTGCAGCGGGCGCTGCGGGTCATCGCGGCCAATGGGTTGCGGGATGCGGATGAAGATGAGTTCGCCAGGCAGTTCGGGGTGACGGCCCGGCATCTGCGGAGGCTGTTTGAACAGGAGGTGGGGCAGACGCCCAAGCAGATCTCCGATTCGAACCGGCTCAACTTCGCTCGCAAGCTGATCGTGGAGACACGGATGCCCGTGACCACGGTGGCGATGGTATCGGGGTTCGCATCGCTGCGGCGATTCAACGATGCGTTCAAGATACGGTTCCGGCGGGCGCCATCGCAGTTGCGCAAGGGTGATGGCGAGCGGGGGGAAGATGGGGGAGTGGAACTGAAGTTGTCGTACCGGCCGCCCTTTGATTGGGAGACGATTCACCGGTTCAACGTCAGGCATATTGTGCCGGGAATTGAGAGCGTGGGCGAGAACTGGTACGAGCGGGTGTTCAAGTTGGACGGTGCGGTGAGCGTGCTGCGAGTTCGGCCGGAGGAGACGCAGGCGGCGATCAGGTTGCAGGTGCTGACCGATAACCCGGCGATTCTGTTCGAGGTGGCGACCCGGGTCAGGCGGATGTTTGACCTGGATTCCGATCCCATTCTCATCGCCAACAGCTTTGCCGAGGTGCCGGTGCTGGCGAAGCTGATCGAGAAATATCCGGGGCTGCGCCTGCCGCGGGGATGGGATCCTTTTGAGACGGCGGTGCGGGCGATCCTGGGGCAACTGGTTTCGGTCGAGCGGGCATCGCAACTGGTGGGGCAACTGGTGCGGGCGTATGGGGAAAAGGTGATCCATCCGGTTACGAAGCAGGAGGTGCAGCTATTTCCTTCGCCGGCGACGCTGGCGAGGGCCGATCTGGCGGAGGTGGGAACCACATCGGCGAGGAAAGAGACGATCCGCGAGTTTGCCCGGCGGGTGCTAAGCGGGAAGATCAGTTTGTCGGAGGCGCAGGATATGCAGAGGTTTCGGGAGTCGCTGCTGGAGGTGAGGGGGATCGGGCCGTGGTCCGCCCACTACATCAGCCTGCGCGCGATCGGCGATACCGATGCGTTTCCGGGGACGGACCTGATCCTCAAGCGGGCGATGGAGCAGCATCCGGACCTCGATTGCGAATGTGTCCGGCCATGGCGCTCGTATGTGGCGATGTATTTGTGGAAGGAATATGCGCATGTGCTTTCACAGCGCAAGGAGAAGAGAAGATGACGCGGTGGTATAGGGATATCGAGTCTCCGGTAGGAGAACTGCGGCTGGTGGCGGATGAGTCGGCACTGGTGGCGATCCTGTGGGAGTGTGATACGGCCGGCAGGGCCAGGCATGCCGCAGCGCTGCCGGGGAAAGACCATCGGGTGCTGGATGCGGCGCAGCGGCAACTGGCGGAGTACTTTGCGGGCGAGCGGAGGAGTTTCGAGGTGCCGTTGCGGGCGGAGGGAACCGAGTTTCAGCGGCGGGTATGGCGGGAACTGCAGCGGATCCCGTACGGCAGTTCGTGCAGCTACGGTGAGGTGGCGCGGGCGATCGGGCGGCCGAGCGCCTGTCGCGCGGTAGGGGCGGCCAATGGGCGAAATCCGCTTTCCATCGTGGTGCCATGCCATCGTGTGATCGGACAGAACGGCAAGCTCACCGGTTTTGGCGGAGGGCGGAAGGCCAAAGCGCACCTACTGGAGTTGGAGAAGCGTGTGATGATGGCCGGGCGTTCTACTTCTGGCCCAGCACGACCGGTTGGCCGGTCTTCTGGCTCTTGTAGATGCCGAGGATGATCTCGACGGGTTTGCGGGCGGCCCGGCCGTCGATCAGGGGCTTGCCGCCGGTGCGGACGGCCTTGAGGAAATCCTGGATCTGGGCGCGATGGGAATCGCCCCAGGTTGAGCCTTGCTTGGCGGAGGCCTGACGGCCGGCGGCCTGGTCCTTTACCGAGGCGGTGCCGCCCTGGGCGACGGAGACGGCGTGCGCGGCCGCCTCTTCGGTGGTATACGTCTGGCCGTTCTTGAGCATCATGCTTTTAAGGCGATCACCCTCAATGACCGCGCTGCCTTCGGTGCCGTAGATGTCGATGCGAACCGGGAAGCCTTTGTATGCGGCGGTGGTGGCGGTAATCGAACCGACAGCGCCGCAGGCAAAGTCGCAGGCGGCAACGGCGATGTCCTCGACCTCGATGTCGGTGTGTGCGCCGGTTCGGGTCTGGCCCCAGAGTTTATTGACCCCGCCGACGAGGTATTGCAGCACATCGACGGTGTGAACGCCCTGGTTCATTAGCGAGCCGCCGCCATCAAGGCTCCAGGTGCCGCGCCAGTCGCCGGAGTCGTAGTACTCCTGGGTACGCCACCACTTCACATAGGCATCGGCGATAATGATCTTGCCGAGGTTGCCGGAATCAATCGCTTCTTTCACGAGCTGGGTGGCGGCATCGAAGCGATGCTGGCTGATGACGGTGAGCTTCCGGCCGGTCTTCGCCTCGGCGGCGATCATGCGGTCGCAGGCTTCGAGGGTGATTTCCATCGGTTTCTCAACCACGACATGCTTGCCGGCTTCCATGGCGCGAATGGCCATATCGGCGTGCATGCCGGAGGGTGTGCAGATGCACACGACGTCGATGTCTTTGTCGGCGAGCAATTCGGCAAACTCGCCGTGGATCTTCTTCACGCCGAACTTCTGGGCCATGTTGCGGGCACGTTCAGAGTTGACGTCAGCAACGGCAACCAGTTCCGCTTCCTGCGGAATCTGCGCAATGGCGGCGCCATGGGTTGGGCCGATGGAACCGCATCCAACGACGCCGAATCTGTACAGTTTCTTTTCTGCGTTCACATCTGCTCCTGATTGGGCCGGGGGGCCTTGCCTTGGGCGCACCACTAACGAGTAATGCCGGGCAATCCCTGCCCGGCGGCCGAGTACCCTATGTCAATGGGGGTGGGTTGGCAATAGTGGCTATTGGCTGGACACCGGGCGGGTTCGGGGTAGGGTAGAGGCAATGAGCGAAGCGGCATTCACGTTATCGGTGGATGGTCAGGGGAAAGTGGTTCTCTTGCGGCCGGGTGAAGCGGATGTGAAGGAGGTGCGCATCCGCAGGGCATTTCCTTGGTCGGATCCGAGCCGCTACATCAGCATCCGCTCATCCGAGGGCAAGGAACTGGTGCTCATCGAGGACCTGGCGAGCATTGCCCAGGAGCAGCGCCGGTTGATTGAGCAGCAGTTGGAGAAATGGGCGTTTGTGCCAAAGATCCAGCAGATCATCAAGATTGATATGCGCTTCGGCTTCCAGCAGTGGCAGGTGGAGACCGACCGCGGGCCGGTCGAGTTCAGGGTGCAGGAACGCGAGGATGTGCGCTTCCTTGGCGATGGGCGGTTCAGCGTCAAAGATGTGGATGGCTGCGTCTATGAACTGGCATCGTTCGAGCAGTTGGATGAGCGCAGCCGTCTGGCGATAGAGCAGGTGATCTAGCGACGCGCGGAGCTAGGCAACGTGCCCTATTGCCCTGCAGGTTTTGGGAAGCATAATCGCCTCGAACTGTGAACCGTCGCTTCTACATCATGCAACTTGCGATCGGCCAGGTGCAGCTCGATGCCCGGCAGTCGAGGCATTTGCGCGATGTACTGCGGATTGGCGTCGGCGAGGCGGTGGAGCTGTTTGACGATGCCGGGCGGAGGGCGCAGGCGCGAGTGCTTTCCACGGCAGATGTGGTGGTGCTCAAGGTCGAAGCCGTGCAAGAGGCGCGATCACCGGCAATCGAACTGGTCATGGCGGCGGCAGTGCCGAAGGGACCACGTGCCGACTGGATGGTGGAGAAACTTTCGGAATTGGGCGTGGCCTGTTACATCCCCCTGGAAACCGACCGGGGTATCGTGCATCCCGAGGCGGGCAAGCTGCAGCGCTGGGGACGGATTGCCGAAGAGTCGGCGAAGCAGTGCAAACGCAACGGTGTGATGCGAATCGAAGCACCGATGACGCTTCAGGCGGTGTGTGCAGCATCGCAGTGGGCAAAGTCAGCGCGGTGGTGCATGACGACGGGGGAGAGGTCGCTGCCGATTGCGGAACTGTTGCCGCAGCTTGGTGGGACTGGGACATTGCTGGCTCTTATCGGACCTGAGGGTGGATGGACGGAAGGGGAGTCAGAACTGATGCAGGATGCGCACTTCCAATTGGTCGGTCTGACTCGCACAATACTGCGGATCGAGACTGCCGCCCTGGCGCTGGCCGCTGTGGTTATGACCAAGGGGAGAAGCGCGGGAGCGACCGATTAAGGAGTGTCTTTGACACAGTACAACCCAAGTCCGTATCCGGGAGCGAATCAGCCGCCGATGTCGGGATACGTGCAGGCTGATCCCTATGCAGCACAAGGCGCCGGTGGCAACCTGAAGATGTGCAGAGCGGCCGCTGTCGCACAGATCGTAATCGCTTGCCTGATGCTTGGCTGCGGGTGCTGTGCCGGCTTCTATGGGTTCGCTTTGTCAACGGAGTTCCAGTCGCTGTCTTCGGAGCAGCAGCAGCAACTCGATCAAGCCAAGGCTCTACTAGGCGATGAAGGCGTCCACGTCCTCGTTCTCGATAGTTGCGCCATGGTCACAGGCAGCCTTCTGCAGATCGCTTTCGGGTGGTGGGTCTGGAGAGGGCGGCGCTGGGCAATCCGGGCCTCAATCGGGGCGGCCGTCCTGACCGCCCTCATGGCGATTTCCGTCATCGCTTACTGCTTGCTGAACGAACTGGCCATTGGGCTTTGCTTCAACGGCCTGCTTATTCTACTCCAAACCGGTTTGAGTGTGGCCCTGGCATTCGCGATGCGTGAATCGTCGGCTTCGCAAGCGGCCAAGGCCGCGTACGAGGCGCAGTGGCAGCAGTATTATCAGCAGCAGTACCAGTATCAGTTGGCTCTGCAGCAGCAGGCGGCCAGTGCACAACAACCTTCACCGCCGCCCCCAGCAGCGCCGTCTGCACCACCCCAGACAGCGCCTCTTGATCAGCCGGGCGGGAACGAACCACCTCTGCCCCCGCCTGCAGGTGCGTAGAAACGCTGTGTCACCGAAGGTCGTGTCACTTGGAATTGCCACTCAGCCAGGCGAGCACTTCCTTGTCGTGGCCGTCGGGCTTTACGCTCTCGAAGACGTGAGCGATCTTCCCATCTCTGATGATGAAAGTCGTTCGCGCGACGCCCCAGTACTTTTTGCCGTAGTTGTTCTTCTCCTGCCAGACGCCGTATTGCTCGCACACTTTGTGATCGGCATCGGCCAGCAGCGGGAAGTTGAGCTGGAACTTGTCGGCGAACTTCTTTACATCCTCCACGGGATCGGGGCTGATCCCCAGTACGGGCACCCCCTGTTTCTTATATGTGGCGATGGCATCACGGAAGCCGCAGGCTTCCTTGGTACAGCCGGGCGTATCCGCCTTGGGATAGAAGTAGAGCACAATAGTCTGGCCTTTGAGGCTTGCAAGACTCACCGGGCTTCCGTTGCTGTCCGGCAGTGTGAAGTCAGGGGCCTGGGTTCCCACCGACGGTATCGCTTTGGATGTTTCCTGTGTTGCGGGCATTATTGCAGTTCCTTCCTTTAGTGGCTCTTGGGCGCACACGGCGTATGCGGCCAGTGTTGCCGTTACGAATACTCCGACGACCATTCTGGGCATCATGTCCAATGGTAGTCCTGTTCATGCCAGATCGATGGCAAGCACCTCGACGTTGGCATTGGGTGGCAGGGTCAGCGATTGCACGGTCTTGGCCGGGTTGAGGGCCAGTGTGTAGCCGTAGACCTGGAATACGCGAGTGTCGCGGCCGCCGGTTGACGTATTGCGGTAGCTCATGGTTAGAGCCTTGCTTTCACCGACATAGTTCTGGGGAGTAAACCAGTCACTGATGCTCTGAGTAAAGGTCTGGGTTGTCCCATCGGTGTAGTGGACGGTGAAGGTTTGCCCCGACTGGTTGCCGTTGGTGGCGGTGGCGAGCAGGCTAAGCGACGAGTAGGAGCCGGCCGGCAGATTGATGGTCGCACCGCCAGCAACGACGTTGTTGGCGTTGGCTGCGCCGATGGCGAATGCGTTTCCATTCCAGAGGACCGATGTGCCGATCAGGGCGCCCGAGAGAGCGCTGCCGGAGCGATCCAACCCGCCGGTATTTGGGAAGGTTGTGCCATCTGTGTAGATGCCGATGCGGTTGAAGTTCGACGCCAGAGAGACCTGCACCACCGAACTTGCCGCCAGGGTCGTCGCGGCGACCTCAATCGATTGCGCTGAAGCGCCCAGACTGTTGCGTGCGGCGACGGTGTAGTAGTACTTCGTGGAGGCCGGCAGTCCCGAATCACTGAATGTGGTCGCGGTGATGCCGGTGCGGTAGGGTGTTGTGCCTTCGCCTCCAGGCGTGGAACTGCGGTAGAGATCGTAGCTGCTCGCGCCTGTCACCGCATTCCATGAGACGTTGATCTGGCTGCTGCTTGCAGCAACTGCTGCGATGCCGGTAGGTATTGCCGGTATCGTGGTGACAGTCGATGCGCCGGTCAGGTCAGCCGCCAGCACCATGACATTGTTCGAAGTCGGCAAGGTGACACTCCGCACGGTCTTGGCGGAATTGAGGGCAAACGTGTAGCCATAGACATAGAACGTTCGCGTATCGCGCCCACCGCTGGAAGTGTTGCGATATGGCATCGCTATCGCTGTCGACTCGCCTCCGTAGCTCTGGGGTGTGAACCAGTCGCTGATTCCCTGATTGAAGCTCTGTGTAGTCCCATCTGTGTAGGTGACGGTGAAGGTGCCGCTGCTGAGGTTGCCGTTGACGGCCGTGGCCAGCAGTTGCAGTGAGGAGTATTGCCCCGCGGGCAGGTTGATGACTACGCCAGTTCCACCGTGGACCACGTCGCTGGTCCCGGCGGGGCCGAGCACGAACGAACTGCCACCCCAGACCGCGTTGGCGCCCAGCAGTGTTCCGGATAGGGCATTGCCCGAGCGATCCAAGCCACCCGTGTTCGGGAAGGTTGCGCCATCGAGATAGATGCCGGTCTGGTTGAAGGCGCTGCTCAGCGGGACTTGCAGGGTCGAGCCGGTGGGCGGTGGCGGAGGGGGCGTCGTTGTCAGCAGGCCATACATGGTTACGGCGTTCTGGCCGCCGAGATAGACGAAGCCATTGGCGACGACCGGCGAGGTGAATTTCACTGCCGCTGCGGCGCTGTCGCGCGAGCCGGCGGCCTGAGAGCTGTTCCACAGCTCGGTGCTGAGGTTGGTGGCATCGTAAGCGTGGATGATTGCGGGCAAACTCGAACCGTAGCCGGAGTTGTCCGATATCCAGACGATGCCACTGGCATTGCCGTTGGACGAGACCGTGGGTGAAGACCCGTTGCCATTGGCGTCATAGGTTCCGAAGACCTCGGGTGATACACTTTGTGCCGGGCCGAAGACTCCGTTGACGATGGGATATGCAGTCAGCGGGGCGCCATCGGCGCCAACGTAGACCCGGCCATTCCAGTAGGAGACGTTGTTGTGGAGGGTGATATGCCCAGGCGTGATCTCGCTGACGTCGTTATTGACGACGGAGTTGAATCCGCCGAGGTTGTCGCGATTCAGTAGGTACAGACGCCCGGTCTTGTCTGAGACGAGTAGTTCGTGTGGTGTCGGCCCTGGCTGGTCGGGAAGGACCATGGCGACCGACACGCCGAAATCCAGATCTTGTGAGCTGAGCGTTGATTGGTTCTTTGGTGTGAAGTAGCCGAGGACCGCGAGATTAGGGCTAAGTTTCACCAGGCTGTCGCCGTAATCCTTGCCTCCGGCGCTGGCATCGAAGGTGCCGTTGCCGATGGCGACATACAGGTTGCCAGTCGAATCACTCGAGATGCCGCCGCCGCTCATCCAAATGCCGCCCGCCGTGCCATTGGGGGTCGCGGTCCAGGCGGCCGTCTGCTGCTGAATATTGGACGCGTTATAGGCGATGACCCAACCGTGATATGGCGGATTGTCGCCGTGGCTTGCCCAGGCGATGTAGACACTGCCGTTAGCGAGCAGCAGGGCGGAGCGCTGGTTCTCCCGTAGGGCGTTGAACGTGACGGTAGAGCCGCCATCGCCAGTGCCAGCGACAGTTGCGGTGATCTCGACGGGGCCGCCAAACTTCTCGCTTCCGGTTCCGAGGTCGAGAGCGTGAAGGCGTTGGACGTATCGGGTAACGCCGTTGGTGGTCTCCTTCGTCTTGACCACGACGTACAGCGTGTTCGTTGCCGGATCGATAACGGGTGTACCAGTAATGCCGATCTCAGGGACGACGTCCGTGGTTCCGACATCGGCGCTGGGGACGGTGGTGACGGTTGTGCCAGCAGGCCCACTGAGAAACGAGTGTTTCCAGAGATAACCGATGGCCGGGTTGTTGCCGTTGGCGTCGAAGGCGTAGACAGTGTCGTGCTCGGTCGCGACCAGGAGGAGATCGTGCACCCCAAAGCCAGGAACGTTCACCCCCAGGCGGATCAGAGGTTGGGCATATACATAGCCGTCGACGGGGAAGGATGTCAGTTTGCCGAACGTCGACGCGGTCACATTGGCGGAGTTAAGCGCAGTCTCGGCCGGGTTGACGCCCATTCTGGTCGGGTCGTAATGCCAAGTGAGCACATCCGCGGAGAGGAGCGTGCGTTGTTCGAGGGATTCTGCGACAGCGATGCGGCTGCGCGATGCGATCGGGCGTGATGCACGTGATGCCCGAGATGAGCCAGCATACATAATCAGTGCTCCTTATTCGGCTGAAATCAGTCGGCTGCGGGGATACCGGTCAGAGCCGAGACATCTGCAAATGGCGGGCCGGACTGGCTGGCAGCTAAGCCTGCTTAAGCATGCTTCCACCACAGCGCTGTTGCCGTACAATGCCCGCCGAACAGCGCCATGGCTAAAGAGCGAAACACTACGATTGACTATCTTCTGTACCTGTGCTGCCGATTTGTGGCGATGCTCTTTCATTGCTTTCCAATCGAGCTGAACGTGCAGACGGCGCGGCTGATGGGGTGGATTCTCTACATTGTCGACAAGAAGCATCGCAAGCGGGCGATGCACAACCTGAAGAGATCGTTTCCGGAGTTATCTGAATCGCAATGTCAGCGCATGGCGCTGCAGAGCACTCAGCATATGGTTTTGCTGGCGGTGGAGGTGATTTTTACCCCCAGCCTGATTCGCAAGACAACTTGGCGCAGACACATCGAACTGGAGAACTTCTCTGAGGTGCTGGAACTGCTGATCCGCCAGCAGAGCGGCCTGATCCTGTTGACCGGGCACTACGGGAACTGGGAGGTTCTGGGCTACATGCTGGCGATGCTGGGTTTCGAAACCACCAGCATCGCCCGGCCGCTGGACAATCCATACATCAATCATTGGCTGCTGGGCGTGCGCGAGAAACAAGGGCAACGCATTGTCGCCAAGAAAGGCGCAACCGGGGAGGTCTTGCCGGTACTGGAGCAAAAGGGCGCCGTCGGCTTCATCGCCGACCAGAACGCCGGCAGCAAAGGCATCTTTGTCGACTTCTTTGGCCGCAAAGCAAGCACCTATAAGTCGATTGGGCTGCTGGCGATGGAAATGAACGTGCCGGTGGCGGTCGGGTATGCCCGTCGCACGGGGGAGGCGTTTCACTTCAAGGCCGGCGTTCAAGATGTCATCTACCCGAAGGACTGGCAGGACCAGGATGATCCGCTGCGCTATATCACCCAGCGCTATACCAAAGCCATCGAGGATGTGGTGCGAGCCGATCCGCCGCAATATCTCTGGCTTCACCGCCGCTGGAAGACGCGCCCCAAGGGCGAACTGCCCGATCCTTATGATTGACCGGAGCGGATTCCTCGGGCAGCACGGGCATCAAAAGTGCATCGTGGTATTCCTGGCCAACTTCACATCAAAGCTCAGCGCGCCCAGCATTCTGCGCAAGTCCTTCCAGGCCTCGGGAGTGTAGAAGCCATTGAAGTTGCGGCAGTAGGCATAGATCGCCGAGTCCATGTAGAGGTCTCTCTTCGCCTCGGCGTATCCTGGCGCCCTGATGATCAGAATCGCCGTGGCGGGTGTCTCCAGGATCGCGACGCCGCTCTGGTCCACCGATTCGCGGGCAATCTCCCTGCCCATATCCAATACCGATACGGATGCTGCCAGCGGCTTGCCGTCTTCGTCCATCACGCACAGCTTCACCTTCGCGGCCGCCGGCTCCGGTCGGCGGAAGCCCTCGGGGATGAAGTAGACCGGGCTGGCCACGGCGACCTCATAGAGTTCCGTTGGCTGAGCCCATATCGCAAGTGATCGAGGGTCCTTGCAGGTGGCGCTAACGCGGATGGCATACCACGCGAACGCGGTATCGCTCAGCTCAAACTCGCCAGCCCAGTGTCGCGCCTTCAGGTGGCGCAGGTCCCACGCCTGCACAATCTCGCCATTGCGGATCACTTGAACGCAGAGGAGGATTTCATCAGGCAGGGGGCCGGACCATACGTTAAGCATCGCCTTGTGCTTCCGGCCGTCGGCCGGGAATTCGGTGCCTGAATCCTGGCCATCCACCTGGAATAGCACCATCGGGCCCGAACTGGCAACACACGCGCCGCGGCGTATCGCTTGTGCAACAGCCTGCCAGGAGAAACCACCCTCGATCCGAGTGTACGTCCGGAACCGTCCCGCCTGGCCATCGGCGATCGAGCCATCACTGTTGCCGGTACCAGCCACCTTGTAGCCCATGTTCAGCAGATTCCACCACACGTGCTCATGCTGGAAGAACACCGGCGATCCATCGTTGAGAATATCGACGCCGTCGTAGCCATGGCCGGCGACATAGTCAAAAGCAATCTCGCTCGCCCAGTTCGATACGAAGTTCCCCTTGTTGAACCAGAATCGCGCCGGGTGCGCCAATGTCACTACCGCATTCTGCCCATGGATTTCCTGGATGATGCGGAAGTTCGGCCCGGTGAACCAGAACGCCTCATCGTATGGTCGCTCTTTGAGAGCCACGGTGCAGCCGTGTCCATAGCCGTGCAGGTTGCCGCTTTCGCCGCCATCGTCCACATCCATGAAACACTTCGGGCTCTCCAGGTTCCAGTTCACCGTAACCTGCGGCGTGCTGGCATCCTTTGCCATCCGCTCCAGGATCTCGACCGGCGTCCACGCGAAATCCGGCGTCCATGCCTGGGCGATCTGCACATAATCCAGCCCATTGGCCTCGGCCAGGCGACGAGCATCCAGAAAGGTTCGCGGCTGATCCTCCCGGCCGTGCTGGCCGTGCATGTGGCTCTCGCCGCAGTACCAGCCCAGGCTGTGGATGTCATACCGTTTCTTGAGCGTCACCGCTTTCTCAACCGCAGCGCCACTCAAGTCCACATCCATCTGCACCGCGTCATAGTCGAAACCATGGCGTACCAGAATGGTGTATTCGTCAGCCGGTAGCGAAAGGCTGGTGGCGCCATGATCCCAAACGTTGGCAACTGTTTGGCCAGCCTTGAACGCCTGCACGCGGAAGGCAATCGGCTGGCCGCCATCATCAGTTACCGTGAGCTTCAGCATCGCCATAGTCGCTCCCTACAGATCTGATCGTGGTATGCTACAGCATCTTCCAGTGGAGGCTACGCACCGTGCGACCCAATCTTACCGCGGCCATCGTCATCCTCGCATCCTGCGGGCTCTGGACCACCACCACAGCAGCGCAGCCCGCTAACGCTGTCTCAACCGGTTGGACTAAGCAGGTGGAGATTGACCCAACGGGCATCACCACCGAGAAAGCCTTCCGCGATGCGCTGGCCAAGCAGGGATTGAAGGAAGCGGGGTACGCCAACTGGTACACCGGACGGTGGCCGTACATCTCCTTCATCGGCGGCATGGTGATGGGCAACCACAGCGAGGATCTCAGCTTCTTCTATGAGAAGCCTTTCCGCTGGTGGACCGAGGTGCTCGACTACGTGATGCAGGATGGCGGCGATATCTATGGAATCCGCGCCACGATTCACGGCTATAAGAGCAAACCGGCCGCCCATCGCTCCTACCTGCTTCTGATGCGGACGGACACGCTGCTGAGGCAGTATTACCCCAGCTACATCTACGCCAATGGCCGGAAGATCTGGGATTTCAAGAAACACCCGATGCAGGATGGCAAACTGCTGGTGCCGTTCTCTGTTGAAGATGCGGTCGATCCGGTGATCGACTTCGTCATCGACAAGACCTATACCCCGCAAACCAAGGGCTTGGCCTTTCGCATGTTCTTCGTCACCCACCTGGGTGAACCGGGCGTCAAGGTGGATCTGGTTGGCGCTGAGGAAACGGCGAGCCGCTCACCTGCCGATGCCCTGGAGAAGTTCGAGTTCGGCGTATTCCCCTCTGGCTACGAGTTCTGGACCGATCAGGGAACGGCCATCGCCGATATCAAGAAGACGTGGAAGCCGAATTTCCGTCCCGATTATCCCGTCGACGAGGTCTTCCTGTGCCCGAATATCGAGGATCAGTCCGGCAAAGGCAGCTATCACGATTTCATGGTTACCTATGGCGGCTGCAATCTGATGGGCAATGGTCCTGATTCGGAACTAGCCAGAAAGAATGTCTCGTACCTCCGCGGGGCGCTGGCCGATATCCGCGATGGCAGGACAGCCACGTCGGTGCTGGCGATGGATCCTTCGTTCAAAGTCGTCTGGTTCACTGGCGAGGGCAACAATGGCCCCGGCAACGTCGCCGTCGTTGCTGCCGCCAAGCAGGCCACCGGCGCTCCAGTACGCTGCATTTCGGTCCACGAGCCCTTCCCACCCACGCTGGCGAGCGCGCATGAATACGAGTGTGGCACCGACATGCTGATCCTCAAGAATGAAGAGGACCCGCAGTACAACATACTCATGTCGATGTCGCGCGGGGCTGGCCATTCCTTTGGCAAGCCCTTCGGGTTCTACTGGGAGCAGACGCACTACCCGTATCCCAGCTTCGACGAGAAACTGCACTGCGTGCTGCTCTATTACCTTTCGGGTGGTTCCTGGATTGGCGCGGAGGCCGAGAATGCCCCGAGCTTCAGCAATGGAATTGTCGCCGAATGGGTGATGCCATATGTGAAGGCTATGCGTTTCGCGATGGCGCATCCGGCACGCGGGCGCAGCATTGTGCCGATCGGCATCGTCTGGGGTAAAGGCGACAAATGGACCGTCCCTTACAACCCCTTCGGCGAGATGGACACCGTTATGCGTCATCTCGATTACGACCATGCCACGCGCACGTTGAGCTATGAGCCGGCTTTTACGCACCCTTTCCCATGGATGCCGCAGGACCGCTCCAAATGGAATTTTCAGACGGCTGGCCACCTCGGCTGGTTCATCGATTCGTTACCGGAGATCCGCGGCTACGACCTGCTGGATGTTTTCTTCCCCAAGTACGGGGATGCGTATACGGCCACCCTCACTCGCCTCATGACCGGTACACCCTATGGCCCGGTGGATCTCGTCTATGGCGACGCGGCCAGTGCCGACACACTTAAGAGTTACGGCATGCTGGCATTCCTTGGCCATGCGACGATCAACACGGCTATCGAGCAGAAACTGCAGCAGTCGCTGGCTGCGGGCGTGCCGGTCCTGTTTGGCGCTCAGCACATTCGCAGCGGCGACGGGGGCAGTGCGCTGGGCCTGACCCTAGTCCCAAGATCGGCCAGCGATGTGAGGGGCCCGATTACCGGCAGCGCGGATCTGTACGCGGCCGGCCAAGGCAGCTTCGATGGCAAGGTGTGGACCGCCAAGGGAGACGGCTGGCAGACCATCGCCTCCGTCGGTGAGCAGCCTCTTGTCGTCAGCAAGACGATCGGCGGCGCCCCCGCGTACGTGTATCTGGGCGAGTTAATCCATCAGGGCGGCGATGCCCTCCGGCCGATCCTCGCTTCGATGGGAAGGCGAGCACAGTTGCTGAACTTGACGCCGGCTGACGATCAGATCGAGTATGTGGCCTACCAGAAGGGCGCAGGCGCGTGGGTCGCCGTATTCAACCACGGCAACATCGTCATCGGCTGCGACCGACTTAAAGAGCCTCGCATCAAGCCCCCATTTGCGCTGGCATCGACTCCCAAGGGTCTCTGGAATGGCCAGATCGAGTTCCGCCTCGATAAGCTGGGCCTGGATCCCAAGGCTCAGTTCGTCCTCTATGAGGTCGAGGGGATCGACGGAGATGCATTCGAACAACTGATCACCGGACAGTCCGGCTTCAAGGTCAGGCAAATCGCCAGCGATACCAGGAACGGCGTTATTCGGGCGCAGGTGCAAATCAGCAAACGTGCCCAGTACGTCATCGCGCCAAAGGGTGAGGGTGAGGCCGTATTCTTCGGCAAGCCGTAGGCTGATTGTCTTGGCTCGCCGTTTGGCAGGATACCCATTCGCTGTTAATGCGAGCTTCTTCCCTCGCAACGGCCGGGCGGTTAGTCTTCTTGCCGATGGTGAGCGGCCTGACAGATCGTCTTCGACCGGCTTTGGAACTGATGCGGGTGCCGCTGGCAGTGACGGCAATCAGCAACGCACAGGCAGGGTATCTGCTTTGGTGTGGCACGACCGAGCGCGAGTGGCGCATTGGGGCGGCGCTGGCGCTGGCGGCGATGTCCTTGGGGTTGTACTGCTTCGGCATGGTCAGCAATGACATCATCGATGTGCGGCGGGATCGCTATCTGGCGCCAAACCGGCCGCTCGTGGCCGGGCGGATCGGGATGAACGAAGCCTGGTGGCTGGCCGGCGGGCTGCTGGGGCTGGGGTTGACAGGTGGCATCCTGTTTACGGTTGAGTTCGGCGGGGGGTGGGCATCGTTGCTGTTGGTGGCGTGGACGGTTCTGCTGATCTTCTTCTATAACCTGATGGGGAAATTCGTCGGGGCGGTGGGAATCCTCACACTTGGGCTGATACGGTTCTTCCATGCGGCAACAGCGCAACCGAGCATGGGTGTGCTCTGGCATCCGCTATTGCTGATGGATCATGTGGTGGTGCTCTCCGTGGTCTGTTACATCCTGGAGCGCAAGCGCCCGCACCTCGGCAGGGCGCATCGCTGGACGGTGGGTCTGATCCTGCTGGGGCTGAACCTGCTGCTGATCGGTGGCGTGGCCACTGCCATCTGGTGGCGGGATGGGTGGGATGACCTGCCCAGGCGGATGGGACTGGGTGGGGAACTGCTTTGGCCTGGAATCGCGGCGGCGGTGTTCGCGGCATTTGTGTTTGCGACAGTGCTGGCGCTGCGTCAGGAAGAGGGGTTGTCAAATCGAGGCCTTGTTGAACGACAGCGCAGGACCGGAAGAAAGTTAATGTTCTTCGGACTTCTGTGGCTGATCGTGTATGATGTGGCGTTTGTCTATGGATTTCTCAAACTTTGACGAAACGACGTTGGTTCTGTTCGGGCTCTTGGCGCTGGCAATGCTGGCGTACTACTTCTGGCCCGAGGTCACCCACGCGCAAGCGGAAGTGAAGATGGATGACCTGACGCGCAAGAAAGCGCAGCCGATGATCGCGCTGGCATCGGATGAGGTGAAAGAGCAGATCTTTGAGTTGCAGCCGATGCCTCTGCGCATCCTGGCGGGAGAGAAGCTCAAGGCGGACGCAACGCTGGATCGCAACGTGGTGCGCGATGCCCTGTGGGTGCAGCAGCGGGCGATGATCACGCGGCTGGAGAGCGAACTGGACTATGCCCAGCAGGCGGACATCAGCGAGCACTTCGCGCTTGCCGCGCCAGCCAATCAGTCCGGCGCGCTGCTGCAGAAGACGCTCAAGGGATTGGAGGATGGCCTCACGCAGATCCGCAAACTGCTGAAACTGGAAGCCCAGCAGCCGCTCTGGCACGGCCGGGCGATGATCCTGATGCTCTCAACGCGGAAATTGTTCGATCACGTGGCATGGCTGACGGGAGCGGGGCTGGCAGCATCAGCGCCCGGGGCGTTTGTGCTGTCGGACGATGATATCGTCATGATTACGATTTACGCGACTCGCGTAGAGATGGGCCTTCTGGACGGCGATGTCAATGCGGACCAGGGCGTGGTCAGCGCGCAAGACCAGAGCGGCCCATCGACTGCCGCAAAGCCGGCGGCATTCATGCGGCCAATGACTCTGCAGGTGAGCAGGGCGGTCGTGCTGGCTGTCGGCGGGCCGCGGACGCCCAAGTGGGTGGAGTATGGACTGGCCTACTGGATGACCGAGCAGATTGCCGGCAAGGCCAAGCTCCGTAAGGATGAGAAGCCGCCGACCTGGTGCGAAGACGCGGCTGTGATCTTCGATGCCAAGGTCTGGGACAAGCTGGGCGATGACACAGCGCGGCTGGAGCAACTGGTGGCGTGGAGTTCGGTGCATGTGGGCGCCCTGATGAGCACGTCGGCCGGCGGGCTGCTGGGAGCACTCAAGAGTTTGCGTACCGGAAGTGAAGCCGATGCGGTGAAGATGTTGCGGCCGATGCAGGTGGCGACGGCACTGAACGCCGGGGCGTGAGGAGGTCGGCCACAACGGCGTGCGTATGAGCACCGGCCCGCGGGGGGCTCTTCATTTTGAACCATCGTCTACATCAGGAACGCTAGCCACGGCCAACCAGCATGCCAATCAGTACGCCAGCGCCGGCGGCGACACCGATCGCCCACCACGGACGGGCGCGGACATATTCGTCAGCATCTTGGCCGATCTGCAGAGCCTTGTCCGAGATGTCGATGCAGGCGCTTACGCCTGCATCGACATAGTCCTTGGCACGTTCGCCGACCGCTTCCGCGATGCCTGCGCCAGAACCTGCGCCTCAACTCTATGCACCACGACATGAGCACCACGACCGCAGAAGAGGTCGTGCTTTTCGCGCTGGAGCATTCGCCACTGCACCGCGACGCCAAGTAAGAAGGACATCTCGCAGGGACATCCCGCCTTATCGACGCCAAGCGCATCACGGCAAGGCCCAGCCCCTCCCACCCAATCACCCCTCACACAAAATCGCGCCGAAGTCGAAAAGCACATCCTCGATGACCTCCTGCGCCTGAATCACGAAAGAGCGGGCGTGCGGTGCCCAGCCGCATCCAGCGCCTACAATAGGCAACTGCTGCTGTGCCGGACAGGGCGCAGGGAGATGGGGTAAGGAGGGGCCAACTACGCATCTGCGGAGTGTCCCATGACGAGTCCAACACCGTCGGGCCGAGCCACGAGCCGCGTGCTGCTGCACAGCGTGGGACGCTATGCCGTGGCGATTGGCGCGGTGGGGGTCGCGACTGCTGTGCGCTGGGCACTGCCGGAGATTCTCAGCCCGACGCCCTACCTCGTCTTCTACCCCGCGGTTGTGGCCGCAGCCGCGTTCGGCGGACTTGGGCCGGGCATCGTTGCGACTCTTCTCGCCATCATCTCTCTGGACCTGCTGTTCATCCCGCCTTTCGGCGAGTTCAGCCACGACCCCGTGATTTGGGGGCGTCAGGCGCTCTTCTTTGTCGGGGGAGCGGGCGTCAGCCTGGTCGCCGGCATGCTGCGCCAATCCCTGAGCCAGTATCGTGCTGTCGCCGAGCACACCCACGACTGGGAATTCTGGCTGGCTCCCGATGGTCGCTACCGCTATGTCTCCCCCTCCTGCCTGAACGTCACCGGCTACCCCGCCGAGGCGTTTCTCGCCGACCCGGAACTGGCCGAACGGATTATCCACCCCGACGATCAGGCCCACTACAAAGAACACCGCGGCTACGGCCACGAGGCCTGCGCCACGCCCGAAGTGGAGTTCCGCATCGTCCACCGCGAGGGCGACGTTCGCTGGATCGGCCATGCCTGCGTGCCGATCTTTGATGAGGCCGGCACCTTCCTCGGCATCCGCGGTAACAACCGCGACATCACCAAACGCAAGCTTGCCGAGGAGGCGCTGGCCGACAGCCAGGGAAAGCTCGTCGGGATCATCACGTCGGCCATGGATGCCATCGTCACCATCGACGAGGACCAGCGGGTCATCCTGTTCAACCCCGCCGCCGAGAAAATGTTCGGCCTGCCGGCTGGAGAGGCCATCGGCGGCCCGGTGGAGCGGTTCATCCCCGAACGCTTCCGCGCTACCCACGCCGGGCACATCCGCCGCTTTGGCCAGACCGGCGAGACCTCGCGAGCCATGGGTCACCTCGGAGCCATCAGCGGCCGGCGCGCCAACGGCGAAGAGTTTCCCATCGAAGCGTCCATTTCGCAGGTGTCGGTCGGGGGGAAAAAACTCTTCAGCGTCATCCTGCGCGACATCACCGATCGAAAACGCGCTGAGGAAGCCATGGTCGCCGCCAAACTGTCCGCCGAGCGCTCCAAGCTTGCCGCAGAGAAAGCCGCCGCCGATGCCGAGCACGCCAGCAAGGCCAAGGACCACTTTCTGGCCGTACTCAGTCACGAGTTGCGCAACCCGCTCGCCCCCGTGCTGGCCACCGCGTCGCTGCTCCAGCAGGATGATCGCCTTGACCAGCAGACCAGGGACCATCTGGAGGTCATCCGCCGCAACGCCGAACTGGAGGCGCGGCTGATCGACGACCTCCTGGACGTCACCCGCATCAGCCGCGGCAAGGTGGAACTGCACCGCCGCCCGGTGGAACTCTGTACGATCCTCCGTCACGCGGTGGAGGTCTGCCGCCCGGACATCGAGTCGCGCCACCTGCATTTTGGCCTGGATATCAAAGATCCACCGCATGTGGTCGACGCCGACGCCGGCCGCCTCCAGCAGGTCTTTTGGAACATCATCAAGAACGCCGTGAAGTTCACGCCCCATGGCGGCTGCGTGGATGTGCGCTGCTGGCGCGAGAACTCTCAGGTCCTGGTGGAAATCAGTGACAGCGGCGTCGGTATCGAGCCCGAGGCGTTGATGCGCATCTTCAACGCCTTCGAACAGGGCGAACGATCCGTCACCCGCCAGTTCGGCGGCCTGGGCTTGGGGCTCGCTATCTCCAAGGCCCTGGTGGAGATGCATGGAGGCGCGATTACGTCCCATAGTGAAGGCAAGGGCAAGGGGGCGACCTTCGCCATTCGCCTCCCGCTGAGCCACCTGTCAGCGCCGGCAACCGCCGTGCTGCCCGGTCAACCCGCCGGCGAAGGCGCGCCGCTCGAGGTCCTGCGCATACTGCTCGTGGAGGACCACGGCGACACCGCGCGCATCATGACGCAAGTGCTCGTGCGCGAAGGCCACAAGGTCCACGCCGCCGCAGATGTCGCCACCGCTCTGGAACTGGCAAACGCTCAGCAGTTCGATCTGATGCTCAGCGATCTGGGCCTGCCCGATGGCAGCGGATTGGATCTCTTGCGCGCTCTTCGTGGCCGCGGTCACCTCTTCCCCGCCATCGCCCTCAGCGGCTACGGGCAGGATGAGGATATCAGGCAAAGCCTCGCGGCCGGATTCGCACTGCATTTGACCAAGCCGGTGGACATGTCCCGCCTCATCGAAGCCGTTACGACCCTTGTCGCCAACGCACGAGTTGCAGGGCAGAACCCTTGACGCTCGGCGTGCTCGGCGTCCCGTCCCCCTGTGCACGCTCACAATGCTGAAACAACCATTGAGTGATGCCCGTGACAAAAACAAACGCCGCAAAAGGCTGAGGTCGCCTTCACCCCTTCAGGTGCACCGTGCATGCCTCAGCACTTTTGCGGTATATGATTCAGGTCGGCCATGCCTCTTGCGCCGCCAAGCCTCCGTAGAACCCCGGAGCCAAATCGAACTTCGCCTTGCACTCCGGCGAGCAGAAGAAGAATCGCGACCTCTGTTGCCTGCTGCACGGCGAGCAGAAGTAAACCTGCCTCATTTCATAGTCGCTGTAGAGCCGCGCGCCCTCGGCCTCCTCCTCTTCTAACTCCGAGCCGCACACTGGATCAGTGGCTATGCGCATTGTGAGATTGTTCGAGCGCCCGCCGCCTCAAGGCAAGGGATCAGAGCGGGAAAAACTCGCAAGAAGGAGCCACGCGCACAGAGCGTAACATTCCACATAGTTGCCAACGCGTTGTCTGCGACATTCAATGACTCACCAGGCGAACTCTGCAGAGCAGTGACGCTACACCTGTGAGATCACGCCCCCATTCCCGCCGCCGCGTTCTGCTCCAACTCCTGCAAGACATGCCACTTACACCTCCGATGCCCAGATTCGACCCCTGCTGTAGCGACCCCTGACCATGGACCAAGGACCAATGACGATCACAATCCTGAGCACCTTCCTTCCGCTTCGTCGCTCTGCTCTTCCTGTCTGCTTTTAGCCTTTTAGCTTTTCCCGCCAGGGCTGCCCTGTACATTCCCCGTTCGTTCGCATACAGTATCTTTCGACAACTGCCTTGTTGCTCTTATTGAGCGTCACCGGGATTCGCCTCCTCTAATCGGGTTGCACCTGCTGAAATAGAGCCTTGTAGCTCTTTAGGTCTCAATCGAGGATCTGACTGTTCTTACGACATTCGAGGTCCTGAGCCATTTGGTTGGCCGCGGTTTCGCGACAATGGGTCGTGAAGCTCGTGCGGCACTGTCAGGACCTTTGCGAGCCCTCCTTCTACACTTGGGTTCCAGAATGGATCTGTTTGATGAGTTCGTTTGCTTCTCCCGCGGATGCGGGAACCGTTTCCACGTTTGCTGATTTGGGCCTGTGCGAGCCGCTGCTGAAAGCGATTGCCAATGAGGGGTACGACACCCCCACCCCGATTCAGTTGCAGGCTGTGCCGTATGTCCTTCAAGGCCGGGATTTGCTGGGCTGCGCCCAGACCGGCACCGGCAAGACGGCCGCGTTCGCACTGCCGATTTTGCATCGTTTTATGCAGCAGCCTTCCAAGGCATCGCCGCGCCCGATTCGAGCGCTGGTGCTTACGCCCACCCGTGAACTGGCGGTTCAGATTCACGAGAGTTTCAAGACCTACGGCCACTTCTGCAGCGTCTGGCATACGGTCATCTACGGCGGCGTCGGCCAGAACCCGCAGGTGCGGGCGCTCAGAAACGGCGTCGATGTGGTGATCGCTACACCGGGCCGGCTGCTGGATCTGATGAACCAGGGGTTTGTCGACCTGCGCCAGGTTGAGCATCTCGTGCTTGATGAAGCCGACAACATGCTCGATATGGGTTTCATCCATGACATTCGCAAGATCATCTCGCGCCTGCCGAGCAAGCGCCAGACGCTGATGTTCTCGGCGACGATGCCAGGGGAGATCCGCAAGCTCGCGGATACCATCCTGCATCAGCCAATCAGCGTCGCAGTGACGCCGACCGCCACCCCGGTCGAGAAGATCGAGCAGTCGGTGCTGTTTGTCGAAAAGGCATTGAAGCCAGGCGCGCTGGTTCACTACCTCAATGCCAATGGCATTGAGCGCGCACTGGTGTTTACCCGCACCAAGCATGGTGCCGATCGCGTCGTGAAAGCGCTTCTGCATTCGGGCATCCGCGCTCAGGCGATCCACGGCAACAAGAGCCAGAATGCCCGACAGCGGGCGCTGACGGCCTTCAAGGGAGATGCGCCGCCGATCCTGGTGGCAACCGATATCGCCGCTCGCGGGCTGGATATCGATGATGTCTCGCATGTGATCAACTACGAGATTCCCAATGTGCCCGAGACTTACGTGCACCGGATCGGGAGGACTGCGCGAGCCGGCGCCTCTGGTATCGCAGTCTCCTTCTGCGATCAGGATGAGCGTGCGTATCTGCGCGATATCCAGAGACTGATCCGGCGTACGATTCCAGTGGCTGCGACACCGCAGACGCTTGTCGTCGCCGGTACGGTGGCAGCGCGGCATCATCCGCTGCCGGAGCGGAATCCAGGCGATCGAACGCCGATGCGGCCGTATCCGCCGCGCGTATCACCATCACAGTTGCATGCCCCACGCACGACGCTGGCGAGCTACGGTGGCGGCGATGCCCAGAACCATAATCGACCGGCGGCACAGCCGATGCATGCGGCACGGCATGACGGCGGACAGCATAGCTCCGGCCGTCCGGCCAATGGCGCCAAACATCCCTTGCATGCATCGCACCCTGGCACCCCCAGGCCTGCAGCGCATGCGAATCAGCCGCAGGGCCAGGGCACGGCTCACCAGCACAAAGTCGGCGGTGGTGTTCGCCGCGAAGGTCGGCCGGTACATCCACTGATGCAGGGCCAGTCTGAGCAGGGCGGCCATCGCTATGGTGGCGGGTTCGGCCACAATGCCGCCGGCGGCAACAATCAGGGCGGACGGCGGCAGCGCCGGCGGTAAGACCTCAGGTAAAGTCAGCAACTAAAGCAGAGAAGGCCGACTTGCGTCGGCCTTCTTTGTTTGTCTGGGAATTCGTTGAACGACGGCAACGCCTATGGCTGGCGAAGAACCGCCCCGGTGTCAGCGCTGGTCACCATGCTGGCGTAGCGGGCAAGCCAACCGTGCTTGACCTTGGGCGGCAGGGGCTTCCACGCGGCTCTGCGCTTCGCCAATTCCGCGTCAGAGACTTCCAGTTCGAGTTTTCGGTTCGGGATGTCGATGCTGATCATGTCACCGGGCTCGACCAGGCCTATCGGGCCGCCGGCCGCGGCTTCGGGCGAGACGTGGCCGATGCACGCGCCGCGGGTTCCGCCGGAGAATCGGCCGTCGGTGATCAGGGCAACGGATTCGCCAAGACCGCGGCCCATGATGTTGGCAGTCGGGGCAAGCATCTCCTGCATTCCCGGGCCGCCTTTGGGTCCCTCATAGCGGAGCACGACGACATCTCCGGCCTTGACCTTGCCTTCGAGAATGCCGCTGGCCGCTTCCTCTTCAGAGTGGAAGATGACAGCAGGGCCGCGGTGCTTCATCATTTGCGGGACAACACCGGCCGCCTTGACCACCGAGCCCCGGGGAGCGAGGTTGCCGAACAGAACCGCAAGGCCGCCGCGATCGGAGTACGCCTTGTCCAGTGAACGAATGACGTCGCGATCCGTCACCTTGGCATTGGCGATGTTCTCGCCCAGGGTCTTGCCGGTCACAGTGATGCAGGAGCCGTCCAGCACGCCGGGCTTATCGCTGATCGTCCTGAGAATGCCGCTGATGCCGCCGGCGCGGTCGATGTCTTCCATGTGGTGATGGCCGGAGGGTGAGACCTTGCAGATGTGCGGAACCCTGGCCGCTACCTCATTCAGGTGCGCGAGGTCGAAGGGGTTTTCGGCTTCGATGGCGATGGCGAGCGTATGCAGGACGGTGTTGGTCGAGCCGCCCATGGCCATATCCAGTGCAAAGGCGTTCTCGAATGCCTTCTTGGTGAGAATATCGCGGGGGCGAAGATTCATCTTGACCAATTGAAGGATCTGGGCGGACGCGGCTCTATACAACTCATCGCGCTTGGGATCGGTCGCCAGGACCGTACCATTGCCGGGCAGGGCCATGCCCAGTGCCTCGCATAGGCAGTTCATGCTGTTGGCCGTGAACATCCCGGAGCAGGAACCGCAGGTGGGACAGGCGTTCTGCTCGATCTCCGTGAGCTGTTGCAGACTCATCTTGCCCGCGGAAACCTGGCCGACGCCTTCAAAGACGCTGATCAGATCAATGGGTTTGCCGGTGGACGGATTCACGCCGGCTTTCATCGGGCCGCCGGAGACGAAAATGGAGGGGATATTCACGCGTGCGGCCGCCATCAGCATCCCAGGGACGATCTTGTCGCAGTTGGGGATGAAGACGACGCCATCGAAGCAGTGGGCGCGGAGCATGGTCTCGACGCAGTCGGCGATCAGCTCGCGGCTGGCGAGGGAGTATTTCATGCCGATATGACCCATGGCGATGCCATCGTCAACGCCAATGGTGTTGAATTCAAAGGGCACCCCACCGGCGGCACGGATGGCTTCACGCACCTTCCGGCCGACGACGTCGAGATGGGCATGGCCGGGAATGATCTGGACGAAGGAGTTGGCGACGGCGATAAAGGGCTTATCGAAATCGGCATCATCCTGGATTACGCCGGTGGCGCGGAGCAGGGAACGGTGGGGGGCGCGGATCGCGCCTTTCTTGATTGTGTCACTGATCATAGTTGAGTCTCCTTGATCATCTCGCTGGAACTTAAGGGGAAGAATGATAGCAGAAGATGGGCGACCTGGCACGCACAGCGGCGATTGACACCCTCATCTGTTCGCCTAACTTGTCGTACAGCCATGCATGTTCTTTACGTCCATCAGAATTACCCGGCCCAATTCGGGCATATCGCTAGACACCTCGTCACGCGCATGGGGTGGGAATGCACGTTCGTGACTCACGCGGAGGTGGCGAACGTTCAGGATGGCATACGGAAGGTGATCTACCGCGTTGGCGGTGGTGCGACAGAGAAGAGCCACTTTTGCGGACGCACTTTTGAGAATGCCGTCTGGCATTGCGATGGCGTGTATCGGGCTCTGAAGAGCCGGCTGGATATCAAGCCGGACCTGATTGTCGGTCACTCCGGTTTTGGCTCGACGCTGTTCCTGAAGGAACTGTACCAGGACACGCCGATCGTGAACTTCTTTGAGTATTTCTACCATCCGCACGGACCGCTGTCGGACATGGAGTTTCGCCATGATCTGCCGTGGACGCCATCGGATATGACCTATCTTCGTTCGCGTTGCCGCAACGCCATGATCACGCTGGATTTGCAGTCGTGCGATGCGGCATATGCGCCGACGCTGTTCCAGAAATCGCGGTTCCCGAAGGAGTACTACTCGCGCCTGCGGGTTATTTTCGATGGGGTCGATCGTCAGGTGTATCACGCATACAACGACGCGTTGCGGCCACCGGTCGCCAAGCGGGGGCCCCGCACGATTGCAGGTGTGGAGATCGGGCCGAACACACGCGTCGTCACGTATGTCAGCCGCGGCTTTGAGTCGTTGCGCGGATTCGATCAGTTCATGAAGGCGGCCAAGCGCATCTACCAGCAGTATCCGGATGTGAAGTTTATCGTCGTCGGTGAGGATAAGGTGGCCTATGGCGGCGATATGCAGCACCTGGGTGGCAAGACCTTCAAGACCTGGGTGCTGGAGCAGGATCAGTATGACATGGAGAAGTTCGCGTTTGTCGGCCGGCTGCCGATGGCGGAACTTTGCCGGGTGTTGGCATCATCGGATCTGCACATCTACCTGACAGTGCCGTTCGTGCTCTCCTGGAGCATGATGGATGCAATGAGCTGCGGGGCGGTGGTGCTGGGATCGGCGACAGCGCCGGTGATGGAGATGATCCAGGATGGGCAGAACGGGCTGCTGGCCGACTTTTTCTCTCCGGAGCAGTTCGCGGCGAAGGCGGTTGAGGTGTTGAAGGATCCCGATGCGTTCAGGCCGCTGGGCCGAGCCGCCGAGGAAATGATCAGGGACCGCTACAGTGTGGAGGCTGTTTTGCCCGCGATGATGCGGATGTATGAAGAGGCGTATGCCCGCAATGTGCGCCCCGCGCCGGCAGACGATCCGATGGCGGCGCTGCCGAAGAATGCCGTTGCTTCACAGCAACGAGAAGCGAAGAGTCCGTTCTTTGGGTAGCTCGCATCAGAGGCTTGCGCATTCACCGCAAGCGGATGCTACGAGTGGACTCCGTCATCTTCGTAGCTGGGGCTGATCGCCCAGTGGAGTTTTTGGGCCAGGGAGCGCCATTCGCGGTGGTGCGGGTTTTCGACGATAAGCACATCGTGGCTCCCGCGGTGAATGATGACGCGATCGCCCTTGTTGAGACGCGTTGTGGCCTGGCCATCGCAGATCAGTGTTGTTCCCGGGTTTACTCTCAGTGGCCGGACCTCAAGCGTACTCCGAGGCGAGACCACCACCGGCCGGAACGCCAGTGAATGCGGGCAGATGGGGGTCACACACATGGCGTCTATGCTTGGGCTGATGATTGGTCCGCCGGCCGAGATGTTGTAGGCAGTTGAGCCGGACGGGGTTGAGACAATAGCGCCGTCTCCCTGGTAGCGGATGGGCGTTTGGCCGTCGGCGCAGATCTCCAGTTCCAGCATGTGGAACGGCTCGCCAGCGGTGATGACCGCATCATTCAGCGCGGTGGTTCCGAAGCGGCGGGCGGAGCGCACGCTGGGGTGATCGAGCGGATCGACCGGAGCCTCGGCGCCAAGAACGGATACCTCTATGGTCATCCGAGGATGCGCGTGCAGAGATCCGGCAAGGGCGGTATCCAAATAGCGAGGCAGTTCTTCGGGAGTAAAGCTCGCGAGGAATCCGAGTCGACCGAAGTTCACACCCATCAGCGGGACCTGCCGGCCATGCAGCCGGCGAGCGGCCGACAGCAGCGTGCCATCGCCGCCCAGTACCAACACCAGGTCCACGGCCTCGGCCGACAGATCGCGGCCATCGTCGTCGATGACGGTGGCGACGTGCATCTGCGGATCCAACTGCCGAAGTAGTTGCTCCAACGCTGTGCGGACCTGAGGTTTGTCCTTGTTGACCACAATGAGTAGTCGCATGGAAGACATGATAACGGACTCTGCCGGGCGTGCGATAGCACCATGTGCATTGTGAGCCGTCAAACACAGATGAGGTTGCTCTGTGAGGAAGATTTATGAAGGGACCTGAACCCGCAACTCGTTTGTACGTACTACAGCTAACCGGGCAAGAGCTCGGTAGGATTTTGGGGTTCCATTGGTTGTGTAGTGTTGCGGCTAATCCCTTGGCAGGTGTCAGTTTGATGCCTGCTTAAGGTGTATCGTCGTGGCGGCCAGCATTCGGGTGGCAACTACACTTTGCGTTTAAGGGAATCCAACACAAGTCACACGATCTGCACGCCGCCGAGCGAGGGCACGGTGGCGTCAACGGCGACTCCTTGCGGAAGGAATCGCCGGTATGCCGGTGAACTTCGCCGGTGTGCCATCCTCGTCGCCGCAATGGCGATCGGATGAGGTGCTGTGGTACTTAGGCAGGCTTCAAGGGGAAATGCGCCTGGGATCACTCTCCTCAGAAACATAACCGCGGAGACGGTGTGTGCACACTCCGTGTAGACGGCTGTCAAGGACAGATTATGCGCTGACTTTGATGGCACAAAAAGGAGTAAAGGATGCTGTTCTCATCTTCCCAACAAAACCGGACACGCGCACTACGGCGCCAGAACGTCCTTGCGCAGGCCGCACGGATTGAGTCGTTGGAAATGCGCACGCTCTTGAGCGCCTGGTATGTATCGACGACGGGTTCGGATACTGCGGCAGGGACGCTCGCCGCACCGCTGCAGACAGTTCAGGCGGCGATCAACAAGGCGGCATCGGGTGATACGATCACGCTGCGCGGCGGCACGTATGCCGGCGGCATCAAGATCACAACGCCTGGACTCACGATCCAGGGGTACACGGGCGAAACGGCGAAGATCGCCGCATCCAACACCGACGCCAATGTCCAGGTCAGCGTGGATATCGGCGAAAACGCCAGTAACACGAAACTGATCAACCTCGATATTTCCGGTGGTTACTACTACGCCATCAAGACCGAGAGCACCTGGGATACCGGTGCAAGCAATCCGCACGGGCCGTCGAACCTGTTCATCAGTGGGTGCAAGGTGCACGACTCCGGCCGCGACGTGATCAAGTTCACACCGGCAACGGATTACAGCATTATCCAGAACAGCGAGATATACAATTCCGGGCGCCGCGACCCATCCAATGCCGAGGGGATTGATGCGGTGCAGGCGAACTACGCCATCGTGCGCGACTCTGTGATCCACGACACCACCACCAATGGTATCTACTATAAGGGTGGATCGATCAACACCCTGATCGAGCGGAACAAGGTCTATAACGCGGCATATTCCGGCATTCTGCTGGGACAGGCGAGCGACGAGAACTGGTTCAACACCAGTGTGAACCCGAACTACTATGAGAGCATCGGCGGCATCGTCCGCGACAACATCGTGTACAACACGCAGGGCGCTGGAATCGGCGCGTGGGCCGCTCAGAATGCGCAAATCTATAACAATACCATGGTGAACGTGGCTCAGACCATGTTCGGTGGCATCCTTATCCAGGGGCAGGAACACTGGCCCAGCACCGGTCCCCTTGCCGGGCAGGATGTGGTCATACCCTCCAACAACGTGACGATCTACAACAACGTCGTGCAGATGAGCAGCGCCCGCCCGGTGCTGAACATTCGCACCGGTGGCCTGACCGGCACACTGACGATGAGTAATAACGACTACTACAACACCGGCACTGGAAAGGTGTCGGACGATGTGCATGCCTACTATGGTGGGCTCGCGGGTTGGCAGACGCTGGGATATGACAGCAACTCGATCTGGGCTAGTGCCCAGCTCGATGCGACCGGCAGCAACTACAAGCTGACCAGCAGCAGCCCGGCCATCGATGCAGGCAAGACGGCGCCGGCCGCATACGACTTTGGCATGAATGGCAGGCCATCGGGCGCAGCGTTCGACATTGGCGCCTGGGAGTTCGGCGGCACGGCTACGTCGGCCCCGACGCCGACTCCAACGCCTACCCCTACTCCGACACCTACGCCAACGCCGACTCCAACGCCAACGCCGACTCCTACCCCAACGCCGACGCCCACTCCAACCTTTACTCCGGCCTGGACAACCAGCACGTTTACAGCGCAGAAAGGCGCCTTCACGGTCGAGTGGGATGCAACGCCGAAGATGGCGAAGCAGGACATGGCCATGGGGCTGGCCAATGGCACAGCGACATCGGTCGCGGGCCTTGCCGCCATCGTCCGCTTCAGTGACACGGGCGTCATCGATGCCCGCAATGGCGGGACCTATGCTGCTCTGGCGAGTGTCGCGTACTCTGCCAACAGCAAGTACCACATTAAGATAGTGGCCAACGTCACCGCCCACACGTACGACGTCTATGTGACTGACCCCTCGGGCAAAGTGACCCAGATCGCCAAGGCCTACGCATTCCGCACGGAACAGGCGGCGGTAACGCAGTTGAATAGCCGTGCAACGTATAACTTCACGGGTGACGCGACTCTTACCAGCCCAGTCATCTCAACAGTTGCCACAACGCCTACGCCTACGCCTACCCCTACTCCTACCCCGACGCCCGTCGGTGTGGTGCACAATCTGGCGAGCGGCGCAACGGCTACCGCATCTGGTCAAGAGAGTACTGCAACAGCGGCGGCGAACGCCATCGACGCCAGCGGCACGACCCGCTGGGCCTCTGGCGGTTGGACGACGATGAGCCAGCCCAAGTGGATCCAGGTTGACCTTGGTGCTCAGCACACCCTCACCAGTGTAAACATCAACTGGGAATGGGCAGCTGCCTCGAACTACCAGATCCAGGTGAGCAACGACGGAGTCAACTGGACGACGGCCGCCACCGTCACCGATGGTGCCCAAGGCCAGAAGAACACCGCCGTTGCTGCCACCGGCAGGTATGTGCGGGTCTACTGCACTAAAGCGGCCACACTCTATGGTTACTCCATGTGGGATCTTCAGGTGATGGGGTATTAACAGCTGCAAGACTGGCAACGATGCTTTTGCGAAGCCGGCTCCTCAAGGGGCCGGCTTCGTGCGTTATCGTCTGTCGAAGGTCGATGCTGGACGGAATCACCCACCGCTCGCGGCCTTATCCAAGGCTTCCACGATATCATCCTGCAGCGGCTTGATGCTCGAATTGGAGAGGTCGGGTATATCGTTCATCAGGATCGAGAATGCATACCAGTCGCCCGCACGGGTCTTCAGGTAGCCCGACAGCGCCGAGACATTGGCGATAAAGCCGGTCTTCGCAAATACCCGGCCGCGCAGAGAGCCGGTGAACCGTTTGCGGAGTGTGCCGTCAACGCCACCGATTGGCAGAGAATCGAGAAAGGCGCTCTTTGACGATGAGAAGTAGTTGTGCATCAGCACGCGAACCATGGCATCGGCGGTGGTCGCGTTCTCACGGGAGAGCCCCGAACCGTCATCGAGGCGAAAATCACTCTCCGGTATGCCAAGCTCTTTCAGGAACCGGCCAACCACGGCCGTGCCGTTCTGCCAGGAACCCTGGCCAACCGTGGCGCCAAGGCGTTTGCAGAATGCCTCGGCGTACAGGTTCATGGAATCTTTATTGCAGCGGTTAATCGCGGTAGGCAGCGGGGTCTCGAATATGCAGAGCACCTGCCATTGCTGGGCCTTGGTTGCGGGGTCGGCCTTGGCATACTGCTGCCGGGTCGATCCATCCCGCAGGGTGGTGCCTGATACCTGGATGCCACGGGATTTGAGCAGGTCGGTGAATACCGTTCCCGCGTACATGGGCGGGTCGTGGATCGTCAAGCTGACGTCACAGGCCTTCTCAACGGTGCCTTTGAGTTGCACATCGTTGGTGCCAGGCTCTCGCGCCAAAATCACGGCATTGCTCTGCCCGGCCATGCAACTGTCACTCAGCACATGGACATAGCTGGTCGCGGGTCGGGTGGTCCATGTGGCTGGACCGCCGCGCCGTTCGCGAATCAGGAACTCGATCAGATTTGTGTTGAAATTCAGGCCGCCGACCTGTGCCCCTGACGACATGAATTGGTGTTTCGCCCAGCGTGGATGGAGAAACTCGGTGTCGAAGATGCTGTCATCGACGACGACATTGGCCACGGACGTGATGTTGCGCTTGGCGAGTTGGTCGGCCCAGTCGTCAAAGACGGCCAGTTGGCTCCAGCCGATCTTGTCCATCAGCTCTATGTCGCCAAGTGTCGGGTCGCCATCGCCCCAGAGGACCAGATCGTTCCCATGGCGGACGAGCATCGTCCGAAAGCGGAACTGTGGCGTGAGGACATGCAGGGCCGCCGACGTCGTCAGCACCTTCATATTGCTGGCCGGCATCAGCAGCAAATGCGGATTCTGCTGGAATACGATGCGACAGGAGTCGGCCCGATCTGAGAGCTTGACGATCTCAACGCCGATGCGAGCACGCGTCAAAAGCTTATCGGAGAGAGCACGTTTGATATCCCCGGTGAGATCAGCGGCGGCTGTATTGACCAGGCCAGCGACTGCCAGGGCAGCGGCGATGAAGAACCTTAGTTTACACATAGCGACCAAGCAAAGAATTGGTGACGAAGAAACGGCGGCCGTCCATCGGACACCCGTAAGTTACCGGCCTGAGCCGTGAAGGCAAGTGGCGCTGTGGGCAATTGTACTCAAACGGTCTCGAGTCGCTGTGGTGTAGTTCACCAAAGAACGAAGATCTCTGCGGCTATGATCAGTGGAGGAGCGCGACACACCATGAGGATCGATCATGTGGCCGTTGATGCACCGAAACTGGATGAGACCGTGCAGTGGTACATAAAGCAGTTCGGGGCATCCGTGCTCTACCAGGATGCCACCTGGGCATTCCTGAAAGTTGGCGGCAGCAAGCTGGCACTGCTGACGCCGGGGCAGCATCCGCCGCATATTGCATTTGCGGTGACCGATATCGAACTGGAACAACTGGCCGGCCAGCAGAACCAGGTCATCAAGGCGCACCGCGACGGCACCCGCAGCTTCTATACCGCTGACCCGTCTGGCAATCCGGTCGAGTTCATCTCCTACCCGCCTGGCAATGCCTACGAGAGCACACCCGAACGTCCGGGTGTTCAGCCGTGATCGCTTCCCCTCTGGACGGTCGGCCATAGCGCCACGGTGCAGATGCGGTGGCCAATACGGTCCTGAATGGGCACAGACCGCACCTGGCGGAAGCCGGCGAGGACCTCCTTCTCCGCGAGCACCAGTTCGAGCAGGTCCAGGTCTTTTGCCAGGATCTGATCCGACTCATTGAAGACGACCAGAAGCAGTGCTCCCTCCTCGATCAGGGGATCCCGTTCCATCTTCATCAGGTCCGCGACGATGGCATTGCGCCACTGTGCACCATAACCGGCGTGGCGCACGCCACCTTCACGATACTGCCAGGCTGCCTTGATCTCGAGCCAGAGCGCTTCCTGGGGCCGGGCGACATCCTTCGGCGCAAACAGGTCGGGAGGATGGCTATCGAGCTGGAGCGGAAAGCCTTTGGCAGTAAGTGCCAAGTCACAGCGGGCGCGGTGTGAGAGTTTGCGTCCCGAGGTCGATGGGTAATGAACTTCGCGTGACACCTCGTAGGACTGGGCGAGGCCACTGGCAAGCAGGGCATGCAGGTCGACCTCGCTCAACGAGTCCAGGCCATAGACGGCCTGTTCAAGGCGCAGCTCGGCTTCGCGCTGCTTGAGGATGACCTCAAGATCATTTGCGAGTGTGTGCAGGTCATATCGATTCATTAGCGGCATCATACCAACTTGACTCGAACACCCTGGCGGCTGATAAAGGCCCGCAATGAAGCGACCAGCCGTATTCCTCGACCGCGACAACACGCTTATTGCGTCAGATTGCTATCTTGGCGATCCTGCGAAGGTGGTGTTGATCAAGGGCGCGGCCGACCTGATCGCGGAGGTGCGCACGCTGGGATACGCTGTCGTAGTGGTCTCCAACCAGTCAGGAATCGCCCGGGGAATGTTTACTGAGTCGGATACCGACGCAGTGAATGCCCGCCTTGATGAGTTGCTGCGCACGGCGAACCGCGAGGCTATCGTCGACGCGCACTATTACTGCCCCCATCATCCGCAGGCTCCGATCGAGCGTTACCGGAAGGATTGCTCGTGCCGTAAACCCAAACCCGGCATGCTCCTGGATGCCGCCCGTTACCTGAAGCTGGATCTCTCGCGAAGCTGGATGGTGGGTGATGCCCCACGCGACATCGACGCTGGAGCGGCCGCCGGCTGCCGGACGATCCTATTCGTGGATGCCGGTCTGCCTGCCTCGGTGGCCGCGGCTGAGAAGGGCACGGCGGTTCCCGATTGTGTCGTTTCATCTCTGGTTCAGGCGGCTCATCGCATTGCGGGCAACAGATAGCCCAGACCACAAACAGTCAGTTGGCCGTGTCCCCGGAGGTGCCTCGGGCTCTGAGAACCTTGAACTTCCGGTATCCCATGTCCAGATACCGTTGTATCGGGAAGTCGGTCATCCCCTGCGTGAAAAAGTAGCTGAACCGATGCTGTGAACACTCGAACTGGGCACCGGGCATCTCCTTGTTCAACTTCGAGACCGATGTGTAGCAGATCCGGCTGGGGCAGTGATACATGCACCCGGCGTTCAAGAACAATCGAATCCGCGCTTTGACGTCCTTAGGGAAACTGTCCAGCAGAGCATAGTTGGTGTTGAATGACTCGGGCAATGGCACGATGGTGTCAAAGACTTCCAGTGCCTTAAGCAGTTTCTCAGCGGTATCGGTCTCGCGTATGACTGAAGCTTCGATCTTGTAGAGAGGAAAATCCTGGCGGATCCACTGTGCCAGCGTCTCTCGGACAACGATGACCGAGTTACCTTCGCGGTGGTGCATCTCCAGGAATGGTCTCTCCTGTTCGTAGTCTTCGCGGGTGACCAGCTTGTTGGTCAGCGGGATGCGGAAGCCGATGCCATTTGCATACATCCATTTCAGATCGGCATCATCGAGGTCCGGATTCTGGAAGGGCCGGCCACCATAAAGCCGACAGCGCTGGTGAAAGCCAAAGAACGAGTCAACGTTCTTAAGCGGCAATGAGGCAAACTGCTCCTGCAGCAGTTGAGATACACTAGACTTCTTCCTTCTCGCGGAAATGGTCAGGGTATAGTCAGTAATCGCCGTTGCGGCCGCCTGGTCCGGTTGCGGCTCACACGCCGCGGCCGACAGGGAGGGCTGGGTGCGGGCCAACTTCTTCGCCTGAATCTTCTTCGCAGTCTCCATTGCCTGCATATCCATGGGTTGGATTTGCAGGCTCTTCTGGATCGTCGCTTCGGCTTCATCCAGGCGATCCGCGTTCAGCATTACGGCTGCCAGTTTCGTGTTGAAATCCAAATTGTCTGGTTCAATGTCGCAGACACGCCGAAGCATTTCGATTGCCTCATCCCACCGCTGCGCTGCGTTGAGTGCCAGCCCCAAATTCAGCAAGTACAAGCCGGGCGGATCCTCCGATGCGTTGAGAGCCCTGCGGAATCGCTTGATCGCCTCGTCTATCTGGTTTTGGTGAAATGCGATCACCCCCCACAATTCGATGACATCCAGTTGCCGCGGGTCTCTGGACAGCAGGTAGCAGCAGATCTGCTCTGCCCGATCTATTTCGCTCGCCTGATAGCTTGCAAAGGCCATCAGTTCTTGTGCGCTGCCGGGTCGTTCGGACGCCCGGCGCGGGAGGGGATGCATATCCGGCCCATAATCACTGTCGCCCAACATGGTCTTCTCCCATGTTTCAATTCATTTCACCTTGAGAATAGACCGCTCTCACGCGCAGCAGCCTGAACAAAGACGCAAAGAAAGAGGCAACTGCTCGTGAGATCGGCAGAACCTGTATATTGTCCTTCATGATGACATACTGTGGCGGCAAAACAAGCAAATCTTTCGCAGTATGGGAAAACCATCAGGTTGCGAAAGAGATAGAGCAGACGGATGTATGGCTAGAGAACTGAGCCGGGAGTGCCCGGCTGAGAGTGGTCAGTAACCTTGGCTGCCGATGTTGTTCACCGCGATCGCGGTGAACGGCGGCATGTGCATGACCTCGGCTGAAGATCAAAGACCTGGGCCACCATTTCGAGCTTGCCATCTCGAGACCGTATGTCAGTATCCGTCACCGCTGATGTTGTTGACCAGGAACGTCGTGAACTGCCACTTGTCCTCGACCGGCGGCTTGCGCACCCCCCACTTCGCGTAGAGGTGGCTCCAGTTCTTAAGCGGGTCCCAGTCCACGGCTTCATTAAGCATGGGACCGAGGTACGCGTTGGCGTGCTTGAGGATTTCCTCGTGCGGCAGTTGGTCCGGCAGCAGGACACCCTCATTCGGATGGTCGATCATCCACAGCGTGGCAGCCATGACCGAGGCGGCCACCTGCAGCGTTGTGGCGTTCTGCCCGGGCACCAGTTTGCGTGCTTCTTCAATGCTCAAAAGGGAACCGATCCACCAACTGTTGTAGTCATGGCCCATCAGCAGGCAGCCCAGTTCATCGCCGCCAGCGATGATGTCGTTGCCCATGATGCGCAGCTTGGGCTGCAGTTCGTAGCTGCGCGTCTGCAGTTCAGTCAGGCTGGCAATCGCTGAGTCGCATGGCATATAGGCATAGTGAACGGTCGGCCGGTAGATGGCGTTGCCATGCTTCGTGACCGTCAGGAATTCGGAGATGGAGAAGGCTTCGCCATGGCGGATGACCATGCCGACGATCTCGCCGCAAGGTACCCATGAGCGCACCCAGGTGCGGCAGCCCATCTGCGCCAGACAGATCTGGTTCATCGGGCCTTTGCTGTGCGAGCATGCCCGCGGCGGCATGATGCGTTCATGCGTGCCCCAGCCCATTTCGGCCGGTGCGAGTCCTTCCTCACGAAAGCCCTCGATGGACCAGGTATTCACGAATTCGTCAATCTGTTTTGGCTGGTTGGTGATTTGCGTATCGCGCTCGGAGATGTGAATGACTTTCACCTCTAGGTCCATCGCCAGCTTGTTGTAGGCCTTACTCTTCAGGGCATCGGTGATGGTGTCGCGGCGGTGCGATGGCGTCGTGTAATCAGAGAGCCACTGCTTGGCCATGGTCTCCAGTGCCACCTTCGTGAAGTGCTGGACCAGGCCGGGATTTGCGCCGTGATCGAGAATGGCGGTAGGGCCATTTTTGGCTGGCCACCTGCTCATGCGTTTGCGCAAGGCGAGGTGGCGGACGTAGAGGGTGCGTTCCTGGGGAGTCTTGTCCTGGGCGCCTTCATAGGGATCCCAGACCTCGATTGAGGTGTTGACATAGAGCACATTGTTGTCGTGGCACCATGCGATCAGTTCGCCGCAGTCGATGTTCCACGCGAGATCGACGATCATGTCGCCAGGGCCAACGTATCTGGCGAGTTGCTCTTCGAGCGTGTCGCGCTCAATCTTCTCCTGCACGAAGTTCGCACCGCGGGCGATGACATCCTTTGCCGCTTCGCTGGTTTCCGGGTTAAAGTCGAGAACCGTCACGTTCTTCGGGTCGATCTCGATGTGCTTGAACAACAATGGAATCGTGCAGCGCGAGACAGCACCCAGACCGATGACGAGGATCTTCCCTGCAAATTTTGCCATGATCAGTTACCGCCTCTGCAATGAAGCCACCCAAGGGCATACAGCCGGTGAGAATGTAGGTCATCGATCCCTAAAATCAACCCCGCACGACCCGCTTTGTGTGTACCCTAAGGCTTGTTCGGCAGGGGCGAGATGGAGTCAGGTGCAGGAGGAGTCTGCCCGCTGTCTGAAGTGACCGAGGAAAGCATGTCACTGGCCACGGCATCCCAGAAATCCTCGTCGGTTTCTTCGCGAGCGACCGCTCGCTTCGTGATCACGGGGGGAATTACTGCCTCAGGGGCGCGCAGGATCTGCACCGGCTGGTCTTTGGCGTGGAGCTCGGCGATGTGCTGATCGTACTTCTTTTTCAGGTTGAGGACGGTCTCCCAGCCGTACCAGAACGCGCAGCGGATCGGACCATCGATGGAGAAGGCCAATTCATCCGCTTGATCGCGATCAGTTACGTCGAATCCGAGTATCCGGCCTTCGCTCTCAATCAGGAGATTCAAACGGTAGTCCCAAGGGGCAAAGGCCGCGTGTTGTTCCAGGCGATGGCGGTGCGCCTGCAGAAACTCGACGTAGCCCGCGTACTCATGAGCATCCACCAGGTATGCGACCAGGCGTGGTTCGGTAATGGCCATCAATCTGCCGAGCTCCGCGGCTTTACCCAGCGTGTAGCTAGTAGGTTGGCGCATGGAGCGCATTGACTCCACCCTCCTGCAATCGGCCAATGCCCACGATCTCCTGCATACAACGGCTCCGGACAGGCCCTCATCCCGTGATCCAGAGCAGCTTGAGATGATTCGGTAATGCTAATCACATACGGCCTTAGCTTCAAGTCAGTGAATGCTTGTTAACAAGGGGTGCCGTAGTCGGTCTGGCGCACACTAACCGATGGCATTGGGCTTCAGCTTGAACCGGGGGTTCTGGCCCATGAAACGGCAGGGGTTGTTGTAGAAGACGTCGAGGGTCTCCTGCTGCGAATGACCGCGACGGAGGAACTCCAGCATGGTGTCGAGCAGAAGCGATGGATGGCTTTTGCCCCAGTCGGCCGCCGAGTTGACACAGATGCGGTGCGTGCCGTGAGTTTCAAGGATGTCAGCGGCACGCAGCGGAGTGCATTTGGTTACCGGGTACACCGTAAGTCCCGCCCAGAAGCCGGCATCGCGCACCAGCCCAATGGTGTGTTCCTCGCAATGGTCGATCAGCACACGATCCGGGTTGATCCGTTTATCGCTCTTGAGTACCTCGATGATCATCTTTGTCCCCTTGAACTTATCGACGAGGTGGGGGGTGTGGATCAGGATAAGCTGGTCGTGCCGTATCGCGAGGTCCACGTGCTCCTGGAAGATTGCCAGTTCGTTCCGGGTGTTCTTGTTCAGACCGATCTCGCCGATTCCCAGGACGTTGGCGGCCGTGAGAAACTCGGGGATCAGTTTCATCACCTCGCGCGCCAGATGCAGGTCTTCGGCCTCCTTGGGATTTATGCATAGCCAGGTGTAATGCTGGATGCCGTATTGGGCGGCACGGCGGGGCTCAAAGTCCGTGAGTTGGTGGAAATAGCTGCGGAAGGCATCGGCCGAACAGCGATCGAAGCCGGCCCAGAATGCCGGTTCGGAAACGGCGACGATGCCCGCGCGTGCGAGGTACTCATAGTCATCAATGGTGCGTGACACCATGTGGATATGCGGCTCAATCAGTTGCATGGTCCGACTTCTATTTCTGGTAAGGGGTCTTGTCACTCATCGTCTCAAGAACGCGGCGAGCCTTGTCGGCCTGGGCATCAAGGACGATATCAATGGCCTGCCGCAACTGCGCCAGACGCGGGTCGACGCTGATGGCGCCCAGGCCGCCGGGCGACCGGGCCAGGCGGTCGAAATCGGCCGCCAGAGAAAGACAGCGTTCCCGCATCTGCAGGAACTGATCGGAAAAGACATCAACGGATGACTTCATGGCCGCCATTGTACGAACCATCGCGATAGAAGGCACCTTTTCGCCGGCCCGGCGAAACGCTACATTAGGCGCGGTCTGAAAACCCAATGGCCGTCGTGGGGCGGTTGGATTTTCAGACCGAGCCCAGCACGACACAACATGGCAACACACAGATCAACATGTTTCTTCAGCGGGAATGTGCAGGGGGTTGGGTTTCGCTATACGGCCATGAACATTGCCCAGAGTTACGATGTGGTTGGGTATGTGCGTAACGTGTCTGATGGCCGGGTGGAACTGGTGATCGAAGGCAGCGAAGCCGACTGTCAGGGCCTGGTAAGCGAAGTTAAGCAGCACATGGGCGACTTCATCAGCGATGTCCAGATCACTGAGTCCCTCGCGACGGGGGAGTTCTCTCGGTTTTCCATCCGGCATTGAGGAAGAGCGGAAAAGCGGAGAGGGAGAGTGGGAGAGGGCCGGAGAGCGAGAGGATTGGGGTTGCAGGCTTCAAGCCTGCCCCACGAGGGGATATGATGACGCGGGAGATGAGACATTGTTTGCCCAAGTCGGAAATCATCAAGGCGATTGAACACAAGCGGCCATCGCGGGTGCCGATGATCTTTCATCACTACACGCCGTTGAGGCTCTACCAGAATCGGCAGGAGGAGTTTCGGCAATTGCTTCGCGAGTATCCCACCGATGTTTACTTCCACATTGCGAGCATGCCGCCGGTGTGGGAGGAGACGTGGGGGATTCCTGGGTATTCATGGATGCGCCGGCCGGCCCCGGCGAAGACCAGCGACCAGAGCGTGGGGCTGGATGCGGAAGTGGCGATAGAGGATTGGTCGCAGTTGGATGAGGTTCTGGAGCGGCTGCCGGATCCGATGGCGCATAAGGAGTTCGTCCGTTGCGAGGAAGACCCGTATGAGATCGGGGACCGATATACCTGCCTGCACTGGTGGAATTGCCTGTTCGAACGGGCGTGGAAACTTCGGGGTATGGAAAATCTATTGATGGATTTTCACTTGTATCCGAACGAGGTGCATCGGCTGCTGGATGCCATCACGGATTTCAATTGCCAGATGATCCGCCGGGCAGCGCGGGAGGTAAAGCCCGATGGGGTGTGGGTGACGGATGATATCGGGATGCAGGATCGGCCGTTCTTCATGCCGGAGACGTTTCGCACGTTCTTCAAGCCGTATTATGCCAGGATGTTCAAGACAGCCCACGACTGTGGCATGCACTTCTGGCTGCATAGCTGCGGTTGCATTACACCTTTCATCGAGGACCTGATCGAGATAGGGCTGGATGTGCTGCACCCGCTGCAGAAATACACGATGGACGAGCGGGAGATTGCCGCCAGGCACGGCGGGCGGCTGTGCTTCTGGGCGGGAATGGATTGCCAGCAGATATTGCCTCGCGGGACGCAGGAAGATGTGCGCAAGGAGATCCGCTTTCTCGTGGATACGTTCGATCGCCCGGAGGGTGGCTGCATGCTGGCGCTGGGGAATGTGGCGACGGATGATGTACCCTTGGAGAATCTGCGGGCTATGTTCGATGAGGCGTATAGCTATGGGTTGAGGCATAGGCAGCATCGGGCGTGAATCATGGCGAGGCAAGAACAGTCGGATGGTCGGCCGAACATTGTGTTCATCCTCATGGATGACATGGGGTGGCGGGATCTGTCCTGCTATGGGAGCACATTCTATGAGACGCCGAACATTGATCGGCTGGCACATGAGGGGTTGAGGTTCACGGATGCGTATGCGGCGTGTCCGGTGTGTTCGCCAACTCGGGCGAGCATTATGTCGGGGAAGTATCCGGCGACGGTGGGAGTGACGGACTGGATTGACCATGGCGATTTCCATCCATGTCGCGGGAAGCTGATCGATGTGCCGTATGTGAAGGGGCTGCCGCTGAAGGAGCTGAGCCTCGCCAGTGCGCTGCGCGAGGGTGGGTATCGGACGTGGCATGTGGGGAAGTGGCACTTGGGCCTACGGGAGATGTGGCCGGACCGGCATGGGTTTGATGTAAATGTCGGTGGCTGTCAGTTGGGCCATCCGCACCGGGGATACTTCAGCCCGTGGGGCATACCGACGCTGGCTGATGGGCCGGAGGGGGAGTACCTGACAGATCGACTGACCGATGAGGCGATTGGGTTGATTGAGCGGAGCGATGGCCGACCGTTTTACCTGAACCTTTGGCATTATGCGGTGCACACACCGATCCAGTCGCCGCCGGCTCTGGTGGAGAAGTATCGCAGGAAGGCGGCGGCGCTGGGGTTGGACAAGCAGAAGGCGATTATAGAGGGGGAGCACTTCCCGACCGAGCAGAAACGGCACCTGCGCGTGCAGCGGCGGGTGATCCAGTCGGACCCGGCGTATGCGGCGATGGTGGGAAACCTGGATACGAATATCGGCCGGCTGCTGCAGGCGTTGGAGCGGACGGGGAAGTCGGCAAATACGATCGTGATCTTCACGAGCGACAACGGCGGTCTGGCGACGTCGGAGGGTTCGCCGACGAGCAACCGTCCACTGGCCGAGGGGAAGGGGTGGATGTATGAGGGCGGGACGCGGGAGCCGCTGATCATCCGGTGGCCGGGAGTGGTGAAGGCGGGGAGCGTTTCGGATGCGCATGTGACGAGCCCGGATTTTTATCCGACGCTGGTGCGGGCGGCGGGGCTGAGAGCGCGGCCGGAACAACATGTGGATGGCGTGAGCTTTGAGCCGGTGCTTAGAGGGGAGGCGTTTGAGCGCGGGCCGATTTTCTGGCATTACCCACACTACGGGAACCAGGGCGGGACGCCGGGATCTTCGGTGCGCTGGGGCAGGTGGAAGTTGATCGAGTTTTTTGAGGATGGGCGGCTGGAGCTGTATGACCTGGAAAATGATCCCGGGGAACGGAGCAACGTTGCGGCGGCCGATGCGCACACGTGTCGCCGATTGCATGCGGCGCTGATTGAATGGAGGGCGAAGGTGGATGCGAAGATTCCGCAGCGGAATCCGACGTGGGCGTGAACGACTGGCCGCGCCAGGGGGAAAGCACCGGGTGCTGAAATTCATGGGAGCAGTAGGCAACGCGAGGCAGGTTGTTAAAGTATTACCGATGTGTTCGGATCGCGCCGGTTGTATGTGGGTGCGCGAGCGTTGCTGTTTAGCTAGTGGTTCCAGTCCATCTGTTTTCAAAGCGGAGCTGTTATGAAGCGTTTTCTAGCCACGTTCCTGGCATTCCTGATCGTGACTCCGATGGCCTTGGCTCAGCAGAAGGTGCGGCTGCTGTGTGGATTTGAAGACCAGCAGGAGATGGGGCTGTGGGAGGTGCAGAAGAAATCGGGATCGCTGTCCGATCAGCATGTGACGCAGGGGAAGGCGAGTCTGAAACTGGCTGGCCAGGAATACATCGTTTCGCTGAAACTGCCCGGGGATTGGTCGGGATATGACTCGCTGGACATGGATGTTTTCGTTGAGGGCGATGCGCCGGTGGCGGGATCGATGCTGATCGCGGACCAGGATTGGGAAGCGAAGGGAAAGGGGAGCTACTGGAACCGGCATAACGGCAGTTTCAATCTCAAGCCGGGGGCCAATACGGTGTCCATCCCGGTGAACGGGTTGTATCGCGGCGAGGCAGGCAGCCGGAACAACGACCTGAAGTCGAACCTGGATCCGTCGAAGATTATCCGGCTGGACTTCGGCTTCAATGGCAAGGGCACGCTTTACGTCGACAACCTGCGGCTGGTGAAGGAAGACCGGCCGGAAGGGATTCTGGCGTTTGATTTTGGGCCAGAGAGCCAGGTGGTGTTCCCGGGATTCACGGTGATTTCGGGCAAGACGATCTATGGGAAGAATGGAGTGAAGGCGGGATTGCGGTCTGATGCTTCCGCTGGCGATGACACGTTCCCGACGCGGTTGTACCAGGACTTCGTGGCGATGGACGGCAACGACTTTATGGTGGATTTGCCGGATGGGAACTATCACGTCTGGGGCATGTTCGACGATCTTGGCTACTGGGGCGGCGAGGAGGCGATGCATCGCACGCGGTCCATCGCGATCGGTGGCAAGGCCGCCTGGAGCGAAGACCGGGGCGAGGATGGACCGACCGATTATCTGTGGGCGTTCGAGAACGTGGAACCCAAACCGGGCGACAGCATGTGGGATCTGTACATGACCCACCTGTTCCGGCCGTGGAAGTTTGATGCCACGGTTACAGGGGGGAAACTCACCCTGCACTTTGAAGCCGACGCTGGACGCGCCTGCAATGTCGCCGCCATGGTTATCTATCCCGATGCACAAAAAGCGCAGGGTGAGAAATGGGTGGCGGAGATCGAGCAGCGCAATCGCAAGGAGTTTGAGGACCGCGCCACATTCATGGGACCGGTGCAGAAAGCGCTGGATGTGCCGGCTGAGGCGAAGGCGAATGGCACGTGGCTGGGATTCCCGGCTTTGGATCAGGAGATCACGCTCTTGGATGCTCCTGGGCCGGCGGGCAAGCTGTCGCGTGTGGCGACGCCGGGCCAGCGCGTGTCGATGACCTTTGCCGTGCGGCCGCTGCAATTGGCTGGCGAGGCGGCGGTGGCGCTGTCCTGTACTGACCTGAAAGGGCCGGGGGCGACGATTGCGAGCACGCAGGTGGATCTTCGCTACGTTCAGCATGCCACCCGGCGCGGCTTCAACAACATCGCTTATACAATCGCACCGGAGTCATTGCGCCACGTGGCGGGATCGAAACTGGCGCTGCGGCAGGATCAGACGAGGCAATTCTGGATCACGGTACAGGTGCCGGCAGAGACCGCGCCCGGAGTCTATGCCGGTGAGGTAACGCTCAAGGCGGGGGCAGTGGAAGAGAAGCTACCATTATCTGTGGAGGTGCTGCCGTTCAAGCTGGATGAGCCGGCGTTTGCGATGGGATTTTATGGGTTTAACGTGCCGCGCGAAGTCGAGAAGAGGTGGGGGGATCGGGCAATGCGTGACCTGCTGGCGACGCTCAAAGAGAATGGCATGAATACGTTCTCGGGCGGGCCGGAAGTGCGCTTGAGGGGATTTGATGCTGCCGGCCGGCCGCAACTGGAGTTCGCGGAGTGCGATCGGTTCTTTAAGCTTGTGCGCGAGGCGGGTATTGAAGAAGTGACCTGTTATGGCGGGCCAGGGATGGTCACCGGCTTGCATGGGCATTACCAGATCGGCGAGGAGGGACGGGCGTGGGAGAAGAAGTTGGGCAAACCCTTTGGCGAGGTATTGGCAAGCGTCTGGGCAGTGGTGCGCGATCATGCCAAGGAACAGAACTGGCCGAAGATTCTGTATAGCTTTACCGATGAGCCGCGGGTGCTGGAACAGGCGAAGACGCAGGTGGAACTGATGAAGCTTTATCGGCAGTATGCGCCGTGGGTGAATATCGGTGGGTCATACTCGGTGCAGTGGAGCAACGATCCGCTGGAACTGGCGATCCAGGATATTTTCAAGACTCTGGAATGGTCGGCCGTGAATTCACACAAGCAGGCCGATCTGGATATGGCGAAGCAGTTGGGCAAGACGCTGTATATCTATAATCAGGGTGAGACACGCTATAGTTTCGGGCTGTATCAGTGGGCGGAGATGCAAAAGGGCGTGAAGGGACGGCTGCAGTGGCATATGCTGGCGCTGCACGGTTACCAGTTCTATGACCTGGACGGGCGGGAGCCGGACACGGCAATGATCAACTGGGGACGAAACGAGATCATTCCAACGATCCATTTGCCCAGATGCCGCGAGGGCGCGGATGATCTTCGCTATGCCGTAACGCTGTGGAACGCCTGCGAGAAGAACAAGGATAAGCCCGAGGCGCAGGAAGCGCGGAAGTGGCTGGAGCAGATCAGCAGCCAGATACCGGTGAATGCCAACAGGCGGCCGGCCGGCGTGATGGGTGATGAGGAGTTCCGCCTGGGATGCGCTGATCGGATGCGCAAGATCCTCGCGAAGTAGGACGATTCACTTTGTGTAGTGGCAGGCCGACGGGATGCATGATCACGGTTGGCTTGGGCCTGGCGCCGTGCTACGGGCATCCTGCACACAGCGGAACCCCAGATGGTTGCTGGCGGTGGTGACTTCACCCTTGCCGCGGGAGCCGACCATGTAGCGGGTGCAATACTGATCTGTGCACAGGAATGATCCGCCGCGATGCACGCGTTTCTTTTCCGTTGGTTCGGCAGGGTCGTATGGACTGTCAGGCCCCTGAGGATTGCGCGACACACCGCCGGCGAGTTGCTGGCGAGCGTAGGTGTCAGGCCGATACCAGTCACTGCACCACTCCCAGACGTTGCCCGCGACATCGTAGAGGCCGTAGCCATTGGGCGGGAACTGGGCAACGGGCGCGATGCCGGCAAAGCCATCTTCGCCGGTGTCTTTTACAGGGAACTGCCCCTGGTAGATATTGGCCATCCATTTGCCCCCGGGTTTGAGTTCATCGCCCCAGGCGTAGATTTTGCCGGCCAACCCGCCGCGAGCGGCGAATTCAAATTCCGCTTCGGTCGGCAGTCGCTTGCCTGCCCACTTTGCGTACGCCTGCGCATCGGGATAGGCCACATGAACGACGGGATACTTCTGCTTGCCGTTCAGATCGCTGGCCGGCCCAGTCGGATGCCGCCAGTTTGCGCCCTTCTCATAGCGCCACCATTGAAACATGTCGTTCAGTGGCACGGGGCCTGGCGTGGGTGTGAAGAGGGTCGATCCTGCCACCAGATTCTCCGGCGGTGCGGTGGGGAATTCTTCCTTGGTGGGGGCAATCTCGGCAATCGTCAGATACCCGGTGGCTCTGACGAATTGCTCGAACTGTTCATTGGTCACCTCGGTTTGGTCCATCCAGAAGGCGTCGACATACACGCGGTGAACCGGCTGAGCATCCCGCGTGACTCCCGGCGCAGCGCATAGGGATTCGCACGCGGCATTGCAGCCCATCGAGAACTCGCCGCCGGGAATCCAGACCATGCCTGCAGGTGCGGGACTGGGCGCGGCTGTCTTGTTGGCCACGGTGGGGAGAAACGGCGGGGTGGGAGTTGAGGGGGAGGAGGCCACATTGGGTTCAGGTGATGGCGCGGCCTGAGGTGCGGTAGCGGCTTGCGGGCGACTTAGCCAGAGGACGAGCACCGCGATGGTGGCCACAAGAAGAATGGTGACCGCACGGCTCAGGGATTTCTTCCGGGCCGGTGTCGCTGGCGGGTCGCTGTTGGGTCTCGTCTTGTTTCGTCTGCTCATGTGATGCTCGCAATCCTACCGTGACTGTGCCTTCTGATCACGCATAGGCTCACTTGTTCCCGAACGGGAAGATCTGCTTCCAGTCATCCTTCATGCTGATGACGGTCCAACCTTCCGCCTTCGCTTTCGCCATCAGTTCATCACTGAAGGTGCCGACAGGCGAAGCAACGCCGTAGGCCCACTCGCGTCTGGCATCGTCGTGATGTACCAGCATCATCAGTCGCGGACCGCCACCAGCCTGGGTCCACTCCAACATCTGCTGGTCGCCGATGGAGTTGCCGAAAGCGGCGATGGGCCGGCGGCCGATGTGCTGGTTGATGCCGACAGGTTTGCCAGTCTTGTCGTCGATGAAGTTGACCTCGGGGAGGCGCACCAGCACCGGTTTGCCATCGCGATATTCGAACTTCGTCTTGATGCTGCTGCCGACCACCTGCTCGGGCGGCACGCCATAGACACTCTCCGTCCACGGGCGCATAAACTCGATGCCGCCGCCGGAGACGATGTAGGTCTTGAAGCCGTTGGCACGCAGATACGCGAGCAGCTCGACCATCGGCTTGTAGACCATGCTCGTATAGAGCTGCCTGGTCACCGGGTGCTTCGCAGTGGCGACCCAATCCTTCACGAGTTTGTCAAACTCGGTGGTGGTCATGCCGGCGTGGGTGGCCATGATGATCTCAACCAGTGAGCGTTCGCCGCCAGCCATGACCGCCTTCATATCGCCCTTGAGCAGCGAGGCGAAGGGCTCGTTCTCTTTCCATTCGGGGTGCTGTGGCGCCAGTGCCTTGACGCGGTCGATCGCAAAGAAGAACTGGAAATAGATCGGCTGTTCGGCCCAGAGGGTGCCATCGTTGTCAAAGGTGGCAATGCGATCGGCCGCCGGCACGAAGTCCGCTGAGCCTTCCCTGGTAACCTTCGCGACGAAGGTTAAGACCGACTGCTTCGCCGGTCCCGTGTTCCATGAGGGAAGCGGGTCGGGCTTGCTGGTGGCGCAGCCGGCAACCAGAAATGTGAATACCGCGGCAACAGCAACGCGGCTGGCGATACGACGCACGATCGATGTGATGGTTTTCATCGCAGTCTCTCCTTCGTCCATGGTGCCTCTGGTGTCGCCATTGCGGCACCGGTGTTGCGGATACGAGGCTATGCCTTGGCCGCTTCTTCCTGAGCCTTGGCCTTGATCTTCTGCACCCGTCTGACTTGCGCTGCCACAACAAGAATGGCCGCGACGACGATGGCCAGCAGCACGTCGCCGTAGCGAAGTGTGACCTGGCCCAGATTCGGGGCGAGTTGGATCAGGTGGGAGATCAGTCCGCCGATCAGTCCGCCGGCGATTCCGGCCAGCAGATGCACGACACGGCGGCCGCGGCCCATGGTCACCATGCTTCCGACGACGCCACCGACGGCCAGGCCGATGAGAGACCATGCCACCAGAGCGTCGGGGACGACCTGCTCGATATCGCGTTTCATGTTCTTGACCTGGTCGGCCACGGCGGATGCGCCATCGACAACGCTGGCCTTGGCATTCTCGGCAACGCCCGCGACGCCTTGGGAGAGGGCGCAAGTCGCAACCAGTCCGATCACAAGCATCACTATCACAGATCGCCAATTCGTCATGGGGGAACCTTAGACCTTTCGTTTAGAGAGTGCCGCGATGCACCAGAGAGTCATCGCCGCGTGAAGTGTAACCGCCGGCCACAGGGGAGGGCCCGGCCGGGTGCAACTGTACACCCGCAATACCGAGAACCGCCACGGCGCCAGCATTGTAGCAGACCATCGCAACGACCACACCTTTGCCATCGCTGCCGCCCGGTCGGCCATGCCGCGAGAGCCAGCAGGCGACGCTCAGGGAGAACAGCGCCACGCCGGCCAGACGGCCAAGGATTGCGGCATTAGGCCCTTGCAGCGGTGAGCCGAGTAGCAGGTTCACGGCCTCTGATGGGATCGTCAGCAGTGCGAGCGCAGCACCAAGTTCGATCAGCGCAGTTATGGTAAGCAGGCTTTTCATGTTGCTCCCGGGTCGCCGGATGGCGCCGGTGGGCGTTTCTTGAGAAAGAGGTGTTGGAGGCCGCGTTCGCCGAGGGTTCGTCCGATTTCCATGAATGCAACCATGGGAAGGAAGACGATGAGAATGACCAGAGTGCGGGCGAGTAGTTCATCGCGGCCGACGCTAATGATCTCCTGGAAGGCATCGCTTACTGGTTTGCCGTGGATCAGGGCGGCGACGGCATGTTCGACGATTTCGAATACCAGGGTGAAGAGAGCAAAGAAGACGACCTTGTACAGTGTCGGCACGATCAGGGGACGATCATCCAGGCGCCTGGATATTCGCGTTAACTGGCCGAGGAGGATGACCTTGGCCAGGACGATGGCTTTGAGCAGAGCTGCGCCATAGTGGTAGTAGGCGAGGCCCATCTCATTCATCACCAGGCGGCGGTAGATGGTGAATGAGCAGAAAAAGAGCGAAAGGTAGAGGAAAATAGCGAGCATCTTTTCGCCTTCGCGTATGGCTACCTCGTGTTTGTGGATTGGCATGATGTCGCTCATATCAGGGTCTTCGGCCGACTTTCGTCTATATGCCAGCGCCTATTTGCTCTTGCAGCGGGAAGATCTGATTCCAGGCATCCTTGCCGGCCTCTGCCATCAGAGCGTCGCTGAGGGTGCCGATGACCATCGCTGGGAGGCATCGCGTCAGTGTCAGGCCGGCACCCAGTTCGATCAATGCGGTTACGGTAAGCAGGCGTTTCATCAACGATCTGCATCGAGCATGGGCCGCACTCGCCAATAAGGCGAGTGCGGCCTGATGGTTGATCCTTACGGCCGGCAGGAGAGCCTCGCGGGTCACATGCCGTGAAGGTCAGTTAGTTGCTGGCGCCATGGCTGGCCTGCTCGGCCTGTTCCATGCGCTTGCCCATCTCCGCCTTCAGGGCAGAGAGGTTGAAGCTGGCACCGAGTTGCATCGGCGGGTAATCCAGGAAGGTTTGGATTTCCTTGCCGACCTCTTGCTGGACAAAGACAAACCGCCAGAACTGGTACTTGAACCAGTCGAAGTAGGCCTGTGCGCCATCCTTGGTCCCGTTGTTCGGCCAGCCCATGCGCTCGAACGGATCGAGACGGAGGTTGGTGATGTACGGAACGTCAGGCTTGGTCTTGTCACCGAGCCAGCCCTGGGGCTGGTCAATGAAGCGGAACTTATAGTCGTCAATGCGCACCGCGCCGAGCGTGCTTTCACCGAAATACCAGATCTCGTGACGCTTGGACGGGCCTTTGTCGGTGATGGCGTCCATCTGGTTATAGCCGTCCAGATGGTTCTTGTAAGTACGGTCGCCGAGCTTCACACCCTTGAGCAGGTCCTCAGTGATGGTGTTGTTGCCGGCGGCAGCCAGGAAGGTGGGGAACCAATCCATGCCGGAGAATATGCCGTTCTGCACGGAGTCCGCGGGGACCTTGCCGGGCCAGCGCAGAATGCACGGAACGCGGAAGCCGCCTTCCATGATCGTTCCTTTGCACTGGGCGAACGGCGTGGTGCCGCCATCAGGCCAGGTGAAGGATTCCGTGCCGTTGTCGGTGGTGAAGACGACGATGGTGTTGTTGTCTTCGCCCATGTCCTTGAGCTTCTGCAGCACCAGGCCGATGTCGTTATCGAGCTGGGCCATGCCCGCTTCCTCTTCCGACCAGCCGTTCTCCGAATTCATCGTCGCCTTCCATTTGTCAGAGAGGTGGGTGACGATGTGCATGCGGGTGGGGTTGAGCCAGCAGAAGAAAGGCTTGCCATCCTTCTTGGCCTTGTCCATGAAGCTGACCGCAAGGTCGCGGATCTCATCATCCACGGTCTCCATCCGCTTGGGATAGAGCGTGCCGGCATCTTCGATCTTCTGCTTGCCGATCTTGCCCCAGCGCGGCATCTCAGTCTGGTCGTCCACGTCCGTGGCCCAGCTATGGACCATGTTGCGCGGGCCGACCTTGTCCAGGAGATTCTGCGGATAGTTGGGGTGCGACGGGTCTTCCATCGCATCCAGGTGATACAGATAACCGAAGAACTCATCGAAGCCATGCACCGTGGGGAGGTACTCATTGCGGTCGCCCAGGTGGTTCTTGCCGAACTGGCCGGTTGCATACCCCTGCGCTTTGAGCGCGGTGGCAATCGTGCAGGCCTCAGCAGGCAGGCCGACCTTGGCGCCAGCCTGACCGACGGTGGTCAGACCGGTGCGGATGGGAAGCTGGCCGGTGATGAAGTTCGCCCGACCTGCCGTGCAGCTTGCCTCGGCATAGTAGTCGGTGAACAGCATGCCTTCCTTGGCCATCTTGTCGAGATTCGGCGTGCGGCCGGCCATCATGCCACGGTGATAGGCGCCGATGTTCCACATGCCGATATCATCGCCCATGATGAAGAGGATATTGGGCTTCTTGCCGCCGGCCGGCTGGGCGGCCGGGGCTGCAGGCGCTGCTTGCGCCAACGCACTGGTCGTTGAGCAGCCAGCCAGAACGGCGGCGGCGCCAACGGCCAATAACACTTTTCGTGCTACTTTGGAGACGCTTGACATAAGATGGTTCCTTCTCTTTTGCCCTTTGGATTTACCCAGACGGACAGGGGCTCTGGTCCGGCTGGAAGCCAATCAACACTGATCGGCCGTTGGTTTCGTCTGATTTCCTACTTCACGTCGAACTGATGCAGTTTCCTCGCCGCAGTGCCGAACTGGCCCAACTGGTAAACGGCCGCGCCGGCAGGAGAAAAGCTGAAGGGCTCGAAAGGCTCGGCGAGCATTTTGTCGAGGTAATCGCGGGTGGCGACGCCAGTGGTGACGTGCGGGTTGTAGTGTTCTCCCGAAGCCTTCGGGACAAACGTGGCGATGTACTCGATCAGCATCGGGTTGATGATGGGGTCTTCGGGTGTGATGACAAAGGCGGCCGACGTTCCGGTGGCCACCGTATACGGCGTGACGGCGTCAATCACATCCGCTTCCAGCTTAAGCAGTTCAGGAGTCGGCCTGGCGACGATGCCAGCGAGACCAATCTCCTTGTCGGGGATGTAGTAATACTTGTAGGCCTCCAACTTCAGGCTTGTCGCGTTCGAGTCGGCGATGACCTTGCCGACGGCGGCATAGACCTTGTCGAGATCTGCGGTGCGGACGAAACGCTGCACCAGCGTGACATGCGGATGGTGCGTGGCATCGAGGGCAAAGCCCTTGGGGAAGACCGCGCGCAAGCGGGCGTTGGCGGCCTCGGCATGCTGCAGCATGGTGGCATCCGGCAGCAGCAGGATATCAATGGCGGTGACGCCGCTGGTGCCGACAGGGGGTGTGGAGGGCGAGGGGGGCGTGGTGGCGCAGCCGCTAACGAGGGTGAACATGGCGAAGGCACATGCCATCGCTGCCATTGCTGTGATCGCTGTCCGCTTCATTACTGGTCTCCTTTCAAGGGTGTGGATTGATCTATACCCGGTTGACGCAGGGCTACTTCTCAAATGCGAAGATCTGTTTCCAGTCGTTCTTCATGCTGATGACGATCCAGCCCTGCTTCTGCGCCTGGTCGTAGAGCGCCTGGGTGAATGCTCCCATCTTGGTGTCGGGCAATCCTTGCGCTGGTCCATAGGCGTATTCTCGCCTGGCATCATCATGCAGGACGATCATCGCTAGGCGTGCGCCGGCACCGGCCTTGGTGTATTCCAGCATTTCCTTGTCGCCGGTCGAGTTGCCGAATGCAGCGTGGGGCCGGCGGCCGATCATCAGGTGGATGCCTTCAGGCTTGCCGGCCTTGTCGTCGTTGAGCAGCAGCCTGGGTTCTTTGGTCAGGATTGGCTTGCCATCCTTGTCATACCCAAACTGGGTTCCGCCCATGCTGCCGACCACCTGTTCGGGCGCGATGCCGTAGGTCTTCTCGGAGTACACGCGCACGAAGTCCTGCCCGCCGCCGGTGACGAAATAGACTTTGTATCCATTGGCGCGGAGGTAGTTCATGACCTCCAGCATGGGCAGGTAGGTCAGCTCGGTGTAAGGCTTGTGCCAGCGCGGATCCTTGGCGGTGGCAATCCACTGCTTCACCTGGGCCTGGAACTCATCGGTAGTCATGCCGGTAAGGGTAGCGGCGAGGATCTCTTCAAGGTCCTTCATGGGCAGCTTGGCGATGGCCTCGCGGTTGCCGGACAAGACGGTCTTGAAGGGCTCAACGTCCTTCAGTTCGGGCTTCTGCTTCACCAGCGCCGGCACGCGCTCGAGGCAGTACATGATCTGGGTGACCTCGGGCTTCTCGACCCAAGTGGTGCCATCCTGGTCGAAGGTGGCGATACGCTCCGGCTCGGGCACATACTGCGGGCTGCTCTTGTCCGTCGTCTTCTGGACGAACTGGACGATGGCCTGCCGAGCGGGGCCATCCTTCCACGAGGGCAAGGCTTCACGCGCCATTGACGGGTTGCCTGTGGTGCAGCCGGCGCACAAGGTCGCGATGGCTATCGCAAACACGGCGGCGTTTAACATACGGGTGAACATGAGCGGTTTCCCTTTCATCGCTGATCGTCGGAGTTTGCCTCTTAGGGATCAGAGCTCTGTCGCGGGCCGCTCCCTTTCGGGAACGGCCCGCGTGGTTTGTACACGAGCCAACTGGCTAGTTGCCTGTCGGCAGACCAAGGTGGATACCCTCGGTCTTGAGCTGGTTCCGCAGCCACTCGAACTTCTGGAAGTTCGTGATGGTGATCGGTCCGGTGTAGCCTTCGCCCTGCATCTTGCGCGGAGGATACTGAACAAACGTCTTCATCACGCGATCGAGTTCCTGCCCCATGACAGGACCCATCCATGTGCGTTCGGTGAAGTTGTTCATGAAGAGGTCATATCGTTCCTGCGGATCGGCCCACAGGTCGAATACCTGCGGGCAAGTGGCAACGTATTTCTCGGGACCCTTCCAACCTAGATTGGCGTCCACAGCCAGGCCGCCGGTCGGCTGCCCGTTGTCGCCGCGAAGGTTAAAGATGAACTTGTAGTTGTGGAACCGTACTGCGCCGGGGAGCAGTTCGTTCTCTGTGAAGTAGCACCACGATTCACGGGCACACTTGCCGGTGCCAAATAGGATCGGCGACATGTCGAAGCTGTCGAAAACCATCGGCTGGCCTTCGAGGTCCTTCTCCGGCAGTTTCAGGCCAGCCATGGCCGAGAACGTTGCCATGAAATCCAGTCCGCCAACGATGTCGTAGTTCTTCTCACCGGCCTTGATCTTGCCAGGCATCCAGGCAAGGGCGGGAACACGGTTGCCGCCTTCGCGGTCAGTGCCCTTGGTGCCCCGGAACGGGGTATAGCCACAATCGGGGTAGACATCCTGCCAGGCGCCGTTGTCCGTGGTCCAGAAGACCAGCGTGTTGCCCTTGTCCAGGCCCAGCGCGCGAAGCTTGTCCAGGATATGGCCGATACGGGTATCATTCTCGACCACCGAGTCAGCGTACTTGCTCTTGGACATGGACTTGTGAATGAAGTCCGGGTGCGGCATGTTCGGCTGATGCACCTTCATCCAGTTGATGTTGATGAAGAATGGCTTGTCCGGCGTCTTGGCGGCGTCATCCAGGAACTCCAGTCCCGCTTTCTCGATGTACTCATCGAGGAAGGGAATACCGACCACACCCTTCTCGGGGGTGTTGACGTACTCTCCATTGATCTTGAAGTCCTCATGGGCAGCCTCGCCGACGTTACCCGACATCATGCCCCTGGTGACCTTCTGGAACATAGCGCGAAGCTCATCGGGCATGTCGGGAAACCATTCTGGATCGCCATAGGTATAGGCGTTCAGGTGGTACAGGCCACAAGACTTCATCACGTCGTAACCATGAGCATTGGGCAGGGCATAGTCAGACTCTCCCAGATGCCACTTGCCGGTGAAATAGGTCTTGTAACCGGCGGTCTTCAACTGCGATGCCAGCGTCCACTCGGCCTTGGGCAGCCCGCCGCCCTGGCCCTGGAAGGCCACGGTGGTCATGCCACTGCGGTTGGGGAATCGCCCGGTCATCATCGCGGCGCGGCCGGGCGTGCAACTAGGCTGGCCGTAGAAGGAGAAGAAGGTCATGCCTTCCTGTGCCATCTTGTCGAGGCTTGGCGTGGGCATGCCACGGCCAATGCCACCGCCATAGACGCCGGCATCGCCGTAACCGAAATCATCCGAGACCATCAGGATGATGTTGGGTTTCTTGCCGCCGGGCGGCTGGGCGGCCGGGGCGGCAGGCGCTGCCTGCGCCAGTACACTGGTTGTTGAGCAGCCGGCCAGAATGGTGGCGGCGCCAACGGCCAGTAACATCTTGCGTGCTACTCTGGAGACACTTGACATAAGGCGGTTCCTTCTCTTCTGCCCGGTCGTTCTGCGTCCTATGCCGACGTGGGCATCCGCCGGCAGGGCAAGCCAATCAACGCTGATCGGCCGTTGGTTTATTTGTGTCACGGTGTATCGGATCGCTCCTTCGCTTTCACGCGTGCTGCCTTTCGGCTTCCAGCGGATGCCGACTCGATCGCGCTCAGCAGCGATTTGTCATCCACAGGCTTGCGAAGATACGCCTTAGCTCCACCTGCCAAGGCACGCTCGCGCGCTTCCGGCGTGTCGTGCCCGGTTATGGCAACCACAGGTACCTCATTGTGCAATTCCTTCAGCCTGCTGAGAACGGCAAAACCGTTGATTTGCGGCATGTGGAGGTCGAGGATGACGCAATCCGGGCGGCCGGGTTTCAGGGATTCGAGGAACTCACTCCCGGTGGCGAAGGTTTGCACGTCAAGGCCGGCCGAGCGCAGAAGCCGCCGCAGGGCGGTGCGCACCGACTCTTCATCATCGACGATGGCAACCAAAAGGCGGGGTATGGGCACGTCGTTGACGATAGTCGCGGCGATCGGATGGGGATATTGGACCTTAGGCCAATGTCATTTTGTCCCCGCATAACGATGTGCAGGACGAGTAGGCGGTGTTCGTTGTGGTATTCGTCGTTGCGTCGCAGTGGAAACGGTCGTCAGGACCGAGCAGGGGGCTATGGTCCCGTGATGCCCGCCCGCTCGGCTATGCGAACCAGTTCCGCCAGCGAGTCAACTTTCATCTTCTGCATGATCCGGCTCCGATGGACCTTGATGGTTTTCTCCACCGTGCCCAGGTCGGCGGCCGTCTGCTTGTTCAGCCGCCCGGCAATGACATGTTGCATCACCTCGCGCTCGCGCGGGGTAAGAGTGGCATAGCATTGTCGGATCTCGTCAAGCTGCGCCCGGGCCAGACGCTGGGTGCGATCTCGCTCGATGGCGGCGGAAACGGCCTTGAGCAGGGCGACATCGTTCACCGGCTTGGTCAGGAAATCGACGGCGCCACGCTTCATTGCCTGTACGCCCATGGGGATGTTGCCATGTCCGGTGAGGAACACGATGGCAGGCTCATCGCCCTGTTGGGCCAGCAACTTCTGCAATTCCAGGCCGCCGAGGCCCGGCATGGACACGTCCAGGACGAGGCAGCCTGGTGCATTGAGATCGCGCTGGACCATCAGCTCGTGTGCAGAGCCATAGGTAACCACCTCCATGCCCGCCGAGCGGAGGAGCCGTGCCAGGCCTTTGAGCACGGCCGGATCATCGTCCACCACGTACACCACAGGAGCGTCCTGGGCAGAGCGGAGTCGCCCGCGCATCTCGTGCTGATCATGCGCTGCCAATGGCTGGGCGTTGTCACTCATGCTTGTCCTCCCTCTGTTCCGCGCTCCGGGCATCTACCGGCAGCGTGAGATGGAACGTGGCACCGTGATTCGGTTGGCTCTGGGCCCACAGCTTGCCGCCATGGGCACTGATGATGGTACGGCAGACCGCCAAGCCCAGGCCCATGCCGTGAACCTTGGTAGTGTAAAACGGAGTGAACACCTGTTCCAGCATATCTGGCGGGATTCCCACGCCGCGATCGGCAACCGAGATGTGAATCGAAGCAGTATCAACCAGTTCGGTGCAGATGCGAAGCCGGCGTGTCCCAGCGGATCTCTCGGCCATGGCATCACAGGCGTTGATGACCAGGTTCAGCAGAACCTGCTGCAGCTCAATACGGTCGCCCTGGACCTGCGGCAGGTTCTTGGCCACCTCGACGTGCACGATGACGCCGCGGTTCATCAGCTCGCTGCGCATCAGCTTGAGCACCTCTTGCACAACGTCGTTCACGCTCAGCGGCTGGTGGTGCACCTCTTCTTTCTTCAGAAGTGAACGCAGACGGCGGATTACCTCGCCAGCCCGCTGGTCGGCGGCGACGATGTCCGCCAAGATGGAGCGTACCTCGTCAAGGTCCACATGCTCGCGTGCCATGAATCGTTGCGCTGCCTGTGCGTTACTGAGGATCGCGGTAAGCGGCTGATTGAGCTCATGGGCAAGGGAGCCCGACAATTCGCCCAGCATGGTCACACGAGAGAGGTGCGCCAGCTCGTTGCGCTGATGCGCGATCTCCAGTTCCGACGCCTTGCGACCGGTGATGTCGAGCGTCGCCCCCAGCATGCGGCCGCCCGAGCCGTTGGCTTCCGGATGCACCCGTCCCAGCGCTGTCAGCCAGCGCTGCGTACTATCAGGCAGAACCACACGATACTCGCCCGCGTAATCAACCCGCTCTGCCAGGGCACGGCCGATCTCGCGCTCCACTGTTTCACGATCTTCGGGGTGGATCCGCTGCATCACATTCTCAAAGGTCACGTCCGCGTCGGACGCGAAACCGAACATGCGCATCCATCGCTCTGAGCCCCACACCTCGTTGAGCGCGATGTTCCAGATCCAGATGCCGACGCCCGCCGCCTCGGCCGCCAGAGCCATCCGAGCTTCGGTCTCGTGGACCTCGTCCGACAGTTCGCTGGCCCGGAGCACGCCCTCACTCAACTCCAGCCCCATGGCCACCACGATGCCCATAAACAGCAGACTGGGCGTCAGCGGCATATGGACAATCTCCCACATGCCCAGCACCATCTGGAGCGTGCCGGCGGTGACAAAAAAGATGATCGATCCACCCACCAGAGTCGCCTGCCGCCGTTCGCCCCGTCGCCATACGGTTACGGTCGCGTCTATCGCGAACACCACCAGCAGCAGCAGACTTGCATGGCCGATCAGCATCCACGGGTTGGGTACCCCTTCGGCAACCGAGATCGATGTGCCCAAAAAGGAGATCTGCCGCAGCGCGGTGATCTGCCGGAAATTCACGTTGGGAGTAAAGACGAAATCGAGGATCAGCGTCACCGTGCGTAACCCGCATACCGTCCACGCGAGCCATGGCCGCCCCGCCCGCTGATACAGGCGCACGAAGCCAACGAGCGTCACGATCATCAGCCAACCAGGCACGTGAAACCAGCGCAAGAACAAGCCGAATTCCTCCGGCGTCTGCGCGTGCATCGTGCCCACCTCACACGCCGCCATGCCGGCCGTCGCCACTGCCGTCAATGCAAACAGCAGATTCGCCCACGCCGTGCGCTTCCTGAACCAAACCAGCAGATGCATCGCCGCCAGCGTCAGACACGCCGAGGCGATCATGGACCAGATGACGGTGACCAGATTCATATGTGAACACTCAGGTGACACGTCAAAGCCGCGCGAGCCGGGGGTCGCCACGGCGCAACCGGCCTCAGCCTTGAATATAATAGGCAGGAATTGGCTCTGGGAATAAGGACGGTGCAACCGCACCGCCGCCCACGGGAAACATTCCCACTGTGCGGACGTCGCCTCGTTCGGCCGGCCCACAAAACTGATATCAAATTCCTGGTTGATGCCGAGGCGGGTGTAGATGCCCACCAGTCGGTCGCTGGCAGGTTCGTCCTTGGGTGTGTGGTCGTTGCGCGGATAGCCCTGGTCGCGGAGATCGACGGCCATAGAAGGTCTGGCCGTCGCTGGACACGGCTTTGGCTGCCGATTCTTATGGCCGCCAAGTGCTGGGCATCTATGGCTTGGCAACAGAGATAGCAATTGCCTGGGTGACGCGGATGTAGACCAGTTCGCCAACCTTGCGCTGCGTCAGATCAACGTCCGGGCGAACGGCGACGGTTTCCGTCGTGCCGTCAGCGAAGCGCAGGGTTGCCTTGTGGTTCTTGAGGTCGATTGCCGTGACAGTGGCCGTAACCTGAACTGTGCCGGCAACAATACCGCCCGGCTTGGCGCCCTTGGGAGCCAGCACTACTGCCGCGGCTGCACTGTCCTTGGGCGCATCCAAACTCATAGACACGGCAAGTTCCTGAGTCGCCGTGACCTTGACCTGGTCGCCAACGCGAATCTGAGCGAAGTTTCTGACATCGGGACCACACGTCACGGTTTCCTTGGATCCGCCCGGGGTTACGAGCGTGATGGCTCGTGTGGCCGGGTCAATCGCGGTTACGGTGGCGGTCAATGTGCTGGTCTCAACAAAGACGCCACCCGGCACGCCTGGCTGGATGGCAGCGGCCGTGGTCTTCTGGACGTCTGACTTGCCTGAGTCTGAGTTGCACGAAACAATCGTCAGAAGCGCGGCAGCCGCCAGCGCCACTGTTGCCACATTCGTTATAGTCTTGCTCATGAGGATTCCTTGTAAGTGATAACGTGGGAAGCGAAAGGGCACACTGCCATCACTCCCGAGAGATGGGGATTAGTATAATCCATGCCACGTTGGTTTTCCAAGAGACCGGGTGTTCTGAGTCGGCAATCGCTTTGTGTCATCGTCACGGAGCTGGCACCACTACGAAAGAGGCGCTGCCGTTGTTAATCTGCAATTGGTACCAGTTGGGGGGACTGACATAGTAAGTCACACCGTTTACGGTCTGCGTGGTGTATCCGGCGGGCAGGGCGGCGACGGTGACCCCTATCTGCATGGCCGGCGGTGCGGCCACCGCCGCAACAGCGACCGGTGCGGCCTGCACGGGCGGCACGTAGACCCCCGCTGCGGGCGGCGTCCAGGCGGCACCCCAGGTGGGCGCGTGGTAGGCGGCGACGGCCGCTTCTCCAGCGGCGGGATAGGCGGGGTGATAAGGGCCCTCGTAGGCGCCGGCGTAGGCGGTGCCGCCGTAGGTGGCGCCGTGATAGCCGCCGTACGCAGCGCCACCGTAGTCGCCGCCGTGGTAGCCGCCGTACGCAGCGCCACCATAGCCGCCGCCGTGGTAGCTGCCGGAGTATTCCGCCGAGCCGCCGCGCGATCCCTCAGCGCTTCCGTGGTAGCCGGAGCCATAGGAGCCCGAGCCGGAATGCTCGCCAGAATACGTCTGTCCTCGTGCGGAGGTATAAGAGCCGGAGCCGGAATGCGAGTACCCGCCTCCCCCTCCTCCTGACGTTTCACTGGAATGAGAGTAGCTCCCGCCGCGAGAGGTGGAACCGGAAGAAGAGCGGCTGCCGCCCCATGCGGACGCGGTTGCAGGCAACAGGGCCATGGCAAACAGGCCAACGATACCTAATGTAACGGGTGTCTTTAGCATGATGGTGTTCCTTTGTATGGGATCATGTTTGAGGGTGCGGATGCTTTACTGACCGCGTTTCATTTTGACCACGGGCATATCGACGGGTGTTTTGTCGCCTGGCTTCTGGATCTTGGTTTGCAACGTGAGAGTGTCGGCATCGACACGAGTCAGGATCGACGTAGCTGTCGCGACGGCGCCGGAGGGCAAGACGGCACTGGTGGTGATGACCCACTTGTCGCCGTCGCTCTTCCAGTATCCCTGGGAGAAGCTGCCGTCGGCATTGAAGTTCCACGAGCGGAACGATTTTGCGGCCGGATCCCAGGCGATCCGTTCGGACCCGTTATCGAGCAGGAGATCGCCCACGCCAACAGCGCGGCTTCCGACGATGTAGTTTTGTCCTGGGGTCCACTCGAACAGAATGCGCCCAACGTGGCTTTCTTTCGTATCCTCGACCCACTCGCCGATGAGCCACTCTATCGGGCGCAGATGCTCGTATTGGCTGGGTGGCACGTAGTCTGAGTCGCGTACGCTGGCGAGTTGCCACTCGCCGTCTTTCTTCACCATGAAGTTGGTGTAGCAGGCGCGGCTGACGGGGCCGCCGTCGGCGGGTATGACTGAGCTGGTGCCGGTTTCGATGGCGGTGTCGGGGGTTGGGAAGCGCATGGACTGCACATCAATCCGCAGTTTGAGTCCCTTGTTGGCGGCAAAGAACTGCGCGAAATGGTCGGCGATGGCTTTGCGCCCCATCAGCGCGTGGCCGTCGAGGTCGATATAGTCACCGTCGGGGGTCCAGAAAGCGGCGATAGCGTTGGCATCGCCTTTGGCGAAGGCTTCGACGAAGGCCTGGGCCTTCTTTGTTATCTCGCCCTGCTGACCCGCGGCGGGAGCCTGAGCCCAGGCCGCCACCGCCCCGGCACACAAGACCATCATACCGGCACATAGCAGACGAATCGTTGAATGAGACTCTCTCATACTTGTTCCTCCTTCAGAAACCTAGTTTCCGATTGTATCCACGTAGTTCATGTTTCCATGCGAGCCCGAGCATTCCCGCCATTGCATGTCAGACCGTCGGGCGCAGCCGACGGCATCACTTCACCATCACGATCCCAGGCGGCTGCCAGGTGCCTTCACCAGGCGGCAGGATCGAAGGCGGCGTGGCCTTGGGCCAGTAGAGCCGCATGGCCAGGAAGATCGGGCCGTTGGGCGCCGGCAACCAGTTCGACTCCTTGTCGGCGCCCGGCGAATCCTTCTGGATGTAGATCGTCAGCGACCCATCCTCGTTCTTCTTCATGGTCGGCAGCATCGGCGAATTGATCAGGTAGCGCCCGATCGGGTTCTCGATCAGCAGTTGCGTCTTGCCGTCATACATGGTGATGGACCAGAACGCATTGACCGGCGGATAGCTATCGGCAGCGAAGGTGATCGTATAGTTGTGCTGACTGCCATCGAGCACTTCTCCGTTGGGAAGCCACCGCGTCATCGGATACGCCGCCTCGACGGCATCATTGCCATAGATGCCTGCTTGCGCCGCCGCAGCGCGGAGCAGCCAGTTGCCATGGTAATACTCACGATTGCCGAACGCCGAGCCCACGCGCCAACCATTGATGTCCTTGCCCATTTTGGCAACCATCGCCTCCACGTGCTTCTGCCCGCGCTTCATGCCTTCAGCGATCTCCAGTTTGTGCTCCAGCGATAGGTCTTTGAAGCTAAACGCCTTGCCCGGGCCGATGCCGATCCTGGCCAGCTTCTCGCGGATTTCCTTCTCCTCCGGGCCAGCCGGCGCAAATTGCAGGGCGAAGTCCAGGTACTCGAAGAAGCCCGTCTTCACGAGTTCCTTGTTGATCTTCGGGAACTCGATGGCCGGCGCAGCAGCAGGAGCTGGTCGGTTCATATATGCCGAGAGCGGCTGGACCTTGTACCCCTCCTGCACCTTCATCACGTTGGGCATGTCGTCGGGGCCCATGAGTTGGGTGCGGTAGACGGTCAGCGCAAACTGCGTCGAAGCATGGAAGACCTTTTTGATCCCGGAGGGCACTTCGCCGCTCCAGTCCGGGCCGGCCACAAGGTAGTCACCGGGCTCATTGCCCGTTGCGCGGCTGCCGATGTAACCGTAGTTAAAGCAGTTGCCGTCGCAGAGCATCACCGAGTAATAGCGGCTCTTCTCGACGGCCGGCACCGAGAGCACCATCGGTTCAGCCCGCAGATCCAGCCATAGCATGGAATAGGGGGTGTCGCTGTTGGGCGAGATAACGGCCGTGTCTTGGTAGGTAAAGACACGGTGTTCGTTAGAGACCTGATTGAACGGCGCTTTGTACTGCCCGGAGTTCTTGTCCACGCAGTACTCATACTGCACTGCGTAGTTCATCACGATCGGCAGACCGTAGATGAAGCCTTCCTCGGCAATCTGACGAGTCTCGGCAAACCCGGGAGCGTTCTTCTGGCCCTTCTCGGCCTGCGAGATCGAATCATGCGAACAACCGCCAGCGAACGTTGTAGCCGCAGCCGCGGCCAGCACTCCAACAAACAATAGCTTCCTCATGCGCTCTCCTTGTGTTGATAAGAGACCAAATCGCCGACTACCCGTTTTCCGGACGGCCGGCGGGATTCAATCGTACGCTGTCGCGCCAGCGTTCCGCTGGGCGTGTCTGTCTATGCAACCACGAGCAAGCCGTATCGGTCTCACGGTGTCGCATCTCCTTCCGATCGAGCCGGCGTTGAGAGCGACAAATCCGCGATCCGAGCCCTCGCCAGCAGTACTGTCAGGGCGGCATGCGCCACCACGGCAGGCCACAGTAGCGCACCAGCCCATTCGGTGCCGATACCGACATAAGCCAGGTAGAGCGTGGCAAGGGCGGTGTAGATCCACATCCCAAGCCACACTGAGCCGGACGAGCAGCCGACGCCCAGCGCCAGCAGGGCAATGCCCAATACGCGCGCCACCGGGACGGCGACTCCGGTAAGCTCCGTACCCAGCAGCAGCCGCCCGACCAGCGCAGGGCCGATAAGCAACGCCAACCCCGTCGCAGTTTCACCGGCGGCAGCAAGGAGCAGCACTCTTTTCATCGCCTCTGTTCCCAGTCCTTTCGCTCTCGCGATCTGGTTGGCATCTAGTGCGTGGACGTGTCAATCGGCTCCGCCTCCGGTACCGCCGTAGTCCCCAGTTCCACCTTGGGCTCCGCCGGCGCCTCGGGCAGTGGTTCGAGCTTAAACGTCAATTTGTCAATCGTGCCGGTGAACTTGAACGGAACTTCGTAGCGATACTTCAGCATCGCGACACCGGTGCGCGTGTCGCTGCCGACGTCGAAGGTTTCGTCCTCGGGGAACGTGACGGGGATGCCATGTTCCATGGAGTTCCTGGCCACTTCCTTTCCATCCACCCAGAGCACGCCCTTCCCGCTCTTGCCCAGGCCCGGCTCATCGGGCTTGTAATCAAAGACAATGGTGTGTTTGCCGGCGGCCAGTGCCGGCCCGGCCCATGTGGTGCGCTTGAGGTTGAGCAGGTTGTAGAGGAAGACCGGCTTGCCCCGGCCAATATTGACGATGTGAGTGGTGAACACCGCGACCACCAAGAGCGCGGCGGATAGCACGATCAATTTGCCTATCCCCATTTTCAGGCCCGACCACTGCTTAGTCCGCCCTCGCCAGACCAATAACAACCCAAATGCCAAGAATCCCAGGCCCACATTTCGGAAGAAGCCCGCGTTAGACCACCAGTTGAAGGCGGGACTCAGAAACAAGCCGTAGCCGCCGAAGCGCCCGCCGTCGGTGACGATCATGCCTTCGGCGCCACCGTCGGGGATCGTGACTTCGGCGGTGATGGTGTAGTTCTTATTCAGGATGTTCGGAGCCCCGCTGTTGGGCACGCCGGTCAGGCCTCCCGAGTAGGTGAATTCCGTTCGTCGGCCCGCGAGGCTTGGCTTGGGCGCGTTCCAACGCGCGAGCGTCGAGTTGTCCATCGGGAGCACGTTATTCTTCGCCGCTTCGGCGTAGAAGAGATCCTGCATCTCCTTGAGCTTGTCAGGCAGCTTGGCCGCCAGGTCGTTGGATTCTGTGGGATCTTCCGCGACGTTGTAGAGTTCCCACTTGTATCCGGTGATCACGTCGGGCGCGGGCTTCGTGCTCAGTTCCCACGGCAGCGTCGCCGGGGTCGTGCAGGCCACCCATCCTTCATGGTAGATGGCGCGATTGCCTAGCATCTCGAAATACTGCGTCGTACGTTTGGAGGGGACGCTGGCACCGTCCTTGCCCCAAGTGTAAGCCATGCTCACACCGTCCATGGGACGTTGCGCGACGCCGTTGATCGTCTCTGGCTGTGGGATGCCGGCCGCTTCGAGGATGGTCGGGGCGATGTCAATCATGTGGTGGAACTGGCTGCGGACGCCGCCCACGTCCGTGATGTGGCCGGGCCACGACATGGCCACCCCCTGGGCCGTCCCGCCGAAATGCGACGCCACCTGCTTCACCCACTTGAACGGTGTGTCCATCGCCCATGCCCAAGGCGCGGCATAGTGCGGGAACGTCTTGTCCGATCCCCAGAATGGATACCAGAGATACTGCGCTTTCACGGGCACGGGCACGCCATTGAAGGTCGTGAACTCGTTCGGCGTGCCGTTGAGCATCCCTTCGGCGCTGGCGCCGTTGTCACCGCTGATGTAGATGATCAGCGTGTTGTCGAGTTGTCCCATGTCTTCGACGGCCTGGATGACGCGGCCAATCTCATGGTCGGTGTAGGCGAGGTAGGCGCCATAGACATCCGCTTGCTTGATGAAGAGCTTCTTTTCCAGCTCACCAAGCGAGTCCCATTTCGGCAGGGTGTCGGGCCATTCGGTCAGTTGGGCGTTTGCGGGCATGATGCCGAGCCGCTTTTGATTGGCGAAGGTGGTTTCGCGCAGCTTGTTCCAGCCGCCATCGAAGAGATGCATGTCGCTGATCTTCTTGATCCACTCCTCGGTCGGATGATGCGGCGAATGGGTGCCGCCGGGGACATAATAGACCAGGAACGGTTTCTCTGGCGCGACCGCCTTGATGCCCTTCATGTACTGGATCGCCTCGTTGGCCATCTCGGTGGTCAGGTTCCAGGTGCCCGACGGCTTGCCCTCGAAGGGATAAATGGGCGTCGTATTGCGGAACAGGTTTGGCTGCCATTGACTGGCGTCGCCGCCGACGAACCCATAGAAATACTCGAAGCCCATGCCCACCGGCCACTGGTCAAACGGCCCGGCCGCGGTTGACTGATAGGAGGGCGTGTTGTGTTCCTTGCCGAACCACGAGGTCGCGTAACCGTTATCCTTCAGGATGCTCCCGATTGTGCCGTTCGCTTTCACAATGATCGAGTCATAGCCCGGATAGCCGGTGGTGATCTCCCCCACGACGCCAAAGCCCGCGACGTGATGATTGCGACCCGTGATCAAGGCCGCGCGCGTGGGTGAGGAGAGTGACGTGGAGTGAAAATTGGTGAAACGCAGCCCGCTGTTCGCCACGCGATCCAGGGCCGGTGTCGGAATTACACCGCCGAACGTGCCCGGCGCTCCGAAGCCGCAGTCGTCCGTCATGATGAGCAGCACATTGGGCGCGCCCTTCGGCGGCACGACGCGCGGTGCCCACCAGGGTTTTGATTCGGACGCTTTGATGTTGATCTCGCCGCCAAATCTCGGATCCGGGAGCGGGAGGTGTTTGCCGCCAGTAGTGGTCGTGGCATCGGGCGCCCCCAATTGGCCAGTGACGTCCTGCGCGGGTGACATGCTGCCCGTCAATAACACAGCAACGCCCAAACTGGCTATTGCGATGGCTGATCTGGTCGTCATCCGAGAGCTCCTTGGTTGGAGGAAAACTGTCCTCACTTTGGTCTATGCACCGACCGCTCCTTTCGGGGCGGCTAGCATGTTCTGCACTCGAGTTCACCGCTGCGGCTTGTTTTTTTCCACTTTCGCGGCAGCCTCGTCATATTGCCTGGCCACCACCACATTGGTCGCGTTGGCTGCGGGAACAGCCTGCGTGCCTGGTGAGGCAGGTGCCGAGGAAGACTTGCTTTGTTCAACGATCTCCATGGTATGCAGAAGTACATCCTGCTGGATAGTCAGGAATTCATCGGTATCCCGAGTGTTCGCGTAGGCAACCACCTCGATCTCGGCGGAATTGCCGGTGAATCCGGTGAGGCGAGCCCGCGCCGTTTCGCGGTGCAGCATGGAGTGCTTGTGAAGCATTTCCTCGATCGCAGCCAGCAAATAGCGGACGCGGTCGCGTGCGTCGCCCGGCAGAGTGATCACGGTTCGGATGAGCATGCGTTCGCGCTCGGTCATGTTCACGATGGACATCTTCGAGAGCATGCCATTGGGGATCGTAGTGACCGTTCGGTCAGCGCCGCGGATGCGTGTGGAGCGGATCCCGATCTCCTCAACCGTGCCGATGTCGGTGCCATACTTGCAGAGGTGACCGACGCGGATAGGCCGGTCGGCGAAGATGTTGAGGCCGCCGATGAGGTTTTCGATAGTAGGTTGGGCGGAGAGGGCGATGGCCAGGCCGCCGACGCCAAGGCCGGCGATGACGCCGTAGACGGGCACACCGATGCGGTCGGCACCGGTGACCAGCAAGGTGATGGCGGCCGCCATTCCAAGCAAGCGCGTACAGATGCGGGTGAGGTGGGCATCGATGCTCTGTCGCTTGATGCGAGGCGACGAGATGATGGCCTCGGCGATCACATCGGTGATACGCCAGCTCAGCCACGCGCCGGCGAGGTAGATCATCGCCGTGGCGATCATTTGGGCGATTATGCCGGCCTCTCCGCGGATGTTGATCTGCAGAAGGACCAAGTAAGCGACGACTGGTGTTGCCACGAGGACATAGAACGGCAGGGCCAGGCGGGCGACGGACTGCAGGAAGGGCCGATCCTCGCCGACTCGGCGGGACAGGCGGTATGCGACGCGCAGCACTGCCAGGAAGAGCACAAGCACGATGACCAGGGCGAGCCACTTCCAGACAGACTCGCCCGCTACGGGCGCCTGGAGCCAGGCGGGCATCGCCTCAATCGCTGTGTAAGGAATGAGCCAGCCGCCGCCTAGTACGGCGGTTTCATACGAGTTGCGCAGCGGAACGGCTCGAACGTAGGGCAGGTCGCGGGTGCGTGCGTAATACTCCTCGGCGCTGGCAACTGTATGGGGGCTGAATACGAAATCGCCGCTTTGTGGTCCGCTGGCGATACGCACGATCGCGATCGGGGTATTAGGGATCACCCATCGTGGGGGATCGCCGGACAGCGATTTGAGGTCATCCTTGCCGGGCACGGTTTCCAGTGGAGGCAGGTCAATCCTGGATAGCGTTTCGTAGATGGCCAGTGCCGCCGCAGCGCCCCTCTTGGCGCGGGCGGCGGGGGGAACTTCGCTCAGGTCCAGGCACCCGACGACGGGGTCGGCGAGTTCGACCAGGTGTGCGAAGCCTGAGCGCGTGGGGTTTTGGCGATATCCCCCGGCGATGAAATCGCCGACTTTGTCGGCCGACTCGAGGAACAGCTTGAGTGTTGCCCGCGGACTTGAGCGATCCGGCGGCAGGAGAGGTGATGGATTCTGCTGCGCCATCGCCATTGATGAGGCCAGCAGGGCGGTGCAGCAGGCCAAGACAAATGTGAGTGGTCTCATCGACGTTCTCGGGTTTGCGGTGGATCCGAGCGGCAGCACGTATGCGCCGGCCGCCCCTTTCAGGACGGCCGGCGTGGTTCGTGGGGCAGCGTGCCTCTACTCTCGGCCCGCTTCCATCTTCTTCTGCGCTTCCTCAAGCTTCTTGATGTCTTCCGGCGAGAGCTTGGGGCGGTCGATGCTCAGCGTCACCTTGTTCAGCTTCCCGGTGAACGCAAACGGCGGCTGATAGTCGGCGTCGTTCACGCTCGTGAGCGTGTCGGAGCCGATGTCCAGCCCCTCGTCGAGGTTGAGCATGAAGGGAATGGTGTGCTCTATGCTGGCTCTAGCAACCTCCTTGCCATCGATCTTGAGCACGCCCTCGCCGCCTTGGCCGACGCCCGCCGGGCTCCCGAACGCCAAGGTTCCCATGCCAAGACCGGCATATTTGAAATCGTACTCCAGGACATGCTTGCCAGGAGTCAGCTCCGCGGAGCTCTCCCATCGCTCGCGTTTGAGATCCACCAGGTTCCAGCAGAACACGGGCTTGTTCTTCAGAACATAGAGCCCGAACCCGCCGAAGCGACCACCCTCGGTGATCAGCATCCCTTCGACCCCGTTTTCAGGAACCTCAACATCGGCCTTGATGACAAACGAGGCGTTGAGGACCGAGGGCGCATCGCCCAGCGGAATGCCCATTATCGGCCGGGTCCATGTGAACTGGCTGCGACCCTCGGTGAGGCTGGGTCGCGGCGTCAGGAGGCGCGCAATGTACGAGTCATCGATCGGCAGCACCTGGTATTTCTTCGCTTCGTCCATGAACATCGCTTTGAGTTCCTCAAGCTTCTGAGGCTGCTTGGCCGCGAGGTCGGTGGATTGTGAGAAGTCGTTGTTCAGGTCATAGAGTTCCCACGGGTATTGCGTGACACTCTCTTTCGGCACGGTCTGCACCCACGGCGGACGCATGACCTTCGTGCAAGCCAGCCAGCCCTCGTGGTAGATCGCCCGGTTGCCGAACATCTCGAAGTACTGCGTCTTGTGCGCTGACGGAGCGTTCGCGTTCTTTGCATCGAAGGTGTACATCATGCTGACGCCTTCGATCGGGCTTTGCTTGATGCCGTCAACGACCTCCGGCTGCTTGATGTTCGCCGCTTCGAGGATCGTGGGTACCACGTCGATTACGTGGTGGAACTGGTGGCGAATGCCGCCCTTGTCCTTGATCACGTTCGGCCAGGAGATCGCCATGCCCTGGCGGATGCCGCCCAGGTGCGAGGCGATCTGCTTGGTCCATGTGAACGGCGTGTCAAATGCCCAGGCCCACGGCACCGCCATGTGGTTGTAGGTTTTGTCCGTGCCCCAAACGTCGTAGAAATTCTTGAGCTGCGCCTCGACGGGCACAACGGCGCCGTTGAACATCGCGATCTCGTTGGGCGTGCCGACCAGCGTGCCCTCCGAACTGGTCCCGTTATCGCCGGTGATGTAGATGATCAGCGTGTTGTCGAGCTTGCCCGCGTCCTCGACCGCCTGGATCACGCGGCCAATCTCATGGTCGGTGTAGGCCTCATAGGCGGCGAAGATGTCAGCCTGCTTGATGAACATCTTCTTCTCATCGGGAGTGCACTCGTCCCAGTCCTTCAGCAGGCCCTTGGGCCAGGGCGTGAGGACTGCATTCGGCGGGACCACACCCAGTTTCTTCTGGTTAGCGAAGATCGTCTCGCGCAGTTTGTTCCAACCGCCGTCGAACAGATGCATCGCGCTGATCTTGTCGGCCCATTCCTTGGTCGGGTGGTGCGGCGCGTGCGTACCGCCGGGCGTGTAGTGGATGAAGAAGGGTTGATCCGGACTGACCGCGTTGATCCGGTTCATGTATTCGATGGCGTCGTCGGCCATCGCAGTCGTCAGATTCCAGGTGCCGGGCGCCTTACCCTCGAAGGGATATATCTGCGTGGTATTGCGGAACAGGTTCGGCTGCCACTGGTTGGTATCGCCGCCCATGAACCCGTAGAAGTACTCGAAGCCCATCCCGACGGGCCACTGGTCGAATGGACCGGCCTGGCTGCACTCGTACGACGGCGTGTTGTGTTCCTTCCCGAACCATGACGTGCGATAGCCGTTGTCCTTGAGGATGCGGCCGACCGTCGCCTTGTCCTTGGTGATGACGCTGTTGTAGCCTGGGAAGCCTGTGGCGATCTCGGAGACCACGCCAAAGCCGGCCGAGTGATGATTTCGCCCCGTGATCAGCGCTGCACGCGTCGGCGAGGAAAGCGCGCAGGAATTAAAGTTGGTAAATCGCAGACCATTCGCGGCAACGCGATCCATCGCCGGCGTCGGGATGACGCCGCCGAAGGTGCTCGACACGCCGTAGCCGGCGTCGTCAGTCATGATCAGCAGGACATTGGGCGCGCCCTTGGGCGGCACGACGCGCGGCGCCCACCATGGCTTCGACCCCGAGGCTGTCTCCTGGATCACGCCGCCGAACTTCATGTCTGGGGCAGGCAGTTCCTTGCCATCGATGGACCGGGATGCACTGGGCGAACCTGGCGTGCCATAGATAGAGCCCCCGGTGGACTTCTGCCCCGGGGCAGGCCCGGAAGCGGTGGCTTGCTCATGCTCTGTGCATCCGGTGCCAGCCAAGCCAAGTCCCACTCCAATCGCGGCCGCGATTACTTTTGTCATCCGCCACGTACGCCGTCGCGTAACCTTCCCTTGCATAATCCGTCCTTTCCCTGCTGATATAATGGCAAGACACGCATGACGGCCGCCCTGCGCGGCGCACGGCATCTTCGCGAAACGACTATAGCAGTTTCGACTGTGTGATGCATCGCACAAAATGCGCGGAAGGCGCATCGGCCGGCGATCATCGACCTGCCGGGGCCGGCACGCCTTCGCGACGCAGGATCACGGGCATATCTCTCTGGATGTGCGCGTAGAATTGCTTCAATCCCGGACACAGATAATTGAGCCCCGGTTCGCCTTCAGGGGTGCGCACAAGGCGGTTCTTAGGGCATTCACCCCAGCACAGTTTCAGGTGTGGGCACTGGCGGCAATACTTCGGCAGCGTGTCGCGCTTCGCAAAGCCGAACTTCTGCTGCTGCTCTGAATAGGCCATTGCGCCCCAGTGAGTGTGGGAAATGTTGCCAGTCTTGTACTCCGGGTAGACGTAGTGGTCGCAGGAGTACACATCGCCGTTGTACTCCACCGCCAGGCCTTTGCCGCAGAACTCAGCGCTGACGCATCGCTGCGAGGGCAGGCCCATCGATTGTGCGACGGCGGTCTCGAACAGATCTACATGTACTTTGCCGTAGTCGCGGACGTACCAGTCATCCCATATCTTGCACAGGAATCTGCCCCAGTCATCCGGATCCACCGACCAGGCGGTCACCACCGAATCGCTCTGGCCGGGCCTGGCTTGAGGAGTGCCGACGACCGGGATGCTCGCCAGGTCCCACTTCTGCGGGGCGACATTGCGGAAGACTCTCGGCTCAACGCACGAGATCAACTGCAGCCGCCGCGCATTGGAAGATCGATCCAGAAACTCGCGGGTCAGGAACCGATAGACATCCAGCGGATACTTCGCGTTCTCGCGGTTGACCACACACAGGGCATTGAAGGGCACGCCATGCTTCTTCAGCAGAGACGCGGCCGCCATCACCTTGTCATGGGTCGGGGCGCCGCCCTTGTTGACACGATACATATCGTGCAGTCGCTTGGGGCCGTCACAACTCAAGCCCACAAGGAAGTTGTGCTGCTTGAGGAACATGGCCCACTCGGCGTCGAGCAGTGTGCCATTGGTCTGCAGGTCGTTCTCAATGCGCTGACCAGGCTTCTTGTACTTCGCCTGCAGTTCCATGGCCTTGCGGTAGAAGCCTACACCCAGCAGTGTGGGTTCACCGCCTTGCCAACTGAACACCACCTCTTCCCCGGTCTGCGCTTCGATGTACTGGCGGACATGCTGCTCGAGCATCTCATCCGACATTCGCGGCGCTTTGGGCTGGTGCAGCAACTGCTCTTTGTGCAGGTAGTAGCAGTAGGTGCAGTCGAGGTTGCACACCGACCCGACGGGCTTGACCATCGCGTGAAAACGATGCCTATACCCTGGTTGCTGCGGCGGCAGTTGATATTGCGGCTCCATGGCTGTGCTGAGAATACTCTCTCAGGCATCCTTGTACCAGATTCTGCCTGAACTGCATTGTCATGCCTTGGCATCGTCTGCGGCCTGCTGGACCAGAAGAGCCTGGCGTGAGGCTTCCAGCACGGCGGCGGTGGTCAGCGGCGAGTCGGTTCCACTTTCGCCGGCAAGTTCCTGCAGGAAGTCGTGGATGGCGGCATCGGGCCGCGGCGGGTCCAGGGGGATCTCGCGGAACGCTTTGTCGGCGTGGGTTGCCAGGAGCAGGGGATGCGAATCGCCGGTGATCTCGGCGACGCCGCCGGTGCCGTGGCAGGTCAAACGCCAGTATTGCGGCGCTGAGTAGCCGCAGCCATCGGGAGCGAGGTAGGATACATCGCAAAGGATTCCGCCGCCGTTGTCCAGTTCGAGCATGAACTGGGCGCAATCCTTGAAGTGGGGGTACTGCGGCAAGCGGGCGTTCCAGGCGCGGGCAGCGCAGGTGCGGGCGATGCGCCGGCCGGTGATCCAGGGAAGGGCATCGAAGGCATGGATGGCAATGTCGTTGATGGTGCCACCGTGCTTGCCGGGCTCGAAGTACCAGGCGGGGCGGGAGCCCGGGAGCAGGGGGTGCTGGCCGGTGACGACGATGGTGTGCACGGGTCCGATCTCGCCAGCGAGGATCAGACGGCGAAGCGTGCGCACGGCCGCACTGCCGCGCATATCCAGCATGCAACCGACGGAGAGCTTGCGGGCGCGCGACAGGGCTTCGATTTCGTGCAACTCATCAAGAGAGGTGCACAAGGGCTTGTCGGCGATGACGTGTTTGCCGGCCTTGAGAGCAGCGATGGCAATCCGGCCGCGTGCGGCGAAGTAGTCGCCGATGGCGACGATGTCGCACTGGGCGCCGGCGAGCATGGCGTTGAGATCAGGATGGGTAAGCTGCACCTTGCCCTGGCGGCGCAGAGTGTCAGCGGTGGCCGGGTCGCTCTCGCAGGCGGCGACGAGCTGCATGCGCGGTTCGCGCTGGGCGAGATCGTACAGGGACATGATGTGACTGTGACGGAATCCGGCAAAAGCGATACGCCATGGTTTGTTGGAACGATCTGCCATTCTGGCCTCCTGATTATCCCGACATAATACAGCAGCGCCCGCAGATGCGCAAGTGCACGCTGCGGGCGCTGCCTCGGTCTTGATGACCGCAATGGATCACATGCTGTTTCCGGACGTTACGCGAACCACTTCGGAGACAGCCACTGCTTCGTTGCATTCAAGATGTCGTCGAGCAACGGAGCAATATCGTCGAGCTCACGAACATGCGGATCGAGGAACAGGGCCTGCCTGGCTGCATCGCGATCGCAGTTCATGGCGGCTTGGATGCTCAGTTCATGAATGCTCGTCCACTGGTGCACGAGCGACTGAATGGCCGGCGGGAGCTGGATCTGTTGGCCGGTTACCTTGGAGCCGACGACCGTCACCATGGCTTCAACGCAGGCGGTCTTGGGAATGCCCTTGAGGTATTCGCCGGTATTGAGCACGTTGAGGATGCGGGAGAATGGCTCGCCGGTGAAGACGGACCAGAGGAGCTCGTGGGCGTGCTCGGTGGTCAGGAGGTGGAGGTCGCCAACCGGTTCGGGCCCATAGGCCCATTCCAGCAGAATCGGGGCGGGCTGGCGCCAGGGAATCGGTTCGCGGCCGGGCTTGACCCGCTTGCGGTCGCCATGCAGACCGTATCGGGTCATTCCGCGTTCGGTATCCATGTACTTATAGAACTCGGCTGCGTGCGATTCGCCGCAGGAGGGCCAGCTTCCCAGGGCACGGAAGAGATCCTGCTGTACAACGACTTCCTCACGATGGGTGTCCAGCAGGTTGTCCTCAAGCTTGGCCTCGGATTCGAGCGTGGCCTGAAGGATGTCCTTGGTGCGATCCTTGCCCTTGATCATGAGCTTACTGACGAAGCACTGGTGGTTGACGCCGCCGACTTCCATGGCCACCTCGCGCTTGTTCACTTTGAACACGCGGGAGAAGTAGCTGAATAGTTCATCGGCGGAGTGGCACAGGCCCCAAGCCGGGATGTTGCTGAAGCGCGCCATCGCCCCGGTCAGAACGGACATGGGGTTGGTGAAGTTCAGGATCACCGCCTTCGGATTGATGCGCTCAATCTCGCGGGCCAGTTCCACGACAATCGGAACGGTGCGCAGATTACGCGCCAGGGCTGCGGGCCCGAGCGTGTCGCCGATCATGGTGACAACGCCATTGCGGGAGCAGGCTTCGAAGGAGCGGAAGTCGGCTTCCGCGCCGCCCGTGGTGATCGAGAGGATGACCGCATCAGCGCCCTTGAGGGCGGTGGTGCGATCCATGGTGCGGGTCACGGTGATGTTGCTCTTCTTCTGGCGGGCGATCTTTTCCAAGAGATCGGCGACGAGCGTCATCGGCTCTTTGCGCAGATCGAAAACGCAGAGCTCAACATCGTTGAACCCGCCGACCAGCAGCATGTCGCGCAGGACTTTATGCACGAACAGTGAAGAAGCCCCGACAAAGGTGATCTTCTTCCGGCCGCACGAGCCTTTGTTGAGTGTGTATTCCTCGGCCACCGTGCCAGGGGCCGCCGCGGTTTTCCCGACGATTGCTTCCTTTACCATCTGTAGTTCCTGTAAGAGAGTAACTTTACATGCCATTAGATCGCGACAAAGACATCTAGGCTTTTCGCTTCGCCAACACGTAGTCGAATGCCCGATCGAGGACATCCATCGCCTCGCGGATGGCCGCTTCGTCAATCGTGAGCGGAGGCGCAAGCTTGACGCTGGCGCCGCCGTAGCCGACCGGGCCAAACATCATGACGCCGGTTTGCACGGCACGACCAATCACTTCCCAGGCGAGGCGGGCATCGGGCTCAGTGCCATCCTGCTTGACACATTGGAGACTGGCCACGAGGCCCTTGCCATGGTGAGCCAGGATGACGCACTTGTAACGTTTTTGGATATTCGCCGCGCACTGCTGCATGATTTCGCCCATCTTGGCCGCGCGTTCCGCGAGCTTTTCGCCAACGATCAGCTTGAGGCTTGCTACCGCGGCAGCGCAGCAGACGGGATTGCCCGAATGGGTGCTGGTCATCGATCCGGGGCCGAACTGATCCATCAACTCTTTGCGGCCGATGACTGCGGAGAGGGGCAGCGATCCGCTGATGCCCTTGCCGCAGGCAATGAGGTCGGGCTGGATGCCATAGTGCTCAAACGCCCAGAACTTTCCGGTGCGCCCAAAGCCCGCCTGGACCTCGTCCATGGTCAGCACGGCCTGATGTTGATCACACCAGCGGCGCAGGGCCTGCATGTATGCCGGGGGAGCGAAGGAAGAGTTGCCGCCCTGGTAGGTTTCACTCAGAACGCCACAAACGCGATCAGGATCGATCTTCTGGGCCTTGAGGGCCTTCTCAAATGCCGCGAAGTCGTTCTCTTCGGGCTTGCAGCGCACGCCATCGGGGAAGGGCACCTGGGCAAAGTGCTCATCGGGATAGCCGATCCATTCCTTGAGGCTGGGAATGCCGCCTGCCAACTGCGAACCCATCGTTCGTCCATGGAAGGCGTTAGAGAAGGTTACGAATACCGGGTTCTTCTTGCCCAGCCGGCGGCCGCGTTCGCGGGACAGCTTGATGCACAGTTCATCGGCTTCTGAGCCGGTGCTCAGCAGCATAACCTTATCATCCGGACGGGGCGCCTGTTTCTGCAGGAGGCTTCCCAGTTCGGCACGGGCGAGGTGAGGGAAGCAATAGCTGGTCAGGAGGCCGTGCTTGGCCTGGGCGACGATCGCGTCAATCATCTCTTTGCGGCCGTGGCCAGCATTCGTGATCAGCACGCCACTGGAGAAATCGATCCAGCGATTGCCCCATGCATCATAAACAGTTGCGCCTTCAGCGCGGTCCCACAGGATTGGCGGTTGCCCTTCCATGCACAGGGGTTCAACGTTTCGCAGTTTCTCCAGAACCGGCACACTTTCCGGATGTGGAATAGCGGTCTTGATCGTGCGGTACTTCGTCGAGATCGGATCAACTTTCACTGGCGTAATCGGGTATGCGTCACCCATGGTGTCCTCTGAAATAAAAACAAATGTTGAGACATCCGCATCATGCGGATCTGTCGGTAACCAATCGAATCATGCAGTATATCAGTAACTGCCGTCCGTGCTAAGCGCTTACGAGAAACGCTTGGCGAGAGGGCACTGGCGATGGCACTCCTCTATCACGCCGATTTGCCGGCGAACTTCTTCGAGTTTGATGTCAGGCGTACCACCGCGTACCAGAACATCGTACACATTGTTATAGAGATCACGCGACATCGCATCGAATTCCGCCAGGCCAGCCGTGTAGCTCCAGGATTGTTCAATCCAGCTTAGACCCTCGCCGCAATACTTGCGGTTGTCTGACCATCCGGTCATGGGAGTGTGCGCTGGTGCTGTGGCCGGGTCATAGTAGCGCCACTTCATGGAGGTGGGGGTTCCGGTCATCCCTCCCTGCGAACAGGAAATGTTGTAGATGTCGCCTTGGGGATAAGCCATGAAGGAACTGACCACGACCTCGACCAGCGGAGCGCCATCGCCATAGAGGCTGACGGAGGCCAGATTATCCGCATCGCCGAACTCATTTTGACATGCAAGATGAGCGAAGACCTTCGGGCTGCGCTCACCAAAGAGGACGATCGCCTGGTCCATCGGATGCGGACCGGTGTTATTCAGGTTGCCGCCGCTATAGCGCTGACTGGCCTGCCAATCCCAGCGCCTGGCAAATCCGCTGAAACTGATGCGGGCATGCAGCAGTTTGCCCAGAACGCCAGAAGCCAGCACCTCGCGCATCTTCTTGAAGCCGGGGCGATAGCGGGAGTTCTGGAACGCGAAGAGTTTGCGGCCGGCCTTGTTGGCGGCCGACACCATGGCATCAAAGTCGGCCAGGTTCAACGCGAACGGTTTCTCGGAGAGAACGTTATAGCCGGCCTGCAGTGCGGCGATCGTTCCGGGAGTATGCAGGTGGCTGGGCAGAGAATTGACGATCAGATCGATGCCCAGATCGCGCTTGGCCAGAAGATCTTTGTAGTCGGTGAATGCCTGGGCGCCCAGTTGCACCGCCTCATGGCGCTCCTTGAGCTGATCGGCAACCGCCACAACCTTGTACTGCTGCGTTGCCTGACGCAACCACGCAACATGAATGTCGTAGCCGCTGCGGCCCTGACCCATTACTCCGACACGAATCACTTTTTCAGACATGTTCAATTCTCCAATTACAGACGCACTGTCTTCCCATCCAGCCGGCTCTCGTTGGCCGCCTCCATGAAGCGAATCAGTTCGAGCGTTTGTTCTTCCGGAACGGCGGATTTGCCGGTCGGGAGAGAGTTCAGAATGGCTTCGAGCATGACCTCATAGAGTTGCCGCTTGCCGCCGGCCAGATCCATCTGCTGGAATCCTTTTTCGCGATGAACGGTCATTCCGAATTTGCTGTGCCCCTTGCGCATGCCGCGAAGGCTGGCCATCCGGCCATCCGACCAGGTGCCGACGATGACCTCGCCATCGGCGTGGCGCGTGGCGCGGACCTCGACGCAGCCGGTTCCCATGACGCGATAAATGGGTTCAACGGTGTGAATGCCATACCAGAAGAGGCCCGGGGGGGTCGGCAGTTCGCTGCACGGGCCGAAGGCATCGCATCCGACAATCGCGCCGTTCTGCTGATCCTCAAGCGCCGCGGCCAACGTCTCGGAGAAACGCAATGATGAACAGCTCATCAGTGGGATGCCGGCCTCGCGGGCCATGCGGAACATCTCACGCGCTTCGGAAGAACTGTTGCACAAGGGCTTGTCGACGAACGTCGGCCGCTTGTACTGGATCGTCTGGCGCAGCAGATCCAGGTGCACTCGGCCATCGATGGTTTCGATGAACAGGAGATCGCAGGCCTCGGCAACCGCCTTGGGGCTATCGACGATCTTGACAGCGAAATCCTCCTGCAGTTTCTTTGTGAAACCGGCAACACGGTCGTTGCTCAGGGGGATATCTTTCGATCCGCCGGGGTAAGCAACGACGACTTTTGCCCCGGCAATGTGCCCGGGGTGCTTTTCGTCGTTGAGGATCCGCGTAAACGCCTCCACATGTGAGGTATCCAATCCGATCAAGCCGATCTTTTTGTCCACTTCGCGCTCCCTTTGAGTGTCAGTAAATGATGATGCAAATCACGCTATATCTTCATGTCGATAAACCGCTGGAATTGGCCCGCCAGGTAACCCTTAGCGGCACTTGTAACTTCGTTCTGGGTGACGTTCCATCCCGTTGCGGCCAGGTCCACAAACTTGTCGGTCAGGACCTTGGCAAGCACTGTCCGGCTATGGTCCCATTTGTAAATCAACTGGAGCAGCACGCGGGCATCGGAGTGCTGCGGAACGAAACTCGGCCCCAGCAGTTCGATGCGCATGCGCGTGGTCTCTTCGATCAGGCTGGGGTTATTGAGGAACCACCAGCACCCGAAGACCAGCAGGTTACGGTGTTTACGAGCGGCGACGGCCAGTTCGTGGGTGTTTTCCCGCGCCAGCATCGTGCACATGAACTTGTTCCGGGGATTCGTGGCGCAGATCCTGTGGATACTGGTGATATCGCTCTTGCCCACAGCGTCGCCGGCCAGACGCAGTTGGGGGTTGGTGCCTCGCGTCACGCCAACCATCAGTGCCATCGGCAGATTGTGCTCACGCGCTACGGGCAAGACGCATTGATCCAGAATCCGCGTGGTGACGTTGTCATCGGGGTATCGCCAAGTCGGGGACAGTGAGCATGCCACGTACAGTGGTTTGATGCGTTTGACCCAGTCCTCGAGGAACCGTCGCACTTCCGCTGTGGTCTGGCCTGAAATGTCGCCACTGACCCGATAGCCCAGATCGGAAACGTCTTTGGCCACAGCAGGCCAATCCAGCAGAATGCGGTCAATGCGAAGCGCCGTCTTGAAGCGCGGATCGACCTCGGTACCGCTTTGCCAATACTCCCGTTCCACGGGATCCAGCGGGTCGTTGGTCATTACCACGCCGCTGCAGTTGGCGACCTGAAAGGTCCTGTCGAAGAAGCGCTGCATCTCTGATGCAGGAAAGTGGCGGCGGATCGCGCCCAGATCGCGGGTCGAGGTATCAATGCCAAGTTTTGACAGGACGGTGAGAATGCCGCGGCATGCCTCACTGAGCGGCGGATTCTCCACAAACAAGGTTTGCCAGATGTGCTGCGCCTGCTGGGCCTTGGTCATACCCCAGTAGGCCTCATAGGAAATGTCGCTTAGGCGCAGTGTTTCGGCGATCAGGTAGTGGTAGGTGAGCAGATCGTCGATGTCCCAGAGCACCAGTTTCTTGAAGGAGGGCGGGAAGAGGTGCGTATGCAGATCATGGACGGCGGTCTGCTCAACCGCGTTCTTGACCCACTGGGCTATCGTCGCTGCGGGGACCATTGTCTAACGCCTTTCTGGCTCTGCAATCTGCAGGCGGGCATTAGACAGTCACCCTGAGCCGTGGTCAACCGGTGGCAAGCCACCTCAAGGTGCGCATGACCAGATGCGGCCGACGGATCAGACCTTGTGCAACGGCTTTGGAACGTGCCGTGGCGTGGTCGTAGTTGATGCGATGGAACTGGACGATACGCAGTTCGCTGTCATAGATCAGGAATGATGCGCTGGGATCCTCATCACGCGACTGACCGACGCTTCCCGGGTTGATCAGATAGGCGCTGGTTCTGTCGAGGTGGAGTTCATCGTTGTCCAGTTTGGCGACCTCGCCGTTGGCCAACACGTATGCCGTTCGATGGTGAGTATGGCCGAGGAAGCAGACACAGTGGCCAGGATATCCGCTGGCGAGCAATTGCAGGCTGGGCCGAGCATCCGTTTCGTTGCGAATACGGGTTGCTTCATTGGGCTGCGGGTGCAAGGCGGCGTGGACGATAACAAGCGCATCGTCAACCACCTGTAACAGGGACAGGTCTTCCAGATACTGACGATTCGCGGGCACCAGCACATCGCTGGTCCACTGGATTGCCCGCCGGGCTGTCGCTGAGAACTCGAGAGGGAGTCTTAGGCCGGCCGCCACCGAATCGTGGTTGCCGCGGACACATGCCATGGCGCGATCCCGAACAAGCTCTATGCACTCGTTCGGATTTGCATAGTAGCCGACAATGTCCCCCAGACAGACCAACCGATCTGCGCTCATCGGCTCGATTGCATGGAGAACAGCCCGCAATGCCTCCAGATTGGCGTGAATATCGGAGATGATAGCGTATCTCATAGCGGGTTATGGCCCGGCAGCGCTGCGCCGGCGGGAGTTGCCCGATCGGCGGCTGTATCAGGATGCATCGGCGCGGAAGGACGTCTTCCCTTGCCGATCAAGCGGCGCTTGATCTTCAGCACATTGAGCCAGAGGAAGCGCGCGGTGCAGATGATCGCCGGCTTGGGATCGCTCCATGAGAATACTTCGTGTACCTTCCTAAAGCGCAGGGACCAGAGCCACCGGGCCCAGGTCCAGTCTCCGTCTGGCCGATACTCGTGCAGGAAGGCTCTGAAATCGTTTCCCAACGCCAGCCAGCGCACATTCGTCCGGTATGTGGTGGCAGGGGCGGCCGGCCGCTCATACAGATCCGCCAGAGCCACCTTCGGCAGGTTCATCCCAGAGGCAGCGCCCAGATAGTTCCAGAGAGTGAAGCGAGCGTTGCATTCGAGGATGAGCCAGCGGTTGTGCCGGGTGTCGCGCTTAAAGTCGATCTTCATTGGACCGACCGCGTTCATCTGCCGCAGCAACTTCATTCCCAGTTGTGCCAACTCAGGGTGATGCACCAACTCCAGGTAGGTGCTTCCCCCGCAGCCCTTCGGACAGGTCCTGATCTTGCGACCAACAAAGCAGCCCAGCGAATTGCCGTTGCCATCGAGGTAGGCGTGTACGCTGTACAGGGTGGTGTCATCACCTGGCACATACTCCTGGGCGAGGAATGAGTCGCAGTATTGGCGCATCTTCGCGTACTGCTTTCGCAAATCTTCCAGCGAATCTGCCTGCAGCACCTTGTAAACGAACCTGCGTTCTCTTTCGACTTCGGTGCGGTATCGTCCGGTGTGAGAGTTGGGCTTAAGAACACATGGCAGACCCATCCGCAGGGCAATCTCCTCGACGGTGGTATCCTTTGCGGGCGTCATGCTCCTGGGTACGGGCAGGTCCAGACGCTCGGCCAGCGACGCGAAACGAAGTTTGCAGGTAAGATCCTCGACCAGTTCATTATCGGGCAGAAGAAAGCGGTAGTAGGGCGACAGAGCTTGCCGATTCCGTGATACAAGCAGCAACATCGGTTCATTGTCGAATGTCAGCATGGGGCGGGTGGCAAACTGTTTGCCCAGCGCGATCAGGTCGGCGACGGCCTGCTCGGGTTGCAGCCGCGGGCAGGCGATCATCTGCGTCTTGCTGGCGTACCTCGAGTGCAGCGTCAAGGATTCCGCGTCGGAGTCAACCACGGTTACCGCGATACCCGAATCCGCGAAGCATCGAAGCAGGCTCAGCCCGCAGTAGGCTACGACATCGCTCTTTCCAGAACCTACCGGGGCAATCATGCAATCACCTTCCTTATGCAGTTGCTGCGGCAAATCCCATACCCAGATGCCCGACTATTGGGCAGGACCCAATGGGCATGGGGTGAGCAAGCCGGACTGAGACGACTTGGTGGCCGGAACTGGGCCAATATGTCCGAGGCCCTGTCTGAAAGACCCATGGCCTCACGACGGCTTGGAATCGCCTCAGATGCAAGAAGCATTGGCGAAAGCTGGGTCCGTAGACCCTTTGAGCCGATGCGCCGCCGCAGATGAGGCGATTCCAAGCCGCTCGAAGGGTGGGCCTGAAAGGGCCTGTCTGCTTCGTTACTGCTCCTCGCCGTAGTATTCAAATACTGCTTCGTCGCAGTGCCTCGCATCCAGGCCCTTTCCGGCCTATCGTGGGGCCATGGGTTTTTCAGGCAGGGCCTAGAATGTGTCCGTCCGTGCGTTCTCAGACAGGGCCTAGTCGAACCTGCCATCGCTGGAGTCTTGCGACAGGTGTTTGGAGGTGACCGCTCCCGCGATGAGCATATAGAGCAGCAGTCCGCCGGCGAGTCCGCATGCCACCAGCTTTGACCCCGTGAATTTCATCAGCAGAAATGCCAGCAGGCCGGCAACGGCGAGGAAGAACAGCCAGAACATCAGTGTCGCCCGCACACGCCGGGGGCGATCCAGATTGATGTTCATGTCCTTGCGCTGCTTGGGTTTCTTTCCCAGGTGCATACTTAAGACCAGCGTACCACTGTAGCCCTCGTGGCGTCTATAGAGAGATTAGTGGTCTGCACCCTTTGCGGACCAGACTCTTACGCAGCATAATTGCGAGAAGACATGAGAGAAGAGCGTGGCACTATCAACGGCGATGTGGTGGTCTACGAGGAGTTCACCCTCTGGGGCACGATCATTGGTGCGGTCAAAGTCATCGATGGCGGCAAGTTCTACGTTCGAGGGAACATCCATGGCGACATGGATGTCGAACCAGGTGGCCGGGTTCATATTTTCGGCCGGGTTTCCGGGAAAGTGAAACTCGCTCGCGGCACCAAGGTCATTCACAGCGGGATGATCACGGGAGATGTCATCAACGATGGCGGCCGCTTCTTTGCGGATCAGGGGGCCATGATCGGGGGGAAGGTTCGCACGCATGCCGGGGAGACGCGGCTGCTTTAGAGAGGGTGGGAGCGTGAGACACGGGTGAGGGGGAGACAAGGGGACAAGGAGACACGGGGACGCGGGGAACGGCGACGAAGAGAGATTGTGGATAGGTAGCAGGTGCGCAGGTTCTCGGCGAGGGTACCCCCTCTGCGCTAAATCAAATGCAAGCAATGAGTTAGGTGCGGTTTGGGGGAGGAGGTGCGCAGGTTCCCGTGGGAGAAGTCAGGAGTCAGAAGACAGAAGTCAGAAGTCGGAGGTCAGGGGTCAGGAGTCAGAAGAGAGGAAGGCACTCGGGTCCGTGTGGGCAAAGTGTCGTGCTACATGTAGCAGGGTCGAATTCGGGACGGTTGGGGCGTAAGTGGCGTATCGGACAGGAGTTGGAGCAAGTCGCGGCGGAGGGAAGGGGCGCGCGATTTGGGGGGGTGTAGCATGGGCGGCGGGGTGCGTCGCGCTAAGTACAGGCAGCGATGGGACTTAGAGCAGTTCGGGCTGCCTGGTAGGGTGTAGCACGGGTGTAGCAAAGTGTAGTAATGTGTAGCAGAAGTGTAGCAACGTGTAGCAGGGGTGTAGTCCCGGCGCCGCCGGGATTTCGCTGCGCTCAAC
>CAIQIQ010000152.1 GCA_903871935.1 uncultured Phycisphaerales bacterium
GCGGAAGTAGTAGAGCGTGGTGGGATTCAGCCCGGTGATCGAGGCGACGGTGGCGTTCTGAGCGGCCGTGGTGGTTACGACGTTCTGCGTGAAGGCGGCATCGGTCGCCCGGTCAATGGCAAAGCCGGTCTCATTGGCGGAGTTGTCCGCCCAGCTCAGGTTAATCTGTGAGGAGTTGATGGCAGTGGCTGACAGAGTGCTGGGACCAACGCCGCCGCGAATGATGCCCCCGCCAAAGGAGGCGACCCAAATATCCTGGGAGTTGTAAGGGCTGACAAAAACCCGCTCATTCCAGGCAAACGGGTACGAAGTCACGTTCGTAAAGTTTGCCGACGACAGATTTGGAACTGTAGCATCAGGCGCATACGCGAGACCAGAAGTGCCGCTGGCCACATACATTTCTTTGGTGGCCGGATTGATCGTGACCGAGGAGATGTCTGCCCACGGAACGCCAAATACCCCCGCGAAGTTTATCCTCGTCCACGTTACCCCCCGATCCGTGGTGCGATAGAGATCGCCCATGCCATTGCCCGGCCCGCCCCAGCAGTTGTTGGCCCCGGCGTACCAGGTGTTCTGCGTCGGATCGGTGGGGTCGATGACAACGTCCATCGTATACCAGTGCTGGTTGGGCCCAGTTCGATCAACCCAGGTGGTCCCGCCGTCGGTGCTGACGAATATGCCGCTGCTGTCGGTAAACACTGTCCCGGATCGCCGGCCCGAATAGCTCACCACCAACGTACCGTCGTTCAGGACGCGGATCACGAAGGGATGGCCCTCTGTGCGTGGAGGATTGGAGAGCTTCGTCCAGGTGGATGCTGCACCCAGATTCAGATTGTTGGTCACCCAGATGCCGCCATTTGCGCCACCATTGCTTGAGCCGACGCCATCGACAAGGGATGCGTACATGCGATTGGCATTGTTTGGATCGATCGCAATCCATACGACTGGGAAACCAAAGCTGTGGATATTTGACCAGGTGGCTCCCTGGTCGGCAGATACAACCACGCCGCCGGTCTGCCCACTCGGATTGCACTGAGCATCGGTCAAATTCAGGCTGCCATACATGTTGTGCACATTGCTGGTGGCTCCATAGAGCATGCCGCCGGAGTACACGGTGTTGTAGAGCGAGTTGGAGACCACACCATTCCAGTTGGGATATGCCCACGATTTGCCGCCATCGACGCTGCGCGATCCGGCAACATCCGTGTAGCTGGCCATGATGTTGGTGGGACTCGTCCAGTTGATGAAATGGATCCCCGTCATGTTCAGCCCCGTACCCGTGTAGGGCTTGTATTTCGGCGAGAGTTGACCCATCGGATTCAGATCGGACTGCTTGGCGTTGACCTCATGCCAGGTGGTGCCGCCGTCGCTGGTCACATGGACCCAGCACTCGGATATGATTGCTTTGCTGGCATCGGTCGGGGAGACTGAGAAGCCAAAGGCAGGCCCGCCCCACCACCACTCGAAATCCCCGGTTCTGCCTTCAGCGCCCGTGGCTACATTCGCATTGGGAAGATTGCTTGGGACATCCGATGCGAACGTGAAGAATGTGTCTGCCCATGTGTCGCCCCCATCTGTGCTCTTGAGCACCTGTGGGCAGCCAATCGGATCGCCACCGCCAGTGTAGACGACGTTAGTGTTATTCTGAGCCATCGAGATGAAATGCGGAGTTCTCGAAGAGGGCACCGCCGCGATCGCAGCGCTCTTATCAACCCAGCTTCCGCCGACGTCCAGACGGAAGAATCGGTCATAGGTCAGATCGTAGGGGCTGTAAGCATCCCATGAACTGCTGGTCGTAGTCAGCGCCATCAGGCGTACCGTGCTGCCCTGTTTGGCGCCGGTGAATGACATCATGTTCGTGTTGGCCGGCTGCTGCGCGGCCAGGGTGAACGTGCTGCCCCCATTGCTCGAAGTCAGAAAGCCTTTGTTGGTACCAACATAGAC
>CAIQIQ010000153.1 GCA_903871935.1 uncultured Phycisphaerales bacterium
CGCGCATCAGTTCGCGCGGAATGCCGAAGCTGTGCAGATACTCCGCCCCTTCGTCGGTGGCGGTGAAGAACAGTTCACAGGGCTGGTTTACCCACAGACGGTGCGTTTCGAAATCGGTAGTAACGGTGACATGCGGCAGCGCCAGGCCATGCCGCGCCTTGCGACTGGCAATGATCTCGGCCGGCAGGAAGTGGGTGTTGATGACCGCATCCCACGGCGTTTCCTGCAGCAGATCGATCAGCCGCGCTAGATTCGCCTTCTGCAGCAGGTGCATGAACTGATCGGCCCGGCCGTTGCGGCGCGGTTTGTCGGTCAGGTCATAGAAGTATCCCAGCATGTGCGGCGCTTTGTTCACCAGATCGAGATACGCCTTGCCATAGAGGTGGCGAAACGCGGCGTTGGTGAGACTCAGCACGTCGACGTTCTGGATGTGTGCTTCGGGGTATACCTCGCGGGCAGCCAGTTCGATTGCTTGAGCCGCACGAAGATGCCCAGCTCCAACCGACGCCGAGAGGATCAGGAGATTGCGAATCGGCATGGGCGTTAGGAATAGCACTCTGTGTGTGCGAACGCAATGTGTTGAGGCGCCCTAGGCGACCGCTACGGCATCGCGGGCGAGTTTGGGCTTGAGGTATTGGCCGGTGTAGCTGTTGGCGGTCCGCGCGATCTTTTCCGGGGTGCCCTCGGCGATGATGGTGCCGCCGGCGTCGCCACCTTCGGGACCCATGTCGATGATCCAGTCAGCGCACTTGATGACGTCGAGATTGTGTTCGATCACAAGGATCGTGTTGCCCATATCGGCCAGGCGGTTCAGGACGTTTAAGAGCTTGTTGATGTCGGCAAAGTGCAGTCCGGTGGTCGGTTCATCGAGCACATAGAGCGTCTGGCCGGTCGCGGTCTTGCCCAATTCGGTCGCCAGCTTGATACGCTGGGCTTCACCGCCCGAGAGTTGGGTTGAGGGCTGGCCCAGCCGAATGTACCCCAGACCGACATCATAGAGTGCCTGGAGAAGCTGCTTGATGCGCGGGAAGTTCTCGAAGAAGTTTAGGGACTCCTCGATGGTCATCGCCAGCACATCGGCGATGCTCTTGCCCCGGTAGTGGATCTCCAGCGTGTCGGCGTTGTAGCGCGAGCCGTTGCAGACCTCGCAGTTGACGAAGACGTCGGGGAGGAAGTGCATCTCGATCTTCTTGGTGCCCTGGCCCTGGCAGGCTTCGCAGCGGCCGCCCTTGACATTGAAGGAGAAGCGGCCCATCTCGTAGCCGCGGATCTTTGCCTCGCGCGTCTTGGCGAAGACCCTGCGGATCTCGTCGAAAACACCGACGTAGGTGGCGGGATTCGAGCGCGGCGTCCGGCCGATTGCGGATTGATCGATTTCGATTACCTTGTCGATCTTGCCCGCGCCGATGATCTGTTTATGCGCGCCGGATTTGACCTTGGAGCCGTAGAGCTTGCGCCGCAGCGCCGGCAGGAGTGTCTGGTTGATCAACGAGGATTTTCCGGAGCCGGAGACGCCGGTGATGCAGACGACGCCCCCCAGAGGAATCCTCACATCGACGTTCTTCAGGTTGTTCTGACGGCAGCCCTTGAGTTCAATGCACTCCTTGCCGGGGCTGATGGGGCGGCGAGTGTCGGGCATGTGGATCGACAGTTCGCCAGTCAGGTAGCGCAGAGTCAGCGACTGGGTGTTGCCTGATGATTGACCATCCAACAACTCGGCAACCGGTCCCTGGACAACGACGTAGCCGCCGTGTTCGCCGGCGCCGGGGCCGATGTCGATCAGGTAATCGGAATGGCGGATGCAGTCCTCATCGTGTTCCACCATGAGGACGCTGTTGCCAATATCGCGAAGCCGCTTGAGGGTGTTGATGAGGCGCGTGTTGTCTCGTTGATGCAGGCCGATGGTCGGCTCATCCAGCACGTAGCAAACGCCAACCAGGCCCGAGCCGACCTGGGTTGCCAGGCGGATACGCTGAGCTTCACCGCCGGACAGGGTGCTGGTGCGGCGGTCGAGGGTGAGGTAGCCCAGGCCAACGTCGATCATGAACTGCAGGCGGGCCAGCACCTCGCGCTGGATGGGTGCCGCGATCTTCGTCTGTTCCTCGGACAGTTCCAGGTTGGCAAAGAACTCGCGAGCGCCCAGCACAGACAGGTTCGTCACATCGTGGATGTTCAGCCCGGTCGTCGCATCGTCAAGATTCTCGCCGTATTTGTGCAGGCGGACGGCAAGCGACTCCTTCTTCAGGCGCATGCCTTTGCATGCCTTGCACGGCTGCTCGGACATGTAGCCGTGCAGCCGCTCCTTGACCCATTCACTCTCGGTATTCTCAAAGCGACGCTGCAGGTTGGGGATGACACCCTCGAACGAGGTGCCGGTACCGTTATCGCCCTTTTTATCGGTGCCGAGAAGGAGGATGTCGCGGACTTTCTTGTCGATATCCTTGAACGGAGTGGAATACTCAATGTCGAAGTCAGCGCAGAACTGGCGCAGCGCGCGGGAATAGTAGATACTCATCCGCTTGCCATTCTTACGCCAGGGCTCGATGGCGCCGTTCTCCATCGACAGGCTCTCATCGGCGACCACCATGTCGGGATCGAACTCGAAGGTCGTCCCCAGACCATGGCAGACCGGGCAGGCGCCGTGGGGCGAGTTGAAGGAGAAGATGCGCGGCTCCAGTTCCGGCAGCGAAGCGTGCGGATGATCGGGGCAGGCGAACTTCTCGGAGAAGGTCTGATCGGTCCAGGAGCCGTCGGCATTGCCGATGGAGGCAATGACGATGCCCTGGGAGAGCTTGCAGGCGGTCTCGATGGAATCGGAGAGGCGCGGCCGGATATCGGGCTTGATGACGATGCGGTCGACAACGGCCTCGATGGTGTGGACGAAGGTCTTCTTGAGTTCCGGGAACGACTGCGGTGTGGGCAGTTCCAGGGTCTGGCCATCAACGCGGGCGCGGACAAAGCCCTGTTTGTGGATGGCGGAAAAGATGTCTTTATGCTCACCCTTCTGGCCTCGGATCAGCGGAGCGAGAATCATGACCTTCGAGCCCTGCGGCAGGCTCATGACGGCATCGGCGATTTGCGAGGGCGACTGGCTGCTGATGCGCTTGCCGCACTCCCAGCAGTGGGGAGTTCCAGCGCGGGCGAAGAGCACGCGGAGATAGTCGTAGATCTCGGTGGTCGTCGCCACCGTCGATCGAGGATTGGATGAAGCCGAGCGCTGCTCGATGGCGATAGTGGGGGGCAGACCCTCGATCTCATCAATATCGGGCTTCTGCAGTTGCTCGAGGAACTGACGGGCATAGGCGGAGAGCGACTCCACGTACTTGCGCTGGCCTTCCGCGTAGATGGTGTCAAAGGCCAGCGTGCTCTTGCCTGAGCCGGACAGGCCAGTGATCACGACGAGGCGGTCGCGCGGGATCTCGATGTCGATGTTCTTGAGGTTGTGTTCGCGTGCGCCCTTAATGCGGATCGAGTGTGAGTGCAGTATGGACATATGCGAATCCTGACCTCGGTAGAAACGATGAATTGTATAGCCGGCGACGGCAAAACGGAAAGAACGCAGTGTATGCAGTAAGTTAGGAAGTCAGGGCGATTGCGTTGAGGACGGGCCTGCCGGACTATGTCAGGCCTATACTGCTCAAGTCGAACAGAGATCTCCAATCCCGGGCATCAAGGATATGTGCCAATCTGGATGCCCTTGATCCTGGCCAGTTGTGTGGTCCCAGGTAATCGCAATCGTACGCGGACGCTGCGAAACGAAGTTTCATCGGCCCAAAGGCTGGCTCTCTTCCGTAGCCAGCCAACAGCGGCGTCCACCAGTCGCTTCCTTTGGCGAACCCTCCGGCCAGTTCGATTCCAAGTTTGACAAAATCGGCTCCGTAGTCTCCGGCCGAAGCCACCTCCATATCGACGACGCCGGTTACCTTCCATTCGCCGGTTGCGTTTGAGAGAAAGAACTGGTGGGCATGGCAATCGCCGTGCGTGAACTTCGGCGGCTGATATTCATCTCGCAGAGCTTCCTCCTCGACCGCGAGCAAGTGTTTGGCGCGCTCCACGAGGCCGCCATGGGCAATCTGGCTGTCTGCTTCCCATGTGTCAAAGGCCAGCTTCTTGAAGACATCGGCGCTCCAGATGGGATGTTGCCATCCATCAGGGTTCGGCGAGGTCGCAGGGCCAGCTATGTGCTGCAGATACCCGGGAAATCGGAAACTGATGCCGTGCATCTGTGCCATGTACCTGCCGACAGAGCGAAGGATGGCTTCAAAGTCGTCGCGAGATGTTGCCGTTTGCAGCGCTTCGGTGAGCGGTTGTCCGGGCAACATCTCCAGGAGCAGGAAAGGGCGCTTCAGAGGGTTGTCGCAAGTTTCATCAGCCAGCCGGACCCGCGGCGTGGCCAAGCCGTGTGCCTCCAGGATGCGGTACGCACCTGCCTCGTGGGCGACGCAGCCATGAGTTTCGGCCGGCTCGGGTGAATACCAGTCCTTCGTATACGTCTTCAGGCAGAAACCCCCCTCCGGAGTCTGGATTTGATATACGTGGTTGTTCCGCTTGATGAGGATTACGCCTGGCATGCACGAAACGCCGGCAATGCTCATTATCTCACCCGCGCATGTGGCGGTTAACGTCACAGATCGTTCAGCCATGCGTTCATTCTAGCTGTCCTACTTTGTTAGTAGGAGATGGCTATTGGGTCGGCCAAGGTTCCCGTGGACTTGCTGTGAGCACGCTAGAATGGCCGGCTTGCATTGGCGGGGTGGCGACACGA
>CAIQIQ010000154.1 GCA_903871935.1 uncultured Phycisphaerales bacterium
GGCCGCTTCGGCTGCGCCTCAGCGACCGGCCCACCCCGGCAATCGCCCAGACAACCATGACATTCCTATCTGAGCTTAAACCATGACATTTCTACTTCTTGACAACACGTCGAGAACAGGGAGCCTGCATCTCACTCGCTTGCCTTCAAAGCGCCCTTCGCGTTCTTCTTTGATCAACAGAGTAGGTCCAGCGACAAGGAAGACTGTGTGACAGCAGTCCAGGCTCCGCGCACCACGGCTCCATTCCGTCAGCCCGACGAGGTGGACAAAGAGAATCGGATCAATTGAAATACGCCCGGGCTGGCAAACCTACTTCAAGGAAACGCACTGCTATGCTGGTATTGGCGCTGATCTCCGCAGGAGCCTGCATCAGCAAGTTGTACTACATGTGGCAGGCGGCCCTGTTGGTCATCGCGGTGTTGCTGGCCGTCAGACTGCAACCATGGCGATGGCGAGTCTGCTCGCGCATTTCCCGCTGGCTGTCGGCCGTATCGCTGAACCGGGGTATTCTCTATCTGGGACTCGTCGGTCTCCTGACCGCCATGACGACAGCGCTGGCGGGGAAAACACCTATCCCCAGTGCCCACGACGAGTTCAGTTATCTGCTGGCAGGAGATACTTTCGCACACGGGCGCCTGACCAACCCAACACACCCGATGTGGGAGTTCTTTGAATCCTTCCACATCATTCAGCGGCCGACATACATGTCCAAGTATCCCCCTGGCATGGGCCTGGTGCTTGCCATGGGCGAGGTATTGGCGGGGATACCGCTGCTGGGCGTCTGGATCACGATGGCATTGGCAAGCGGAGCGGCCGTCTGGATGCTGGGGGCATATGTTCCCAAGCGATGGGCCGTGGCCGGCGGCCTGCTGGTTGCATTTCATCCCCTGATGGGGCAATGGGCGGTCTCGTTCTTTGGTGGCAGCCTGACCACACTCGGGGGAATCCTGGTGATCGGCGCGGCTGGGCACATCAGCCGCAGACCCGGCATTCTCAACGGCATACTGCTTGGTGTTGGAACAGTAATCCTGGCCATGAGCCGGCCGGTCGAGGGGCTGGTCATCTGCGTCGTGGCAGGCGGGCTTCTTCTGCTGCAGATGCGCAGCGCCAAAACCCCGTTGTGGCGAGGCGTGATTCTGAAGGCTGCGATCCCGGCAACGCTGATCGTCGGAGTCTCCGGCGTATGGCTGGGTTATTATAACCAGCAGGTGACAGGTGACTGGAAGACGATGCCTTACCTGGTCTTTGCGAAGCAGTACGAGATCTTTCCGCCGTTTATATTCCAGAAGCCCGCACCCGCTCCCACCTACAACCATCCGGTCATGGCGCAGTTCTACCAAAGAAACGCCGGCGTTGAGTACCAGAATGCCAGGTCAGGGCTCTGGGGATTGGTCCTGCATGTCATTCAGCAACTGAACATTACGGTGGGGTCGATGCTGGCTCCGGCGGCGATTGCCGCTTTTCCCCTGGTGCTATTGAGTCGGCCGCGAAAAGCCAGCGATGTCGCCCTGCTGGTGGCCTTGGGTGTGTTCGCCGCAGCACTATGCCTGGAAACCTGGCGATGGTCTCATTACGGCGCTCCCGCCTTCGGGCTCATCGTCATCATCATTTGCCGTGGCATCAGAAGACTCAGTTGTTGGCGCATGGGGCAATGGCGCGCTGGTCGAGCCCTGGTATGGGGTATCCTGGGGGCAGTGATCCTTGGCGCAGTGGTCGAGCGGATCACGGTGGTATCCAATGAAGAAACGGGGCTGATGAGTTCGCGAGCCAAGTTGGTCGCTGATCTTCTGGCCATGCCTGGCAAACACCTGGTCATCGTGCGTTACACACCCGAGCATTTGCCCAGCGAGGAATGGGTTTACAACGGCGCGGATATTGACGGCTCCACGATCGTCTTTGCCCGCGATATGGGCGATGCCAGGGACCTGCGTCTCTTGGAGTATTTCCACGATCGCCAAGTCTGGCTGGCCAGTGTGTCCGACAAAGAGGCGAACGTCGAGCCCTACGGCAGTAAGAGAGTCACGCCATGACCAGAGAGATGTCAGCGGCCGACTCGGAGTCCACGCAGGATGATGTCGAGTTGTCCATCGTGATGCCGTGCTTGAACGAAGCTGACACGCTGGAATCCTGCATCTGCAAGGCGCAAGCCGCCATGCAAGAGCATGCCATCGCGGGCGAAGTGATCATTGCCGACAACGGCAGCACCGATCAGTCCGTCCAGATCGCCCAGCGCCTGGGGGCGCGGGTCGTGCAGGTATCAGCCAAGGGCTACGGCAGCGCCCTGATGGGCGGAATCGCCGCTGCTCGCGGCCGATACATCATCATGGGCGATGCCGATGACAGCTATGACTTCGGCGAGGCGCCCAGGTTCCTCGCGAAGTTGCGCGAGGGATATGAGCTGGTGCAGGGCTGCCGGCTGCCCAGGGGCGGCGGAGTCGTGATGCCCGGCGCCATGCCACCGCTGCATCGCTGGTGGGGTAATCCCATGTTCACAGCGCTTGTCCGCTGGTGGTTCGCAGCGCCCATCAATGATGTCTACTGCGGACTGCGGGGATTCACGAAAGAGATGTACGGCGAACTGGATCTACGTTGCACCGGGATGGAATTCGCCACCGAGATGATCATCAAGTCGAGTCTGTACAAGAGAAAGATCGCGGAAATCCCTGTCACGCTTCATCCCGATGGCCGCAAGACACACGCGCCGCATCTCAAGACATTTCGGGATGGATGGAGGACGCTTCGTTTCTTCATGATGTATAGTCCGCGATGGCTTTTCCTCATGCCCGGAGCGCTGCTGGTGACTCTGGGCGTGATTGGGTATGCCGTTGCGCTGCCGGGCGTGCATATCGGCCGCGTGGCATTTGATGCACATACGCTTCTGTTTGCCAGTCTTTGCCTGCTTCTGGGGTATCAGGCGATCCTGTTCGCGATCTTCACCAAGACGTTCGCCATTACCGAGGGTCTGCTGCCCGCAGATGCGCGAATGGACCGATTCTTCCAGATCGCGACGCTCGAGCGCGGCTTGCTCGTCGGGGCAGCGGCCATGGTCGCCGGGCTGGTGCTGCTGGCACTTGCCGTGGTGCAGTGGTGGCAGGCGGGGTTTGGCGCACTAGACTATGCCCGGACGATGCGTGTGGTCATCCCAGGCACTACTCTGACATCGCTGGGCTTCCAGACCGTTTTGTCGGGCTTTTTTGTCAGCATTCTTGGGATGAAAAGGCGCTGAAAAACATGACCGCAATGGATGCGATCCATGGCAGACTTGTGCACACCCGCCGGGTCAGAGTACTCGCCGGACACATCGCGGCATTGCTTGCGCCAGGCGCTATGGTTCTTGACGTTGGCAGTGGCGATGGCCTGCTGGCCCGGACGGTCATGCAGAAGAGGCCCGATGTCACGATTCATGGCGTCGATGTTCTGGTGCGCGATCAGACGCAGATTCCGGTAAGGCCGTTTGATGGCGTGCATCTCCCCGCCGCCGACGGCGGCTACGACAGCGTGATGTTTGTGGATGTGCTTCATCACGCCACCGATCAGATGTTTCTGTTGCGTGAAGCCCATCGTGTGACCCGCCGGCAGGTCATCATCAAGGATCACACCCGTGAAGGCCTGCTGGCCGCGCCGCGTCTCCGGTTTATGGACTGGGTCGGCAATGCCCGGCATGGGGTCCATCTTCCCTACGACTATTGGACAGTTCAACGCTGGCACGATGCACTGGGCGATGTTGGGTTGGAGGTAGTGTCCTGGAATGATCGCCTGGGTCTCTACCCCGGGATCGCGGGCTGGCTGTTTGAGAGATCGCTGCACTTTCTGGCAGACCTGCGGACAAAATCGTCGCAGGGATAACGAAGCGCTCAGGTTGGTTCAAGTCAGCAGATGCAGCAGGTAGTCCACTCTTCCGCGCAGCACCAGCTTGCGGCCGGAATAGGCCATCACCTTGCGAATCTGCTGCCGGTAGGCTGGGGCATAGCAGTGCTTGGGACAGTGCTTGCACATCGGCTTGGGGTCCATCGGGCAGTTCTGCCGTTTCACCAGGGCATGCGCCAGCAGTTTGGCGCACCCTGTGCAAAGGACCGGTACATGTCCGATGATCTCCTGCACATTCAGTGCCTGCAGCGGAATCGATGCGGCTTCAGCCGGCTCATGGTGATCGTGGCAGTACACCTCGATGAACCTTGCCAGAGTCCTCTGTTCCCGCCGGATATTCGCCGCCGCTTTGGGCATCATGAAGCCAATTCCACTTTATCACGCCAACTTCAGCATTGATCCACATCAAGCTGCGGGTAATGATACCAGTATGGAATACGAGCTCATCGAGAAACAGGTTCTCTATCAGGGCGATCGCGTGCAACTGGAGATCCACCACCTGATGTTCCAAGGAGTGCGTTTCCGCAAAGAAGTCGTCATCCATCCCGGCGCTGTGGTCATCATCCCGATCCTCGACAAGGAAAAGGTGCTGCTCATCCGCAACCTGCGTTACGCTCTCAACCAGGTGCTCATTGAGCTTCCGGCCGGCACTCTGGAGAAGAAAGAGGATGCCATCAACTGCGCCGGCCGCGAGCTGCTGGAGGAAACCGGCTACCTGGCCCGTCGCCTTAAGCCCATGGCCAGCTTTTATGCTTCGCCGGGTATCCTCACCGAGAAGTTGTACGTCTTTCTGGCCTATGATCTTCAGAAGCAGCAGCAGGAACTGGAGGCCGGTGAGGACATCCAGTTGCTCCCGACGTCGTTGGAGCACGCGATGGAGATGATCCGAACCGGCCAGATCCAGGATGCCAAAACGATTGCTGCTCTGATGATGTATGAGCGGTTTCATCGCTAGACCGCGTCGATGCGATCTGATGATGAAAGCGGTTCCGCTGTTCCCGGTGAGGGGAAGAGGACGGCGCGCTATGTCTTCGCAGGATCGGTCGTATTACCGCGATTCGCAGGATCACCACGCGAGTTCGCTGGCGCGACTCGTTACCGGTTCGGTTCCGATGTTTTCCACTGGCGGCTTCCAGGTCCGCATTCATGCAGTGGCGCTGCTCGCCGCGATGATTTATCTGGCCGGAGGCGCCGCTGGCGCGGACATGCCGCCGCGCTTGCTGACGATCGCCGTTCTGCTTGGACTTGTCCTGATCCACGAGGCTGGACATATCTTCGTCGCCGGCATTTTCGGCGGCCGCACTGGTGAGATTCTGCTCTGGCCGCTTGGGGGATTGGCTGATGCCCGGCCTCCGCACCGAAAGCTGCCTGTATTGCTGACAGCGGCGGCCGGCCCGTTGACCAATTTGGGCGTCTGCTCCGCCTGCTGGCTTGCTCTGCATATCCTGCCGCATTCCGAGGCGGTAATGCTCCAACCATTCGCGCTTGTCCTGCCCCAGGTTGCCTGGAGTGATCCGCGCTTCTATTTCCTGCTCATCTTCGACCTGAGCTATGTGATGCTGCTGTTTAACCTGCTGCCGGTTTTGCCGTTGGACGCCGGGCGCATCCTTCAGTGCACGCTCTGGCCTTTCATGGGATATGGACGAGCACTGCTCTCGGCATGCAACATCGGCATCCTGCTTGCGGCCGCTATCGCCCTCTCTGCAATGGCGGTCGGCCAGTGGCTGCTCTTTTTTGTGATGCTGAGCTGCATGTTAATCAGTGTGCAGAGACGCTCGGTTGTGAATGCCGCGGGCATCGGCAGCGATGATGATCCAAGCGGCGAATTGCGCCCCTCACGACATCATCACCTGACGCGTCTGGCGAAATGGCGTGCCCGAAGGCAGATTCGGCAGGAGGAAGCCGAAACCATCCGCGTAGACGAGATTCTGACGAAGGTGCATCACACCGGAATCCGTTCGCTCTCCTGGGGAGAAAGGCGTCTCCTGCGCCGCGCGACGATACGTCAACGTGAGTGCGTCATGGAAGAGGCCTCCCACCAGTCATAGGTCTGCGCTCATTGCGGCGGCTCGATGCGGATCGTCTGGTTTTTGCCCTCGCGCAGAACCACCGTGACGACGGCGTCCTTCGGCCGGTCTTTGCGGAACTGCTCGTAATCCTTCTTGAACTGAGCCAGATCCTTCACTTCGCGACCGTTCAGTTCAACCACCATGTCATTGCCCTCAAGCCGCGCGCTCTGCGCTGCGGATTGCGGCCGGACCAGGGCCACTAGGACTCCATGCGCTCCAGGGTCAAGATGACGGGTATACGCATCCATGAACACCATCTCACGCACGCTGAAGCCCAGGTCCTCGGCGAAGAACCGCTGTGCCAGATTTGGCTGCTTGGGTCGCTCTTCCAACTTCATGCTGATGACCTGCGACTGCCGCGTCCGCGGGTCCAGAACCGTCAGTTTCACGTCCTGCCCCACCGGCATGCGCAGGATCTGCCGCCGCATAATCATGGGCAGTTCTTCCGGTTCATCGCCGCGCACGATCGGCGAACCGTTCACCTGCGTAATGATCTGCCCCGGCTTCATTCCCGCGCGGTCGGCCGGCCCGCCGGGGATCACGTCACCCAACTGCACTGCCGTCTGGCCCTTGAGGCCGAAATACTCCGCCACCTCCTTGGGCAACCCGACCATCTGGATCACGCCCAGCCACGGCAACTGCAAAGGCGTGCCTTTGGGTGGATCGCTGATGCTCTGCAGCAGAGCCGAAGAGGCAATGAAGATCACCGGCGAGTGTGAGACCGCCGTCAGCCCGGTCTTGGGTTCGTTCAAGATGATTGGCTGTTCGCTCTGAGCGTTGACAAATCCCACCGCATCGCCGGCGGCGTTGAACACCGGTGATCCCGTGCTCGCCAGTTGCCCTGATACCAGCACCTGTGGCAGTTCTCCACGCAAGAGCGCTGAGACCTGCCCCTCCATGATATAGGCCTTGTACCCGGCCATCTTGGGGAGAATGCCAACCGACCAGACAGCATCTCCCACACTGACGGCTCGGTCGACAAACCGCACCGGTTGCCACTTGCGCGGCTCTTTGGCTTGCACGAAAGCGACATCGCCCCGTTCATCGCGGCCGAGGAATTGCGCTTCCACTTCTTCCACATCGGCTTTATCGCTGGGAATGAGAATCTTGAACTGCTTCATCTGGTCATCAGGGATGCGCTGATCCACGAGAGCCAGCGAGGTCATGATCTTGCCATCTTCGCTGACTACCACCCCCGCGCCGATCACCTCACGCCGGCCGAGTTCGCTCTCCCATGTGTACTGCACCGCCACGAGGGATGGCCGCACCCGCTGATACAAAGCAGGAACATCCATTCGGGCAGATGCCGGCACAGTTGCCCCAGTTGCCTGGGTCTCTTGCGCCTGTAACGGAGTGAATGGCATCATGCTGGCAAGGAACGCTACAACGATCAGGCATTTATTCATGAGCTTGGAGTCCTCCTTCAGGTTGAATCCTAGCCTCAAATCACCGCGAGAGCGAACGCAGGGCCCGCTCGACCCGATTCTCGCGGGCAGGATTGTGGAGATAGACGATGGCCTGGGGGCCTTGTCCAAGCCGCGACCGCGGAATTCGTGCGCGGCGATGACGCGGTTCCGACGATGGCACCGCCAAGCGAGGCAGGCGTGTCGGGAAGGACACGCCTGCACGTAGGCAATGATTAAGATTAGGCAAGTCAGGGCTGCCCACTTATTCGGGCTGCTCTGTTTCCGGATTGTGCCGCTTCGGACGCAGGGCGCAACTCGATAGCATGACACCCAGCGCCATCATCACAATGCCCGGTTCCGCGACTCATCGGCACTGGCAAATCCCGTTACGGCCGCGTAGTCGACGCGGGCTCAGGCGCTGCAATATCTTCCGCCAGCCACAACTGATAGTGATGCCCCCGGGGGCCTCCCCGCCATGCCAGATGCCAGGGCTGCGGCAGGTTCGCCGGCGGATCAGCCGGTGCCGATTCCACCACGATGGCGATGTCGTCGGCAGCAATTGGCAATGGGGATCGCTTCCTGACAACCGGAATCACTTGCCCTGTCTGGAACACCAGAGCCAGCGATGGTTCACCGTAGAACACCAGGTGACTGTTGCCTGCGGCAATCCGTAGCGCCTCAGACGCCATGTGCACATCCTCGGGTTCCAGATGAATCGCCCAGACGCCGATCAGCCAGACAAAGACGGCTGCCAGGGCTGCCGTGGCGCGCAGTGTGGCGGTCAGCGGCAGACCGGCGCGCATTGGCGACCTCATGGCCAAACCAGCCACAAGCAGCAGCACTCCCAGTGCCGCCGTTGCCGCGGCAAAGTGCGGATCCATCACATTTACAAGACCTGCCACCGTTGCCCCTGCCACGCCAAGTGCCACAACACCGCCAACCATTGCTCCCACCATCAGCACGCGTAGCGTCAGTATCGCATAGGCGCCCAACCACTGCGGCGCCATGCCCTTGGACGTCCGCTCAACAGCCCATGCGGAAAGCAACATTAAGGGCGGCATGGCCGGCATCAGGTAGTGAATCTGCCGGTTCCCCACAAACAGCAGCGGCAGCAGCGTCGCGCCCGCCCAGCACAGCATGGCCTGCGCCGCGGGCCAGCGGCGATCCAGCCAGGCCAGGATCACACCAACTGGCCACAACCCACACCAGGGCGCCGTTGCTATGATAAGTAACGGCACGAGTGCCAGCACACTGCCGCCATGATCCTTCCCCTCCGCAGCCACCACGGCCTCAGTCCAGAAGACCTGACCGTACCCCTTGGCCACAATGTATGCATACCACGGCGCGGCAACCAGTACCGCAGGAACCACTCCTGCCAACGCCACCACGCGCAATCCTCGCCAGTTACGCTGTGAGATTCCGAACGCCAGGGCGAACAGCAGCGGGTACAGACCTGGCCCCTGCTTCGCGAGGAATGCTGCTCCTGTGGCAGCCCCGCCCAGAGCGCACCAGAGCAGCGCCTGCCGCGGTGTCGCTGCACGATCGCCTGTATCCAGTCCGCGCCAGAACGCGATGATGGCCGCCGTCACTGCAAACGTTGCGGGGATATCGGTCTCCGCCAGCCGCCCATAGCGGTAAAACAAAAGGCTCGTCAGAAGCATCCCGGCCGCCACCAGCCCCGCCGGGCGCGAGAGCCATCGCACTCCAGCCGCATACACCAGCCCCAACGTCAACCATGCCCACGCCACCGAGGGCAACCGTCCCGCAAACTCGGTCGCCCGGCCACTAGCCAGGAACAGTGCCGCCGCTCCCCAATAGGCCATCGGCGGCTTCTGAACGCGCAGCTCACCATTGCAGGTTGGCAACAACCACCGGTCGCCTCCTTCTTGTGCCATCTCGCGGGCCGTTACCAATACGCGGGCTTCCTGCGCCCGATTGCATGGCGCGACCCACAAAAACGCCAGCAGACTCAATCCCGCCAGCAGCCATAGCGCAAGCACTACCCACTGCGGGTAACCCCGCGGGTCCTCAACTCTCAGGATATTCCTGATCTCGGGCGACGGCACGCTTGCTCCAAAGCACACAGAGTACCGGACCCGGCGCAAAGGGTCGAGCCGACGCAGGATGCACTTCAGCTAAGTGCGGCCGCTTAGAATCCCCAGCCGAGACTCATAATGTAGCGGATGTCGCTCTTGTCTTTGCCTTGGGCGGGCTGCGAATTGTACTGATACACCACTTTCGCTTCACTAAAGAAGCTCTTCGTGAGGTTCGCCCGCAGGCCGGCGTCAGCGGTCAGCAAAAACTCGCCGAACTGTTCAAAGCTCGGCAGTACTTCCACGTTATGGATGAACTTCACGTTCTCCGCGAGCTGGTGATCGAGATGGTATGCGAGCCGGCCGGCGACGTAGTCGCGCGTTTCGTCGGGATCGGTAAACCGCTCATACACCCAGGTAATGCCTGCTTCCGTATTGAAGTTGGTCTTCGCCGACTCGATCCACTGGTAACCCACACCTGCACCGGGCGTCAGCCGCAGGTCAAGGTTGGCGATGTGATCGCGCTCCACGCGCCCGTTGGCGTACACGAACCACTTATCCGCGATGAAGTAATCGTACTTCGCGCCCGACATCCAGTTCTCCTGCGTGACGCGGCCCTCTTCCCCAGAGGGCTTCTCACGCGAATAGTTGTACGCCGCCTTTAAGGTCAGACGATCCTCTTCAGCGCGGCGCATCGCCTCAATCCCCGCATTCGCGGAATCGGTGTAGGTGTTCCCTCGCGTGAGCATCACGCCCGCGGTGATCGAGCCTGTCCACTTTACCGGCGGCGGATTGACCGTCTTGATGCTGGTAAGCGGAATGTCTTTCCCCTGCACCGGCCCGTTTCCGGCAGTGCCGATCTGGCCGGGTGCGGCCGCCGTCACCGGCTGCTTAAGAACCGTCCCATCGTTCAGATGCACTTGGATGGGTTGGTCCGTGGTGAACGTGGCAACATCGGACAGCGGAATCTTCAACTCACCGACACTGGGCGTCTTTAATACCAGAACGCCTCCGGCCGCCGATGTCACCACGCCGGTGAAGCGATCACCGTTGTTCATGTAGACAACATCCGCAGACGCTTCACCCGCAATAACACCGGCCAGAACGACGGACAATGCCATAGCTCTCATGGATGCTCCTTCGAAGAAATGTGTGTACAACGACCCACTGCGCCTAAGAGCCAGTATAGCATTCACGAAGTGCAAATCTATGAAAAACGAACGCGCCGCCGTGAGCGCTGACGGTCAGTTCCTCAGTGATGACACCGGCGCTGGAATCCTCCCGCCCAACGTGACAAAACCGGCCGATGCTCCCGCGGCGCGCACGGCCAGGACCGGCGATGAGCCAAATAGACCACCCCAGTGCACCCATTCACCCGCCTTCTTGCCCGGCACCGGAATCAGCCGCGTCGCCACCGTCTTGTGGTTAATCATGCCGATCGCCATCTCGTCGGCCATGATCGCCGAGATCGTCGCCGGGTCGGTATCGCCGGGGATGCACACCATATCCAGCCCCAATGAGCAGACCGATGTCATCGCCTCCAGTTTCTCCAATGACAGCCACCCCTTCTCGGCCGCGTGGGCCAACGTTGAATCTTCCGCCACCGGAATAAACGCACCCGACAACCCGCCCACCGACGAAGATGCGAACAACCCTCCCTTCTTTACCGCCTCATTGAGCAGCGCAATAGCCGCTGTAGATCCCGGCGCCCCCACCTTTTCGATCCCCATCGCCTGCAGAATCTCGCCGATCGAATCGCCCACCTTTGGCGTCGGCGCCAGCGACAAGTCGACCACCCCGAACTCCACCCCCAGCGCTCCCGCGACCTCCTGCCCGACAAGCTCTCCCACTCTTGTGATGCGAAATGCCGTCTGCTTGATCTCACTGGCCAGCATCTGCAGATCCAGATCCGGCCGGAGTTGCCGCGCCCGTTCGATCGAACGCTTCACCACACCAGGCCCCGACACGCCGATATTGATCACCACTTCCGGCTCGCCAAATCCATGCATCGCCCCGGCCATGAAGGGGTTGTCCTCCGGGATGTTCGCGAACACGCAGAGCTTCGCGCACGCGAACCCGCCCTGTGCCGCGGACAATTCCGCGGCCCGCCGGATCACATGCCCCAGCTTCAGAATCGCATCCATGTTGATCCCGCTCTTGGTGGATGCCACGTTCACCGAGGCGCACACCCGCGAGGTCGCCGAGAGCGCATCGGGCAACGACTCGATCAACTGCTGCTCCGCCGGCGTTGCCCCCTTCTGCACCAGCGCTGAGTAGCCCCCGATCAGATCGACGCGCACCTCGGCCGCCGCTTCATCGAGCGTCCGGGCAATTCGCAACAGCCCCGAATGCCCGATATTGGCCGCCAGTGACCCCACCGGCGATACGGCGATTCGTTTGTTGACAATCGGTATGCCATACCGATCCGAGATGCGGTTGCAGGTATTGACCAGATTGCCGGCAAAGCGGGTGATTTTCTGGTGGATCTTGTCACAGAACACATCCACATCGGCCGACACGCAGCCAGCCAGGTTGATGCCCATCGTCACTGTGCGGACGTCCAGGTTCTCCTCCTGGAACATCCGAATCGTCGCGAGAATCTCATCAGAACGGATCATTCGCGCAGCTTACCCATTTGGGCGCCGGCCCGGTAGTGCCCAGGTGATTTGTGCTGTACACCGACCACTATAAAATCGCTCCGGATTGCGAGTGCCGGTGCAACATTGCCGCGCCGCCATGTGCATAATGTATGCAGCACTATGCACAGCATCACCGACCCAGACATGCCCGAGACACAGGCCACACCCGGCGCCGCGCCAGCGGCGGGCGACATCAGCGACGTGCGCATGCTCATCCGCTTTGTCGGCGTCATCTTCATCGTTTCATCCCTGCTTTTGCTCTTCTCCGAATACCTGAACCAGGGCGGTGTCGCAGGCCTGATCGACTGGCTCTCCGCCAGACCGTCGGTTGCGTTTGCCAATCTGGGGATCTACTTCGGCATCACCAGCGTCCTGGTCTTCCTGACCAACGGCCTCGACAGGGGCGCTCAGCTTTCGCTGCTGCTGCTGGTGTTTCCACTCATCAGTTCACTCAAACGGAGAGTACAACTCGAACCCCTCTGGCCCCAGGATTTCCAGTTAGCCCGCTACCTGCTGCACCTCGCTCCACGCTATGTTCCGGCCCTGCACGCAATTCTCGCCGGGACACTGTTGATCGCATCGCTGCTGGGCATCGGAATCACCCTCCGCCGCCTCTATCACGGGAAGTTCTGCGCTGCCGCCCGGATCACCGCCTGCCTCGGCGCTGCCATGCTGATGCTGCCTGTTATCGTAATGCCCGGGCGCGTCGTGGCTTCGGCACGCCAGGTTTCCGCCGCAGAGCCCGCGGTCTCGGCGGTCGATGAGTCTTACCGCACATGTGGTTTCGCACTGGGCTTCATGATCGCTACCCGCGAAGACTCCGGCATCGTTCCTGTCGATTGCACGCCGGCTTCGGTCGAAGCTGTCGCCCGCCGCTATCCGCCCGCCTCCGACACCGGCCAACACCCCGACATGATCATCATTCAGAGCGAATCCTTCTGGGATCCGAAGGAACTGCCTGGGATCAAGTTCTCACCCGCGCCAGCGCCCATGTTCCAGTATTTGAGCGCGGAAGGCCGAAGCCTCCGCATCCTCTCCCCCAGCTTCGGCGGCCAAACCGCGAATGTGGAGTTCGAACTGCTGACCGGGCTGTCCATGGCCTTCAAGCCCGATGGCAGCATCCCCTACAACCAGCAACTGCGAGATCATCCAGCCCCGGCCATCCCCCGCCTCTTCGCCTCGCTCGGGTACCGCACCGTCGCAATTCACTCTCATGACGGCGATGTGTACAACCGCCGTAGCGTCTACCCCAACCTTGGATTCGCCGAATTCCATGCCGCCGAGTCCTTTTCCCCGGATGACATCTGCGGCGACTACATCTCTGACGCTGCGTTCGGTCGTCATGTGATCGACGAACTCGACCGATCGGACCAGCCACTGCTGCTCCTGGGCGTCACCATGGAGAACCACGGTCCCTATCTCGCCTGGCGCTACGCTGCTCCCGAGATTCAGGTCACCGGCCCGCTGCCTCCCGACGAACTTGCCGCCCTGCGCACCTACGCAACGGGCGTCCATCATGCTGACGCCATGCTCGCCAGCCTGATCGCGCACCTGCGCCATCGCGCCCGGCCAACGATCCTGCTGTTCTATGGTGACCATCTCAACGAGGTATTCCCCTCAGGCCAGGTCCTGCGCCAGACCGGCTTTATCACTCCAATGGATACCCTGAAAGATCGCCTGCGCCTGCACTCTCCCAATGCCCTGCTGTGGGCCAACTATGACCTGCCCTGCCACATCGCCGAAGAAGAGATCAGCCCCGGGCTCATCTGGTCAGAGTTGCTGCCGGCCATGGGGATCCAGCACCCCTTCTACACCGGCCTGCTCAATGACGTGCGCACGATAGCACCCGGCCTGAGCCGTCACGTCTGCATCATGCACGATGACACGCTTACAGCGCGATGTCCGTTCAGTCTGCCGGCCATCCGCGACTACTACATGATCGCCGATGACCTGCTCAGCGGCGAACGTCTCCTCCTCGACAGCCCCCTCTTCTCACAGGGCCGAGTGCCGTGATGCCTGTTGCCTGGCTCACACATAGCATGGCTTGGTAAATCCGGTGCCTATTCCTTGCCAACGCCTGAGACTGGTAATATCTTTCCTCTATCGATTCCTCCGATGGTGGAGGAATTGCCCCCGATGATGGGGAAGGGCCGGCACATGGCACTACGAACCAGTTCTCGCTCCAGCCGGCCGCCCGCGCCACCCCCGCCACCCGTGCAACCCCACGAACTCCAGATCGGTGAACTTCGCGTTCTAGTCCGTTTCATCGGTCTGATCTTCATCAATGCCGCCACCATCCTGCTCATATCCGAGTATCTTAACCAGCGGGGCGCAGAAGGTCTGACCAACTGGCTTTGCACCCGGCCATCGCTGGCCTTGCTCAACCTTGGCATCATCCTCAGCATCACCAGCGTCCTGGTCTTCCTCACCAATCGCCTCGATACCAGTTGCCAGCTTTCCCTGCTGCTCCTGGTGTTCCCGATCGCCAGTTCGGTCAAGCGATCGATGCTGCTCGAACCCCTCTGGCCACGCGACCTGCAACTCGCCGGCCACTTCATGCAACTCGCCCCGCATTACATCAACCCATGGCAGGCAACCTGGGGCGCCATCTTGATCATTCTTGTGCTGCTTTCGGTGGGGGTCGTCGCACGCTCTCTGGTACAACTCAGACTCGGCACGGCCGCCCGCATCACCGGCGGCGGCGGTGTACTCCTGCTGCTGCTGCCCGTGCTGGCGATGCCAGCGCACATCCTGGCCAGATCAACGCCGGCCTCCGCGCCCGATTCGGCCACCACTGCCGTCGATGCCGCATACCGAACCTGCGGCTTCGCCCTGGGCTTTACCCTTGCAGCACGAGACCAGCAGGATGTCATTCCACCCGATTGCTCGCCCGCGGCCATCCAGGCCATCGCCCAGCGCTACCCCGCTCGCGTCACCGATACCCTCGAGCACCCCGATATCATCGTTATCCTCGCCGAATCTTTCTGGGATCCCTCCGAACTGCCCGGAATCACCTTCTCATCTCCACCTGCGCCGACCCTGCAGGCCCTCCGCGGCGGCCGCGAAGGCCAGGTATTCCGTTTTCTCACTCCCAGTTTCGGCGGAAAGACCGCCAATGTTGAATTTGAACTGCTGACCGGCCTGTCGATGAACTTCCTCGCCCCGGGAAGCACACCCTATATGGGACGGATGGGTGCGTTGGCGACCCCCTCCATCCCCCATCTCCTCTCCACGCTTGGCTACCACACCATCGCTATCCACGCCTACGACCGCCAGTTCTATAACCGCGACCGCGTCTACCCCCTGCTGGGCTTTGACGAATACCATGGCGGCGAGACCTTCTCCGCCAATGACATCTGCGGCAACTACATCTCCGATGCCGCCTTTGGCCGACGCCTGATTGATGAGATCGATCGCTCCACCGGGCCGACCCTCCTATTTGGCGCCTCCATGGAGAATCACGGCCCCTATCTGCCCAACCGCTATGGCATGCGTGAGATTACCGTCAGTGGCAAGCTGCCTTCTGAGGAACTGGCCTGCCTGGCCACCTTTGCCGAAGGCATCCGCCACACCGATGCCATGATCGCAACCCTGACCGAGCATCTTCGTCTTCGCGCCCGCCCCACCATACTGCTGGTTTTCGGCGATCACCTGAACGCCATCGTTCCCTCCAATGGCATTCTCCGCGGCAGTGGCTTCGTTACCGACCAGAACACGCTCCAGGATCGCCTTCGCCTCCACGCCACCCCCGCCCTGCTCTGGGCCAACTACAACCTCCCCTGCAGGATCTCCGAACCGTACCTGAGCCCCGGCCTGATCTGGTCGCAACTCCTGCCCGCCATGGGCATCCACCACCCTTTCTACACCGGCCTGCTCAACGATGTCCGAACCCGTCTGCCCGGACTAAGCCGCAATGTCTGCGTCCTTCCCGGCGGCCAACCCGTCGACCGCCCCCTCGCTGAACTGAGAATTCTCGGTGACTACTACATGCTCCAGCACGACCTTCTGATCGGCGCGCGCCATTCCCTCAACAGCTCCCTATTTGCCCCTGAACTGCCCCCACCCCTGAAATCCCGAATCCAGAATCCAGAATGAATGGAGTCTCTCGCCACGACGCAACGACGAAGCCGACGCGGGACGGCACCAGTTCCTTCCTGTAGGCATTACCGCAGCGACTGCCGCAGCGCCGTCATACTCGCCGCCACTTCCCTCCCCTTCGCCTCAATCACATCCAGCAATTCCGCCGGTGTCCGCTTATCGCTGGTGTCGTTCGCGTTGGGATTCACCGCCTTAAGATCAAACCCCTTCTCCTCAATCTGCTTCCGCGTCACCGTCCAACTGCGTTCGCTATCCGCCCGCTTGGGCAGCAGCTTGAAGAACTCCTCAAACTGTTCCAGCGTGAACGGCTTCTTCTTGCCCACCTTGATATCCGACAGGTCGTAGTACCAGACCTTCTCGGTTGGCTTCCCCTTGGTGAAGAACAGCAGGTTCGTCTTCACGCCCGCACCGGCCGCGCTGAATACCCCTCCCGGCAGACTGACAATGCACCACAGATCATAATCATCCAGCAGCTTGCGCTTCGTCTGCACAAACGCAGTCTCGTTGGTGCGGAACAGCACACCCTCATCAATCACCATGCCGCAGCGCCCGCCCTTCTTCAGACTGGCGATGATGTGTTGCAGGAACAGCACCGACGTCGCCCCTGTCTTGAAGTTGAAGTGGGTCTGGGCCTCCGGCCCTTCCTTACCGCCAAACGGCGGGTTGGTGCCGATCACGTCATATAGCCCAGGCGCATCCAGAAATAGCCCGCCGTAAGTCTCGCCGCCGGTCAGCGTGTTGCCATGCCACAGGTGTGGTTCGTCAATGCCGTGCAGGATCATATTGGCCAGCGCCACGGGAAAGATGGTGTTCTCCTTCTCCCGGCCGTAGAACGTCCGCCGCTTCAGCGTCTCGATCTGCTCGGCCGTGATCTTCTTCCCCAGCCGCTGCCGCATATGCTCATAGCCTTCGATCAGGAAGCCGCACGTCCCAGCGCACGGGTCATACATCACCTCGCCGATCTTCGGGTCCAGCACGCGAATGACCGCCTTGATCATCTGCCGCGGCGTCAGGAACTGCCCGCCGTCATTTCCCTTCTCTCCCATCTTCAGGAGCAACCCCTCATACACCTGCGAAACGGTGAACACGTGGGTCGGGTCCACCGTCTCCGCGCTGATCTCATGCACCTTATCCAGCACATCCAGCAGGTTGCGCTCAGTGTCAATGTGAACTCGCTCGATGGTGGCCATGATCTCGCCGATCACCTTCTGGCGCGGGGGAAGTCGAAAAGATGGTCAAAGCATGTTTCATTGGGCACTTGAGCCCTGCATTACGGCTTCACCGACGAGGAACTCGACTTCATCATCAACTACGACATCAAGTACCGCATAGGCGCCGACGACACCGATGACGACACAGCAGAATGATGTTGCCTGAATCGCCGCCCATTGATACAAACAGCATCGTGGATGCCAATGCATAAGCCGACCTGTACGGGCTGTGGTCAGTCATACGAAAGGAGAGCACCATGTCCAACGAACTCGACAGACCCTCCGACGGCCACCAGTCCCCCTTCCAACGCATCCGCCGCGTGAATGACGCGGGCGCCGAGTTCTGGTCCAGCCGCGACTTCGCCCAGATCCTCGGCTACACCGACTACCGCAACTTCGAGCAGGTAATCCAAAAGGCACGCACCGCCTGTTCGAACAGTAACCAGCGCGTCGAGGACCATTTCGTTGACGTCAACGAAATGGTCACCATCGGCAGTGGCGCCGCCCGGCCGATCGCCACTGTCCTCATGTCCCGCTATGCCTGTTACCTTATCATCCAGAACGCCGATCCCCGCAAGCAGATCGTCGCGGTCGGTCAGACCTATTTCGCTGTCCAGACCCGACGTCAGGAACTGACCGATGAGGCTGTCGAGGGCGACCGACGCCTGCTTCTACGCGACGAGCTACGCAGGCACAACCTCAAGCTTGCAGATGCGGCCAAGGATGCCGGCGTCGTCGAGCCCGTTGACTACGCCATCTTCCAGAATCACGGTTACGCTGGACTCTACGGTGGCCTCCAGGCGCGCGATATCCACCAGCGCAAGGGGCTCACGAAGAGCCAGCAGATTCTCGACCATATGGGCAGCACCGAACTTGCCGCCAATCTCTTCCGCGCCACCCAGACCGAGGAGAAACTCCGCCGGGAGAAGATCACGGGAAAGGCCCGCGCCAACCAAACCCACTATGAGGTCGGCAGGAAGGTGCGCCAGACCATCAAGGAACTCGGCGGCACCATGCCCGAGAGCCTCCCCACCGCCCCAAGCATCAAGAAACTCGAAGCCAAACGCCGCAAAGAACTCGGCGACTCCAGTCAGACCTCGTGAGCGTCCACAGACACAGACATACACAGTGGCGAGCCCCCAAAGTGTTACTTCTGAAAGCCTCAGACGACGTCAGCGATTCGATAGTCAACAGCGGCATCGCGCTGGCCAATGAGATCGTCGGCAGACTCCGCGCCCGCGAGAGCATTACCGTCACCTTCTCCGGCATGCGAGGGCTCCCCACCAGCTACTTCAACCCGGTCCTCAAAGCCGTCAAAGCCAATCTGGGCCTGGACGTCATCGGGCAGCGCCTGACCTTCGACTTCGCCTCCCCTGCCCAGCAGAGCGTCTTCGATCGCTCCCTCGACGCCGTCCGAAAGTCCGACACGCACTGACGCACTCCTTCTGCGGCCGTGCACCGGCCTACGCGGCCCTTCTTGGCCCGCCCCGCTTGCACCACGAGTACGTGGAGCGCTTGCTGACGCTGTAGCGGTCTCCGACCTACGCGCGGGCACGGCCCGCGAACAAAGTAAGTCGCCTCCGGCGACAGCTATGGGGCCGCCTTCGGCGGCGGGGGCTTAAGGCCAGAAACTCTCAAAAGATTTTTGGATTTCGTTAACCCCTTGCCATTCCTCATCTTCCGTTTTTGGACCCCGCCAATTCACCCCTATATTATAGAGGAGCTTGCTTTTTCCTCTATGCCTCTCCCCCTGGGAGAGGATCAAGGTGAGGGTGCGTGCCCGCATAGGGAGACCGCGCGATCGGGTCTCGTTCTTTGACAACCGAATACCCACGCCACGCCAAAACCCACGGGACTGCCTTCCGTGGGCATGCGTTCCGCCAAATCTGTGCGCGCTAACCTGCGCACCTTTACCTTATCAGTGAGTCATCTCACACAGCACCCAAAGATGCGCACCCGAACCTGCGCACCTTTGTCGGCTCCAGCTAGGGTTGAGCGAAGCGAAATCCCGACGCAGGCGGGAACTTCCGACTTCTCAACCTAACCTGCGCACCTTTGCCCAGTCGGTGAACTGGGTTTTGTCTCGCCCCAAGATGCGCAACCTAACCGGAGCATCTTCCCGCCCCGAGCGACACTCCTCTGCCTTGTTACGGAATAATCAATAATACTATGTCTCAACCTGCGCACCTCCTCCCCCCGTTTTGCCATAACCTCCTGCAGACACAAGAGATAGCACCATGGTGGTACCCCCGCCGAGAACCTGCGCACCTGCTACTTATCCACAATCGCCCTTTCCCCTTCTGATCTCTGACTTCTGTCTTCTGACTTCTGTCTTCTGACTTCTGTGACTTCTGCCTTCTTCCACCATCTCTTGCGCCACAAACATCCTTGAATACGTCGCGCAGAGCACTACCATGGCAGGCTCGGCCATTGGTTGGCCGCTGACTCCGGGCATTCTGTATCTCGTGACATTCGCAACATGGCCGACCCGAAACCAGCTCTGGACCCCATCATCCGCAAGGTCTTCCAGCAGGATGCGGAATATCTTGCGTTTGGCGAGCAGGCGCCTGCGCGGGAACTGCCCGACTACATCTTCGCCACCGATGACCAGGAGCAGAACCCGGCCGCGATCTTCCGCCAGATCCGCTGGGGCGGGCAATACGTCTTTGCCTCATCCTCAATCCAGAAGGTTGCGAAACTCTCTCGTGATTTCGCGGAGTACGGCTTTGCCGTTGAACGCCCCGCCGGCACCGTGCTCGATGGCTGGCGCTTCTGGCCGGTCGTCCGCAAGAAGGCCCACTATTTCGCCGCCCGCAAGGTTCTCCATGTGCCCAAGGGCGAGGTCACCAACCGCTTCACGTTCGAGGTGCAGCTCAACGTATCCAAGGAGAAGCACAACGGACACCACGTTGTGACCAAGCGCATTCCTTCCACCGAATGGGTTCTGAACCGGCTGCGCCAGCACGCTCAGGGCGTTGAGGAAGAGGAATTGGTCCGCCGCGCCCAGAGCCTGATCCGCAATATCCTGCCCATTTTCCTGACCCGCGAAGTCTCCATCATGAACCGCCTGCAGGAGCGGCTGCCCGTCCATCTGCGCAGCCGCGTGCCGCACACGCTCCACTATGAGCAGGATGATCGCGGCCTCGTCAAACTCCTTCAGGTCAACTGGCTCCGCAATGGCGGATCGCCAATCTCGCAGCTTGATTTTGCCGAGCAGTCCGCCGAACTGCTGCGTTGCGTGCATGAAAAGGCCGGTGTCATCCATCTCGATCTGCGTCTTGACAATATTGTGGTCACACCCGAAGGCGTCGGCTTCATCGACTTCGGCAACTCCGTCCACGACGATGAGGACATCGCCGGCAGCCCCATCCTCAGCAAGGTCTTTAGCGACCTGATGCGAACCACGCAGGTGCAGCGCACGCTGGAACGCTACGTTCAGCAGGGCCATGTCACAGCCCCCTACTTCACCAACGCCGTTTTCAAAGTCGACAAAGCTGTGGACCTATTCTTTCTCGTCCTGCAGTTTACCGCTCCGCACGAAAACCCCGACCTGAAGGATTTCATCGCCTACACGAAGAACAGCAAGGAAGATTACGAACTGCACAAGATGACCAACCGGCTTTTCAGCCCCGAAGACCTGGAGCCCGGCAAAGTCTACACTGCCGCCCACGTCGCCAATGCCGTCCGTATCATTCGCAAGCGCATCGAGGCATAGAGATTGCCCCGCTCCCTTTGCACCCCGCGCTCGCGCCCCTAGAATGCTTCAACCCCATTGGGAGTCCATGATATGCAGAAAGAGAAGTTAGCTTGGGCCGTTAGCCTGATTCTGATCGCCATGCTCGCCGTGCAACTGCCCGGCTCCATGCCCGCGCGCGATGAGGATTACGCATTTGTCCGCACCCTCGTCGATATCCATCGGCAGGTTGCCACCCGCTATGTCGAGGATGTCAGTGCCGAAAAACTCCGGCAAGGCGCCATCGACGGCATGCTTAACCAGCTTGATCCCTACACCGTCTATGTTCCCCCACAAGAACAGAAAGCCTTTGACCAGATGCTCGACGGCTCCTTTGAGGGCGTGGGCATCCAGCTCAACCAGCAGGATGACGGCCGAATCGAAGTCGTCACCCCCATCGATGATTCCCCCGCCTTTAAGGCTGGAGTCATGGCCGGCGATGTCCTGCTCAAAGTCGATGGCACCTCTGTCGCCGACAAACGCCTGCCGGACGTCATCAAGCTGATCCAAGGCAAGGTCGGATCCGAGGTTTCCCTGCGTTTGCGCCGCGGGAAAGAAGACCTCGACCTCACCATGCCGCGGCAGCAGGTGGTTGTTCCCACCATCAAGGGCTATCAGCGCAACGCCGACAACACCTGGAACTACTTTGTCGACCGCAACGAAAAGTTCGCCTATATCCGCATCACCCAGTTCACCGCCGATACCCACGAGAAGTTCAAGCAGGTGATCGATAAGCTCCTGGCCGACGGCATGAAGGGCCTGGTCATGGACCTCCGCTTCAATCCCGGCGGCCGGCTCGATTCCGCCACCGAAATCGTCGATCTCTTCGTCGATCAGGGTGTCATCGTCTCCACTCGCGGCCGCAGTCGCCCTGAAGAAACCATCTTCGCCCACGCGGACGGCACGCTGCCCAAATTCCCCCTTGTCGTTCTGGTTAACGGCTCATCGGCATCGGCGGCCGAAGTCGTCGCCGGCAGCCTGAAGGATAACCACCGGGCGCTGATCATCGGGTCGCGCACCTACGGCAAAGGTTCGGTACAGGAACTGATCCCGCTCGAGCAGGGCTCCGGCGAACTGAAGATGACGGTCGCCTACTACTACCTGCCCTCAGGCCGCCTCGTCCACCGCCGCAAGGATGCCACCGACTGGGGCGTCATCCCGCAGATCCAGGTGAACGTAGACCCGGCTGCTGAGCAGAAGATATTCCGCGAACGCTACCAGACGGAACTCTTCCACAAGCCGGGCACCGCCCCATCGATCGCACCTGCGACGCAACCCTACGGTGCTGACATCCAGCTTCAGCGCGCCGTCGAAAGCATCATGGCTCTTACCGTCCTGCAGAACACTCAGGGCCCCGTGAATGCCACGCAGCCCACGACTCAGCCCGAAGAGGCTGTTGAGGCGTCAGCGCCGGAGTGAGTATGGCACGGATCCTGGGCATCGAATCCACCTGCGATGAGACGGCCGCCGCCGTTGTTGAAGACGGCGTGCGCGTGCTCTCCAGTGTGATCTCTTCGCAGATCGAACTGCACGCCCGCTATCGCGGCGTGGTTCCCGAGATCGCCAGCCGCGCTCATATCGAGAACATCCTGCCCGTCATCGCAGATGCTCTCGCCGGGGCACATGTCACTCTGGCGGACCTCGATGCCATCGCCGTCACGCATCGCCCCGGGCTGATCGGCTCCCTGCTGATCGGCGTGACGGCTGCCAAGACTCTGGCTTGGACCCTCACGCGCCCACTGCTGGCAATCGACCATGTGCGTGCCCATCTCTACAGCGTGATGCTGGGCGGAGCCGTGCAGCCGCAGTTCCCCGCCGTGGGACTGGCAATCTCCGGCGGCCACACCGCCCTCTACGAATTGCGCTCCTTCGAAGATGTGCGCCTGATCGGCTCCACCATCGACGATGCCATCGGCGAAGCCTACGACAAGGTGGCCTTCATTCTCGGCCTGGGCTATCCCGGCGGCCCCGCCATCGATCGCCTCGCTGCCCAAGGCGACCCCAGCGCCATTCGCTTCCCCCGCAGCAATCTCTCCCGCACCAGTCTCGACTTCTCCTTTTCCGGCCTGAAGACCTCGGTGCTCTACCACGTTCGCGGCCACAAGGGGAAAGAACGCACAGCCGCGCAACTCAGCCCGCAGCAGATCGCCGACGTCGCCGCCAGTTTCCAGGCCGCCTGCGTCGATGTTGTTACAACCAAGCTCAAGCGCGCTATCCACCAGACCCGCGCGAAGTGCGTCATCGTCGGCGGCGGCGTCTCCGCCAACCGCGGCTTGCGCGCTGACCTGCCCAAACTCGGGTTACCAGTATACTTCCCCGATTTCGCATACTGCACCGACAACGCCGCCATGTCCGCAGGCCTGGCCATGCTGGACCTAAAGGCCAACCGCATCGCCGGCCTCGACCTCGATGCCATCACCCATTCGGAATTCGCTCTTACCAAGCCCGGCGCGTAACACCCTACCGATTCAGTTCATCCCACAGCCCGCCCAGATACAGTTCAACGCGCACTTTGGCCGAACCATCGGCGCCATAATCCGTCCGCCTGACTCGGGCATTCTCCAACGCCCGTGCCGTGGCTTCGGCGATCCGGGGATCTTTTTCGCCCGCCTGCTGCAACGACAGGGAATATGCCAGCGTCAGCGCACCCACTTGTTGCGCCAGCGCCTTTCTTGCATCCGCTTCAGCCGCCTGTGCTGCCATCAGAGGCGAGGAACTTGCCCGCGCCCATGCTTCGGCCGACATGGATCTGTTCACCCATTCGGGCGCCTGCTGCGGAACGAGCCCCCGATCTGCCTCCGCGCGCGCCGTCGTAGCCTGCGGGCCACTGCGACCGACTGAGACAAAGGTCATTTTGCTCATCGTCTGCGTCGCAACCTGCTTCTCCCCCGCCCGGCCAACCGACGCTTTGGCGATGATCTCCGCCACGCGCTGACCCGGCAGTTCCATGCGCACCTGGCAACTCCGCTCATCCAGCCAGCGCGCGCCCCCGACCGGCTTAACTTCGTTGAGTTGCCGGTCGAGTTCCTGCTCCATCCCCTTCTCCTTGAGCAGGGCCCCAACTGTCGGTCCACCCTCGACCTCGGTTGCCATGATGTCGCGCTTGAGCCGCTGACGAGCATCCCGCATGGCTTGCTCCGCCGTTGTATCCCTGGTGGTGGGCGCTGCTGCCTGTGCTACCGCACAAACCCACAGCCCCGCGCACAGAGCCACAGCAATTGCATGTGATCGCGACATAAGCAACTCCGGCCAACCGGCCGCCAAAGGCCTATACTACCATGCAGACACAAGATAGAAGCGTCCGTTAGATCGCTTTTGACGTGCGTGTGGCCAGCATCGGCGCCGGATTATTACTTTGTACATGCTAACTTCCTGTGAACACATTGCTTTGGAAAAACCTTCCGCGATAATCCGTCAACCCGATGCACACGATGGTATCCGGGTGGATCAAACACAGATAGGAGCTCACTAAACATGCGTCGTCCGAAGATCTCGATTATCGGTGCCGGCAACGTCGGCGCAACCTGTGCTCATTGGATCCTCAGCGCTGAGCTCGCCGATGTCATTCTGCTCGACATCCCTGAACTCACCGTCAAGGACAAGGATGGGAACGACACGAGAGTTCCCAATACCATGCCGGCCGGCAAAGCCCTGGATCTCTATGAGAGCTCGCCGATCTGCGGCTCGGACTGCAAGCTGGTGGGCACCAGCGACTATGCCCAGACCGCCAACTCCGATGTGGTGATCGTCACCGCCGGCATTCCCCGCAAGCCCGGCATGAGCCGCGATGACCTGATCGCCACGAACACGAAGATCGTCGGCGAGGTGGCCGAGAAAGTTGGCAAGGCCTCGCCCAACACGGTCATGATTGTCGTCTCCAACCCGTTGGATGCGATGGTTTACGTGGCATGGAAGAAGAGCGGCCTTCCCACCCATCGCGTCATCGGCCAAGCCGGCGTGCTGGATACCGCCCGCTATCGCAGCTTCCTCGCGGAAGAGGTTGGCTGCTCGGTTGAGGATGTACAAGCCCTGCTTCTGGGCGGCCATGGCGATGACATGGTCCCGCTCGCCCGTTACACCTTCGCCGGCGGCATCCCGATCACGCAACTGGTCAAGCCCGAGCGCCTCGCCCAGATCATCCAGCGTGCCCGCGATGGCGGCGCGGAGATCGTCAAGCTGCTCCGCACCGGCAGCGCCTACTACGCCCCCGCCGCCGCCACCGTGCAGATGGCCGAGGCGATCATCAAGGACAAGAAGCGCATTCTCCCTGCCGCCGCGTATTGCACCAAAGAATACGGCGTCGGCGGATATTTCGTCGGCGTCCCGGCCATCCTCGGCAGCAACGGCGTTGAGAAGGTGCTCGAAATCGAACTGGATGCGAACGAAAAAAAGGCTCTGGACACCAGCGTTCAGCATGTGAAGGACCTGGTGGCGGCAGTGAAGCTGTAGCTGGACAAGTCTGGCAAACACACACCGTCCGGCCGATTCCTCGGTCGGCCGGTAGCGCGTTTGGATACTCGGATAGTCAGCGATAGAATCAAGGGCAATCAGGAGCACGGCATGACGATGAGAAACGTGGAATCTGCCGCCATGAAGCTGCCCACCGCTCGGCGTGCTCGGCTTGCGGCATCCCTATTGGCCAGCCTCGACCAGGCGGACGAGAGTGAGATCGACCATGCATGGGCGCAGGAAGCCGACCGCAGGCTGCGCCGCCACGGTCGCGCCAAATCAAAGACCATTCCGGCCGCGATCGCGATCGCCAAAGCGCGGGAGGCGCTGCGGTGAGCAAACCGATCGAGTTCCTACACGAAGCCCAAATCGAGATGACCGAAGCCGCCTTGTTTTATGATGCGCAGGTCCGCGGTCTTGGCACCACATTCCTCGACACCATTGAACGGGGACTCCGTGAAATCCAATCCCACCCGACACGTTGGCCAACCATTGGCAGGAACATCCGAAGACTGCGGATCGGCCGCTTCCCCTACGGCATCCTGTACCGCGAGACCTCCGCTGCGATCATCATCGTGGCAATCATGCATCTGCACAGGCGGCCAGGATACTGGCA
>CAIQIQ010000155.1 GCA_903871935.1 uncultured Phycisphaerales bacterium
CTGACCGCTGGCTTGGGCGGTAAAGGTGAAACTGCCGGTAGCGGGACTGGCCAGGCCCGATAGGCTGTCGCTGGCACTGTAGCTGGAAGCCACATCGGTATTGTTCCAGCCATTGCCATTGGCGGCGGTATCGCGCTGCGCTGTGATGCTGGGATTGCCAGTATCCAGGGTGAAGGCAAACGCTGCCGAGGCGGCGCCCACGTTTCCTGCTGCGTCAGTCTGGCGCACCAGCACCGAATTGAGCCCCTCGGTCGCTGCGAAGCTGCTGCTCCAAGTCGCGCCAGCGTTGGCGGAATACTCCACGGTCGCGCCGCTCTCGACGCCACTGGGGGTCAATGCGCCGTTATTGGTAATCTTGTCGGTCGCGGAACTGCCCGTGTCGCTGGTGAGCGACAGGCCCGGAGCCGCCGGCCGATTGGCATCAATGCGGTCGGCGTTCTGACTGATAGCAGTGGCGAATGCGGCGCTGGCGTTGCCAGCGCTGTCCACCAGGACCACGCTCAACGGAATGTTTGAAGCGGCGGCCACGTCGGTGCCGCCATTGGCTATCGTAAACTGCGCATGGTAAGTGGTGTTGTTGATCTTCACGAGGTTGCCAAGCGCAAAGCCGCCGATGTTGCTGGCGCCCAGCGTGTACGTGTCAGCGTCCGAGGTCACAGTGATCGTCGCCGTCACCACGTCGCCGACCTTCATGGCTGCATTGGGGATCGTGACGCTGGAGATCACCGGGGCGGTTTTGTCAATAGTGTAGACCTCGCCGGTGACGGTGCCGGTGGCGATGGCGTTGCCTGCCAGGTCATTGACCCCGGTGCCCGTCTTGTTCAGGCCCAAGGTGCCATTCCCAGAGCCGGTGTTGACGACCACGGTGTAGCTGATGTGATCGCCGCTGTCGGTGACGCTGGTTATCGAGGGGCCGATAAGGCCGCTGTTAGCCAAAGTGAAGTCTCCGGAATCTACGCCAGTAACAGCTTCGCTGAAGGTGGCCGTAAAGCTGACGCTGGCGGCATTCGTGGGGTTACTGGCGGCGCGGGTGATGGCGATGGTGGGTTTGACGGTGTCATATGTAACGGTGGCCGTATTGGAGACCAAGCTGGCATTGCCTACAGCATCCGACGCTGCGCCGGCAATGACTGTGCAGGTCACTGGCCCCTGCGAAGGAGAAGTGACGGGAATCGTGTAGGTAGCTCCGCTGCCGGACAGAAGGCCCTTTGTGCCACCGGTGATGGTGATATCCGCGGCGATCAATCCGGTAACGGTTTCCGGGAAGGTGATGGTGAAGGTGATCGGCGACTGGTTCGTCACCGTTCCCGAAGGTGAGACGGTCGCAGTGGGCGCAGTATTGTCCAACGTGAAGACCACGCCATTTCCGACGAAAGAATTGCCCGCCTTGTCCGTCGCGGTCGCCGTGACGATATAGTTGCCGTCGGCCTGTGAGGCCCAGTCGGGCAGAGTCGCACTGCTAGTCCAAGCAGTAGAGGTGTTACTGGTCGTTGCGGCATGGGTAGTTGCAAGGTTGAAAGCCGTCGCTTGCCAGGTAGAGCCGGTCCAGTACAAGGTGCTGTGCTGGAGCGTGAAGGTCGTGCTGTTGGCGGCGAGGCCGACGCCGCTGCTGTTGTCTGCCACGTTGCCGCCAAATGTTGCCGGCACAGTGGCAGCTCGCAAACTGCCGGAAGCGGGGCTCGTTACCGACGCTGTCGTGGGAGCAGTAAAATCAATGGTGACACTCAAGGCCGCGGAGGCTGCCGAGACGTTGCCGGCAGCATCGGTGGCGGTAGCGGTGATAGTGCGGACTCCGGTAGACAAGGCGCTGGCGGTAATGGAGTAGGTGCCGCCAGTGGCGATGCCGGAACCGACGAGAGTGCCGCTGCTGTAAATGGTGACGGTGCTGTCGGCTTCCGCGGTGCCGGTGAAGATGGGAGTGGTGATGTTGGTAACGTTGTCGATCGTGGAAGCGCCGGTGTCGCTGGCGTCCGCCAGATCGGGGGTCGACGGAGCGGCCGGGGCGGAGGCGTCGATCGTGACAGTCAGAGCCGAGGAAGCGAGCGAGACGTTGCCAGCTGCATCGGTGGCTGTGGCAGTAATGCTGTGGGTTCCCGCAGAGAGAGTGCTGGCGGTGATAGAGTAGTTCCCGCCTGTCGCCGTGCCGCTGCCAACCTGTGTTGCCCCGTCATAGATCTTGACGGTACTGCCGGCCTCCGCGGTGCCCGTGAAGGTGGGAGTCGCGTCGCTGGTAACGTTGTCGATGCTGGAACTGCCGCTGTCGCTGGCGGCTGCCAGATCGGGGGTGGACGGAGCGGCCGGGGCGGAGGCGTCGATCGTGACAGTCAGAGCCGAGGAGGCGACCGAGACGTTGCCCGCTGCATCGGTGGCTGTGGCAGTGATAGTGTGGACGCCGGCAGACAAGGCGCTGACCGTGATGGAGTAGACGCCACCGGTGGCGACGCCGGTGCCGACCTGGGTGGCGCTGTCGTAGATCTTGACGGTGCTGCCGGCTTCCGCGGTGCCGGTGAAGGTGGGGGTGGTGACGTTGGTGAGGTTGTCGGCGTTGGAACTGCCGCTGTCGCTGGCGTCCGCCAGATTGGGTACGGACGGGACCGGCGGGGCGGTAAAATCGCCGATTTCCAGCCTCCCGTTGGAATTATTAGTGGTGTGCCCATTCGCGGTGGCCTGTACCGTAAAGGCGTTTAGACCCGCAGGGGAGCTCGATGTGGTCGTTAGCGTCAGCGTCGTAGACACGAGGTTGTTGGTGTCATTTGGCGAGAAGTTGGCGCTCACGCCCGCTGGCAGCGCGGAAGTGACCGAATAAGTGATATTGCTGTTGTTGCCTCCCGTTATCTGGACTGTGATGTCATAGGTCACGGACCCGGCCGTGCCGGAGTCAACGTGCCGGTCTGGGTCCCAATAACCAGATTGCTTAAGCCGCTAATAGAGTCCGTGAACGTCGACGTCGCGACCTCGCCCGAGGACACGCCCGTGGCCGTCAGCACGTAGCTCGCCCCCACCGCATCCGGATCATCCACGACCCACGTCGTCTGGATGTTCCCATCCGCGATACCGTCCAGGTCCCCTGCGCCGCCATCGACGACCTGCCAGGCCTGGTTCTGTGGATCATCGTTGCTCCCGGCCGTCCCGGGCGCATGGCGCACCTGCAGTTGAACCGTCTCGCCCTGCGCAAAGCCGTTGCCGGTGATCTGGGCGGTGGACCCGAAGGCATAGTCGAGCTGGTCGGTGATGACGGTCGCCGAGATCAGTTGGCGAGGTTCCAGAGCCTCCATCAGGACACGGGCCCGGCGGGCTTGGCGCTGTCGAGCCAGTTGGCCGGTGCTTTGCAGAGTGTGGATGGACTTCGAAGACGCATGACGGTTACCACGATTGCGCATGACCATTTCCCTCGCTTGGACCCTTAAGCCTCAACAGTCCTCAACGAGCCGACGCGTGCCTGAGACTTGAGGCCGCGACGAAGACGCCAGGGACCAACATGCGCCTTCTTCTGCTGGAGAACACGACATGGAAACAAAGCGCCGCTCCGCGCCGGATGTGACAGCCCCATCGCTGCACGAACTACCGCGAGGCTACTGTACAGATTGCTTGCTCCCTCAGCAAGAAAAATAGGGCTATGACTAAATGTCGCAGTTGTGGAGCGGGGGGGGGTAACAGATAGAGGGCGTGAGTGGGTGAGCGGGAGAGGGGGAGAGCGTGCAACAGGACAAGGAGAGTGGGAGACAAGGAGACAAGGCGTTATTCCGATCTCTGCGTCTTACGTTTTCGATGGCCGGATCGTCCAAGCAAGCTGCTTCCTGGCCGCAACTGTCTGCGTTTCGGGCGACGGATTCTCTCTATCCGTGCATCCGAGTGGCCACGGTTTAGCCTCGGGCGTAACACAATACGGTCCTGAGCCTACTTTTGGGCGCGATCCTCGATGCGAGCAACACGCCCGACGGTGTCGGTATCGCTCGTGTAGGCATAGTACGCAAACCTGCCGCCCGGTGAGAATGAAAGTGGTGTCGGGTCGGGACCGGAGCGGGGGTCATAGCCCTTGGGCGCGCGCTGTTCGTAGGTGACAGACCGGCCAACCAGGGGGCGGCCGAGCGGATCACGAGTCACGACCATGTTGCTATCCGCGGTGAAGTCAGTGGAGCCCTGGCCGTCGCAGCGCGTCCAGCCGGTCACTTCGCCAGCCGGGCCGTGGTGGTAGAGGTCGCGCCAGGTCTTGGGAAGAGTCAGGCGATAGTCGACGAGATTGGTGCGGAACTCGTGTCGGGCGCCGGGAATGAGGCTTGCCAGCAGGTCGCCGTTGAACCGCGCGATCATCGTGCGCTGGTAGCGCGAGAGGCGCTGCTCCGGAGGCTCCGTACCGCTCAGTACCGGGGCGATGATGAAGTTCTGCCCGGCCGATTCGGTGATGATTCCGTAGCCCAGGAGCCGACGTCGTTGCTGCTCAAGGGCAGGCGAGAGCCGACCAAAGGTGGCCGCGTTCTGCGGATAAAGCAGCGGGTCTGAAAGCAGAGCCTGCAATCGCGGCCGCAGGACCGCCTGGAGGGACTGGCTCATGCCCGGCTGCGCGGTGCTCAGCAGGACATCGCGTGACTTGGTGGCGAGATCGAGGGCGTCTCTGGCGGACTTGATCTCCTGCTCGATGCCCGGTCTTCCCTCGGCCGGCATCTTCTTCAACGACTCCTCTGCATCCTTCAGACGTTGCTCCAGGGGATTGAGGGTTTCACGGCCGGCGAGATAGCGCTCGCCGACGGAGCGGATCATCTTCATGTCATCGGCCGACAGGCCCCTATGCAGCAGTTGCAGCGCCGGGCTCAACGGCTGTGCCTTGATCGCCTCGAAGTACGCCGCCCAGTTGTCGATCGTCAGGGCCGATTCGCCCATGCCGTAGCCGATCTCAATCGGTATTCCCTTGGCGTCATAGGTGCGCGCCTCGGTGTCAAGAGTGTACGAAGTGATGAACGCCGGCGCGGAGTAGTAGGTGCCGTTATAGGCAAAGACGCCAATATCAACACGGTTGGACTCCAGCACAGCACCCGGCGCGATTGGCGCGCGTTTGTGATAGCTGATGGCGATCTCGGCTTCAGCGCCGCTGCCGCGGGGCGTGATGCGCACCTCTGAGGGATCGCCGCGCAGAAGAACCCAGCGGTAGCTCAGCGGCAGAGCGTTCAAGTCTATGCTCGATGCAGCCGAAACGATCATCCGGCGAACGCCGGTCGAGCTACGGAAAATGCGGGCGATGGCGCAAGGCGTGGTGCCAAGCGCCTCGGAGGGCGCGGGGTCGAAGTAATCGCTGCCCGGCTGGGCCGGCTCGATCCCCGTGATCTCAAGCTGCGCCAGTGGCGGGATATGGGCCAGATCAATGCCGTGCGCGAGACCGACCATCCTGGCTACGTCCACCTGTGCGCCATCGAACGCGGTCGGATGGGCTTTGCCAGTGAGGTACTCTGCCTCCGTGGCAACCTGCTTGTTGCTCATGCGGAAGACCATCTGCAGCGTCGGCATGAGCATGCCGCTGCTGATGAGCTTCGCCTTTACCTCGGGCCTGAAGGCGGCCAGCGTGAAGGCAACAGCGCGCAGGAACGGCTGATCCGACCCGGAAGAACCTTGCGAGGTGATGACATACGGAGTATTGGCCGGCAACAGATCGCCGTACATGCCGCCGGCAATACCATTGTGGCCAGGTGAGTGGTCCTGGTGAGCGGGATAGATGTAGAGGTTATGGCGGCGGTATTGCTCATACAGCAGGTCGAGGCCGGCGCGCGATGCATAGAGCATGCGGGTGTTTGATCCGCTGAGAGGGGCGGTCGACGAGGTGGATGAGTTCCCGAAGACGACCCCGGGGCGAATGGCACGCGCTGCCGCCCAGTCGCCGCCGGTCTTGCGATCCTCTGCGCTATAGGGGATCAGGCGCAGTTGTGGATACACAGAAACGTCGAGCAGGGAATGGCCGCGATCGCGGTTGTCGTAATAGTCGCCGGTGTTCCCGGCCGCCGAGCCGTCCGCGGCCCACTTGCGCAGCAGATCGCCGACTGCCCCGCGATCTGTGGTGATGGTTCGGCTGGGACCAGACGACGAGCCTGGTGGCGTCTGCGCCCAGGCAACTGTTGGCACAGACGAGGCCATCGCCAAGGCAACGCACACGATCCTGACTCTGCCCATCGGCATGGCGCAGATCATAGACGAAGTTGCTGCAAAGCCCTCATCGCCGCAACCGACTCTTCGGAGAGCGGAAACCGCGATCAGAGCATAGGGCACTACCACCGCAAGTCGCAGATGCCTACCGGCGCAGGATCGGGGGCAGCATGCTTATTCGGTCGGCTGCGCCGGCGAGATCTCACGCCGGATCGCTTCGCCAGCAACCTTGAATGAGCCGCGAAATCGCTGCAAATAGCGGTCGGTCGACGAGCTCAACTGCATCTCATCGTAACTATTTTATCTGTAAAGAGTTACAGCTATCTCAAACCATCTCAAAAATCCAGAAAACCATGGGGAAGAATTTGTTATAGTGGAGATATGTACCAAGTGCAACGCGGTGAGAACATGTATGTGTACGAGTCCGTCCGCCAGGCTGGTGGACGCGTCTGGCATCGCTATGTCGGCGCCGGCGAAAGCGCTCTGGCACTTCGGCGCAAGCAAGCGGACATAGCTCAAACTCGCCGCGAACGTCAGGAGCAGATCAAGGCCAAGTTGGCCTCGATTATCGAAGCGGACGCGCGTGTGGCGTCGTCCCATGCGGCCGTGATGTTAAGCACGAAACAGTACCTTCAGAAAGCAGGATATCATGACAACAAAGGTCGATGGCAAAAACGACAACTCCCTCGCCGAGCAGGGGAAAGTACAAAACAGTACCGCGAGCAAGCAGGTTCCCATGACAACAAACGTAGATGGCAAAAACGACGAAACCACAGCAAAGCACGAGGATCTCAAAAGGGAACGGGATCTGCTGCTGGAAACAGCCAGACTTGCTCCGGATGATGCCAAAGCCGATGCCCGCAAGGCGCTTGTCGCGTTCGATCATAGCCACCCGAAATTCGCACGCGAGATTTATGATTGCGCGACACTATCGCGGAAGGGTTTGCTAGTTAAAGTGTTCTCAGAGGGGTGGAAGCTCTACTGGCCCCCGTTTTGTGAACAGGCCATCGAGCACGAGAAGTCGCTTGCC
>CAIQIQ010000156.1 GCA_903871935.1 uncultured Phycisphaerales bacterium
CGTCAAAACCGACGTGCTTCCACGGGAAACCGCCAGAGTCGGCTGCGAAGAACACATGGAATCCAGGAGCCCGATATATATGTGGCTGGCGGAGGACTACTAAGTCCGATCGCACGTAGTCCACTTCAATGCAACCATGGCTGGACCGGCCAGAGAAAGGCACCCCATCCGGATCTCGATATTCCCACTCCGTCACCACCCATATATTGAGTATCCACAACACCATCGTCGCCACGCACAGCAGCAGCGACAGAGCCGAGAGGATGTTGAAGAGGCGGCGTTTCATACTTTGGTTTGCGATTGTAACACACAGAGCAGCCCATATAGGGCATTCCTATTTGCGGCGGGGGATTTGCCAATCCATGAATTGAGAAGAGGTCTCACGCCCGCCGGGTACCGGCTTACGGCGCCACGAACGCCACGAAGAGGAGAAGACCGGTTGTCGCATGGTCCTTAGCCGATTGGTTGAAGCTATGGCCCGGCGCGCTCATCCTGCTATAATCGGTCACCTATGACAGTATCCGTGCACAAACATCTTCGTTCGGCCACCATCGAGCTTCCTGAGGCGGCAGCGATGATCGGTAAGGATGTCCGGATTATTGTCGTTGAGGAAGTTGAGCCTCGTGCCCCTCGCGATCTCGCCGCCCTTGATTATATCGCCGGTAAGACCCTTCTCGACGATGACGCGATCGAAGACCTTCGCCGCCGGAGCGTGATGTGATTCTGGTGGACACATCCGTGCTTGTCTCGTACATCAAGCGTCCCACGCCGGCCGTGCGCGAGGTCTTCGCTTCGCTCGACTGTGCAATCTGTGGCGTCATCCGGGCGGAAATCCTTCACGGAGCCAGGAGTCCGGAGGATGCATCCAAGCTCAAAGCGGCACTCGATTGTTTTACCTGTCTGCCTACCGACGAGAGCATCTGGGATGTTCTTGGCGAGCATCTTGCCACCTTGCGCGCTGCCGGGCTCCCCATGCCTATACAGGATAGTTTGATTGCCACTCTAGCGATGCACCACAGTGCTGAGTTGTGGACCTACGATAATCACTTCGCCAAGATCCAATCGGTCCTGCCCGGGCTCAGGCTGTTCGCTGGTCCACAGGTTTGAACACCGATGAGTACGGATGCGGCCAGTGTCCCTGGCCCATTGTCCTGGTCCGGGCCGATTCTAGGAGGATCGATTGAAGCACCGAATCGCACTCGCCGCTACCCTTGTTGCGCTGTTTGTGCCCGCCGCCTTTGTGCGTGCCCAGACGGTGTCGGGCCAGGACCTCTCCTCCACGCGTCCGGCCGACGGCCTGATCGACGCAATGGGCCAGCCAGAGCGGTGGTTCACCGAGGAGACGGCCCGGGCATTTGTGACCATGGCCACCTGCGAGGGCCGAGACGGCCAAGCGGCTTCCGCCCTGTCGGTGAAGGTGGGCGCGGAGAAGCTCTACGGCCTGGCCATGCGCCGGGTGACGCCGAGCCACGCATGGAACGAGGCCGATGGGCTGTGCTTCTGGGTGAAGGGCGACGGCTCCGAGAACTGGGGCAACCTGCATATCCAGGCCGCCGATTACCGGAAGGCGTGGGTGGCCTCCTTCCCACTGAACGACAGCCAGTGGCACGAGGTGCGCGTGGCTTGGGGAGACTTTGTGCCCACGACTGCCTTCTGGCGCGAGTTGGGAGACGCCGATGGGGCCCGGCCGGGCGACGTGGACCTGGTCGGTTTCGGTAAAGAGTGGAACTTCAACCTCGTCCACAAGAGCCCCGAGATTGCCTTTGGCGTGCAGAACCTGGGGCTGGCCAGGGGCGTCAAGGCGAGGAGACCGAGGGTCGCGGTGAGCAAGCTGCCGCCGCTGGAATCGGTCGTGCGCAAGCTGAAGGCGGGCGAGCCGGTGACGATCCTCGCGCTGGGCGACTCGATCACCTGGGGCACCTCAGCGGGCGGCAACCAGAACGCCTATCCGGCCGTCCTGGTGGCGCTGCTGAAGGAGCACTACCACAACGACCGCATCACCCTGGTGAGCCGGGCGATCGGCGGCTCGACAACGGCCAAGGGACGCGAGTGGCTGATGCGCGATGTCCAGGGCCTTGAGGCGGACCTGATCACGGCGATGTTCGGCTACAACGAGCGTCCGGGCGCGGGCGCCGACCCGGCGGCGGCCACTACGCAATACACGGCGAACCTGGTGCGCTACGTGGAGGAGGTGGCGGGCATTCTCAAGGCGCCGCCGGCGTGCGTGCTTCTGGCACCCACGCCCGGCCGCCAGGCGAACTGGGAAGCGCTCGACGCCTACGCCCAAGGCGTGAGAGACCTCGGGAAGCAGTACGCGAACCTGACCATCGCCGACGCCAATGCTTTCATGAAGCAGATGGGGCAGGAGGCCTATGGGAAGATGATGGCCGACGAGGCGCACCCCAACCCTGAGGGGCAGAAGGTGCTGGCGGGGGTTGTGTTCCGGGCGATCATCGCCGAGCCGCGCAGGTGATGTCGCCTCGGCTGCGTGAACGCGGCTGCCCGTTTGGCAACGAGCATTGGCAGCAGCAGATGGTGCGGGAGCTTGGCCTGGAGTCGACCGTGCGAAGGCAAGGCCGTCCATCGCGAAGAAATATGGTGGAAGCGGCCAGAACTCCGGTACAATAGCGGGGGTTATGACCAGATGGACCGGCTATGCGCCGATTATTCGAATTGCGTCCTGTTTTCCGATCCGCGGATGTGGCGTTGACCCCCAAACACCCACATATAGGCGTTCCAGGCACAGACCGCCGCCGCAATGAACGTCATCAGTTTCAGCGCTCTCTGAGTGGGCGACATGATGAATCGGGGAACAGCATTCTTGTATGCAACGTCGTCGACGCTAAACCCATAGTCAGGATGGAATTTCGTCAATGCATCCGTGTTAATCACATCGGCATCCTCAAGCTGGCGGAATGCCATCCGTCCTTGGAGATCTGCTTGCATATACGAGAAGGCACCTAGCAGGACGACGAGTACAGACACAGCCAGGTTCACAACTGCCACCATCCTCGTGCTCACGTTTGGTCCTCCCAAATCACTCAAGGCATACCGGAGCCACCCCCGGGCTTCCCCGCAGTATACCACACGGTCCGCATGGGTAATGCAGAAAGTCAAGGGGAATTCAAGACAAAGGATTGGGTTGCGCCTGTTGGTCGCTCCGCTCCCCGCCTGCTGCGGGCCTGTGTTTGGCCCGCCTCGCCTCCCGCCGGGTACGGCTACGGCTTGCTGAAGGAATGGCAGTGGGTCAGGGATCATTGGTGCGAAGCACCCTCCCTCGCCGGGCGGTTACGCCAATGATCCCTGACCCCTTCGTCCCGCGACGGCGATTCCGTGAAATCAGATTTGCTATCCTGTATCATGCAGTGAAGTGGACTGGATTTCCTTTTGCGCACAAGGAGTTTGCTCTTGCAGTATCGCACGCTGGGCCGGACCGGGCTACGGATTTCGCAGTTGGGCTTCGGGGCGATGCGTCTGCCTATGACCGGACCCGGCAAGGATGCCAAGGTCGATCTTGACAAGGCGATCCCGATCATCCACCACGCTTTCGAAGCCGGGATCAACTACATCGATTCAGCGGTCTTCTACTGCAACCACGACAGCCAGCGGGCCGTCGGCGAGGCCCTGAAGGGCTGGCGAGACCGCGTGATCGTCTCGACCAAGAACGACTACAAGGGCACGGACGAGGCCGCCTGGCACAAGAACCTCGAGGACAGCCTTCGCCTACTGCAGGTGGACTGTATCGACCTGTACAACATCCACGGCATCAACTGGACGGTCTATGAAGAGGCCGTCGAGCCCGCCATCGGCAAGTGGCTGCTGCGCGCCCGCGACCGCGGGCTGATCCGCCACATCGGGGCCTCCTGCCACGATAAGCCCGAGAACATGATCCGCCTGATCGACACGGGGCTGTTCGAGGCCTTCACCGTCCAGTACAACCTGCTCGACCGCGCCTATGAGGCCGCCATCGCCCACGCTGGCTCGAAGAACGTGGGCATCGTGGTGATGGGGCCGCTGGCCGGCGGGCGGGTGATTGCTTCGGGCGAGGCCTTCGGCACGGTTCTACCACATCTGTCGCACGTGCCGGAACTGGCTCTTCGCTTCGTGTTGGCCAACCCCAACGTCTCGCTGGCCCTGTCCGGCATGGAATCCTGCCAGATCATCGACCAGAACGCCCGCGTGGCGGCTGAAGCGGCCCCACTGTCGGCCGATGACTACGCCGTGATCGACGCCCACCTCAAGAAGCTCCGCGCTGCGGCGGACCTGTGCTGCACGGGCTGCGGTTACTGCATCCCATGCCCGCAGAACGTTCGGATTCCGCGCATCTTCAACCTGTACAACCTCGCCCGTGTATACCGCAATTGGGAAGGCGCCCGCCGCGGCTACGCCGGGATCAAGTGCGATGTCTGGGACCCCGAAGCAAAACAGGCCGACGCCTGCAACGAGTGCGGCGCCTGCGAAAAGAAGTGTCCCCAGAACATCCCGATCCGCCGGCAACTCAAGGAAGCCCACCAGGCCCTCAACGGAACCGTCTGAAGCGGGCCTGCGACGCGGCGACTCGCTGCCCATCCAACCGTTGCCACCGTGTGCTGAAACAGGACTGACGCGTCGACGGCGATACGTGCTGAGGCGATCCCGGCAGGGGATTGATGGCTACCGAAGCTGCCCCGCCAGTGACTCGGCCAGTTGCTTCGACGAACCCACCGACCCCGTGACGCTGCCCCGTTTCACCGGCGGCCGGCCATCAGACTGCCCCAGAGCACCGGCCAGAGTCAGTTGATCGCCCTTGAGCGTCGCATAGGCGGCGATAGGCGAATGGCAATCGCCGTTCAGAGCCATTACCAGCGCCCGCTCGGCCTCGATACAAGTGTGCGTGGTGGGATCGTCCATTTTCGCCACGATCTCGCGGGTGCACGTATCATCCTTGCGGCATTGCAGCAGCAAGGCCCCTTGCCCCGCCGCCGGCAGCATCAGCTCGAACGGAATCGGCGTCATCTCCTTGTCATTAAAGAGGTTAGCTCGCTTTACGCCCGAGTATGCCAGGATGACCGCATCGTATTGCCCCTCGCGCATTTTCCGCAATCGGGTGTCGATATTGCCCCGGATCATCTCAACCTGCAGGTCCGGCCGGGCCGCCAGAAGCTGGCAGCGCCGCCGCAGAGAGCCCGTGCCTACCTTCGTTCCCTGCGGTAAGTCGCTTATATACCTATACTTAAGGCTTGCCAGGATATCGCGCGGATCCTCGCGCAAGGGGATTGCGGCAAAGCACAAATTCTGCTGATCCACCAATGGCATGGTGACCGGGACATCTTTAAGCGAATGCACCGCAAGGTCGATCTGCCCGGCCAGCAGAGCCGTCTCCAACTCTTTCGTGAAAAGCCCCTTCCCGCCGAACTCATGCAGCGGCCGATCCTGGATCTTGTCGCCCGAGGACGAGATCAGCAGCGTCTGCACCTCCAGTCCTGGGTTCAGTTGCTGCAGTTGGGAGATGACCAGCGCGGTCTGCGAGCGGGCCAACAGGCTGCCGCGAGTACCCACGACAATGCTCTGGCGGGAGTTGGAATTGTTCTGTAACATCCGGCCTGAATGGTAGTTCCCGAAAGTGCCGCCCGCTAGGCCCTGTCTGAAAAATCGATGGCCGTCGTGCGGCCATCGGTTTTTCAGACAGGACCTTGACCAGCACGCTGCTTTTTGAGATTTACCAGGCACTGGTGGACATCGTGAATCATCAGTTGAGGTAGTAGAGATCGGCCCAAGACGGAGAGAGCCCATGGCAACATTTCAGTACCAGGCCCTGAACGCATCCGGCCAGGAAGTAAAAGATGAGATAGATGCCGGCAATCGCGATGAGGCGATCGCCAAGATCCGCCAGAAGGGGCAAATCCCGACGCGGCTCAAAGAGAAGGCCGGCAAGAAGGCGGTCAAGAAGAAGGAAGCGGATGTCGTTGTAACGCCCAGGCGGAAGATGCCGCTTTCGTTCGGCGGCGTCCCGCGCAAGCAGCTTGTGAACTTCACCCGCCAGCTTTCCACACTGCAGGATGCAGGCTTGCCGATTTTGCGCTCCCTGCAGATTCTGGAACAGCAGCAGAAGCCGGGCCTGCTCAAGGCGATCATCGGCGGCGTTGCCGAAGAGGTCGAGGGCGGCGGGACGCTCTCCGATTCCATGGCCAAATACCCCAAGGCCTTCGACAAGCTCTATGTGAACATGATCGCGGCCGGCGAGGCCGGTGGTGTGCTGGACCTGATCCTCTCCCGTTTGGCCGACTTCATGGAGAAGGCCGCCAAGCTGAAGAAGAAGGTCATCGGCGCCATGATCTATCCGACCGTGGTTATCACCATCGCCGTCGGTGTCGTGTCGATGATCATGATCTTCGTTATCCCGAAGTTTGAGACCATCTTCAAGGATTTCAATACCGAACTGCCCGCCATCACCAAGACCCTGCTGAGGGTATCGCGCTGGTTCGCCAATGAGTATGGCTGGGCCTACATCCTGTTCTCGCCGATTGCATTGTCGCTGATCGTCAGGCTCCTGAAAATGAGCGCCGGCGGTCGTTATTTTGTTGACGCGGTGAAATTGAAGATCCCCGTCCTGGGCAACATCCTGGGCAAGACCGCGATTGCCCGCTTCACACGAACGCTCGGCACGCTGATCTCCGCCGGTGTGCCCATTCTTGACGCCATCAACATTACCAAGGAAACCTGCGGCAACGAGGTCTATGCCAAGGCGCTGACCAAGGTGCACGATGCGATTCGCGAAGGTGAATCGATGGCCGATCCGCTCCGCGCTGCCAGGGTCTGCGATGCCATCGTGGTCAACATGGTCGACGTCGGCGAGGAAACCGGCGATCTGGACAAGATGCTCATCAAGGTCGCCGACAACTATGACAATGACGTGGACGTGCTGGTCGGCTCGCTGATCAGCATCTTGGAGCCGATCATGGTCGTCATCCTGGGTGTGATCGTCGGTTTCATCGTGATCGCCCTGTTTGCACCGATGATCGCCCTGATCTCGTCCGTGTCCGGTTCCACCAAGAAGTAAAGCAGGCCGGTGAGCCCATTGAGGAGAAACTAATGAGTGATTCACGCACTGGGTCAAGCAGCAGGCAGGTGCATAGCCCCCGCCGGCGCAGCGGTTTCACACTGGTCGAATTGCTGGTGGTGGTAGCGATCATCGCGATCCTGATCGGGATATTGATCCCGGCCATCGGCTATGTCCGCAAGGCGTCGCGCGTTGCATCGACGCAGGCGCTGCTTGTGCAACTGCAGGGCTCGATTGAGCAGTATTACCAGGATTTCCGGGCGTATCCCGGTCCGCTGAGTAATGATGTGATGTATGGCTATGTCGGAACTGCACTGCCCATCACGAACCCCGACCATATCTCGAATCCAGGCGGCACTCCGCTTGTCGGACGTGTCACGGGCTCCGAGAATCTTGTACTGGCGCTGATGGGTGGATTGCGGTACGACCCGGGTTTTGCCGCTGGCCAGAGCCACATCGTCTATGATCCGACGCTAATCGGTACCGGACCGCGCACATTGGCCTATGATTTTGCCACGGGCGCGACGACTGCCAAGACGAATCTGGCTAAGAGCGCCTATTTGGCGGCTGTTGCGGATTTGACAACGACTTCGCCGAACAACGACCCGCTCAACCCCGGCCATTTCAGGGACATTGCCGAAGCCAATGACTCGACCATCCCGGAATTTGTCGATCGCTTTCCCAGTCCGATGCCGATTCTATATCTGCGGGCACGCGTGGGGGCAGCGAATGTGACCAATGAGTTCACCAGCGGGGCACCGATCACTGTCATTAGCGACGTCAATAATGTGCGCAACAGCCCTAACGTACCAATCGTCGGACCGGCGGTGCAATACGACATGAGCCAGTATTTCGGCTACACCGGGACCTTCACCGGCTCGTGGTCCGCTGGAACCCTGGTTGGCATTGCATTGGATGCCAACGATATGCCGGCGTCGGGGCGGCAAGGGCAGTGCATCGGCGAGGGCAAGAGCGTGGATTATTGGTACGGACCATCCAATATTGGCGGTCCATTCTCGATGACGCAAGAGTTGGCCAATGGGCGAGCGCTTCACCATGGCCTGATGGAATTGATGCCATACCCCGCGGGCAAGGTGGGCGACGTGAATGCGGATTACCCCATTACCGCCCCTGGCTATTTCCGAAATCCGGCATTCGGTACCGGAGTTCCCTCGCCTCAGGACCAGCCGCGTGGCAGGGATGCCTATATCCTGATCGCCCCGGGGCCGGATCGGGTCTATGGAACCAAGGATGACATCACCAGCTTCGGTTCGATATTGCCTTAAGAGGCGAAGAAACTTTATGAATCGCCATACAACCGCCTCTGGAACGCTTCGAAGACCACACGGCTTCACCACCGTCGAACTTCTGGTCGTGATTGGCATCATCGTGCTGTTGGCGAGCATGTTGCTGGTTATGGTGTCGCGCGGCTATACCGCGTCCCGGCGGGTTCGCGCTCAGGCTGATCTGCAGGTGATTGCGTTGGGCCTGGAAGCGTATAAGCAGGATTTCGGGGACTATCCCCGGCCCGCCGGGCCTCTAGCGACCGATGGAGCGGCCACGCTCTGCTGGGCCCTGGTTGCCCCCGGGCTCGTGGCGGTCGATGGTGCTGATGGCCCCGGCTTCCGCACACGTGTTGGCGGCCAGGGCAAAGTCTATGGTCCTTACATTGACACCTCCGCCTTCAACATCGCCACCATTGGCGGCGTGCAGTATCTGACCAGCAAGGTAATGCGAGGGGACATTGGGGATGTGGACGCCACCGGGATTCTGCAACCGGGTCAGACACCTCCCATTCTTTACATCCCTGCCCGCCCGGCCGTTTCCACGCAGCGGCAGGTTACTCCTCAGACAGCCTATGTGGGTCAGAACTCGGTTGGTGGTGGTCCCTACATGTACGACCTCGACCAATGCTCGACTTGGATCGGTTCGACCAGTTGGATCACCGGTATTCATGCCAACGGTGTTGCGCCGGGAAATCAGATCAGGACAATGATGGGCGACTTGAGTTACATGAGAGGGGAGCCGCCCGCCAATCAGGGTGTCATCAACGGTACTGAAACCGCCCGATGCACTGCCCCCTACATCCTCTGGGCGGCCGGTCGCGGCGGGCTCTTCGGTTTGCGCTACGAAAACAGTCATTATACAACCGATAACGTGGCGAACTTTGATTTCGACAGCAGTGTGCTGGTTAAGTAGACAACAACACGGTTTGGCTTCCGGGCAGCGTTTGTCCGCTGGTCAGAAACAATGGAGACAGTTTATGACGAAGGCAACACAACGTCGGGCGTTTACACTTGTGGAATTGCTCGTGGTAATAGGGATCATCGCCCTTCTGATCAGTATTCTCCTGCCATCGCTTTCGATGGCACGCGAAGCTGCCAACCGCACCAAGTGCGCCAGCAATCTGCGGCAGATCGGCTTGGCCCTTACCGCCTATGCGAACGACAACAATGGGGCGTTTCCCCGTGTGATCTATCAGCGCAGCACCGTGGCCCCGGTGGGCAGCGTTTTCCTCGTTACCGGCAACGCGGGCTACATTGACATGAACCCATATGACTACAGCAAGGTTGTGGCCGGTACCCCATTATCTTCCACGTGGACCGGCGCCAACAATGTCCCGGCCGCGTTCTATTTGCTCGTCCGCCAGGGTCTGACCACCAAAGATGTGTTTCTCTGCCCCAGCAGCATTAGCGGCCTTCAGAGCGCCGAGTTCAACACGGACCCTGCTACGGGCCTGGCTCTGCCCACGGATCCCATTTTGCGCGCCAACTTCGTCCAGATTGGCGGGATCGGCGCTGCGAACCTCGCCTATAGTATCCAGAACCCCTATCCAAACTTTGCGACACAGCAGGCCGGGTTTGTCTGGAACTCCAGCATGAACGCGAGCCAGCCTATCGCATCCGACAGCAGCCCAAATGACGCCGATGCCCAGCACATCCGCCTGAATCAGGACAAGAGTGGTGTTGCCATTGTTCCAGCCTTCTCGCCAACCTCTCCTGACGTCTATCAAAGAATGCTCAACAGCATGAACCATAACAAGGCAGGCCAGAATGTGCTTTATGCTGACGGCCACGTGGACTTTGCCAAGACTACCTTCGTTGGTCCGGCCAGTAGCGCTACCGGCCTGCTGACATCCATCTTCCTTTGCACCGATGATGGCTCCAACGGCAGCATTGGCGTAGACGGCAGCCTCCTCGATTTCTCCCAGCAGCCCGTCCTGCTTCCGATCTTCCCCCAACCATAACAACAGCAACACCACCTGGTCGCCGGCAAGGCGATCAGGTGGCATTGGTCCGGTGGACATTGCGTATGGTTTGTTCAGAGGAGCTGGCCAAGTGAACCGGAAAGCCTTCACAGTCATTGAGTTGACGATCGCCGTTGGCATCATTGTGGTGCTGATTGGGATTGCCATTGCCGGTCTGCACTATGCTGACCGCCAAAGCCGTGCCAACTCCACCCGCGTTGCCATGGAGAATCTCAAGTCGATGCTGGCGGAGATGGAACTGGCGACGAGGTTCGCCACGCCTCCTCCAGTATGGTATCGCTTCACCCCGTCGGATGGCCTGTGGCACACGTGCAACCAGGCTTTCTTCACGGGGAGCGTCGATTTTTACCACACTGCAGACGTGGCCAACCCGGCGCTTGATCGCGACTCAACCAATCCCGCACGCTATACTTTTTCTCCGGGGCTTGTTACTGAGGATGCCCGCAGCGCATTGACGGAACTCGAGCAGACCTCGCTGCTCAATACCGCCATTCTGATGAGTCAGCTCCGTACGCTTCCGACAAATAAGTCGGCTGTCGATCGCATGCCGCCCCAGAGTCTAATCCAGTTTAACGCCCTTGCCTCCAGAGGTGGCCCCGACGTGCCATTTGCCGGGCTCACGACCCCGATCATTCTCGATGCTTGGCGCAACCCGGTCATTTTCGTGCCGGGCACGTCTGCATACACCGGCGTTTCGGGCACCGATCCTGCCAAGGGCCTGCTGATCGGACGACCTTATAGCGCCACTGTGCTGTATTCTCCGGGTCAGTACGTAGTGATCAACGTCGGCAGCAACGCCCCTCTGTCTTTTAAGTGCATTCAGAGCGTGCAAAACGTGACACCGCCCAATGCGACGTATTGGCAACCCATGCCCGCGATTGCGGCTCCGAACAACCGGCCGTTCTTCGCATCGGCCGGCCCCGATGGTGACTTCAGCAAGGGTGACGACAACATCTACTCCTTTGAGCAATGAGCACCATGCAACATACACCATCCACATTCAGAGGTGCTGCACCGCGAGGAGTTGGCGGAGGGCGCAGGGCATTCACACTCATTGAACTGATGATCGTCATCAGCATTGTCGTCCTGCTGATGGCCGTGGCGGTGCCCCTCTTCCGAGCCCTGACCGGCGACCGCTCCATTGAGCAGGGCACGAACCTGCTGTCCAGCCTGTTGGCGCAAACCCGTAATCAAGCGATCGGGAATCACGAGGCTCGCGGCCTGTGCTTCTATTATGACCAGAACACCGGACGCTATGTGGCCGAGATCGTTCGCTACAGCGATCCCGTGAACAACCCGACGCGCATAGATGTTGTCTTCGGCGGCGAGGTATATCCGCTGCCTCCAGGGATCGGCGTCTGCACCGGATACAGCCCGACGGTGCGCGTCTACAGCGTTCCAGTCACGATCACTCTGATGGGTGGCCTATATGGCACTGGTGTCGTGAACTATCCATCGGTCGTCATGTTTGATGCCGAAGGGCAAGTCTTGGGCGCGAGTTACTGGGTTGACACTCTAGCCAACGGCAGCGTTCTCGGCGGCAAACTCGGGGATGCGGCAGGCAGCGCGGCAGTTCCGCTTTCCAGTCAGTTCGTGACCCAACTCTTCGACCGCGAGGCCTTTGAGAACTGTGCGTTTACAGCACGCGGCACGTGGCTCGACGGCAACGCTTCGCCGCTCATCGTGAACCGTTACAACGGGACTCTGATCAAGGGCGAGTAAACATGAAGCCTTCATCCTTCATCCTTCATCCTTCATCCTTCAGGAAGGGCTTCTCCCTTCCTGAGGTCATGTTCGCCATCATGATCCTCGGAATCGGTTTCATCATGGTGGCGGCCATGTTCCCCGTCGCCATCATGCAATCGAAGCAGAACAAGGAAAGCGTCACCGCGACGATGGTCGCTCAGCGAGCCATGCGCGCTTTGGAGCAGGCCGGGCAGAGCACGACCGGGGGCGCATCGGTCCTTCCCACCACTACCGGTACATACTCCTACACTCAGAATCTCGCGAATCTCTCAACGTTCAATCCATCGTTCTCCTGGATGTCCGTTCGCGGCGAGATGATCGAGCCCTCTGATCCTCGTTTTGCGTGGGTCGCTCTCTATTCTCGCGCCAACGTTTTCCCGGCTGCTGTGCCCCCAGCCGAAGTCACCGCAAACGTGGTGGTGTTCGTCGTCGGCTGCCAGGAGACCTCGCAGTACGATCCGGCAACGGATGTGGGTGTTGGGGGCGCTGGCATGTATCCCCCGACTTTGTTCAACCTCCAGCCGAAGTTGCTTGAGGCTCAGTCGGCAGCAGGAAATCGACTCACGTTCCAAGAGGCCACGGCCGCGTCATTCGGAGGTGCTATTATTCCGCCCGGCTACACTGCCCTGGGGGCGCTTGCCGAGGGCGCGTACGTACTGATCGCCAGTGGTCCGGCGGTTGGGCGCATCGTACAACTTACCGGCTATGACACCGGCACCCAAATCGGCGATGTGCGCGTAACGGACGATGCCACGGGGATTGCTGCGGGTACGCCTGTGTGGGTCGTCGGACGCACCTACATCGGTGGCACTTACCAGGGCAAGGTTCAGGACATTGCGGTCTACAAGAGCGTGATCCGGGTTCCGTATCAGTAGGAAGCAGATGGAATGATGGGTAAACCGTATAACTTCTGCATGCCCGGCCGGCGAACCGCTCGCCGAGGCTTCACCCTGACCGAACTTCTCGTCGTCGTCGGCCTGTTCATCGTGCTGATGGTCGCCGTCAGTTCGATCTTCACCTCCACATCAAAGGCGGTGGGCACTGGCCAGGCGATCAGCGACGGCATGCGCGATCTGCGAGCCTCCCAGGCGGTCTTCGAGAACGACATGGCCCGCCTGTTGACCTCCAACACGCCTGGGCTGGTGATCACCAACCGCCGCCAGAGTGCCTTCATGTCACAACAGGACATGCTGCAGGACCCCGACTGGCAGGTTTCTCCAACAGAGCCAAGCATCCGTACCTTCGATGCGCTGCAGATCGGAAACGAGACCGATCCTACCAACCGACCCTTCAGTTCTCCGGTCAGGCTCAATGAACGGAACCACCGGGTAGACCAGATTCAGTTCTTTGCCAGTGGCAGGTTCGCACATCAGACCAGCGCTACGGGTTACAACTCGCCCATGACTGCCGATGAGGCTTACATCAGCTACGGGCATCTGTGGTTGCCTGACAACGCAGGGAGCTATCTCGCGGTCACCCTGCCCGGTGCCGGACTCGCCACGTCGAATCCGAACAACTTTTTCGCTACCCAGTGGGTGCTGGGGCGTAGCGTTATTCTGCTGCGCCGGCCGACAGGGGGGATAATCCAGGATGATAACGGAGTCTCGCAGAACTACTACGCCGGTCTGGCGTCGGGCTCAACCGCCAGTATCGATGGCACCGTGATTGGCACATCGCTGCACGACCTCGCGGGAACAACACTTTATGACATGCGTCTGGCAATCAACGCCACCCCCGCCTGGTGGACCCTGTTGGACTACCGGTTTCAGGCAGATCTGAATCCAGCCAGGCCCGTCACTTCTGCCGCCATGGCCAAGACAATTCCGGCGTTCATGCCGAACTGCACGCAATTCGCGGTCGAGTTTGCGGGCGATTTTGTGACCCAGGATCCCACATTCGGGGCAACGCTCGGGAATGTCATCGGCAATACGCCCGACGGGACCATTGACTACGTGGTCGACAACGGCGCGTTTCGCACCCGATGGTACGGCTTTCCACGCAATATTCACGGCTTGTTGCGCATCCAGGGATACACAGCCGGTATCACCAACAACATGATGCCGGACGTAGTGCCCCTGCGCGACGTGCTTGCGTCTGGCGGCTTTATGGCGCCGACACCTATGGAGCGGGATCTTCCTCCACTCGCATCCGGCGAGGCGGTCGACGGCGGCAACTACGCCTACGTGAATCCGGCGACGGGCGCATCGTTCTTGGCTCCCACCGATTTCTATCGCTGCGCCTGGGGTCCGGCGGAACAAATCCCGCCCCCGGGCGCGACGCAGAACCTGATGCCCAAGATGATCAGGTTCGTCATGACCGTTGAAGACCCTGGCGGGAAGGTGCCGGGCGGCCAGACGGTGGAGTATGTTTTCAGGCTGCACTAGGGGAGGGCGAAAGGCGCGCTGTAGCTGTGAATTCAGTCCGCGCTTGCGCAAAGAGGTGATCATCATGGCAAACAGTTCCACCAAAATGCGATACCAAAATCGACCACGCAATCGCGGTTCGCTCCTTATCCTGGTTGTCGTGCTGCTTGTACTCGTGTTCCTCATGGGCACGGCGTACATGGTCACCACGCGCTCGGATCGCTACAGCGCCGAGCAGTTCCGCGCGAACTCGCAGAATGGTCTGGCGGCCGAAGCGGTGCAGAATGCCGTGGTCGCTCAGATAGTAAACGATCAGCCGTTCTACGCCGCAGGGCAGACTCCGCCTCGCATTGTCCCGATGTGGGATTGTGCCACCAACAATACGAATACGGACGACCTGTATTTGGCCGAGCGGTATCCCGAATGGCAGACAGCGGTGGGCGCTTACTGGTCCAGTATTTCCTGGCCGCTCTGGAATCCCGGCGGAGTACGGCAGTTTGTGGATCCCAGGGGTGGTGCCTCGTTCACTTTTTTGGCCGGCGATCTGAAGAATACGTATCGCTTCCTTCCAACCTTCATGACTATCGGGGGCACATCTTACCCTGCAATGACAGTCTACAACGCCGCCTTCGGGCCTGCTCTGGGCACGTATCCCGCCGCCGACGCGGATGGTGACGGAGTGGCCGACAGCATGCTCTTCCAAGTGCCACAGGTCGGCGGAGATGGTTTGACGTACTATGCCGCCATCCGCGTTGTCGACAACTGCGCTGCCATCAATGCAAATACGGCATGGTCGAGTGTATGGGACTTTAGCGGAACCGGCGCAGCCGTCGCGCCATACGACGGGCTGTTTCCAACAGGCGCCGGCTTGCTGGAAATGCTTGCAAACCTCGACCCCAGTGCGCTCAATTCCACGATTCCTACGTTCACGCTGGATAACCTCACTACCGTTGCCACCGTAACGGGCCAGCACGAAAGCCGGAATCTGTATAACGCCCGGGTCGGTCTGCAACTGAACGACAGTACGGCCCCCAATGCTCCGCCTGAGCATATCTGGGGAATCGCAGGTGGCGCGCACGGACCCGAACGCGATGATGGCGTGGAATCGAATGGTGCCGGCACTACGGTGAATTACCGTTTCGTCTCCATGGGGGATGCTTTCTCTTCGCAACTTGCACGGCGACCTCTGAACCCAGGCCTTGCGATCGATACTCGCCGTTTCGCAGCGTTTTCGGAAGCGGATACGTTGAGCCTTGCCCAGTCGTTCTGCATCGTCAGTACGCAGGCAAGCCCTTCTCAGCTTGAGCAGACGTTGCCGCTGTCGTTGCGTGGTACCCTTGTGTTAACGGCGCCCTATCCGCTGACTGCCGCCGGGATTACGCAGTGGTTTAACGATAATTTCAACTGGGGCCTGACTGCCGCCGCCAGCGATTCGGGGCATGCTGTCCGTCCCGACGCCAGTATCCGCCCCTACGTCGTTACCAGCAACGGCGTCTCGCAGCGGATCAGGGCCCATACCGTTCCCGCAGAATGGGCGGCTATTCCTGCGTGGGTCGATGCCGCCGTCCCGGTCAAGGCCTCCATCAACACCGCCAACTTCGCCACTCTCGCCAAGGCATTCTGGAATGCCATGTGCGATGCCGGAACGTGTCCGGCCGTCGTGGTTCCTCCAGCCGCTGATCCCGTCATGTTTGCCAACGTTTCACGTGATGTCGCTACGGTGCTTCCCGACACGGACGTCATGCAACTTCGAGCTGCCATCGCCGCGACCAATGCGATTGCTATGCGCAGCCCGGGGGCTCCTGTGATGCAAACCGTTGCCCTGTCGGGCGGCCGTAGTGCCGACGTCTATCCGATTGTCCCGCAGCCATTCATAACAGAGGTCCTCACCGATGTGCTGGCGGACAACACCACCCGTTACCTGGGTGTTGAACTCTTTAATGGCAGTGGCGCTGCAATCGACTTGGCTGGCTGGCAAGTTGGGTATGTCAACCGCACTGGCTTCGCATTTACTTCCCTCTACACCTTCCCTGCGACACCCATGGCGCCAAGCACTTTCCTGGTGCTCGAAAGCGCCAACCGCCCTGCGGATGTTACCGCACCGGCGGGAACGGTTATTACCATCGCTACGCTGAACACCGCGATTCCGTATGAGCTGGTTCTGCGCCCCCCAGGCGCTGTCGCTCCCGCCGACCAGATCAATCTGGCCGGAACGCTTCCCGCCGTTGGGACCCCCGCTCGCTACCGCTACGAGCGCAATTCGGTCGGCTGGCAGGCTGCCTGGCCAGGCGGGTACACGCCGGGCACTCTCCTGGTTCCGAACCCCAAACCCACCGATGGCCTAATTCTGGCCAATGGTGCCACCGGCAGTCTGGGCTTAGTGAACATGACGCCCACCGTAGGGGTTGCCCCATGGGCCCCTGGCGACCTGCCTCTCTGGGATACCGCTTGGGCTGGCTTGAATAAGATGGCCGTGCCTCCATTCACGACTCCGTTTGGCGGCTTCGCCCGCGACGGCGACATGCTCCGCGTCATGTTCATTGGCTCCTACCGAATCTACGGAGCCGGCGGAGATGTCGAGCAGAACTCGCCAACGATGGACCTTTACCTAAGCGATACGGCCGGTGTCGGCGGCGCCAATATGGGTCGGTTCATCCCGGGTGCCGTCCCGGCCTATCTGTGGACCACCCAACTCTTTGACTATGTCACCGCGATCGATGTCCCGGCCGACGACTACATGCCCAATGTTGATCCGACTGCCGTGGCACCCCAGGTACCGTTGGTCGTTCCGAATGGCCCGGTGCTCAACCCCGCCAGTGCCAATGCCCCGAATGAGAGCCTGGCGCCCGCGCAGGGCAGGATCAACATCAACACCGTTCCGTGGCGGTTGATCTCCGCTCTTCCGGTGATTCCGGCGTCCATTGTGGATGTGAATGGGAATGGCATCTACGACTATCTTGAGGCACGAGATGCTCTTTCGAAACTGATTGTTACCCAGCGGAAGACAGCTCCCTTTGCCACGATCACTGGTCTGAATGCCGTTCCTCATTTCCAGTTCGCCGAGTTCGAGAATCCGCCACTAACGTGGACGCCCTTGCTGCCAGCTAACCCGACCGCGGCTTGGGGTGAATACGGAACCGTGAATACGGGTTTCGAGCGCGACAATCTCATGCTCTCCCGCATCAGCAACATGATTACCACACGGTCTGACTCTTTCACGGTCTATATCACCGTCCAGGCATGGCGAAATGCTGGGACCGCCAACGCCACGATGGATTCCGCGCAACGTTCGGCATTCCTGGTGGATCGTTCTGCGGTAACTCCCACCAACCCCAATCCACGCATTGTTCCGATCCCCGTTCGCTAGCTACCACGAAAGCCACCGCCAGCGGCCGGGCCACCCCCGGCCGCTTCTTTTTCCCCTCAAAGTGCCCCAGAAAAATCCGCAAAGATTCTTGGCCGAACGCAAGCCTTTGTCCTTCCACAAGTTCCATTTTTGGACCCCTCCCAATCACCCCATATATATGGAGGGACCGCGCGCTCGCCGCGCAAGCCCCGAAAGGCAACGCCAAACATGCGCACCGAACCTGTCTTCGACGCTGCCTTCGGCTCTGAGGCTCAGGCTCGAAGAGAGCTCAGACGAAGCGAGCACCTTTGTCCAAACAGTGAACTGGCTTACACATCGCCTCGCAGTGCGCGCGCTAACCTGCGCACCTTTGTCCTCGATCGCCCTCCTGTTCTTCTGACTCCTGACTTCTGTCTTCTGACTCCTGACTTCTGTCTTCTGACTCCTCCAAGCCACTTTTCCACAATCCGAAACGACTTGCGCACCTCCTCCCCAATTCTGACGGAACTGCCACGTCAACCACGACTTGCGAGCAGGGGGGTATCTCTCGCGCAACTTGCGCACCTGTACACTTATCCACATCTCTACGCCCAACCCTGGCTACGCACCCCATGATTCTCCTATAGGAAAGATAGGAATCATCTTGACAGATGCGGCCACGCGCATAGGGTTGGCTGCATGAAGCCGTTACTAATGCCGGTTGTGGCGGGACTGTTGCTGAGCTGCGCTGCGGCCGTGACCGGGTGCGACCGCAAGCCTTCGGAGACTCCCGCGCAAGCCCGAAGCTCTGTGCCGGCCAAGACTTCCGTGCCCGCCGAGCTGCGCCTGGGCTATTTTGCCAATCTGACCCACGCTCAGGCCGTGCTCGGCGTCGCTTCGGGCGATTTCCAGAAGGCCATCGGGTCGGCCGCCCTCAAGACCAAGGTCTTCAATGCCGGGCCGTCGCTGGTGGAAGCCATGCTGGCCGGGGAACTGGACTTGGGCTATGTCGGTCCAGGACCGGCCGTGGCGGCATTCCTCGCCAGCAAGGGCAAGGCGATTCGCGTGATCAGCGGGGCGGCCGCCAATGGCGTGGTGATCGTTGCCCGGGCTGATGCTCCGATCCAGAAGCTGGAGGATCTGGCCGGGAAGAAGCTGGCGACACCGCAGCTTGCCAACACCCAGGACATCGCCGCCCGCCATTACTTCAAGTCGGTATTGAAGCAGGACTTACGCAGTATTCAACCCACGCCCAACGCCGAGCAGGCCATGCTGATGCAGCGCGGCGATATCGATGCCGCCTGGGTTCCCGAGCCTTGGGGCGCCAGGCTGATCCTGGAGAGCAAGGCCCGGATGATCGCGGAAGAGAAGGACCTTTGGCCGGGCGGTGAGTTCGCCACGACGATTGTGGTGGCCGACGCGAAGTTCCTCGTGGAACATCCCGATACGGTTCGGGCGTTCATCCAGGTGCATCGGAAGTGGACGAAGAAGCTGCAGGATGATGCCCAGGCCCAGCTTCCCGAGTTGTCGGCAGCGCTGTATGCACTGACGACCAAGAAGCTGCCGGAGGGCGTGTTGCCGCAGGCGATCGCCCGGGTGAAGTTTACCGATGATCCGCTGCCGGCATCGATTCATACGATGGCGCAGTGGGCGTATGAGTTGGAGTTTGCCAAGCAGAAGCCGAATCTCGATGGCATGGTTGATCCGGCGTTCGCGGAGGGCGCCGCGGCGGGGACTTCCCCTGCGGGCGTTGGGGGAGGAAAATAGGGGCGATGTCAGTCTTCAGCATATTTGGCAATGGCAAGGCGACGTCGGCCCAGAGCGCGGCCGCGCTACAGTCGCCGACCCGCGGGCGCATGGAGATTGAGGGATTGACCAAGGCGTTTGGCGGCCACCGCGCCAACGGGATTGAGGATATCAGCCTGCAGTGCCGCGAGGGCGAGTTTGTGTGCGTGGTGGGGCCCAGCGGTTGCGGCAAGAGTACACTGCTGAACTGTATTGCCGGGATGGTGCAGGCGGATCATGGCACGATTCGCCTGGATGGGAAAGAGGTAAGCCAGCCGGGGCCAGATCGGGCGGTCGTGTTTCAGGATCACGGGCTGTTTCCCTGGCTGTCGGCGGCAGAGAATATTGCGTTTGGATTGAAGATGGCGGGCATGTCGCGGTCGGAGCGCAGCGACCGGGTTGAAACAGCGCTGAAGATGGTACACTTGATGGCGAGTGCCGATAAGCTGGTGCATGAGCTGTCGGGCGGGATGAAACAGCGCGTCGCGATTGCGCGGGCGCTCGTAATAGACCCGGCCGTGCTGCTCATGGACGAGCCGTTCGCATCGCTCGATGCCCAGACACGAACGCTGCTGCATGCCCAGTTGCAGGAGATCTGGACCGAGACGAAGAAAACGATCCTGTTTGTGACGCACTCGGTCGGCGAAGCGGTCCGCCTGGCGGATCGGATCGTCGTGCTGCATGCGCATCCGGGACGGATCCGGCGGGTGGTGGATATCAACCTGGCGCATCCGCGAGACTTTGATGGAACGGAGATTACGGAACTGGTGCACCTGGTGCGCAAGGAAATCGAGGACGAGGTCAACCGTGCTAATTCGCAGACTGCTGAGTTCTGGAAACCTGCGAGTGCTGTTGGCGTGGGTCGTGATTCTTTCAGCCTGGGAGATGGCATATAG
>CAIQIQ010000157.1 GCA_903871935.1 uncultured Phycisphaerales bacterium
GTCCGCGACTTTGATGAGTTCCTGGAACAACTCGACATCATCACCTTCCACGTTCCCGGCGGCGATGCCACGAGGCACCTGCTGAACCGCGAACGTCTCTTTGGCAAATGTCGGCCGAACCTGCTGGTGGTGAACGATGCCCGCGGCGAAGTGGTAGACGAGTTTGCCCTCGCCGATGCCCTGAAAGAGAAGAAGATCGCCGGGGCGGCCATTGACGTATACCAGACCGAACCGCCGGCGAAGGATCATCCGCTCTTTGGCCTGGAGAATGCGGTGCTGACCCCGCACCTGGGCGCCAGCACCGACGAAGCCCAGACGGCAGTGAGCGTGGATGCCTGCAAGGCGATTCTGGCGTACCTGAAGACCGGGGAGATCCGCGGCGCTGTCAACGCCGGCGGCATCAAGCTCGACCTGCCTCACGATGAGGCCCCGTTTGTTGAACTGGCCGCCCGCATCGGTGCCATGCTCGCCCACTACTGCGACGGTGGCTACAAGACCGTCATCATGCGCACCTCTGGCACCAAGGCTCCCAAGCTCATGAACACTCTCGCCCGCGTCGCGATGGTGGAACTGCTCAAGCCGTATCTGACCGAACACGTGAATGTGATCAACGTCGAAGAGATGGCCAAGAGCCGCGGCATCGAACTGATGCAGGTCCACGAACCCTCACCGCCACAGGGCCTCGTCGGCGACATCGTCGGCATTCGCGTCGAGAGCGACAGCGGCGAAACCCACCGCATCCTCGGCACCGTCTACGCCGACGGCCTGCCGCGCGTCCTGCGCGTGGACCATTTCAACATGGACATGATCCCCGAAGGTGACATGGTCATGATCATTAATAGGGACATGCCCGGCGTTATCGGCACTGTCGGCAGCACCTTCGGCGCCGCCGGCGTAAACATCAGCGACATGGTGATCAGCCGCGACTTCCAGCCCGATGGCACCGCACAAGCGCTAATGGTGCTCAAGACCGACAGCAGGCCCGGCGAAACCGTCCTCGCCGCCCTGCGCTCCAAGCCGTTCATCGTGAAAGTGAAGTCGATGCTGCTGCCGAAACTGGCCGCAGCGCGCAAAGCATAGTGCAAGCGAGCTACTTCTTCGTCACTTCCAGCCCCTCGATATCGAGCAGGCAGTTGACGCTGGCAGCGCAGTTCTTCGCGTCGCGGACAAACGTCAGGTAGTGCTCCAGCTTGGACGCAGCATTGCCGGAGTTGTGTGCCAGGATAACTGAACCCTTGGGCATCTTGTCCCATGCCGCCTGGAGGATGTCGTAGTAAATGCCCTTGCCCCGGCCGCGATCGCCGTCGGCATCGAGATAGAGCAGGTTGATCTGGCCCTTGTAGTCGCGCGCGGTTTCGATCGCGTCCTCGGCGATGATGCGGCAGATGCGCGCCTTATCAAGCTTCTGGACGTTCCGGCGGGCTCGGTCAGCTTCCTCCGGCTTAATCTCGATTCCGACCAGGTCCTTCGCGATATAGACCGCGCCAGGCCCGACGGCAGCGCCGGCATTGGAGATGAAGGTGTTACCGCAGAAGACGCCCGCCGCGATCATCACCTGCGGGCGTTGGATTGCGTTGATCGCCCAGATCAGCCGCTGCATGCGATGGGTAATCGCCGTCCACGGGATCTCAAAGTTCTCCGCTACAGCAGCGCGATGAGCCAGCAGCTTGGCATGGTCATAGTTGCGATGGGGAATGATGCCCTGAACCATCAGAACCTGAAGGGCCTCATCGACGATCGCGATCTCCTTCTCCAGCGGCTCGATCGTCCGGTGAGGGTCGTTATAGATCATCTTGTACGTGCCGTAATCGGGAGCTTGATAGGTAACAGCCATTGCCGAACTACTCCTGTGTCGGGGAATCTCAACCTACTCATTATCCGATTTCGCCGCGGACTGCACCCGCATCATGATCTCGTCACGATGCTGCTGATAGGTCGGCGGATCAAGAACCGGCGTGGAGCCTTTGACATTGATCATCTTCCTCAGGCCGACCCAGCTCTTGCAGCCGCCGTACGCAGGGTGATTGTCGATCATGACCGGCTCAGGCAACCGACAAACCTTGCCAAGCAGCAAGTAGAGCGGATTCTCCGGCCGGTAGTTCAGGCGCATCTGCAGAAACCGTTCCGTCCAGATGTGGTGAGCATCGGCCGCGGCGATCTGGCTCATGTTCCGAATCAGGATGATGTCGGTCACATCGACAAAGGCGTTGATCTGGATCGTCTTGGGCTCCGGGCCGGTGAAGGTGAATAGATCCTGGGCGGAATCCTTGATCATCTTCTGATCCTGATGGAGGAAAGTGGGGAACAGGAGGAAGCGGCGAAACTCCAGCTCAAACTCCCCGCCCGATTCATGGATGCCCCCTTTGCGGAGCATCAGAATCTGCCGGCCCTGGACCAGAGCCTGGCAGACGCAGTCCCACTCTTTCAGCCCAACGGCAAGTTCATCTGGATAGAGCATGGTTTACTGTGAATTGTATTACGCGATGGCAGCAGAAATGAAAAGCCCCGGGACGCGAACGTCCCGGGGCAAATGCCGTTGGATTGCGGGCAGAGCCGCCTTATTGCACGTTATCGGGAATCTGCAGCACCATCCCAGCGCGAAGGTGCGTCGGGTCGGCGCCAATCTTGCTCTTGTTGGCGGCATAGAGCTTCTTCCACAGATCGCCCTTGCCGAAGAGCTTTGTCGAAATCTTCGTGAGCGTATCGCCGGACTGCACCTTGTAGGTCTTCTCGCTGGTCTTGGCCGCAGCAACGGCCGGCAGCGCAGTGTGGTCGGCCGATGCCGAAGCGACAGCCGGCGTCTCGGCGGCGATGTCAGGCAGCTTGAGCTCCTGGCCGATCTTCAGATGCTTAGCGTCCACACTGGGATTGGCGGCCATGATCTTGCTGGCGTACTTGGAATTGCCAAACACCTTCGTCGAGATCGACACCGGCGAATCGCCCTGTGCAACCTTGTAGGTCTTCTGGCTAGCCCCGGCCGCCGGAGCACTCAACGTGCTGGCTGCAGCGAGGAGCGAGGAACTCCCGGCGAGGCTGCCGCCAGAGTGCGGCTGTGCCGAACCCGTATCCAAGGCGCGAGCCCAGGCGTCGTTGGCATCGACTGCCGGGACGGCCGCCACTGCGGCTCCCGGTGCGGGCGCGGCTCCGGGGCTTAGCGTCGTCACCGCAGGCGCGGCGAATGGGTCGGTGACAGCGACCGGCTGAGTCGCCGCAGGCCGGGTTGTTGGCGCGGCGGCGGCAAAATCACCTGTTGCAGGAGTGGCATCCGTGGAAGCCGTGGCGCCATCCGTTTGCGGGGCGGCAGCGCGCGGCATCATCACATAAGCCACCATTCCGACGAGGACCAACCCACCTGCGAAGAGACCGATGCGAGCTTTTGTATCCATGTTGGGACTCCTTTCCCGTTTTCATGGTTGTGCGGCAAAGGCGAGATGCGCTACACCCGCTGTCTCCGGGAACACCCCAGGAGCTTTGCGGATGACAGGCACACGCGTTTTACCGCAGTGTATGCAAGTTCACTTTTTACCCGTACCCGTCGCGGCGGCCGCACCTCTGGGGGCGGATGCCTTCTCTTTTTGCGCCTTCGTCCCCAGCAGAAGCCACGGCGAAGCGATCGCAATAGACGAATACGATCCCTCTATAATGCCAATCAGCAGGGCAAAAGTAAAGCCATGAATGCCCGAACCGCCAAAGATGTACATGATCCCGACCAGCACGATCGAGGTCAGGGAGATCAGCATGGTTCGGGAGAACGTCTGATTGATCGCATCGTTGATGATGTTTCGGCTCACGAGGCCGTGCTTGCCGCGGATTTCGCGGATGCGGTCAAACACAACGACGGTGTCGTTCATTGAGTAGCCCAGCACCGTCAGGATCGCCGCAACCATCGTCAGGTTCACGCGGAACGGCTCAATCATCAGGGCATTGCCGATGGCGCTGTTCGCAAGGTAATGCGATACACCGATGGCGCCGACCATAATGAGCAGGTCGTGCAGGGTTGCCAGGGCGCTGGCCGAACCGAACTTCATGTCGCCGAACCGGAACCAGATGTACAGCATGATGACGATCGTCGAGGCAATCAGGGCCAGTATCGCCTTCAGAGCGGCAGCACCGGCCACCTGGGCGTCGAAGTTCGTCACCTTCTGCATCTGTGCCTGGGTGGTGATGGCGTCGTTGACCAACTGCCATGTCGGGTTGGCCACCTCGTCATTCCAGCGTCCCGCGTCGCGGTCATAGGGGAACTTGGCGTCGACGACCAGAAGCACCGCGGTCTTTGCCAGTTCACCCGGGCCGGCCTCGGCGATGCGGATCTCCATGTCGCGAGAGGGCACCATCTTTCCACCGGCCTGCGGCACCAGACGCTGGCGATCGTAGCGTTCGCGGATCTGCGCCGGGGTGAGCATCGGATTGAGATTCTTCAACACAATCGCGGCGCCGCCTTCAAAGCCCGAGGTATCCATCGGAAGCAGGCCCGGGATCGTCAGTTCGCCGCCCGTGAGCGGGACCACAGCGCCCTTTTCCATGGCAACGTTGATCGGAGTGTTCTCAGTATCGAAATGACTTTCGCGCTCGGTGCTGAGGTTGTCGCCGATCGCCTGGATGACGACATCCTTCACTTCCTTGGCAGTGGGATTGGGCGTGACGACCTCGTATTCGAGGTTGCTTGTGCCCAGCGACACCACCGAGGGTGCGGGCAGTTTGTCGGGGTTCTTTTTGGATGCCTCCTCGATCCTGGCACGGACCTCCTCGATCGTCATCGGCTTGTCCTTGCGCAGGTCAAACTGGACGCTGGTGCCCGAGGCAAACTCGATATCGAACACGCGGCGCGCACGAAGCTGGACGGTGAATGCCACCAGGCCGATGATGATGGAAACCACGCTGAACGCCGCAAAGTACGGGAACAGCTTCATCCAGTCGATCTTCGGATGCAGGAACTTGTTCAAACCCGGCAGGGTCAGCGGAAGGCTGCCGAAGTTCTTCACGTGCATCCGGTCGACCATCAGGCCAAAGACCGTCTTGGTGACGAACAAGGCCGTGAACATCGAGCTAAGCATGCCGAACAGCAGCGTGATGCCAAACCCCTTCACTTCCTCCGAACCCAGGCCATACAGGATCATCGCCGTGATCGCAGTGGTCACGTTGGAGTCAAAGATAGCCGAGAACGCCCGGTCATATGCGTTGCGCAAGGCAAGCCGTACTCCCATGCCACGAAGTTGTTCTTCGCGGAGTCGCTCGAAGATCAGCACGTTGGCATCAACCGCAATACAGATCGTCAACACGATGCCCGCGATGCCGGGCAGAGTGAAGGTCGCGTTCAAGGCCGCCATCGTGCCCAGGATCAGCACCACATCCAGCAGCACAGCGCCAAAGGCCACCAAACCGGCAAGGTGGTAGTACCCGATCAGGAAGATCCCGATCACGACCAGGCCCAGCACGCAAGAGATCAAACCGCGATTCAGGTTGTCCTGTCCGAGCTGCGGGCCCACCGTCTGTTCGCTGATTGGCTCATCGGCCAGTCGGGCCGGCAGCGACCCGGCGTTGAGCGTCGAGATCAGATATTTGAACTCCGAGTCGGCATACCCGGATTCACGGCTGATGATGCCCGAGCGGCTGATCACGCTCTGGATGGTCGCCGTGCTGATGACCTTGTCATCAAGCATGACCGCCATCGCCTTCTTGAGGTTGTTGCTGGTCAATTCAGAAAATGCGGTGGCGCCGCGGGCATCAAAACGGAACCCGACCGCCTTGATTCCCAGGTCGGTATTCGAGGGGAATGCCGCTTCCAGGGCCCATTCCGCCTGGCCGGCACGATTGACCATGGACTTTTCAGGGGTAGTCCAGGCGAGGACCCACTGCTTGTCATTGTAACTGACGAGGTTCGTGTTGCCGGCATCTTCCGGGCGATCGACCTGATACCAGCGCATCTCGTCATTGGCCTGAGGCATAACGCCCTTGCCCCCGGCCTTTAAGCGCTCCTTCATGGCCTGGGCTTCAGGGCTCATCAGATCCGGCCCCTGCACGAGAATGTGGAATTCAAGCACGCCCGAACCGCGGAGCAGACGTTTGAGTTCGCCGGCATCGTCAAGCTGGCCTTTCACCCCCGCGTAGGCATCCCAGGCTTTGACAAACCGATCGATTGCGGCCAGGCGCGCGGGAAAATTGGCGGCGCGGCCCCGGAACTCATCAACACGCTTCTGGCGGGTGTCGGCACGGCCTTCGATGGTGGCCTGCAGCTCAGAAGAGCTCAGATTCGTGTCTTCGATCTGGTTCTTAAGCTTCTCGTAGGTCAGCTCCGCCTCGGCTTGCTGCAGCGTATTGCCCGACTTCTCGGCGTTCTTCACCCCGTCATACGCCGAGGCCAGAGCCCCCAGCAGCGTCTCACGGGTCTCCGATCCCATGCCCAGCTCTTTGAGGCGGGCCCGGCGGGCATCGCTACTAAGCCTTTCCACAGCGCGAATCACATCGGAGCGGCGGACATTGGTCTGATCCAGAGCAGCTTGGGCGGCGCTAAAGTCCGCGCGGGCTTTCTGCGCTGACTCCGAGTTGGCCGACAGCGGCATCTGGATTTCCAGGCGGTTGCCGGACTGCGGACGCCAGATCAGGTTTCGCGTGCCGTCAGGGTCGACGCGCTTCTTCAGCGATTCCATCACCCGTTCGGCCAGATTCGCCTCAGCGCCGCCCTCGGGGGTCTTGATCTCATAGACCAGCTTGGTGCCGCCGGCCATGTCGATGCCCGGCCTCAAGGCCAGCTTCTTGCTCCATGGCAGCGAGCGGTCAAACAGCGATGGGAACGGCATGATCGCATAGAGCGCCAGGACCAGCACCACGAGAATCAGGATCACACGGTTAGCGTATTTCTGTGGCATAGGAATGTCTCAAACGTAGCGTAGAGGAGGCGATACCGATTCTCTTTTAGACCAAAGCCCCAATCTGTTACTTCTTGACCTCTTCGTGCACGCGATGAATCGCGCTGCGCGAGAAGGTGATCTTCGTGTTGCTGGTTTCGTCGACTTTCACCACGACCTCATCATCGCGCGATTCCACCACCGTGCCCAGAATGCCGCCGATTGTCTGGATGCGGTCGCCCTTTTTCAGGCTGCTAAGCATTGCCACGCGCTGCTTTTCCTGTTTGTTCTTCGGGCGAAGCAGGAAGAAGTAGAACGCCACGGCAATAAGTATCCAGGGCAGAAAGCCCACCCAGGCCGGCTGAGGGTTCTTCGCTGGTTCTGCCGGTCCCGTTGTTCCCGGTGCCGCGGTCGTCTGTTCAACGCTCGCCGGCGCAGTCTGTGCCAGCGGCAGGTTCAGAGTCAGCATATTCACGTTCGTCAAAGTCATTTCTCCTAATCTCTCATCTAATGGGCGCGATGTGTCCAGTGGACACAATAAGGGGCGGCCATTATGACCGCAAATGGCCTGCGGGCCAAGCACCGTCAAGGAAATGGCGAATTCTGCCTTCCAAGCCACCAATCGATGGGCCAGGCCGGGTGAGGCAGGTCTCACTTCCGCCGCTTGGGTTTCTTGCCGAATCTGCGGTCGAGGTCCGATACGTCCACCTTCCCGATGCGCTGCGCCCGTTCAGTTGTATAGTCGCCCTTGCGCCCCACGATCTGCTGCATGAAGCGAACATAGCCGACCGGGCCAAGCTCTCTCATCAGCGCGGCGAAGCCCCGACTCTGAATCTCATCAATTGTCATCTGCATCGGACTCATCGTTTTTGCTCCAACAGCCAATCCACGGGGTTTCGCACCTCAACACCTAGACGGGAGGCATGTTTTGCCGCCCTTCGGGCGAGTCGATCATCTGTCGTCAGCAAGACATCACATTTGGCCGACTCCGCACTGGCAACGTGCAACGAATCGAGCCGCTCGAACCCGAATCGCATCAGGGCCTCCGAGCGATCATACTCCCTCTGCGTAATGGCAATCGACTCGGATGCTGCTGACGCCATGCCGAGCATAGCCTGACAGCGGTCTGCATCTGGCGCGGCGCCAAGCTCGCGATCGAGCGCTTCGCTGCCAATGAGGAGCCACGTCCCCTGCTGGACATGGCCAAGAATGGCCACGACGGCCTCGGCCTCGAGGTGGTTCCGGTCGATATCCGGGTTATCGAAGGGCCGATTATAGCAGCAGGCATCGAGGTAGACGCGCATGTTCTAAGAGCATCGTACCGTCACGGAAGGCGTGCGTGAAGGACTGGGCCTCCGGGACCTCGGCCAGCATCAGACTGGCCGATCGGGATCAGCATCGTCAGTTGCTGGTGCCTCAGGCGCTGTTTCAGCAGAAATGGTATCAGAAGCCGGTCCTGCAGAGTCCGCTTCGCCGGCCGGCTGGGCAGGGGGCTCCGGGGCGGCCACATCGGACGCCGCCGGCTCTGCAACCGCTGTCGCCTCGGCCGATTCCGAAGCATTCTCAGCATCAGGCTCCGTGATCAGGTGGCTCAGGCGCTGCTGGTTGGCCTTTCCCTGCAGCGCATCCGGTTGAGGCAGATCCTTAAGCGAATTCAGCCCGAATACCTCAAGGAACCGTTTGGTCGACCCGTAAAGGATGGGCCTGCCGGGCTCTTCAGCCCGGCCGGCGATCTTCACCAGGTGCTTTTCCATCAGCGATCGGATCGTTTCGCCCGATGCTACACCGCGGATGGCTTCCAGGTCAGCCCGCAGGATCGGCTGCTTGTACGCGATGATGGCAAGGGTCTCCAGCGCCGCCTTGGTCAGTTTGGCATCCGCTTCCCTCTGCTGCAGCGCCTTAAGCGGTTCGCCATAGTTCGGCAGCGTCAGGAGCTGGAATCCGCCGGCCACCTGCTCCACCCTAAAACACCGCCCAGTCTGCTCGTATTGCTCATTGAGCAGGCGCACCGCCTTGCGAATAGGCTTGGTGGATTCCAGGTTGAATAACTCCGCCAGTTTCCCGCCCGTCAGCGGCGAATGCGTCGCAAACAGATACGCCTCCAGCAGCCCGATATCGATCTTCGGGTCCACCGCCTGGGCCTCAGCGGCCAAATCCTCGGCCGTCGGCTCGATCTGCCCATCCGGCTGCTCGCTGTTGGCATCCGCGACATCGGGCGCCTGGGGGGCCAGTTCACCTGCCACCAGCGATCCCTCTTCGGCAGGGGGGAGGGCGACACCATCTTCATTCACGGAAGGCAAAGCCGCCGAATCCGCCGATTGCAGCGAGTCATCCTGGTCCGACCCCGGCAGCGCCTCGGCCGCCGCCGACAGCCCCGACGCTTCCGAGGCCTCAGCCAACCTCGCCGGCTGCTTCTCCAGCGCATCGTTCTTGGGCTCTTCCTGCATGCGCTGCATCTAATCGGGAAAGGCCAAGCTTTGCAAGCTGCAATACCCAGTAGCGCCACCATCCCGGCCGCAGCCTCAAACCTCCATCCCCGCCTGCCTCCCTTCGCCCTCTGGGAGAAGGGCCGGGGATGAGGGTGCCGTATCCGGCACACCGCCCTCGACCTTCACAGGGACCGTCCCCGCGCCCGCGCTCTTCGTCTTCAAGTAGGACGGGCGACCCCGCCCGTCAGCGCAAACCGTCTCGCGCCACGACGCAACGCCGCAACGTCAATCAACAATCACGGAATCTCGGGGAAAAACGCAGCTCCCGGCGAATCCAGCCCCAGCCAGTCCTCGTCCAGCTCGCCCGTTCTTTCCGGATGGTGGGGACAGTCATTTTGCCTATAGTGCAACGATCACCAGCATGGAATAACCAATGAGCACAGCGGAACTTCGTCTTCACGCCAAACAGATGATTGAGGCCCTTCCTCCGGCACGGCTAAGAGTCGCGGCCAGTTTTCTTGCATTTCTTGATGCCCCGGAATCGAAACCGGCCGCAAGGCATCTTGCCGCTGTTGCGAAACTGCGGCAGCGGATCAAGGTGGCGGAGAAAGATATAGCCGCTGGACGTGGTGTTGATTGGCGAAAGGTCAGAGGCGATGTATAAGGTGACCCTCGCCCCTGCAACCGGCAATCATCGTTTACCTTGAACCAATAAGATGTAACCCATGTCCTGAACCATCTGCGCCACCCATGTCCTGACTGCGCCCCTTGCCCCGTTATGGAATAATCAATAATCACTATGCCGCCGGAACCTGCGCACCTCCTCCTCATTTTTGACGCAAGTACCTGTATCCACAGCACTTAGCGTATATGGAGTGCCCCCGCCGAGAACCTGCGCACCTGCTACTCATCCACAACAACCTGACGCGAAAACCACCTGTCGCTACCGGCCACCCCCGTCCGCGCGGTAGAATGACGACCCCATATGACACCCGCTATTTTCCTTGATCGGGATGGGACGATTCTTGAGGATCACGGGGTCCTGACTTGTGCGGCCGATGTCCACTTCCTCCCGGGGGTCGTTGAGGCCTTGCAAGCCCTGAAGCGCCGATTCCGTCTGTTTGTCCTGACCAATGAATCGCTGGTCGGAAAAGGCACCCTCACCCGGCAGCAGGTGAATCTGGTGAACGGGCACATGCTCCGCGAGCTGCATCGCGATGGCATCTGCATCGAAGAGCTCTATGCCTGCCCCGGAGCCAAAGGCACCTGCTGCAAGTGTCACAAGCCCGGCTCGGAGTTCCTGGTCGATGCCGCGCAGCGCTACGGCCTGGATATCACACAATCATGGACCGTTGGCGATCATCCTCACGATGCCGAGCTTGGCCGCAGTGCCGGCGGCAACGGTATCGTCGTCCTGACCGGCCATGGCCAGAAGCATCGCGCCGATGTGCCCAAGGGTGTGCCCGTGGCATTCGACCTGGCCGAGGCCTCGCGCATCATGTTTGCCGGAATGCAGTAGGGCGCTTCCTTTACCCCTCCCACCATCCCGCTACAATCCGACCCCGATGGACTTCAGTGCGCTGGCTACGGGGCAGGAGGCTTTGCCCCAGTGCTATAACTTCACAGTAGATTGCGTCGAGAACCTCGCCCGGACCCGGCCGGATGTTCTGGCGCTCTGGTGGGTAAACGAGCAGGGCACCGACCAGCGCTACACCTTCGCCCAGATCGCCGCCCAGGCCCGCAAAGCTTCCGCGCTCTTCCACGACCTGGGCATCCGCAAAGGCGATCGCGTTATCGTCATCATGCAGCGCATCCCCCAATGGTGGTTCGCCGTCTTGGGCCTGATCCGTTTGGGCGCCATACCCATCCCCGGCACGCCGCTGCTCACCTGGAAGGATGTCCGCTATCGCCTGGAGTTCTCCGAATCCAAGGCCATCATCACCGACATCGACAATGCCCCCAAGTTCCAGGAATACACCGGCCTGAAGATCGTCGCAGGCGCTAACCTGCCCGGAGCGGTTGACTTCGACCACGCCCTGGCCAACGCCCGCGATGACATGCCCGTGCCCCAGCCCACTCTCGCCGCCGACCCCGGCATGATCTACTTCACCAGCGGCACGACCGGTGATGCCAAGATGGTCCTCCACACCCAGGTGAGCTACGGCCTCGCCCACGCCATCACCGGCGGCTACTGGCTCGACCTCAAGCCCACCGACACCATCTGGGCACTCGCCGACACCGGCTGGGGCAAGACCGCATGGTCCAACATGTTCGGCCCCTGGCTGATGGGCGCCTGCGTCTTCGTCCTCGACATGCGTGGCAAGTTCGACCCCAACGTCATCCTCGCCACGCTCTGTAAATACCCCATCACCGCCTTCTGCGCCCCCGCCACCGCGCTGCGCCTCCTCGTCCGCAAGGACCTCCCATCCTATCGCCTCAAGGCCCTGCGCCACTGCGTCTCGGCCGGCGAAGCCCTCAACATTCCCGTCTACGAGGCCTGGCACCACGGCACCGGCCTGGACGTCTACGAAGCCTACGGCCAGACCGAGACCGTCTGCTGCGTCGGCAACGTCCGCCAGCACAAACTGCCCATCCGTCCCGGCTCCATGGGCAAGTCCATGCCCGGTTACGATGTCCAGATCGTCGATAACCACGGCAATGTCCTGCCGCGCGGAGAGGAGGGCAACATCGCCGTCCGCTACAAGCCCAAACGGCCGGTCGGCCTGTTCGTCGAGTACTGGAAAAACCCTGAGGAGACCGCCGACCGCTTCATCGGCGACTTCTATCTGACCGGCGACACCGCCCGCCTCGACGCCGACGGCTACTTCTGGTTCACCGGCCGGTCCGATGACATCATTAACTCCTCCAGCTACCGCATCGGCCCCGCTGAAGTCGAAGATTCGCTCCTGACCCATCCTTCCGTCCTTGAGTGTGCCGCCATCGGCGTCCCCGACGAGATGCGTGGTGAGGTCGTCAAGGCATTCGTCGTCCTTCGCCCGGGCATCGAGCCCTCCGACACGCTGGCCCGCGAGATCCAGACGCACTGCAAGAAGGTGACCGCCCCCTACAAGTACCCGCGTCAGATCGAGTTCATCGACGCCTTGCCCAAGACCATCAGCGGCAAAACCCGCCGCGTCGCCCTCCGCCAGCTCGAACAGCAGCGCCGTCTCGCCGCGCTGCTGTGACATGCATTGCTGACACGCCCCGGCGCGGAGATAATGATCTATGCACCGGAGTTATATCATGATAAACTGACGCCATGCGTAAGATTATCACCAGGCGGTTTCGGCCCGATCTCTCCTCCCATCGTTCAGCGTTTCTCTGGGGTCCACGCAAAGTCGGGAAGACGTATTGGATCAGGCACCACCTGGGCGACGCGACGTTGATCGACTTGCTCAAGACCGACGTTCTTGCTGACTTCGCCACCCGGCCAGCCCTGTTGCGGGAACGGTACTCTGAGGGCGACGGGCTGATCGTCATTGACGAAGTCCAGAAGTTGCCCCAGTTGCTGGACGAAGTCCATTGGATGATCGAGAACACACATCGGCACTTCCTTCTGACCGGTTCCAGCGCACGCAAACTCCGCCGGGGCGCCGCCAACCTGCTTGGGGGACGGGCGCTGCGCTATCAAATGGCGCCTCTGAGCTATATTGAGACAACTGGGATCGACTTGGAACGCGTGATGGTCTCGGGCCTTTTGCCATCGCACTATCTGGCGGATGACCCGATCCCACTGCTGCGGTCCTATATCGGCGACTACCTGGCGGAGGAGATCGCCGCCGAGTCGGCAGCGCGAAGCTTGCCCCAGTTTGCACAGTTCCTGCGCGTGGCCGCCATCACGAGTGGATGCCTTCTGAACTACACGAATGTGGCACAGGAAGCCGGAGTCAAAGCACGGGCGGTGCGGGACTATTTCCAGATCCTCGAAGACACCATGCTCGGATACCGCCTGGAACCATGGAGAAAGACCAAGGATCGTCGCCTGATAACCACCGAGAAATTCTACCTGTTCGACGTTGGGGTGACGAATTTCATCTCACGTCGGAAACCCGCGCCTGGCACGCCAGAGTTTGGGCAGTCTTTCGAGCAGTTCATCCTGATGGAACTGATGGCCTACCGCGCCTATGCCGATCCGGAACTTGAGATCACATTCTGGCGCAGCGCCAGCGGCTTCGAGGTCGATTTTATCCTGAACGACATGCAGGTGGTCATTGAAGCCAAAAGCAGCCGGCGCGTTCACGATGGCGACCTGCGAAGCCTGCGGGCTCTTATGGAGGAGCATCGGCCGGCCAGTGTTCTGGTTGTGTGCGATGAAAGCGAACCGCGCAAGATGCCCGGCATCGAGGTTCTGCCATGGAGGAGATTCCTGGATCGCCTTTGGAGCGGAGAGTTGCTGGCAGGCTGAGCGGAAGTGCATGAGATATCCTTGGCCTCCAGCTACGCGACGGTCGTGCCCCGACACCTTCGCGTCGCGCCTCATCATCGACGTAGTTCCGGCCGTCGTTTGCCTGCGGTGTTGATGCCCAGTCGCTCGTAGACTGGGCAGTGCCCGCTGATTGACCGGTATATCAGCGATCCGCTGATCGCCCCCAACACCGTCCTCGTTATCGTGGACCTGCCAACGGCCGCATAGGCAATCGCCCCTCCTGCCATCGCGGCCGCGATCCGTTCGGCCATACCGACATTGACCTGCCACTCTTGTCGAGGCGCGACATTCGATCTGCCTGTCACCTCACCGGTACTGTACGCATCACTGAAGGCTACCATGGGTGTGCTCCCCGTAGACACATTGTCAGGCAACGCTTTCTCCCCAGATGATAGGCAACGACACATGCCGCACCATTCGCGTTTGCGGATCGCTGCCCTGCATGTGCCCGCTACAACTCCATTGTCAACCGCGGAAACAGCGCATCGAGCAGATCCGTCATCTGCTGGTTCAGCATCGGGCTGATGGCCGTCTCGATCTGGTAGCACTCCTCAAACGCGCTGGTCGTCCCCAGCGCCAGACGCTGAATCGCCATGGGTGAGCCGCTGATCGTGATCTCTGGCGCCGCCGGGTTTGACAGCGCCTTGACCACCGCGATCTTCCCATGATCGACCACCAGCGTAGCGGCCTGTTCGGTTGAGCGCAGCGTGATCCGTCCGCACCACTTCGCCCATCCCTTGGCCTTTGCCAGCCGCCCCTCAAATGCCGGCAGCGCCTCGCGCAGATACTGCGCCAGCGAGTTGATCCGATAGAGTTCCACCCCGCCGCCTAGTTGAGTTCCATATCCCGCCCGGCGCAGCAGCCACGGCGTCTCCTGTTCACCCATCGGTCGCCAGTACTGCGTGTCGATCTTCTGCACGCCTTTGCGCAATAGCTCCGCATGCAGCTTCCACAGCAAGGCCTGCCCAACATGCTCACGCGGCGAGTAGGGGGGCTTCTTCTTGTCATCCTTCTGCTTTGCCTTGGCCTTCTTCTCTTTGGGCGCCTTTGGTTCCGCCACGGCCAGGCACTCCAAACCCGCTGCCTTCCCTTCATCATTCACATTCGCCGCGGCAAAACCAACGATGCGGCCCGCGCGTCGCGCACACACCGCCACGCGTGTCTCCGGCCATCCGCCCACCTCGCGCACGTGGTCCGGACGAACCACCCACTGCTCATTGGCGAACGCCATCAGCTCCACCTTCTGTGCGCAATCTGCCAGCACCACCTTCACGCCCTTGGGCGGTTTCACCGGCGACTCACCCCGCAGGACCTTCTCGAACCTCACCCCGCGGTAATAGTCGCTCAGCCCGAAATCCCGGTACAGCGCATGCGCCACGTTCCGGGTTCCCGTGTGCAGGCTCGTCATCGCGCAGTCGCGGTCCCAGTGCCAGTCCAGTCCCGCCACCATACCCACCCGTGCAATCCCGCGACGCCGCCAGCGCGGCGCAGTGTGCACCCAGTCCACGTAGTACACTGAGAACCCGCCGCCATGCTGCGTCGGCCGGATTACCGGCGTCGAGTACACATTGCACACCTCATATCCATTGACGCACGGATTGGCTCGAATCTGCCCCCGTCCCTGCACCTTCACCGAGCACGCCGGATGATTCGCAAATGCGTACTTCTTCCCGCGCTCATCCCCAAGCTGCACCAGGGCGTATCCTGCCGCCAGGGCAAAGCGCGCATCCGATGCGCCCGCCGACTCAAGCAACGCATCGCAGGCGCTCTCCTCGCCGCATTCGCTTACCAGCGTTAACGCTGCAATCCCGCGCAATCCCCCGTCCGCACTGCTCAGGAACCGCTCCAACGCTCCTACCGCGCGAATATCGCGCCGCTGCGCCAGTCGAATGCCGGCCGCCAGTGCCTCTGCCACCTTTGCCGACCGCACCTTCTGTGCAACCTTGTCATCCTCCTTCAGATCCTCACCCATCCGGTCGGCCAGGAAACACGCCGCATCATACCGATCCGATTCGATCTCACCGCTCTTCTCCACGAGCTTCGTCATCGCCGCCCGCATTGCCTTGCCCAATGCCTCCGATCCGGGCTTCTTCAGCGGCATTTCGCGCACCGTATGCCCCCACCCGCGCAGCAGTCCATACACGCCCTTGCCCACCACCTGCGCCAGCAGCCACGCCATCACATCCAATTCCGACCACAGCCGGAAGGCCACATGCTTATACGCATCCTTCTCCGGCAGCAGTTTCATCGCTCGCGTCAGCACATCCGCGCCATATTTCTCCGCCACATCAAACCAGAACTGCTTAAAGCTCGCCGGCGTATCCACCTCCGAATACACGCGGGCAAAATCCAACTTCTGTGCGCAGGTCGGGTGCGTCCGAATTGCCGTTAGCAGCAGATCTGCCTGATCAGCATATCCGGTCGCGCGCAATACCCGATCCACCACAAACGGAACCATTGCCCGAACCGCCGCCCGCGGCTCATACCCGAATCGCGCCCACAACAGTCGCTCAACAAGATGCGTTACCAGCATCGCCGCCGTTGCTGCATCCGATGCATCCACACCGATGTGCGACTTGATCCGGTCCGGATCGCCCCATTCGCTCCGCCCGGCCGCGCCCGGCTCCAGCCAGATCCGCCACTGCTTCACCCCTTTATGCGTTGGCAGCAATTTCGTCACCACCGGCAACAGCCGCTGCGCCATCGACAGCACACGCTTTGCGTGCTCCTGCGTCGGCCGGCTCATGGTCAAAGCGATCTTCCCCACCGTCCTATGGACATCCGGATGGTCGATCAGCGCCACGGGACAATCTTTCAACTCCACCCGCGCTGGCGGATCCACAATCGCGATGAAATGCCCGGCGATGAAACCATTCCACCCGCTGAACATGGCCGTGTCATGCACCACCAGCGCCCTGCCTTTGCCGTGTCGCGACCAGGCGGCCACCGGCAGCTTGTCCCGCCCACCCACCAACAGCACCGCCGCCTCAGCCGGAACCGCCAACGCCCCTGGCCGGTTCAACGGCACGTCCCCAACCTGCAGCCCCAACTCTCTTCCCACTTCCGTGAACTCGATATCTTCACGTTCAAACCCGCGCACGCCGCCCTGATCCATCGGCAGGTTCTGTGATGAGAGGAACCGATACCCAAAGAGCCCGGCCACGGCGTTCTGTGCCAATGCCTTGGCATCCGGCTCACCCACGGACAACCCATACTGCCCCGCGTTCGACGCCAGCACGAGCGTCCCGCCCCGGCGCACAAACCCCTCGATTGCCGCCAACTCTGCCGGCGAATACACGCTGCTGCCAACCGCAACGATCGAGAGCAGGTCATACCGCTTCAGCAGACTCGCCGACAACCCCTTGCGCAGATCCGTAGTGCGGAAGATGCTCGCTGGAGCCAGAGTCGCCGTACCAAGTCCATTGCCCAGATCGCGCGAACGATCCGACAGCACCCGCATCGGGCGTAGTCCAAGGAATCTCACCGCCATGCTTCTCCTTCCGCCAAACCCGCGGCCAGTACATCACCTTATCACGCCATTCTGAACCGAGATCGCGATAAGAAAGTCCCGCTGATTCTAACTCCGCTGGGCGCAAGTGGTAGCAAAATCCCGCCGCTTGCTTGTTGCCATCGCCGCTTTGGCGGACGGAATAGAGCCCGGGGTGAAGAGTGAATCCAAAAAAAGAATTGACAAGCCTATGCATGATGGCTAAATTCTTGGCATAGGCTAAATTCTTGGCTACACCGGAGATGCTTATGCCTGCCGTGGAATCTCTCAGCCGTCGCGAACGTCAGATCATGGAGGTCATCTACACGCGTGGCCGGGCGTCGGCTGCCCAGGTGGTTGCCGACTTGCCTGATCCGCCGGGAAAGACCGCCGTCAGGACACTATTGACCATTCTTGAGCGCAAGGGACATCTGACCCATCAGGAAGAGTCAGGCGCCTACATCTACGCGCCCACCCGTCCCCGCGAACAAGCCGCCCAGTCAGCGCTGCGCAAGGTCCTGCAGACCTTCTTCGGCGGCTCGCTCGAACAGGCGGTGGCCGCCCACCTGGCGGACGACCAATCGCAGATCGACGATGCTGAACTCAAGCGGCTGGCGAAACTGATCCGCCAGGCCAAACGGGAAGGAGAGGTGAAGTGATGCAATACGAGTCGATCTGGGTCGCTCTCATAATCGATGCGGCCGTGAAATCGGCGGTGCTGCTGGCAGCCGGCTGGCTGGGGGCTCTCTTCATCATGCGGCGGATGTCGGCCGCCCGGCGTCATTTGCTGTGGGCGGCGATGCTCTGCGCCTGCCTTTTGATGCCGCTGCTATCGCTGGCCCTGCCGCAGTGGCGGGTGCTGCCCAACTGGAGTGCTCAGCAGCCCCAGATCCCCGTGGCATCCACGCCGACGCAGTTTCGGCTAACGCCGCCCGCGCCCGCGGATGGGGCGTGGCAGAATGCTCCTGCGCTACCCGCGATAGAGAACGCGGCCCCGGCAATTGCTGCTCCGCAGTTGCCGGCGCATCCGGCGTGGTGGCGCGGGCTATCCTGGCAACAGTGGGCGATGCTTGCATGGGGAATCGGAGTCGCCGCGTGTCTGCTGCCGCTATTGATCGGCCGTCTGGCCATTGCCCGCGTGTGCCATCGGAAGCGACCCTATTACGGTTACGAATCCAGCATCGCCATCCTCCTGTCGCCGCGTTGTCACATGCCGATGGCCTACGGGATTCTGCGACGTCGAGTGGTTTTGCCCGACGAGGCGGAATTCTGGCCGGAGGAAAGGGTGCGGGCAGTGCTAGAGCATGAGCTGGCGCACATCCGCCGCCGCGATTGCCTGTGGCAACTGCTGGGGCAATTGGCCCGGGCGATGTACTGGTGCAATCCCTTGTTGTGGATCACATACCGGCAACTGCTCTGCGAAAGCGAACGGGCATGCGATGATGCCGTACTGGCTCGCGGCGCACAGGCCTCGAACTATGCCGAGCACCTGATGGCGATCGCCACCGCCGGGCGCTCGGATGCGCTTCTCGCGGCGGCCGCCATCGCCATGGCCCGGCCGACCACATTGGAGGGAAGACTCTTGGCGATTCTCGACAGCGCCCGCAGCCGCAAGCGGGTCTCCTTCATCACCGGCGTGATCGTGCTGCTTGTGCTGGCGGGGCTCGCCGTGCCGCTGGCAATGCTGCGAGCGGCCAATGGGCAGAATGTCCAGCCCAAGGCGGAGTCGTGGCAAGCACTTGTTGAGATTGCTATGCCAGTCGGACCTGCTTTCATCAGCAAGAACGGTCTCGTGTTCACGTTTGCGGAACCCTATGAAAAGAACGGAGCTACCGTCATTACAGTGTCGCATGAAGCCCTGGATGCCGAACACCGTATTGTTGCAGTTGGCAAGAATGGCGAGTTGCATCCTGGTCGCCTTTCTGGAGGTGGTCAAGGCGGGAAGATCCGTCAAGACACAGCCGTTTTTGATGGAGTGACGCTACAGCAGATTCGCTCGTTCCAGATTCAACTGCTAAAGAGAAACCTGACCAGTTCGCAGACAAGGCGGTATACAAATGTCGTTCTGCTTGTGAACAACCATCGCTTCGGCGCAACAAATGGAATGACGATTGACGTGGGATTGTCCGGAGAAGGCGAATGTGGCCACCCGGGCGCTGTCTCGAAGGTGTCATATCGGTTCGTGGGGTCCAGTGACCAGGGGGATACCTACGAATTGACACGAGTGTTTCCCAGCGACGGGGCAACCCCGTCTTCGGCAAGCGCAACAGTCACATATAAAGGCGAAGCGATCACGGTATGGGAAGACAGTGTTCAGAGAATCGTGCTTAAGCCGAAGGCACAACCCACGACGACCCAGGCTGATCCAGATGGTCGCCTGGATTCTTCGGTGGCAGGCCAACCTGTGGCAACAGATCCGGTTGCACCGCCCGTGCCTACGGCCCCTCGTGCAACTACGACCCAGGCGGCAACGCGCCCGGCGTCGACAACCGGCCGGCTGGACTTCCGGATTGCGGTCGCCACCACCGGCATCTCGCCCGAGCGGAGGCGTGATATGCTTCAGCAGTTGCTCCAGCATGGCCCCGATGTACCAGCAGATGCGGCATCCGATCTGATCTGGGTTGAAGCTGCCGTATCCGAGCCATCGCTCCTCATCGTCGACCATCAGGGGAAGCACTACGTGCTGCTCTCCAACGATCCCAAGCACACGATGCTCTACGACGGCACGTGGGGTCTCACCAAGGTGTTTGCCACAACCAACGACATGGCCATTCCGGCCGTCGGATTCAGATTCGATGATGCCGGTGCAGCGAAGTTCAAGGAGCTGACCTCAACGCATCTCAAGCAGATGGTGGCATGCGCGCTCGATGGCAAGGTGATCTCAACCGCCACGATCCAGAGTGTCATCAGCCGCTCAGGCATCATCTCCGCAGAGAAGATGACGAAGGAAGAGGCGGCGCGGATCATCGAAGCACTCAACGCGAGGATAGCGGCAGGGATCGCTGCAAGCATTCCCGCGGACGCCATTGCGCTGAAGCTCGTTCCGGCACAATCGGGCGGCGAGTATCCAGTGTTTGCGATGCGGCCCGGCGCCAGCCCCGTGTTCACATGGACGCTTCCGGCCGAGCCGAAGATCGACTACTTGGGCCTTTTCGTGATTGGAGTGCTGACATCCCATCTCGACGCCTATCCGCAGCAGAACCTGTGGCGTGCGATGAATGACATCAGGCTTGGGCAGTGGTGCGTGTTGGGGTTCCCGGGTGATGGGCGGACAATCCAGTATGGGACTGCGCCGAAGGCTGATGGCCCCATGACCGTCACACCGGCGCGCGAGCTTCAGGAGGGTTTCTATCTCGTGGCACTCAACGGCTACCAGGGCCAGTACAACCCGCAGGAGGGCCGGCAGCCAGTGGTTCGTGGCACCTGCATTCTGAAGGTCGGCAACCCCACCGATCCGCCTAAGCCCGACTTCTCCAAGTTCACCGTCGACCAGATGCAGGCGGTGCTCCAGGGATTCGTCGAAGACTTCTTCTCCGCCAACTACCGCGACATCACCGCCCGCAAGACGCTCGAATGGGGCAAAGTCCAGAAGCTCGACAACGGCAACTGGCAGATCCGCTACAAGTACGAAGCGACGATCTGGAACAAGGACAAGGTCATCCAGGACAAGCTCTTCACCTTCACGCCGGAGGGCGGATTTGTCGAGGTCAAGGATACACCGCCGCCGTTCCGGAATAATCAATAATCACTACCGCTGTACCTTATCCGCTCTGGGCAACATCATCACCGGCACCAGCGTCACCACCGCCATCACCGCCCCCATATAGAACGCCCACTCATACCCATAAAGCTTCCACAGCACCCCGCCCACCAGCGGCATCAGCACCGCTGCCACATGATTCGCCGCCACACCGGCCGACAATGTCGCCGTATGCTCCTCGGGCGGCGCCAGCCGGCCGACATACGTGGTCAACGCCATGTTGCACGAGAACAGCACACTGTCCGCCACGTACAGTCCATACAGCACATATGCATGGTGTATCCTTGCATAGCACGCGCACACGACTGCCATGCTTGCGTAATAGAACAGCAGCACCTTCTGCTCGCCCAGCTTGTCGATGATCCGCCCCGTCAGTGGCGCCACAAACCACCCCAGCGTCTGGGTGATCAGCGCCAGCACCAACATCAGTCCTAACGGCGTTTTATACTCTCGCACCAGCATGAACCCCGCAAACGCGATGAAGATCTGCTTTCGCCACCCCTCCAGGAACTGCAGCACATAGTACAGCCAGTACTTCTTGCGAATGATCAGCCGCGCCCCCGGCGCCTTGATATCCTTCGGAATCCGCGAGCAGAAGAACGCCGCTGCCAGCCCCGCCGCTCCGGCCAGCAGGAACATTGGCCGAACCGTCATTCCCAGGAAATGCAGCCCCAGCGCCAGCGCAATCGCGCTGGCCGATCCGATTGCCCCGGCCGCCCCCAGCGTCCCCATCGCCTTGCCCTCTCTTCCCCTGTCTCCTAGCGCCATGGCCATCGATCCCGGCAGCGGCATCCACACATGGAACCCCTGGCTCCACACAAAACTCGCGGCCACCAGCCACCCGAACGATGGCACAGCCGAATACGCCGACAGCCCCGCCGACATCAGCACCAGCATGATCACGCCGATCCGCGGCTCGCTCATCCCCGTCAGTAGCGCCAGAATCCCCAACGCAATAATGCCGCAGCTCTCCCGCGATCCCTCCAGCATTCCCTGCTGCTCGCCGCTGATCGCCATCGTTTGCGCCACAAAGTTCGGGTTCAGCCCCACCTGCAGCGACAGAGCAAACCCGACCATCGCCACCGTCAGCGCCAGGAAGAACCGCCCGCGCTTCCGCGCAGCTTCCTGGGCTGCGGCAGGCACATGCTCCAACACGACTGGATCGACTTGGGCCAAAGCAATCCTCCATAAGGATCACCCCAAGGCTACTTGCCCGCGCGGGAAATGCAAAATGCGAAATGGCAAAGGGCCGAATGTAGTTACGCTAACCAACTGCGCCCCGGTTCATTCTTTTTGCCACAGAGTTATCGGCAAGGTAGAGTGGATGGTGGCAATTGGCGGCGGCGCGTCATTTAACTATGGAGCATCATGCGTGACGGTTCAGGGAGTCGCACAGGGCGTGGAGTTTTGCTGGTTGGGATGTTGCTGCTGCTGGGCACAACGGCTTTTTCGTCAGGTTTGGCTGCAGAGAACGCTGTGAGTGGTCCCCCCGTGCAACCGCTGGACTTCGCGACGGCGATGAAGACGGCACCACAAGTGGATCTCGCTCTTTCCATGGCGGCAGCTCCATGCGGCGATCTGTACTTCGGTACGGAAGAAAACGGTTTGTATCGCTATGACGCGGCAAACAAGGCGTGGCGGTCGTATATGCCCGGGAACAGCGGTTTGGGCGAGGCGAATGTCACGGCATTGTTGAGCGATGGCGTTGGCCGGGTGTGGGCGGGGCATATTTCGCATGGCGTGTCGGTGTTCAACGGCGAAACCTGGCGGAATTATGACAGCATGACCGGCCCACTGGGCGCGCGGGTCTGGGCGATGGCGCTGTGCCCAACCGATGGCAGTGTCTGGATTGCCACGGACCTTGGGCTGACCCGTTATTCGCCGGATCGCGATGTGTGGTCCTACTACACGCGGGGAGACGGCTTGCCGACGGATGAATTCTCGTCGTTGGCGTTTGGCGCTGATGGCACATTATACGGTGGCACGCAGTACCAGGGGGTGGCGATTGCCCGGCCGGGAGACAACTATCGTTCGTGGAAGGTCATTCAGGGGCCGGGGAGAATGCCTAACACACCTGTGGGCAAGAGCCTGCCGAGTAATGCGATCAACTGCATGCTGGTGAGCGGCGATGGCACGATTTACGTCGGCACGCAGTGCGGCCTGGCGTGGAGTAACGACAAGGGTGAGAGCTGGCAGTTTGTGCGCGGGCGAGATTGGGAGGAGAACGTCAACGGCCGGTATCAGCCGCAGTCGCCCGAGGGCGATGCGGCGAGGGCGATACTGGCGGAGGACTGGGTGAGCACACTGGCTCAAGGGGCGGAGGGAACGATTCTGGTGGGTTATCGGCGAGGGGGGTGCGAGCTGGTGAATGTTTCGGTATCGAAGATGGTCGAGCAGGTTATGGCGCGTTGCGATATGGCCGTGAACTGCGCCATGTGGCTGCCTGGAGCCGGAGCGGCTGTGGGCACGTATGGTGGAGGCGTTTCCCTGTGGGATGGCGGCCTTACCAAGGTTGGCACAGCTTCGCTGGCCTCGGCAGGCAAGGGTGTGGTGGCGCATCCATCTCCCGCCAAGTCTCCGGATGTGGAGCAGCTCAAGACCATGCTCCAGCGAGTTGAGAGCCTGCCAGTGAGCAGAAGCGTCGCCGGGTTTCTGGGCGATGACTGGTCAACGCAGGGCGACTGGATTTGCCGCTATGGGCGGCAGCGTGCGGTATTGTGCGGGGCGGAGAATCCCATGGACCACGACTATGGCTATGGGGAACCGTATAGCCTGGCGGTCTGCACCGGGTTGCATCGGCAGGGGCCAATGAAAGGGGCGTGGAGCTGGCTGCAAGCGGAGCGCAGCGATGATCCTCGCTGGCTTTACGATCCGTGCGTCGATACGCGGCGAATCGGCGAGTGGAATGACGGGAGCTTTGCTGGCGAGAAGTACCCGCCCTCGTGGGAGGGACCGGATCTGTGGCTGATGGTGGAGGTGCCTGCAGGCATTCACCGCGTCAGCCTATATTTCCTGAACAAGGATGGACAATCCGGGCCGAATCAGCGCCGGGACTACCAGCTCGACCTGATTCCGTACTCGCGCCAACTCGACCAGGCCAGCAGTACTGCACCTCTGGCGCAAACGCGGGTGCGGAATTTCTGGTATGGCGTGTACAAATCCTTTGTGGTGAGCGAGGGAAAGTACTGGCTCAGAATCCAGCGTAATGGCAGTTTTGTGACGATCCTCGGGGCGGTGTTTTTTGATCGCTTAGAAGGCCCGGAGAGCCAGTTTGATAAGCTGCCACGTGTGGGAATGGGAGCCTGCGTGTATGGCCCGCCGGACCTGCCGACGGAGGCGGAGTCGACACCGGTGATCGCGGCCGCCGCGGCACTGATGGCGCAGCTCGACCACGCGTATGGCAGGGAGGGAGGCATCGCTATCCAGAAACCCTATCGCATCTTGGCGCTGCGGGCGGCGCTGGCGGCCGGAGCCAAGCCTGAGCTCCTGGCCAACTGGCGATGGAGCATCCCTGTGTGGACGCAGAAGGATCGTGAGGGATTCGCCGCCAAGATGGATGAGGCACAGATCACGTTGGTCGATGGGATGGAGCGATTGAAGCAACAGGTCACCACTCGGCGCAAGACGGCAGAGCATGAATGATCGGTTCGCTGCGCTGGCGTGCCCGAGTGCGGGAGGCGCCGGGATCACCCGACCACCGTCAACCTCGCATACTCCAGGATCAACGTCTTTCTCCCCGCCTTGGCAAAGTCGATCACCACCCGCGTATTCGGCCCCATTGCCGTGACATCGGCCACCGTTCCCTGCCCAAATGTCGGATGTTGCACGCGCTGGCCCCGTTTGAGCTTGGGCTCCGCTTGCACCTGGCTCTCCTCGCTGTCGCGATGCCAGGATGACAACCTTTCCCCGCTGCCTCCACCCAGCCCCGGCGAGGAGATCACTTCGATCTGCCCCTGCGGCATCTCTTTCAGAAAGGGCGATGCCATCTGCCGCTGCACCATGCCGCGATAGGCCCGGCTCTGCGCCCGGCTGAGGATAAGCTGCTGCTGCGCCCGCGTAACGCCCACAAAACAAAGCCGCCTCTCCTCTTCAAGCTGCGAAGGGTCTTCCTTCACGCGCTCATGCGGCAGGATTCCCTCTTCCAGTCCAATGATCGCCACCACCGGAAACTCCAGCCCCTTGGCCGCGTGCAGCGTCATCAGCGTAATCGCGCCCTCGCTGCCACGATGATCCGCATCGCTCACCAGGCTCACCTGATGCAGATATGTCTCCAGGTTCGCCTCCGGGTTCTCATCATCAAACTCGGCCGCCGAGTTGATCAACTCGTTGATGTTCTCGATCGGCCCACCCTCGATATCTTCTTCGCTTTCCTTTCTATAGTGATCTTCTAGCCCGCTCTCGCGCACCACCATCTCGATGATCGCCTGCACGCTGGTCGCCAGCTCGGCCGTCTGTGTAATCCCCGCCAACCCTCGCCAGCGTGCAAACAGCTTCGCCAGGTTCGCGGCTGATGCCGAGGCCTTCTTGCTCAGCCCCTGCACCTCTAGTGCCCGCCCCAGCACATCGATCAGCGCCAGTTGATTCGCCGTCGCATGCGCCTGCATCAGCCGGATGCTGTTATCGCCGATCCCGCGCGTCGGTGTATTGATGATCCGCTCCAGGCTTACCTCATCCAGCGGGTTCACGATCACCCGCAGATACGCCAAGACATCCTTGATCTCCTTGCGGTTGTAGAATTCCACTCCGCGGGCAATCTCATACGGCACGCCGCTCCTGCGCAGCGCATCTTCCATCACGCGGCTCATCGCATTGATGCGGTAGAACAGCGCCATCTGGTTCCAGTTGATCTTCTGCTGTTCATGCAGGCTCTTAAGCTGCTGCGTAACCTGCTGCGCTTCATCCCGCTCATCCGCGCACAGCAGCAGCTTCGCCTTCTCTCCCTCATCATTCTGCGTCCACAGGGTCTTGTCCTTGCGGTCCACGTTGCGCTTGATCAACTGCGAAGCGATATCCAGGATGCGCTTGCTCGAACGGTAGTTCTGCTCCAGCCGCACCACCACCGCATCGGAATAATCCTGCTCGAAATCCAGAATGTTCCGGATATCGGCGCCGCGCCAGGCGTAGATCGACTGATCCGGATCGCCCACCACGCAGATATTCCGATGCTTCATCACCAGGGCATGTGCGATGATGTACTGCGCGTGGTTGGTATCCTGATACTCGTCGATCAGCAGGTACTGGAACCGCTCCGAAAGCTCATCCAGGATCGCCTTGTGCTTGCGGAACGCCAGCGCTGTCATCATCAGCAGATCATCAAAATCGACCGCGTTGTTCTGCCTTAAAAGCTGCTGATACTTCGCATAGACCGGGGCAAACTGCTTTTCCACAAACCCGGCCGCCTGCGCATACATCTCCGGCGTGATCAGCTTGTTCTTCGCCGCCGAGATCATCGCATGCGAATGCGATGGGCTGTATCGTTTCGGGTCGATCTTGCACGCTTCCAGTGCCAGCTTGACCACCTTCTGCTGGTCCGAGACATCCAGGATGCTGAAGTTCCTCTGCAGTCCGATGGTCTCGGCGTAGTGTTTCAGGATGCGCAGACAAAGCGAGTGGAACGTGCAGATGGTAGGGGAGTCATGCACCAGCCGGCCGAAATCGCGCAGCGGCCGGCCCATCGCCGTCGCCACCCGATTGCGCATCTCACCGGCCGCCTTGTTGGTAAACGTGATCGCCAGGATCGACCACGGTGGTATCCCCTGGTCGATCATCCACGCCACCCGCCGGGTGATCACCCGCGTCTTACCCGACCCCGCCCCGGCGATAACCAGAACCGGGCCGTCAATCTGCCTGACGGCCTGCTGCTGCGGCGGGTTCAACCCCTCAAGAATCGGCGACTGCTCTTCCACGTCGGTTCGCACTATACCCACAGCCTCTCAACCAGCAAACCGGTATCACGGCCTCGCCCGCACCGAGTGTTTCACCTATCGCCGAAACCCCAGTGCAAAGTGGAGGCACTCTCTTACCCGTTCCATTCGTTCTGCCGACAGCGCACTGATTAGCGCCCCGATCTTCCCTTTCGACACCGTCTGAACGTGGTCCAGGTTTACCGCGCAATCATGCTCCATGCCTTCGTTCCGCGTCAGAACCACCTCCGACGGAATATCCCGGATCGTCGATGTGATCGGTGCTATCGTCACCTCGCCCAGCACCTCGATCGCTGAATCGCGGCTCAGGATCAGCACCGGCCGTCGCTTGTCCGGAGGCGCAAATCGATACCACCGCACCTCGCCGCGCCTCATTCATCACCCCACGCCTGCTCAGCTTCCCATGCGTCAAACTCACCTTTCGTCACCGGCTTCTTCCGATACCCCTCACTGTGCTTGCGCTCCAGTTCCTTCTCCCGCAACTGTTCCAGCGCCAGTCGCAGGGCATCACGCGTAAACGCCGATCGTGTGGTCCCCAGCGCCTTCACGGCCGCATCCACGGCCGCGACTAACTTCTCATCCAATGTCATCTGCACAGTATGCATAGCGGTCATCCTAGCTATAGATATCCACATTATAGCGCGGCCGCGCTGGTTGTTACAATCCCCTCATGGATACCCTCACCATCCGCTCCGCCACCACCGACGATCTTCCCTTCGTCCTTCCCATGGTCGCTCAAACCTGCGCTTTTCATCAGCGCATCGCGCCCGCGAAGTATCCATTCCGCCCCGAGCCCGAAAAGGGCTACATCCGCTGGCTCGCCAGCCAGATCCCCCAGCCGCGCAGCGTTTTTCTCCTCGCCGAGTTGGATCAGCGAATTGTCGGTTTCCTCATTGCCACCGTGGATCCCGAGATCCCCATCTACACCGTCAAGGAGTATGGCTTCATCCACGATGTCTGGGTTGATGAAGATGCCCGCCAGCACGGCGTCGGCCGGGCCCTGATCCTGGAAATGGTCGCCCGCTTCCGCGCCATCGGCGTCCCGCAAATCCGCCTCGACGTCGTCGCCACCAACACCCCCGCCGAGCAACTCTTCGCCTCTTGCGGCTTCGCCGTTGCCACCAAAGAGATGATCGCCGAACTCTAGGATCGATTCACCGGATAGCGACCAAATTCACGATACGCATCGTAGAGTGCCAGAATATTCTCGATCGGAACATCCGCCTGGACATTGTGCGCTGTGCAGGGGATATACCCACCGCCCGGCGCCAGAATCCGCATCGCGCTCTGAACTTCCTGCCGCACCGCCTCGGGCGACCCAAACGGCAGATTCTTCTGAATGCTGATCCCACCGTGGAAAACGATCCGTTTTCCGAACCGCTGCTTAAGCATCTCTGCTTCCATCCCCGGCAGAAACGGCTGGATTGGATTGAGGATATGCAGCCCGCACTCAATCATGTCATCGATAATCGGCACTACAAATCCGCACGTGTGATGCATCGTCGTAACCTTGTGCGCGCGAATCACCTCCATGAATTTCTGGAACCCCGGCATTAAGAACTGCCGCCACATCTCTCTTGAGCACAGCAGATTCGTCTGGCCACCAAAATCATCGCCCGTCTGGAAGATATCGATTTTCCCCTTCGCCGCCGCCAAAATGCGCTTGAGATATTCCAGATAGAACGAACTGATCCGGCCGGTAATGTACTCAAACAGCTCCGGATTCACCGCCATATCCACATACGCGTTCTCCATCCCCCGGATGTACATGTACGGCTTAAACTGCGCGACGCGGTTCGTGCGATCACCGACAAAAACGACAATCCTCCCTTTCTCGCGGACTTTTTCGCACTGCTCCTCAATCACGCTGTAGTCATACCAATCCGGGCTTGGCCAGTGGTCATAGGCCTCCGCCTCGTCGATCGTCGAGATATTCGCCAGCGGTGATTCAACCACCATCCTGTACGTACCTCGCTTATCTCCCTCGCCGGTCACCGCCTTCTGCCGCTTCACGCCCCAGATATCCTCATCGATATCGCCGCTCTTTAGATTCGGGCCGACATACTCCGGGCCATCGATATACCGCAGATCAACGTCAAGCCTGTCCAGAACTGCTTCTTTGTCAGGGAGTTTCAAATGACGCTTGAGTTTCTCCACGGCCTCGCTGGTGCCCCAGAAGTCGTAAGGCACCCGATCCGCCTCCCGGTGATTGATGGCGGCCATCACCCGCTCTCTGGAATTCATCGCCAAAATCCTGTATTGGCCTGGAGGCCCATCAAATCCTGTTCTTCAGTCCGTACAGCGCTATCGGGTTATCATACAGCCACTTCTTCAACACAATCACCGCCTGCTTTTCCGTCATATCCCCATCAGCAATCCTGCCCGCGAAGACCTTTGCGAAATTTCTTCTAGCGATTGTCAGATGGCCCCAGATCTTCTCCACCGGCACAGCATAATCCCCGCCGAAAGCGAGTATCTTGTTACTGGGTATCTGGTCAATAAGCTCGTCAACCGCCTGCAGGTGAACCTTCTCGGAAACAATGGCATTCCATGCCAGGTTCAGCCACACGTTCGGGTAATTCCTCGCAAGCTGTATGCACTGCCTCACCCACGGGAACCCCAGATGGTACACATCAAAACGTGCATCAGGATGCCTGACCAGGAAAGGTATCAGATGCAGCGGGTCCATCAGCCGCAGGTCACCCCAGTACCCCGTGTGCACGGCGATCACCAGCCCGTGTTTCTCTGCCGCTTTCACTGCTTCATCCGCAACATAGTCGCGCAGCGCGTTGGGATAGCGCAATACTTTCTCTTCCCCTCTCTTGAGCTTGTTGAACAGCTCTTCCGCTGCTTTTCTGTCCGGCTCGCCGTACGGGTTTATCACCATCTTCATCCCGACAGCGCCTTCCTTCTTCACTCTTCCAACATACTTGTCGATCCCGGCAAGAAGGTCATCCAGCGTATTGATCTTCACTTTCCCGAACCAGGCTTCCTGCCTGCTGAGCAGTTCCCACGTATCCGTCTCGAATCGAAGCGGCATCACCGGCACCATACGCTTGTGGTTCAGTCTTGTGCTCGCGCATTGAGTCAGCGCGAGTTTAATATTGCAGGCGTCAAAGACCCGGTCATAGATGCCTTTCTTGTTGGCTTTGCGCATTGCCTCGGTGATCGGCTTTACCGTCGCATCATTGAAATCATCAAAGCCGTAGAACTTCTTCAGGGACATGAAGGCCGCTTTGGCGTAGGAGGTATGCCTGATCAGTGGAAGATACGGCTTGATCATCTTCCATCGTTTCTCAAATGGGATATCCGCAGGGATCACCGGTGCCCACGGATCCTTCGGCGGTTTCATCCCCGCCACCACGAGATCAAACCGGTTGTAATGGCAGAAGAAGGTGACAGCATCCACCGGCGTTTCCAGCCTCACCTTCTCCGGAAACATATGCTCGTGGCAGTCAATGACCGGCATCTGCTCCAGTGTTTCAAACAAACCATTCTCGATGTCTATACGATCCATGGAATCCTCTTATTCACACTTTAATGAAGACCTTCAGCCGGTACAGTACGTACAGGAACACCCACACCAGAACCAGGGCGCCCGTCCCCTCAAACACCGGATGCCACTTTTCAGGGCTGCTTTGGTACACGCCCTTGAACAGCAGGTTCGACGTGAACCCAAAGTCGATGAACCGGTAGGCCATGTAAATGGTCAGGCTGTTCATCCCCACCACCGTGAAGACGAATGTCCATCGCCGATATCCCAGGATATCGATGATCCAGTACAGCAGGCCCAGAGATAACAGAGCCATTCCCCCCGTCAGCATGATGAATGAACTGGTCCACAGGTGCTTGTTGATCGGGAAATGCAAGCTCCACACCAGGCCGATCCCCAGGCACCCGGCGCCCCACAACAACAGCCTGCCCAGTTTCGCGCGCTGCGAAAGGCTCCTGTTCCTGAAAAGATCACCCGCCAGGCTTCCCATCACCGTAAGGCACAGTGCCGGAACCTGCGTAAGGATGCCATTTTCATCATAGTTTCCCTGCAACAACCGGCCGGGGAGAAAGTGCCTGTCAATCCACCCGTTCAGACAGCCTTCAAGCGAAAGGTTGCCCGCGCCGAATCCCGGCACGGGAACCAGAAACATCACGGCATAGTAAAACAGCAGCAGGCCGGCGATCCAGAACGCTCTGCCTCTGGCGCCAAAGTTCAGGTAGAGGATGGTGGTGATGAATCCGGCAAAGCCGATGCGCTGCAGCACGCCGACAATCCGGATTTGCGGCCAGTCGAAAATCGGCACCGGCGCGTTCTTGTCCAGGATCCCCAACGCAACCAGGATCAGCATCCGCCTAAAGGCCTTCTTATACAGCGTCGTCTTGGACAGGCCCTGCTCCAGTCCCTTGTTCAGCGAAAACGGAAGAGACAGGCCGGCCACAAAGAGAAACAGTGGAAAAATGAAATCGTAGAACGCGAAGCCGTTCCACTGCGGGTGCTCAAACTGCATCGCCAGGGCATCGACCCACGGCCGGCCGGTCACTCCATGCAACAGGAAGATCAGCGACCCCAGCCCCGTGATCATCAGCATGTCCAAACCGCGGAGCGTATCAATGGAAAGCACCCTCGCAGCGGGCTGTTTCAACGCCGGATCCGCAATGCTGCTTGACATCTCCATTACCTCTTCTGGCTCGTCCATGACGGCTTCCGGCCGACGCTCCAGCTTCACACTCAGCCGTAGCACCGCCTTGCCAAACCAACAATCATCGCCCAACGAGCGGCCGCGCTCAAGACTCACCCGCCATGTTCTCCGCCCTCCCGCCCGCCTTGCGACAAGCGAATCGACGTATTACCGTGCCGGGCATTCGACACAACACGGCCGGACAGGACAGAACATGAAGCTGCGCGCTGCATCGGAGCTTGCATTCCTGGTAATGCTCTTCAGCATCCACCTGGCGGATGCCTCAGGCGCCCAGCCTGCTGATCCGCCCTCCAGTTCTTCCGCCACATCGCTGCCAGCCAATTCGCTTGTAAGAGGATTCGCGATGAATGAGATTCGACCGATCATTCTAGAGCGTGCCGCCGCACTAAAAGACTTCCCAGGCCAGCGCATCCCCGCCGCCACGCCCGAAGTCCTGCGCCAAGCCGACCAGATCGCCGAAGGCACCGTCTTCTTTTATGGCCGCACCCCCGTCAACGTCGGCCTGAAGGACATCGACTGGACCGGTTCGCACATCAAGCATCAGGAATGGCCGGCACAGCTCAACCGCTTCTTCCACCTCGCTCCGCTGGCGGCCGCCTACCAGTCGACCGGCAACGAGAAGTACGCCAAAGCCGCCCGCGCCTACATCGAAGACTGGATCCGCGGCGACCCCTATGTAACCGCCAAGGACCTGCGGCCGGGAGACAACACGCTCAACATGAGCATCCGCCTGGGCTCCAGCGAATTCGCCGGATGGGGTGGCGCGCTGCCAATCTTCCTCAAAAGCCCATCCTTCGACGATGCCTTCGTCCAGCAGCTCCTGGCTTCGATCGCGCGCCAAGCCCAGTGGCTCAGCCATCACCTGACATCCGTCGGCAACTGGCGGATCTCGCAGCTTGATGCCCTGGTCTTCACCGCACTGCGCTTCCCGTTCCTGCCCGGCGCTGACGACTTGCTGAAGCTCGGCACCGATGGCATGGCGGCCGCCGTGGCAACCCAGTTCCTCCCTGATGGCGTCCATATCGAGCGGACGCCCGGATACCACCACTGGATGGCCGAAGTGGCCGGCAGCTATTGCCTCCTGGCAAAGGTGTTTCCACAGGCAGATGCCAGGATCAATCCGGATCTGTTGGTGCGGGCCCTGGATTATTCAGCGCAGTCGGACCTGTTCGGCGTAAACGACTCGACAGCGCCGCACAAAGACCCGGACAAACTCGCATCCGTCGAGAAAAGACGGGAGATCCTGCGAAAGCTGGGCCTGCAGGCCCGTTCAGACGGCACGGCGATACCCGATACGCCCCCGCTTGACCAGGTGTTCCCCGCCGCGGGCCAGGTCTTCACCCGCACAGCCTGGAAGCCCGGCGCGGATTACCTCGCGTTCGATGCCAGTACCTGGGGCGGCGGCCACGGCCATCTGAGTCGCCTGTCTTTCGCCTTCCGCTCCGGCGGGCGCATGCTTGTGGCCGATCCGGGAATCTTCAGCTACGAGATGACCGACCCGATGGCCGAGTACGGCAAGAGCACCCGCGCCCACAGCACGCTCAATATCGACGGCCTGAACCAGTCGGGCGCCGATGCGCATCTGCTGCGGGCCGACTTCACGGACAAGACCGCCCTCATTCACGCCCGATACGACGGTGGCTACTGGCAGGGCAAGTACTACTGGAACTTCCGCGATGGCAGGGGCCAAGGCATTTATGGCAGCCACGACCGCATCGCGTTCTGGATCAAAGGCGAGTATCTGCTCGTGCTCGACTCAATGAGCGCGGATAAGGGCCACGAGATTCAAAACATCTGGCAGCTAGGCCCAATGGACGCCTGGGCGGACGATGTCGCACAGCAACTCTGGTGGTCGAAGAACAAAGACACCAACCTGCTTTTGCAGATGATCCATTGTCAGACCAGCAAGGTAACCATGGAGGTCCGCGAAGGCAGTAAAGACCCCATCGCCGGCTGGGTAGGCTCGCATGGCAATGATTCCGCGCCCGCGCCCCGGATCGAATTTCGCTACCGCGCAGACCGCCCCGAAGACGTTTGGTCGGCCGTCCTGCTGGCGCCCTTTAGGGATCAGGCCCCGCCAAAGTACCAGATCCGCCAGTGCCGCGAATCCGGCGGCGGCTCTCTGCACTATCTGGAGATGGTCCTGCCCGATGGATCAATCGACCACATCGCCTGGTCCCGCCAGTTGGTCCTGCCCGTCGACAGCGGCGCCCCATTCTCCTCCGACAGCCCCTTCATCTGGTACCGCACCGACCCCGCCGGCCGCCGCCTGGCCGGTTACGCCCTTGACGCCAGTTACCTGCGCTTCCAAGGCAAAGTGGTCCTGGAAAGCCCTCAGCGCAAGAGCCAACCACTGCAAGGGGAGAAGTAACACTTACTAAAACAGGCTCATCTGCTCCCCCGGCCGGCGGAAGAATTCCGTCGTCAGTTTCGGCCCATGCTCCCCCAGCCCTACGCGCTCCCGGCTATGGGCGAAAAGCTGTGCAATCTGCTCCGCCCAGATACCCTCGCCGCTCATTCGTTTCCCAAATTCGCTGCAGTTCAGTTTCCCGCCCCGCATATCCCGGATCCTCCCGATCACCTTTTCCGCCCGCAGCGGATA
>CAIQIQ010000158.1 GCA_903871935.1 uncultured Phycisphaerales bacterium
TCATTAATGGTTGGCGTGGGTGGCAATCCGCAGCTCCAGGTCGTTTCAGGTGTTGGTCCCCTCAATGGCACCTGGGCCAACTATGACATGACCGTCAATTTTGCGACAGGCAAGTATAGTGTCTCCATCAATGGGTCGGATGCTGGCTCTTTTGACGTTGCCAACATCATGGACAGCGTTGACTATGTTCGGCTGGTGAGCTGGGGGCAATATACCGACCCCTTCGCTCCCACTGGCTCTCAGACCACATACTCCCTGCAAAGCTACGCCGGCGTGGATGATCTGGTGATCAACACCGTTCCCGAGCCCGGCATCTTCGGGGCAGTCGGCTGCGTGGTGGGGCTCCTTGTGCGGCGTCGTCGGCAGCGGTAATATTGCTTTTAGAGGCATCCTGGAGGTAGTACATGATGAAGACAATTCCCAATCTGGCGGCTGCCGTAATGATGGTTGGCGGTACGGGCGTAGCAGTTGCGGCCGTGACCACTTCCAGCCTGAATCCCTTCGCGCCGCGGACGACGCTTCTGGCTGCTCCCAAGACGACCACGACCCTGACAGTCTCAGCGCTGACGATCAGCACCATTCCCGCCGTGCCTTCGCTGCAGACGCAGACACGCTCGGGTCTGACCCCTCCCGTGATCCCGCCACCGGGAACGGGAACAACGCCCAGCCCTTACGGCACGCTGCCTCCACCCCCTGCCCTTCCGGGCCGGTAAATCGATTGGCATGACATCACACTTAATCCAACGCCTTGGCCTTCGGTGGGCAGGGCGTTTCTGTGTTGGGATGAACTTCCCCTTCGGAGTCGTATATGAGTCAGATCACGCAGCGTAGCGCCGGGCGGCTTGCGGAGGTGGAAGAGTTCCAGCAGGATCAGCCCGGCGGTCCTCCGGCCGGGCCGCAGCGCAGCCTGCTTTCCATCCTGTGGAACCGCCGCTGGAGCGTCTTCGCCTTCACCCTCGCCGGAATCATTGCCGGCTTCGCCTATATCCTGACCGCCACGCCCATCTACACCGCCGGTTCCCGCATCTATGTGGAACGCAGTGGCCCGCGCATCCTGAATGATACCAGGGACATTGCATCGGCCTCCAGGCCTGATAGCTTCCTCTACACCCAGGCGCAGTTGATCAGTTCCGCCCCTATCCTTGCTGCCGCCGCCGAAGCCGCCGCCATCAGCAAGATGCAGACCTTCGGGAACGAGGACAATCCTCTGCTCGCCCTCCAGCTCGGCTTGAACGTGGAAGTGGGCAAGAAGGATGATCTGATAACCGTTACCTTTGACACGCCCTTTCCCGAAGAGGGGGCCAAGATCGTCAACGCCGTGGTCGATGCTTTCCTCAGCTACCAGTCGGAGCACACCCGCACCACGGCTTCGGATGTCCTCAAGATCCTGCGCAAGGAAAAAGAGCAGCGCGATGCCGAACTCGACGCCAAGATGAAGGAGATGGTCGCGTTCAAGTCCGCTAATGGCGCCCTCTCTTTCCAGAGCGACAACTGGAACATCACCACCCAACTGCTCAGCTCCCTGCAGGCATCGCTCACCCAGGCGCAGATGGAGACGCTCGATGCCAAGGCCGCCTACGGCTCCGCCGCCGCCATCAAGGACCCCCAGAAGATACGGCAGTTGGTCGATGCTCAGCAGCGCAAGGGCTGGTACGTCAGCTCCGACCAGCGCGACTTCATCCTGCGTGAGGACCTGGACCGCGCCGAGAGCCAGGCCGAATCCGCCAGGGCCACCTACGCTCCCGAACACCGCATGCGCATCGGCGCTGAGTCGCTGGTGATCCAGTTGCGTGACAAGCTGGCGCAGCGGAACCAGGAGTTCGCCGACGCCTATGTCGAGGGGCTGAAGCAGACGTGGATAGCAGCCCAGGGCAAAGAAAAAGAGCTGCAGAAGGCTTTCGATAACCAGCTCAAGGTCGCCATGGACTTGAATGCCAAGGCGGCCGAATATGGCCGCCTCGATACCGAGTACAAGCGACTGGCGGCCCTCTGCGACGCCATCGACAACCGCATCAAGGAGATCGCCGTAACCGAAGACACCGGCGCTATGAATATCAACGTGCTGGAGGTCGCCAAGGTGCCGGACCGGCCCAGCAAGCCCCAGAAAACGCGCTCCCTGGCCCTGGCCATGGTCCTGGGGTTGATGGCGGGTATCGGCTTTGCCCTGGTGCGTGACTGGATGGATGAGCGTCTGCAATCCAGTGAAGAGATCCAGGCGGCTCTGGACCTGCCCATCCTGGGCGTCATCCCCCACATGGCGGGCAACAAGACCCCGCAAACCGCTGGCCAGATCGTCCACCTCGAGCCGCGATCGGAGACCGCCGAGGCCTATCGAACCGTGCGCACCGCCCTCTTCTTCGGCGTGCCTGCCGGACAGGCCAGGACCATGCTGGTCACCTCGCCGGCCCCGGCCGACGGCAAAACCACCTCCGCCGCGAACATTGCCATCGCCATGGCCCAGGCCGGACAGAAGGTCCTGCTCATCGATGCCGACTTCCGCAAACCCCGCCAGCATGTCCTTTTCAAGCTCGAGGGCGACGATGGGCTCACCGGGCTTCTCGCCGAACGCTGCCAGCGCGAGCAAGCCGTTCGCCCCACCAGCATTGCCGGTCTGGATGTGCTGCCCTGCGGCCCGGTTCCGCCCAATCCCACGGAGCTGCTGCACAGCCAGAGGTTCCAGGACCTGATCAAGTCGCTCTGCGAACGCTACGACCACGTAGTCATCGATTCACCACCGGTCATGCCCGTCACCGATGCCCGCATCCTGGGCGCTATGTGCGATGTCACCGTGATGGTGCTTCGCGCCGAGAAGAGCACGCGAAAAATGGCCGAGCAGGCCCGCGATGGCCTTCTGAGCGTCGGCTCCCGCATACTGGGCGTGGTGGTCAACGATGCCGTCCATGGCCGCGGCGGCTACGGCTATTACAGCCGCCACTACGGCTATGGTTACGGCTATGGCAACTACGGAGGCTACGGTGGCTATGGAGGCCACGGCTCGGGCGCCAACGGTGGCAACGGCAGAGCCCTGCCCGCCGAATCGAAGGCTGATTCCGATCATCCCGTGTCACGATGATGGCGCCTCGCACTCCCGCCCAAGAGAAGCGACTCACGGACCTGGCCGTGGCCGAATCCGTGGATGTGCACTGTCACTGCCTCCCCGGGCTCGACGATGGCCCCGCCACCGTCACAGAAGCCATTGCCCTCTGCCAGACCCTGGTGGATGATGGCATCACCACCGTCTTCGCCACCCCGCATCAACTGGGCCGCTACGATGGCGCTAACTCCGCCAGCCGCATTCGCCAGGCCGTTGCCGCCCTCGCCGTGACGCTGAGCGAGCATGGCCTGCCCCTTACCGTGCTGTGCGGCGCTGATGCCCGGCTTGATGAACGGCTGATTGCCCTGATCGAGAGTGGCCAGGTACTGACTCTTGGCGACAGCCGCCGCTACCAGTTGCTGGAGTTGCCTCATGAGGTGTATGTGAATCCGCTCCGCATCCTGGTTGACCTGAAAGATCGCGGCATGCGCGCCATTATCACGCACCCGGAACGGCACTTTCACGTGCAGCGTGATCCCCGTTGTGTCCTTCCCTGGTTGGAACAGGGGGCGGTGCTGCAGTTGACCGCTGGCAGCCTTCTTGGCGACTTTGGCCCCCTGGCGCAACGAATCGCCTGGGGCCTGCTCAAATCCGGCTGGGCTGCCGTCGTTGCCACCGACGCCCACAACCCCGAGCTCCGTCCGCCGCGCATGTCGGCCGCCATCGCCGCCATCGCCTCGCGCATCAGTTTTCCCCTGGCCCGCCAGGTCTGCGGTGATAACCCCCTGCGCATCCTTCAGGGCCGCGATGTCCTGACGCCCATGGACACGCTGATCCCGGCCTAAGTGATTCCAGCAAGACAATGAGCCACGCGACCTCATCCATGACCGAAGGCCAGAGCCAGCTTGAGAAGCCCTATGCCTGGGCCAGCAAGTACGACCTCACCATCGAGGGGCTCCTGGCGTTACTGCTCCTCTTTGCCCCCTTCGCCTTCGGCGCTGTTCAGGCATGGAGTGAGCTGATGCTGTTGGCACTGATCGCCGGCATGGTGCTCGCGCTGGCCGGCCGGCAGCTCTTTGAGCGCCACAGCTCGCCCTGCCGCTGGTCAGCAAGCTACCTGCTGATCTTCGCCTTTCTCGCCCTGGTCGGCTTCCAGCTCTTTTCGCTGCCCTGGCCGATGCTCAGTGCCATCTCGCCGGCCACCGCCAGCCTCAAAGGTGATTTGCTCGCCGATCTGCCCGGGGGCGTGCCCGCCACCGGCACCCTCTCCTTCTACTCCTTCGAGACCCGCCACGAATTGCGGATCCTGCTGGCCGTCGCCGCCATCTTTTTCATCGTGACCAATACCTTCCGCCATCGCGACCAGATCCGCCGCCTTCTGATAGTCATTGCCTCCGTGGGTGGCGCGGTCACGCTGCTGGCTCTCTACCGCGACCTGAATCAGTCCGACACGATTTACGGAGTGGTTCCGGGGCGCGGGTTTACCGCCGGGCCTTTCCAGAACTACAACCACTACAGCCAGTTCACCAATCTCTCCATGGGCGCCGCCCTGGCTCTCTTGCTCCTGGAGGTCGATCGCCGCGTCGGCTCGCGCTCTCTCGCCTGGCACCGCGTGTCCGACCTCCTCAATGGCAGTCGTGCCGGCATCGTCTGGAGCATTCTGGCCATGCTCCTGGCCGCCAGCCTGTCGATTGCCCTCTCCACCTCGCGCATGGGCTTTATCTCCATGCTGGTCGCTGCCGTGGTCATCGGCGTGCTTTTTGGCAGGTCACGCCATGCCAAAGGCCGCGGCTCAGTTCTGCTCCTGATCGGCTTTGCCTTCTTCTGCCTGCTCTTGGTCCTGGGTTTTGAGAGCATCTACGACCGCCTCGCCACCCTCCAGAAGGTCGATGCCGCCAATGGTGCCTATGCGCAACGCTGGCAGACACTCAAAGACCTCTGGCCCATGTGGTGCAGCTTCCCCATCTTCGGCACCGGCCTGGGCTCTCACGCCTGGGTCTTCCACCTCTTCGACCGCTCCGGCGACTTCGTGCTGACCAGCCACGTCGAGAACGAATATGCCCAACTGATGGAAGAGATGGGGCTTTCCGGCCTGCTGCTGGCTCTGGCGTTCATCGCCTTCATCATCTACAGCGGCCTGCGCGCTGTTCGTAGCGAGTCCGGTTTTGCCTCTTCCGTTGCCCTGGGCCTGGGCTTTGGCCTGGTGGCCGTTCTCGTTCATAGCTTCTCCGACTTCGCTCAGCACGTTCCCGGCATCGCCTGCCTCACCGCCGTGGTCTGTGGCCTCCTGGTCAACCTCAGCCCCGCCCGCTGGGGCAGGCAGCCGGTGGTTGCCAAGGTTCCGCATCATCCCACCCGTTCCCCGCTGCCCTTTATCGTGTCCGCGATCGCCCTGCTTCTCTTCGGCTGGGTCCTCACAGGAGCCCGCGCTGCCTTCAATGCCGAATCCGCTTCCATTACTGCCCAACGCATCGAGCAGCGCCTGGCCTCCGATGACTGGCAGGCCGACGACATCGACTTCGCCCGCCTCCTGCTCTGCGCCCAGCAGGCCGTCGACGCCCAGCCCAACAACATCGCGCTTGTCCACTCCCTCAACACCTACCGCTGGCGCACTATCGCCCGCGCCCGCGACCCGCAGACCGGCGCCCTCGTCCTGGATGAAGATGCCCTCGAATACACCCGCCGCCTGACCGATGAGCTCTCCGCCTCCCGTGCTCTTTGCCCTACCTACGGTCCTCCTTTCTCGCTCCTGGGCCAGATCGAGAAGTTCGTCTTTGAACTCCCCATCGGCGAGCAGCACATCGCCACCGGCTATCGCCTTACCCCCTACGACGCCGCCTGCTGCTACGCCGCCGGCCTGGTCGATGTCTTTGCCCAGCGCTGGGATGATTCGCTGGTGAAGTTCGGCCGCCTTGCCGTCGCGGGCGAGTTCCGCACTGCTGCCGGCATCTATATCATCACCGCCAACCGCCCCGGTCTCGCCATTAAGCTTGCCGGAGACGACATCCCCAGGCTCTTCTCCGTGACATCCTTGCTGCAGCAGGCGGCCGACGACTTTGATCAGGACTTCGGCTCTGATGTCAGCGATGCTGCCCTGGCCGCCCGCCAGGCCGCCATCGCCAAGCTTCGCCCCGCCTGCGATGCCCCGGACGCCACCGCCAGCATGCTGGCCTCCATGGCCGGTATCTCTGCCAAAGAAAACGACCACACCGCCGCCATCGGCTATTACCGCCGCGCCCTCGACAAAGATTACGGCAAGATCGACTGGCGTCTGGCCCTGGCCCGCAGCCTCGCCAAAACCGGCCAGGTAGACCCGGCCATCGAGCAGGTCCGCATCTGCCTTCGCCTGCGCCCCAAATGGCCCTCCGCAGTCAAGCTCCTCGGCGACCTGAGCATCCTCCCCGGCGCCGGCACCACCACGACCCGCCCGGCGGAGGCGCGCTAACGCCTTTCCACTTTCCACGTGGCACTTTTCACTACACGGCCATCCGCCGTCCGCTATCCGCTTTCCGCTCTTCCTCGGCCTTTCCACTCGCCACTTTCCACTTGCTCCTTTCCACCAGCTCCTAATCGCACCTGACATGTCCTCACTCCCACAGCTTTTATCGGCCTCGCCCGCTGATCAGGCCACTCCGCTTCCCGGCAGTGTCGGTCAGTTACTGGGTTCCTACGTGTATGTCTTCTATGCGGCCTTCATCGTGGCGATCATCCTCACCCCCATCATGCGCATCATCGCCATCCGCTTCCACATCATTGACCACCCGGACGGCAAGCGCAAGGTGCATCGAGAGCCAGTAGCGTATCTGGGTGGCATAGCCGTCTTCGCCGGCTGTGCGGCCGGTATCCTGTGCAGTCGTTTGCTCTACCCGCACTGGTGGTATCCCAGCCTCTTGAACCATGTGCAGATTGACTGGTGGCTCATGGCCGGTGCCCTGGTCATCGTACTTGTCGGGCTGGTCGACGATGCTCGCGGCATCACGCCAAAGCAGAAAATCGCCGGCCAGCTTGCCGCCGGCCTCTGCCTGGCCAGCACTCAGCTTGCCCATCGCAGCGCCTGGGGCCTGGTGCAGCCGATCTTGACCTTCTTTGGACTGGCATCCTCCGGCTTTGAAACATGGCAGTACTCCTGGGCTGTCGCCATCGTCAGCCTGCTGTTTGTCCTAGTGGTGGTCGTGGGTTGCTGCAACGCCTGTAACCTGATGGACGGCCTGGATGGTCTGTGTGGCGGTGTAACGGCGATCATGGCGGCGTCATTCCTGGTGCTTTCGGTCAGTCTGGCTCTCTTCCATGGTCCCGGCCACGAACATGCCGACGCCACCCGCATGATCCTCTCCCTGGCGCTGCTGGGCGCGGTGCTGGGCTTCATCCCCTACAACTTCAACCCCGCCTCCATCTTCATGGGCGATGCCGGCAGCATGTTCCTGGGCCACTGCTGTGCAGCGCTATTGATATTCTTCGCGGCCGAGGGTGAACTCAAGTGGTTCCTCGGCGGCTGCGTGGCCTTTGCCCTGCCATTGTTTGACACTGCCCTAGCCTTCGTCCGCCGCAAGGTCAACGGCCGGCCGTTCTTCAGTGCCGACCGGCAGCACCTGCACCACCAGCTCCTGGCTCGCGGCCTGTCGGTTAGAGGCGCCGTCCTGACCTGCTATGGCCTCGCCGTCTGCTGCGGAGTTCTTGGCTGCTCGATCGTGTTCCTGCGCACCAGCTTCGTGGGTGCCATCTACCTGCTGGTCTTCAGCTTCGTCGCCGTGGCCGCGTACAAGATCGGTATGGTGCATGAGAAGGTGGCTCAGGTGGCCTCCGCGGTAGAGGTAACACCTCACGATCCCGCATCGAATGGCCGTCGATCGAATGTCGTAGATACGACCGAAGTCGCAGCCGCCGACCATCGCGAGCCAGTGCTGGAAGTGGCGGGAAGATGACCTCTAGTTTTCGGCCATTCGCGAGACTTCACATGGGAGCCCATACTTGCCGATGCTGAAGCAGTCTCGCCGCACCGTATCGAATGTACCTCGTGCAGGTATTCTGGTACGCGACCCTCTTGCGCCATTGGCGTGGGACCGGGAACGGGTCATTGTCTTCCTCGCTTCCGCTGCATTAGTCACGAATTGGCTCTATCACATGATCGCCGCGCTATATCTGGCGCGCACAAGCGATATAGATGCAGCATCTCTCTATTCGTCTCTGGACACTGTACCGAGTGGCGCCAATCTGATCCTAGGTCTTTCTCTGCTAGCATGCATTGCGAGCGGAACGCTTGCAGCGTTTGATCGCTTTCGGCATGTGCCACGTTCGGTTGAGATTGTGTTCTGGAGTATCCAACTATGGTCTCTCGCCATTGCAGTTCCGTTCTACGGGACAGATCTGCTAGGCACCAAGTTCATCCTGCGTGGGCATAGTCCGGCACTGTGGTTTCCCTGCTTCCTTGTCCTCGCAGGGGCAAACCTGCCTCGCTGGCGAGTGTTCACAAGAGTCATTACTGTCCTGTGCCTCGCAACCGCGCTGGTTGCGTGCTATGAGCTCGTGACTCTGCAGGGAAGCAACCGCAACTATGTGCTTCAGAAGCTTCTGCGTCACATTACCACTCTGAGCTTGCCATCGATCTGGCTGCTGCTGAACAAGGATGCCCCCTTTGGCTGGCCCGGACGGATTCTGCCGTTTCTGGTATTCTCTCTGGCAAGTATCGTCAGTCAGACTCGTTCCTGGACGATCATCGCAGCGTTAGGCTTCATCACATGGATCGTTACTTCACTCCGGACACAGCAAAGAGTGGTTGTCGGGGCCGCAGCAGTAGTGGTCTTGGGTGTTGTACTGGTAATGGGAACCGACAGAAGTTCCGGCGGCGCCTTCAGCGATGCATTGACGAGTCTTCTGGAAAGAATCGACGAAGACAGTCGATCCGAGCAGTATCAATACTTCTTTGCAGACGTCGCACCAACAGAACTGGTTCTCGGCAGAGGACCGGGCGCTACTTATAAGAATTTCGGCAACCGCGATTACGCGTTCCTTGATAATGGTATTCTGTGGATGCTGTTCATCGGGGGGATACCACTGTTAAGCTCCTATCTCTGGCTCGTCATCGGAGCACTCATTCCATTAGTGCGCCGTTGGTCGCTGCATTCCGACATCGCATCTTCCGCGGTGCTGGTAACCTGGCTTCTGGTCCTGTGTGGTCTGGGTATATTTGCATCCCCCGGATTTGGCTACTATAGCCTATTCGTGTGTTTGATTGGCGGAAGGGCGTGGGCGCTCATAGCAAGTCCAGACAAAGCCTGTGGTCGCTGGGGAGCGGGGAAATGAAGAGGACCACCGCGCTGCTCTCTGTTGCCAGTTTGGCTGCAATCGGTTTGTCGCTGCCAACGAGCGCCATTATCACTCGGTACCTCGGTCCCGTGGGATACGGCCACTATCGCGTGATCGAGTCACTCTTCAGCTTGCTGGGCCTTGTTCTCTCATTAGGCGTGTTTCAGGCCGTTCAGCAATCTCTCATTTCCGTCAAGGGTGATTTCGCTCGTGGCCTGGTAGCTGCAGCCCTCGGATTTGCCGTTGTCGCATCGCTCGTTGGCACGATCATCGTTATCGCGTGCCTGCCCCTGCTGCGGCGCCTCTACTCGCCAGAACTGATCACGGTTATCCCATTTGCCCTAGGCGCCTTTGCGCTCTTCTTGCTCCAACCATGCCTGGAAGCGGTATTGACAGGTACATCCCGCATCACCTCGCTCGCGGCGGGGCGTTGCCTTCCGCCGATTCTGAACCTCCTGATTCTCAGCGCAGCTTGGTTTGCGCATTCACAGCTATCTCTTCGCTCTGTCTATGCTGTTCGCATCATCGCGTGGGTTGTTCCACTTGCCGTCATTTCGATGCACCTAAGGCCAGCCCTTTCCCACATGTTCCGAGCGGCTGGAACGCTCATTCACGCGACGCGTGAATACGGCTTCCATATCTATCTCGGATCACTTGCCGGAGTCGCAAGCTTCCATATTAGCAACCTGATGCTGGGAGCTACGTTAGACGGTACGTCTGCCGGCATCTACTTTCTAGGGGCGATGATGGGTAGCGCCCTCGCGGTAATCCCAAGCTCGGTTGCGACGAGCCACTTCGCCCGTTTCTCAGACCAGCCTCGCATATCGCGTAAGCTCTTGGTTTCTGTCGGACTGGCGACGGCTGGATCTTACGTGATGTTTGCGATTGCAGCCAAGACGGTAGTCGGGATTGTTTACCCCGGGCGGTTCGGTCCTGCATCTACCCTGGCGTGCCTTATCGGATTGGGTTCTTCCCTGCATGGTCTTGCTGAACTCTACAACCGGTTTCTCTGTGCTCATCGATGCGGCAAGCAAGTGCGCAATGGTGCGATAGGTACAGGCCTCGTGACGGTTGCGGCTTATGGATCATTGCCACTACTCCTCGGCCTGTCAGGTGCGGTCACCGCAAGTATTGCGGTGGACCTGACCTACGCAGCAATCATGTTCTGGCAGTATAGGTCTTTCTGCGCCGCTCGTACCGACGCGGATGACGGGCCTTTGAATCCAGTCGTTCCGTCTGCCAAGCATCTCGTGGCGCTACAGGCGGCATCAACCCATGGATGACGTGAGAGTAAGAGTGCTAAGGCGGCTATTCAGGCAAACCGAAACTCTTTGCCTGGCTGCGAATTTGTTGGCGGTGCGCATGGATGCTGCGCTCTGGGGTATTGAGATGAGTGGGGGGTGCCGGTTCTACGGACGGCCGATCTTCCGCCGCGCTCCGCGCAGTTCGATCGTGATCGGGAAGCATTGCCGGTTTCGCTCGCGCCCGACGTCGAACCTCATCGGCATCAACCGCCCCTGCATCGTTGCTACGTTGCGTGAGAATGCCCGCATCCGCATCGGCGAAGGCTGCGGCTTCAGTGGCACGACGATCGGTTCGGCAGTGAGCATCATTATCGGTAACAATGTCATATGTGGCGCCAACACAACGATCACTGACACGGACTGGCACCATGTTGACCCCTCCCGGAGGCGAGATCCGGTTGATGTTCCTGCGTCGCCGGTCGTTTTCGAGGACAATGTCTGGCTGGGGCTCAATGCAATTGTGCTGAAGGGTGTAACGATCGGGCGGAACTCTGTCATAGCTGCAGGTAGCGTGGTAACCCGCAGCATTCCGGCGAACGTCATTGCCGGCGGGGTCCCAGCAAGAGTGCTGCGGCCCTTGCCGGACCGGCACCCCTAGTGCCTAGGAAGGGGTCACAGCGACAGAGGGCCGAGGACGGCGAGCAATCGCCTGCTTGTGAAAGAAATGGTGCAACAATGTCAAAACTCCTCGTTGCGTGGACACCACGATGAAAGATAGTCACTTCACTGACCGACCGGCGCTCGTGATCTTCTTGGATGCGTTTGGGTTCCCCAATGGCGGAGGCGGAGCTACCCGGGCGCGGCTCCTAGCAAAGGCCCTGGATGCCGCCGGATTCGAGGTTACGGTGGTGGTCTCCAAGGCGTTGGATTCCATTACCAGCCCGAAGAACAGCCAGCAATCGGGCGTTTCCCGTAGCGTGAAGTACCGGTACCTGCCAGGCCGTACGACTCGCCCCACGTCGTTCGTCGGAAGGCGAGCGTCTGATGTTCTTGGCTGGACCAAGGCCATGGCAACCGCATTCTTGGCTATGTCACCATCGCGTCGCCCCAAGGTTCTCTACCTTTACAGCGACTCGCCTTTCCTATGTATTCCGCTGTACCTGATCTCGCGCATTTTCAGACAAGTGGTTGTCGCTGAACTGTGTGAATGGCGGCCAGATCTGCCCGACACGCCTTGGCTGCACAAGTGGTTCAACAAGACGGGCCTAAAGTTCCGGTGTGCCGACCGCGTGTTCGCGATATCTCGCGCGCTTGAGGCGAAGGTAACACATGACATGGGTGCGATCTCTCCTAGTTGTGTGCTTCGCGTGCCTATTATGGCCGACCCAGAGGAGTTCCGGAGCCTGACACTAGCAGCAAGATCGCGGCCGTATGTGCTGTGGTCAGGTGCAATATCCGGGTACGCCGACTCGGTGATGTTCTTGATTCGTGTCGCCGCTCGTTGTTTCGCCGCTGGACACGATTTCGACTTCCTGCTTCTTGGGAGCGCAGATGCAAGTGTGCAGCATCGCCTGCTACAGGAGTGTGATGCATGTAACTTCCCACGAGATCACCTGATATTCGGGGGGTACAGGACGGGAAGCGAACTGTATGGATACTACGCCGGTGCGACAGCACTGCTTGCTCCGCTTGGCGATGATTACCGTTCTCGCGCGAGGTTCCCAACAAAGATCGGAGAGTATTTGCTGTGCGCCAGGCCTGTTATCACAAACCAAGTCGGTGATGTTGGCGAGTTCCTCACTGATGGCAAGAACGCCCTTGTGGCCGCGCCGGACGACGATGCTGCATTCGCCCAGCGAATGGCGTTTGCACTCGATAATCCGGCAGAAGCAGCCCGCATTGGCGAGAACGGTCGCCAGACCGCAATCAGGGAGTTCCACTACGAAGCGATTGCCGTGCGCATGCGCGAGTTTCTAAGCAACGTAGTACTACTACAAAGCATCAAAGATAAAAGGAGTGAGATATGCAAGTGCTCGTAACAGGAAGTGCTGGTCTGATCGGTTCCGAGGCAGTCGTGTTCTTCGACAAGCTCGGCGCATCAATAACAGGGATCGACAATAACATGCGAGCCGATTTCTTCGGCCCCAAGGGCGACACAAAGTGGAATCAGGAAAGGCTTGAAACGATCTGCAGTCGGTACAAGCACTGCGCTCTCGATATCCGCAACCGCGACGCACTAGGTGAGCTCTTTGGCAGAACGAAGTACGACATCGTCGTGCACACTGCGGCGCAGCCGAGTCACGATCTTGCCGCAAAAAGACCGTTTGACGATTTTGATGTGAATGCTGTTGGTACGCTCAACATGCTGGAGATGTGCCGTCAACACTCCCCTGAGGCAGTCTTTCTGCACCTCAGCACCAACAAGGTATACGGCGACGGTCCGAATCATGTTCCGCTGAAGGAGCTCGACACACGGTGGGAGTACTCCACGGCAGAGTACGCCAACGGAATCGCGGAGACGTTTCCCGTTGATAGATGTTTGCACTCGCTCTTCGGTGTCTCCAAACTCGCGGGCGACATCATGGTCCAGGAGTATGGCAAATACTTCGGTATGAAGACCGGTGTCTTCCGCGGGGGCTGCCTGACTGGACCACAGCACTCAGGCGTTGAATTGCACGGGTTCCTGAGTTACCTCGTATTGGTCGCACTGCACGAGGGGGCCTATACGATCTATGGCTATAAGGGCAAGCAGGTCCGCGATCAGATCCATTGCTGTGACGTAGTATCGGCACTCTGGGAATTTGCGCAGAAGCCACGCCCTGGCGAGGTATACAACCTAGGTGGTGGCAAAGCGAACTCGGCAAGTCTTGCTGAGTGTGTGGACTTAATTGCCAGCATAACGGGTAAGCGACCAACGTTGTCATACATGAACGCCAACCGAATCGGTGATCATATTTGCTATTACAGCGATCTCCGCAAGTTCCAGAACCATTACCCTAGTTGGCGTCTTACCAAAACGCTCCCGCAGATCGTCGAGGAGATAGCCGCGTTCGTCGCCGTGGACCGGTAGGATCGTCGCGATCACGAGACGACCCGGAATGCCATACGTCGTTAGCAGCAGAGCAGGCGAGATGACGCGTCTACTTGTATGTGTTCCTTCCATGTCCGGTGGCGGAGCCGAGAGGGTTGTTCTGAATCTTCTGCGGCACCTGCCCCGAGATCGTTTCGAACTGGGCCTGGCGGTGTGGCGCTCAGGCGGAGCGTATTTCGATCAGATCCCTGGTGACATACGCATGTTTGATCTCCAGTGCCGCTTGCGCACGGCGCCGTTCGCTCTCGCCCGCGCCATTGCTTCATTCAGACCCAACACGGTGTTCTCCACGATTGGCGGCGCCAATCTGGCCGCAGCGATCGCCTGCATCATAGCGAGCGGCAACCGATGCCGCCTCGTTGTGCGTGAGGATGTCAATCCAAGTACGCGCCGACTCGGACTTGATACGCTGCGACATCACTTAGTCTATAATTGGCCCTTCCGGGGGGTGTTGAGGGCAGCGTACGGAAGGGCACAGCGGGTAGTGTGCCAATGCGAGGGGATGGCCCAGGACTTCCGAGCCAACTATCGCATTCCAGAGGGGAAACTGACCGTGATCCACAATCCCGTGGATTTCCCGGAGATATCCCGGCTATCGATGGCGACCTCCTCGCCTTTTTCAGAAACGGGGCCAAACATCCTTGCCGTCGGGCGGATACACCACGTGAAGGGGTATGACCTCCTTCTGAAGGCTTTTGCTGATTCTGGTGCGGAGTCTGGTTCCCTCCACATTGTCGGCGATGGCGACAGCAGCCACCTTCAGAAACAAGCACATGAACTAGGCGTCTCTCATCGTGTGCTCTTCCATGGCCAACAGAGGAATCCCTATGCATACATGCGGAACGCCGATGCCTTGGTGCTCAGTTCCAGATCTGAGGCATCTTCGAATGTGCTTCTGGAAGCCATGGCGTGCAGATGTCCAACTATCGCCTTCGACGGCCTCGGGGGTATCAACGAGGTAGTAGCAAAACCGCAATACGGTATCCTCGTGCCCCACTTGGATATCTCTGCACTTGCATCAGCGTTAAGGGAACGAAGCTACAGGACCGTGGATGTCGATGCGGCGTTTGGCCACGTCGCAGGGATGTGTTCATTGGAGCGTGTCGTTGCTGCATATTCGGCAATACTCAACTCGGACGCGGATGCGCATCGTAACAGCCAATAACTTCTACTACCTTCGTGGAGGCTCCGAGCGAGTCCTCTTGGACCAAGAGTGTGCGCTTCGATCCGCTGGCCACGAGGTTTTGCCCTTCTCCACCATTCCCCTAGGAACCAAGACGACCTCTCATTCGGTGGAGCGATGCGATGTTAATCAGCTTTCGATGTTCGGTAAGGTGAAGGCGATTCCGGGGTTCATCCACAATCGGGTAGCGGGCAGAGCATTCGGCAGACTGCTCGATGACCATCGCCCCGACATCATTCATTGCCATAACATCTACGGTTCGCTGACCACCTCCATCCTGGTTGAGGCGCAGCGTCGCGGCATCCCCGCGATCATGACCGCGCATGATGCCAAGCTGGTCTGCCCATCGTACCTCTGTCTGGACCATGGCGAAGTCTGCGAGGCCTGCCAGAGCCGGCGCTACTATCACTGCCTGCTGAAGCGTTGCCACAAGAGCAGTCTCGTCGCTTCCGCCATTTACACGGCCGAATCCTATTTCAACAAGTGGCTCAAACGATGGGAAATCCTCAAACAGGTCATCACGCCCAGCAGGTTTCTCAAGTCTCTGCTGGAGAAGAGTGGCTACCCGGCCGACTGGATTACCTATCTGCCCAATGCCGTGGACGTCAAGAGCTTTGCACCCGCCTTCACCCCAGGGGATTACATACTCTATGCCGGCCGGCTGTCGAAGGAGAAGGGTGTCCTCACGCTTCTCGAGGCCCTGAAAGGCACGGGAATCCCGATGCGGATCGCTGGCGATGGTCCGGTTCGGACTGATGCTGAACGATTTGTGGCGGATCACAAACTGCCCGATGTGCGCTTTGAGGGCTACCAATCCGGCGAGTCACTAGCCAATCTGTTCCGGGGCGCAGCGTTCCTCGCCATACCATCGGAATGGTATGAAAACGCCCCGATGACGGTCTTGGAAGCATTTGCCCATGGCAAACCGGTTCTGGGCGCTAACATCGGGGGCGTATCCGAACTCGTTCGGTCTGGCGAGACCGGCGTCTTGTTTGAGCCTCGCAATGTGGACCAACTCCGAAGCAGTCTAAAGTCGTTTTGGGCTGGTAAGTCTGAGTTGGAAGAGATGGGGCGCAATGCTCGCGGTCTGGTCGAACAGCAGTTTTCATTGGAGCGCCATTGCGAGGGGTTGATGGCGATCTATCGCCGATGCATCAAGTAAGACGGTGATCTAATCACGCCAGGCATCTAGCCCTGCGGGCCAGTCTGTCAGTGCGCGGAAAGTCACGAAGGTCTGGCACCCGTTAACCGCATCCTAGGCAATGTCTTCGACCGTACGGCCTTTGATAAGAACATAATCCATGAATAGGCAAGTAGATTTCCTTATCGTCGGCGCGGGCCTAACCGGTGCCGTGTGTGCCCGCATACTCGTTGATGCAGGGTGTAGCGTTCTGGTCGTCGAACGGCGTAGTGATGTCGGCGGGAATGTTCACGACCATGTCCATGCATCTGGAATTCGTGTTCATACATACGGGCCGCACTATTTCCGCACGGTAAGTGATGAGGTGTGGACGTTCGTCAACCGATTTACGTCGTTCATGCCGTACGAGGCTCGAGTCAAGGCGCACGTCGGCGACGAGTACGTCAACTGGCCGCTTGGGGCAAGCTATATTCGCAAAGTGATTGGGAATGCCTGGAGGCCGGAGTTCGCCGGTATTCCCGGCAATTTCGAGGAGGCAGCGATTTCGCTGATGCCGCGAAAGATCTATGAGCTGTTCGTCAAAGAGTATAATGAGAAGCAGTGGGGCGTACCGGCCACCGATCTAGAAACGGATCTCTGTAAGCGATTCGATGTTCGACATGACGATGATCCCAGGCTCACTCCCCAGGCGAAGTATCAGGGGCTGCCCTCAGAGGGCTACACCCGAATGATTGAGCGGATGCTCGATGGGATACCTGTGGAAGTTGGGGTTGACTACCTGAAGAACCGTGACGTATTGCGCGGTAGAAAAATGACGGTCTACACGGGCGCAATCGATGCTTTCTTCGATAATTCCATGGGAGATCTCCAATATCGAGGGCAGCGGCGGCTGACTGAGCACCTTTCCGAGGTATCGCGGTTTCAGGAAGTGGCGCAGGTCAACGAGCCTCTGCATGCGAATGGCCCTCATATTCGCACGATCGAGTGGAAGCATATGATGTCACCAGCCGAGCGTAACGGCGTCGCCGGAACGGTAGTCACCCGCGAAATCCCGTTTTCACCTGTCAGTGCGGACCAGTTCGAGTATCCATTTCCAGACAAGAGGAATCGAGATCTGTACGGGAAGTATCGAGCCGCCGCCGACCGGCTTGGTGACGTTGTCATCTGTGGCAGGCTAGGTGAGTACAGGTACTACGACATGGACCATGCTATTGCCCGGTCACTTGAATTGAGCCGAAGCCTGCTTCGCGGCTAATCTTCTAAGTTGAGTGAGGTAGTAACAATGATTAGCCCGACGCGCCCTTCGCGGTTGAGGGTGTTGATTATCGCCTACGATTTCTCCCCGATACTCGGGTCAGAGGCTGCGCTGGGCTGGAATGTCAGCACACGCCTCGCGCGAAAGCACGACGTTACGGTTGTCTGCGCGACAACCAATCAGCTTGGGACTGCGGATCACCGAGAGGCCTATGCTCAGCACGTTGCGCAGAATGGACCGATTCCGGGCCTACAGGTCGTCTTCGTTGACCCACCGCATGATGCCCGAAAGTGTGCTGACCTGAACCGGCGATTCTTTTCAGTCTCGGACGGCGTGGGTTTCTGGCCCCTCTTCTATCGTGGGTTACGTGCGTGGCATCGCGAGGCGAGAGCCGCAATCCAACGGATGGGTATTGATAGGTTTGATTTGGTGCATCACCTCACTCCGTTGGCGTTCTGGGGCGTTTCTTGTGCCTACGATCTTGGCATTCCGTTTTTCTGGGGACCCGTAAGCGGTGTCGATGAGCCCATCCTAAGTTTCTCGCGATGGCTTGGCTGGAAGAACCTCATCCGCGAGATGCTGCGAGCGGCGGTCAATTCAGCTCAAACCAAAGTCATGAGACGTATTCGATGTGCCGCAGGGGTGGCATCCCATATATGGGTTGTTACGGACCAGGATGAGCGGCTCTTCCGCTCGTGGGCATCACATCGTGTATCTCGGATGGTCGAGCAGTCTGGCCCGGATGGGGTTCAAGGTCGGATTCGAGAGATTCGTTCGCCCGAGACGCTTCGACTTTGTTGGTCCGGTAATCACACGAATCGCAAGGCGCTTCCACTGCTGCTTGAGGCGATTGCAGCCTTGAAGACCGATGTGTGCAAAGTCGAGCTATCGGTACTTGGCGAAGGCCCAGAGACTCTCCAATGGCGCACGCTTGCGAATCGGTTGTGCCTGGCAAATGTGAAATGGCATGGACGGCTAGGGCGTCCGGATGCCCTGCGCGTGATGGACGAATCGCATGTATTGGTCCATACCAGCCTTCGTGAGGGCACGCCCGGCGTCATTCTTGAGGCACTCTCATTAGGCATGCCGGTCATCTGCCATGATGCGTGCGGGATGGCGACGGCCATCAATGAATCTTGTGGCATCAAGGTGCCAATGGTACACCCGCACCGAAGTGTCGCGGGATTCGCTCAGGCTCTTGCCAGACTGATTGACCGCCCGGCAGAAGTGGCATCCCTATCGGCCGGAGCTCTGGTTCGCGCAGGCGAGTTGTCTTGGGACGCGAAGGCCGACGAAATCGCTGCAATGTACGAAACAGCGATGGGCAGAAGTGAGGCACGTAAGGGCAGTCTAGCTCCGGTACTCGCCGACTAGATATGCTCTCCTGCCCAAACGCCGCTGGGTCATGAATCCACAGGCGCCAAAGGACTGAGTATGGAAGCTGCAGTAATCGTCACCTACCGCTGCCCGATGCAATGCACCATGTGCAACGTCTGGCAGCACCCCACCAGGCCCGAAGAGGAGTTCAAGCCCGAACTGCTTAAGAAGCTGCCCCGCGTGAGCCTCGTCAACCTGACCGGCGGCGAGCCGACCGTGCGCGAGGACCTCGACCAGATCATCGAGATTCTGTTCACCAAGACGCATCGCGTCGTCATCAGCACCAGCGGCTGGTTTGAAGACCGCGTCTTTGACCTGGCGAAGAAGTTCCCCAAGCTTGGCTTTCGTATCAGCCTCGAGGGGCTGTCACAGAAGAACGATGAGCTTCGCGGCCGCCCCGGCGGGTTTGACCGCGGCTTGCGCGTGCTCTTGGGCCTGCGCCGCAGGGGAGTGAAAGACATCGGCTTCGGGATAACCGTCTCCAACAGCAACTCGGCCGACATGATTTCGCTCTACAAAGTGGCGAAAGAGCTCGACTGCCAGTTCGCCACGGCCGCGTTCCATAACTCCTTCTACTTCCACAAGGGCGACAACGTCATCACCAACAAGGATGAGGTCATCGCGAACTTTGAGGAGTTGATCAACCGCCTGCTGGAAGAAAGACACCCCAAGAGCTGGTTCCGGGCCTATTTCAATATGGGCGTGATCAACTACATTCGCGGCGACCCCCGCCTGCTCCCTTGCGAGGCGGGCACCGAAAACTTCTTCATCGACCCTTGGGGCAACGTGTTGCCCTGTAACGGGATGGAGCAGAAGTGCTGGTATGACACGATGGGCAACCTGCACGACGTCGCAGACTTTATGGACATCTGGAACAGCCCCAAGGCGGCTGAGGTTCGCCAGAAAGTCAAGAACTGCCCGAAAAACTGCTGGATGATTGGCTCAGCTTCGCCGGTGATGAAGAAATACATGCGCAATGTGGCGCCCTGGGTGCTCAAGAGCAAGATAAAGCACATGCTCGGCCGGCGAATTGACGCAAACTCCATGCCCCCAAGACCTTAGGCGAGTCCTCTCCAGGCCTATTGCACCTCAGGGCGGGCGTTCGCTCTTTTTCTTGCTATGAAGCCATTGCACTGATCCTCGAGCGCGGTAATATCGCATCTCCTTTGCATCGTATTTGTTGGTGGAGCGGTTTGAGGGTGAGCGTGTCTCGGAGGGAAGAGGCTATGCGGATTGGCTTTATTGTCGTCAAGAACATCCTCCGTGGGGGCGGCATTGAGAAATACACCTATGAAGTCGGCCGGCGGCTGATGCAGCGCGGGCACGATGTGGTCGTATTCTCGATGGGACACTATGGCGAGTTCGCTGCCGAGGTCGAAGGCATGCGGATTGTGCGTGTGCCCTGCGCCAGACTGGCCATCGCCGAGAAGACAACCGCCAGCGCTATAGCCACATTGCGCGCCTTGGCGTATCGGCCGAAGATCGACGTGCTGCATTTCCACAGCGTCGCGGCCGGAAGCTTCGGGGTATTGCCCCGCCTGTTGGGCCGGCCGACGATCCTGCAGATGCATGGTGTCGAGTGGCAGAGGAGCCGATGGGGCGGGTTTGGCCAGCGCGTGCTGCACATGATGGAGCGCGTGTCACTTGCGGTACACTCGAATTGCACCGCTGTTTCGCGCACCCAGTGCGATTTCTACCGGGAGCGGTACGGCAAGGAGATGGAGTATATTCCGACGGCGGCCGAACTTACTGACAGTGCCGACGCCACGGACGAGATCGAACTCCTGGGGCTTGAGCCGGATCGATATGTGCTCTTTGCCGCTCGCTTGGTTGCCGAGAAGGGCGCGCATTACCTGATCGAGGCCTTCCGCAAACTGCACACCGACTGGAAGCTGGTCATCGCTGGCAGCGCTCAGGGTGAAGAAGAGTACCAGGAATCGCTCCACACACTTGCCGCCGGGGACCCGCGCATCATATTTCCCGGCTATGTTGAGGGTGAGGCAAAGCATCAGTTGTTCTCACACGCGGGCCTGTACGTCCAGCCCTCGGAGATTGAAGGCCTTTCGATCAGCCTCCTTGAGGCGATGGGATATGGATTGGGATGTCTGGCTAGCGATATCCCTGAGAATCGGGAGGCAATGGGAGAGACCGGCCATACCTTCTGCAGCAAGGATCCCGACGACCTGCGTCAGGAACTCAAGGCATTGCTGAAGCGGACGACGCTGCGCCTGGACTCTGGCCAGGCCGCGCGCGAGCGGGTTTCCACCTTCTATTCATGGGATCGCATTGCCGCGCAACTGGAGTCGCTCTACGCCAAGGCTGCAGGAGCCGAATTGCCCATCGGTGTGGCCGAAATCCCAGCCCCCGGTGAAGTCCCCGTAGAAGTGCGCTCAGAGGAAGCATCACCAGTGTTCGCTTGGCGCTAGCTTTGAGTAGCGCCTTTCTGCGGCTTACATTTCTCGATTTATCAGATTAGACGGTGCATACATGAGTATGAGTGTCGTCCAAGATTCGATAGCACCAAGCAAGGCGCATGCAGTGTGGCCGCCTTTGCTGCCTGCGCTTTTCTGGGCTGGCACAGTACTTGCGGGGACACTGCCGCTCTTGGCGCGCTTCAGCGTCGAGCGATGGGTGCAACCGCATTACCAGTTCTTCCCTTTGATGATCCTTGCTGCCGCCTACATAGGATGGCAACGACTGCAGGAAGTGCCTCTCGGATCGTTCGCACCCGGTTCGCGCCTCGTATCGAGGGGGCTGCTGGCGCTGTCATTCATGGTGTTGGGCGTCGCCACAGTGTGGTGGGCGGCGTACTTCGCAGCCGTGGCAGCACTGATTGCCTTGACCGGAATTGCCTGGCAGCTCGGCGGCATTCGCATGCTACGGACATTGGCTCCCTCGCTGATCCTGCTGGCACTGATCGTCGGTATGCCGATTGATACCGAGGCAGCGTTTCTCTGGCGCATGCGCGCGTGGGCCGTTGGAAGTAGCAGCGTGGCGCTGGTCTGGATGCACATACCGCACCTGATATCCGGTACTGTGATGGAGATTCCCGGTTCGCGGCTGCTGGTTGCCGAAGCGTGCAGCGGCATTAACTCCATGATGGCCGTTATGGGATTCACGCTGGTGCTGGGCTTCTTGCGCAGGCGATCGCCTGCCGTCATCGCGATGTTGGTCGGGGCGGGAATTGTGTGGGTCCTCTGGGCGAACATGGTTCGCATTGCCGGCGGAGCCTGGCTCAAGGCGGCGTGGGACATCGACATTCTCTCTGGCGATGTACACATGTGGGCAAGCCTGGTGCTGTTTTCAATTTGTATGGGTCTGGTGTTCTGCACCGATGAACTGATCATCCTGGTACAGCGCTGGCGCGAGACGAGACGGTGGCAATTCCGGGGTGGTGCGGCGCCGATTCCCGAACCGGCGGTGTTTGAACTGCCTGCACAGAGTGCGCCAGTCAACATGAACATCACCCGGGGCCTCTGGAGCGTCGCCTTCGTCTTTGCGCTGGTCGGCGCAGCCCAGTTTGCCCGTGGCATGTCGCGAGGTGAGCTTACGGCTCTGCTACGACATGGCACATCGCTCTCTGCACTCCGTGCCGGGGCGGTCTTCACGGTTCCTGATCAACTTGCAGGCTGGGAACACTTTCAGGCTGGTGAGAAGCAGATGGCTCAGCCCGAGCTTGAGGGCAAACAGTCACAGGCATGGGTCTATCGGCAAGGCGACCAAATGGCCGTGGTCGCGATCGACTATTCGTTCCGTCGTTACCATGACCTGACATCCTGCTATCGCGGATCGGGCTGGAACACCGATGATTTTGTTGTGACCAGGGAACAAGGAAGCGGTGATGACTTTGCTGTAGTCAAGGCAACGCGTTTGAGCGAACGGGGTTATCTCCATTTTGCGGCGGTGGACGAGTCAGGACAGTGGATGGCCGCCCCCCCCACAGCGGCCGAATCTCTGCGCGACCGCGTGCGCACGAACTACCAGATCCAGGTCTGGGCGCAGACCTACACCCCCCTCACCGAAGCGCAGCAGGGCCAGCTTGAACAGCTCTTCCTCGCCGTCCGCCAGGATCTTGCCAAGCAGGTCCTGAGCCAACTGCAGAAGTAGAGAGAGTGGAAATCGTGCACAAAAGAGTGGAAAGTGGCGAGTGGTGAGTGGAAAGGCGAGCGGAAATCGTGCACAAAAGAGTGGAAAGTGGCGAGTGGTGAGTGGAAAGGCGAGCGGGAATTGTGCGCAAAAGAGTGGAAAGTGGCGAGTGGTGAGTGGAAAGTGGAAAGTGCAAAGCCAGCCAAACGCTTTGAGGATCTGATTGCATGGCAGAAGGCCCGCGAGTTGGTGCGGGACATCTACCGGCTCACCCGCGGCGCCACCTTTCGGCAAGACCCGAGCCTGGTGGACCAACTGCGCCGGGCGGCCGTATCCTCCATGACGAACATCGCCGAGGGTTTTGAGCGGCATTCGCGCACCGACTTCGCCCACTTCCTCAATATAGCGGGAGCCTCCGCAGGCGAAGTGCGGTCCCAACTCTACGTGGTCGAGGACTGCGAACTCGCATCCGCCAGCGTCGCTGGTGAACTGCGCAATCGAACCGAAGAAGTCGGCCGAGTGATCGGCGGCCTCCGCGCTGCAGTGCTTCGCCGCCGCGATGAAACGGGTAAGTGACCCGGAGAACTAACTCCCGCACTCCGCACTTTCCACTATGCGGTTTCCGCTCTCCGCAATCCGATATCGGCTATTCCCTGACCTGCGGCGCTAATCGTGATACAATCAGTCCTTATGACCACACTGACTTACTCAGCCGCCAAAGCGGGATTGGCCAAAGCGATCAGGAGTGTCCGCCGGGACCGAACGCCTATTGCCATTCACCAGAAAGCGGGCGATGTGGTGATGATGTGCATGGAGGATTACCAGGCCTGGGCGGAAACCGTCTATCTGTTGCGA
>CAIQIQ010000159.1 GCA_903871935.1 uncultured Phycisphaerales bacterium
CTGGCCCTACGCCGGCCGGCAAACAGGTGAGAATATGACGTACAACTTCTCCCTCCCCGGTGAAGCCTCCCGCGCAGGCACGTTGAGCGGCCAGAGCGAAGACCATCATCGCATCGACCGCGACCAGGCGAGCGCGATGGGAAAAGAGAACTGGCGCAGGCACCCGCGAACTGGCGAGGTGCAGCGCGAACGCGGGCGACAGGGCGGATTGAAGGCGGCGAAGAATAGAAAGGAGAGGATGATATGACACAGCAAGAGCTATGGAACTGGATGATGGATGGAAACGCGGTACACGAGCATCGCACGGCAACCGCAGTGCTGGCGCGAGAGATTCACGTCAACCGCTGGAACGGCCACGGCAAGCCCGACACGCGGGAGGTCTGGACAAAGGGATTGCGGGTGAATGTGGTGATGGCGAGCCGCTTTGGCGACGTCGGCATAACCGATGACCTGCACGCTGACTACGGATACCAGCACCGGACCCAATGTGTCGAGGCAAGCCTCTGCGGCGGCGGTACGTACTCGCCAGATAATCTGCTGGAAGAGATAACACCGACGCCGGCCCTTACCCCCAAGCCCGCGACGTAGCCCCCGGCGATTTTGCCCTGGCGGTGAGCGGGGTGGAAATCCGGGCGGAATTAGTTTGCTATTTGGTTGAGGCTGGTTATTCTTGTGCGCATCCAGATGATCACAATCTCAATTCATAATCATCCCCCACGCCCGCACATTGCTTGCCGGTGGTCATCTGGAACATGCCTTGGCAGGTGGTGTGCGGACCTGGCGGATGGGAATGGATTGAACACACCAAAGAACGGACGCGGGAATGGCTGAATCAACAATCGAGCTATGGGACGGAATCTACCGGCGCATCTATGCGGCGGCTCTACGTGGGAAGCGGATCAACTCCGTGAGCTTAGAAGCCGAGGCGGCGTTCTGGAGGCTTCATTTGGTGGCGGATGACTACGGTGGATTCGATGCCGATCCATTGTCTCTGCGTGTGACCGCCTTTCGGAAGCGCCCAGAGGTTACTGAGCCGCAAATCCAGAAGTGGCTGAAAGAACTAGGGGAATCCAAGTTAATCCAAGTGTATCCCGTCTGCGAGGACACTTTTGGAACCATCATCGACTTCATTCACTTCCAACCAGCAGGAAAGAACGGCAGGCGTGTAAGAAAGTACCCTCCGCCCGTTCATTCCGGGGAATCCAAGGGAATCCAAGGGAATCCATACCGGCGCAACAACAAGAACAACAACAAGAACATAAACAACAACAGAGGCAGGGTGGGGGGAGTGAAGAAATCCCGGAATCAATGCTGGCGTTCATGGCCGAGAAGCTGAAGGGAAAGCCCGGCGTTCGCAATGCGATAGCTGTGGCCAAAGCAAATGCCAAGGATGCGTCCAACAGGCCGAAGAAGATCGACATGAAGCTCCTGTGGCAATTCTGCGTTGATGGGCGGATAGCGTCTGTGGCCGGGGAAGACGTGGCTATCCCGGTATCGTACAACGAAAACGGTCTGGACTTTTCCGGCAAGAAGATTTCCGCCAAACAAATCACATGGGAAAGTATCGTGCTGAAATGACCTTGCCCACCGCCTCCAATTTTGCTACATTCACCAGCCTGCACGGGCGCAAGGCCCGGCCCAAACGATGCAGCAGCCCCGGTCAAATCGGCCGGGGTTTGTTGTTGGCGGATTTCTCTTGCACCTCACAGACCAGCTTGGTAGAATTCCGGCATCGTTTGGGTGGTAAACTCAACCCCCACCCCAATCAGAATCAACTGGTGAGAAGTCAACAGAGCGGAACCCCGTGGGTGTTATTACCCCATAGGACACCGGATAACAGGCTCGCCACCTGCTCTGCTGAAGCAATGCTGACAATCGGTAGCCGTACAGTGCCCGCTCTGTCCAGCCTGACAACGGGTGACTTGGATGAACGCTCTGAAATCCGGCCGCCGATGGGGTTCATGCTTCAGGACAAGACCAATGCCTTCAGATGCAGACACAGAGCATCCAAGGATACAAAGGCGGCGGTGCGCACAGGAGAAATCATGTTTGACCCCAAACCCATCACCCCTACCCAATACACCCGCCTCCGCCGCGAGCGCCTTGCCCGCTTCGGCCGCGAGGTCTGTCACCTGAACCAATACCAGCCCTACGCCGGCCCGGTAGCCATCGCCGAGACGGGCATGGTATTCCCCAGCGTTCGCGCGGCTGTGGCGTGGTTCCGTCGCAAGCACGAGCGATACAACGCGGGAAGGCTGCAAGAGGCTTTGCAGTTCGGGCGGCCGCTGTTCGGTGTGCATTGGATGACCCGCGACGAAGTGCCGACGATGGCGGAGGTGGAAGCATGATCGTGATGCTGTCCACATCCGCCGCCGGCATCCTTCCGAAGCAAGGTGAAATCGGCTTGCCATGCGACCAACTACTGACCCCGGCAACCGGAAATGCGTTGGCCCCCGATGGCATGTTCGCGGTAGACAATTCGTGCTTTACCGAGTTTGACCGGCCCGCTTTCGAGCGACTGCTGATAAACAAGGTACGGCCGAATCGCTCCCGCTGCCGATGGGTATCGTCGCCCGACATCGTAGGGAATGCCCGGCGAACACTAGAACTATTCCACTACTGGCATCCGCGCATCGCCCGCTACGGCGTCCCGGTTGCTCTGGTGCTGCAAAACGGGATCGAGAACTGTGACATACCTTGGCGTCTTGTCGGCGCGTTGTTCATAGGCGGGGATGACAACTTCAAGGGGTCGCGCGCCGTGCTAGATGCGATTAAGTGCGGGCGAATGATGCGCAGCGATCTATGGGTTCACATGGGCCGAGTCAATCAACCCGAGCGACGCGACATGGCAGAGAGCATGGGATGCGATTCACTCGATGGCACAAGCCTTGTGATATTTCCAGACAAACGAAAGAGGTTCAACAATGACCCAAACGGCATGTTCGGTGACGAAGCAAATCCTATTGAAGCACCCGACAACAGACCTGTGCCTGTCGCAGTTGGAGGACGGGGAGTGGAGATTGATGAAGGGTCCGCAAATGCTGGTGAATCTGGGAAGGAACATGCGGCCATTGTTGTTGTTGTTGGAGCGGGCGCAGGTAATGACGCCGGAACTTGAGGAGGCCCACCCATGACCACCCTATTCGACACCCGCGACCCCGGCCCGATGCCACCCCGGCGAAAACCGCAACCGGCGCAGCGGCATGTCCTGCGGCGGGATGATGGCCGGTACGCGAGGCAGCCGATGCGCGAGCGGATAGCGTTTGTGCGGGCGGCGGTCGCGAGGATGCAGGCGACGGGAGCGAGGATATGAGTGAAGTCTACACCATCCGCGAGGTCAAATGGGTCCAGTGCGACTGCGGCAGTGCCAACGCGCACCTGGTAAACCAAGCCGCCCGCAAAGCGAACCGCAAGATCCACCGGCC
>CAIQIQ010000160.1 GCA_903871935.1 uncultured Phycisphaerales bacterium
GATCAGCCTTCCGGCTTCGTTCGTGGTCGCCAACAGCCTGATGGCGATGTACCCGACGATGCCGGTTGCGGCCGAGTTGGGCAAGGCCGGTTCCCTTCTGGCATCACTCTGGATGGGCGCCCGCGTTGCCATGTTCGCCCTCCTGGGGGCTACCACCGTCTGGCACCATAGGCCCAAGTGGCTTCTGGGCGGAGGCATCCTCCTGCTGCTGAGTTATCTTGCGATCGTGATTCCCGGCGAACGTCTGAGCATATTTGCGGGCGCTCCACTGTGGAGCGTCGTGACGATCATGTCGGCCGGTGAGGTCGTGCTGGGCCTGATGGCGGGCTTCGTCTTCTCGTCCAGCCTCTACTTCGGCATGGTGCTCTCCGAAGGCAGTACCGACCACGGCGGTTATCACGAAGCGCTCATCGGCGTCGGCGGCGTAATGGGTCCAGGTTTGGCGGCCGTCGCCCAGCAACTGGCATCCGGCGGAACGCACCTCCCCGGCATCGCCGCCGTCTGCGGCCTGATGCTCCTGACGATCTCCGCCGCGACGTGGATTACCGTGCGCAAGTAGCTCGGGGCTTGTATACTCTTGGAACCATGACCAGCTTCTTCGACTTTCAAGCTGAGCTCAACGCACGCAAGGCCGCGGCGAGGCGACCGCGAGCGTCATCCGATGTCGCCTCCGCATCGCCGGTCGCAGGCGAAGCGCCGCTCTCGGTCTCGCAGCTCACCGCCCAGATCGACAAAGTCTTGAAGGCCGGTCTTCCTGCGGTCCTGCACGTGCGGGGTGAAGTTAGCAACTTCAAGTTCCATACCGCTTCCGGCCATGCCTACTTCACCCTCAAAGATCCGGATGCTTGCATCAACTGTGTGATGTTCAAGACCGACTTCTCTCGCGTGAAGTTCCAGCCCGGCGATGGGATGGAACTGCTCGTCACCGGCCGCGTCTCGGTCTACGCTCAGCGCGGCAGCTACCAGTTCTACGTCAGCAGGATGGAGCCCCTCGGGCAAGGCGCTCTTGAACTGGCGTTTCGACAGCTCTGCGAAAAGCTGGAAGCCGAAGGCCTGTTTGCTCAGGAGCGTAAGAAACCAATCCCGCTGTTCCCCAATCGCATTGCCCTGGTCACCAGCCGGCAGACAGCCGCCCTCCAGGACATGCTAAAGGTCTTGCGGCGTTTCCCCTGGCTTAATCTGGTTCTTTACCACGTTCCCGTGCAAGGCGATGGGGCGGCCATCCAGATCGCCCAGGCCATCCGCGATCTCCACGAGCATGGCCGCGGGCTGGGGATCGACCTGATTATCCTCGGCCGGGGCGGCGGATCGCTCGAAGACCTCTGGCCATTCAACGAAGAGGTCGTTGCCCGCGCCATGGTCGCCTGCGATATCCCAATCATCACCGGCATCGGTCATGAGATCGACGTCAGCATTGCCGATCTGGTTGCGGATCACCATGCCCACACGCCCACCGAAGCAGCGCAGGGGGCCACCACCCGCTGGCGCACGGCGGTCGATGACGTGGATGCGCTGTCGTCGCGGCTGGGCAATGCCCTGCGTTCGCGCGTGCAGGAGGCGCGCTCCTCGCTGGTGAACATCGAACGCCACGAGTTCTTCCGCCGGCCGACCGACATCGTCGAGGAGCTTCGCCAACGGCTGGATGATCTGCAGCAGGGGATGGATCTGGCGTTGGAAGACCAGGTTTCCGACGCCCGGCACAAGCTTAGCACGCTGGCCTTGCGCCTTGCCGAATGTACGCCGCGGCATCTCCTGGCCCGAAAGCTCCAGCAGCTCGCGGCCGCCGAGATTCGCCTTCAGCAGCACCATCCGCGGCAGCTCTTGGCGCTCAAGACCCAGCAGGTCGATGCCATGCAGGCTCGCCTGGATCTGGCGGTACGAAGCAGATTGGGTCAGACTCGCTCGCGGCTGGAACTGCTCGATCGCCATCTCAATGCTGTCGGCCCGCAGCAGGTGTTGGCGCGTGGCTACACGATCACCACGTTCAAAAAAGGCGGGGTAATCCTCCGCAGTAAGTCGCAGGTCAAAGGCGGCGAGCGGTTGATCACGCATGTTGTTGACGGGGAAGTGGAATCGATCGCGGAGGATCCCGATCAGCCGACGTTGTTCTGAAGTATAAGCGGCTGTCAGATGCGAAGGTAGGAGCTGACTCGATCAGGAGAGGTCGCGTTGCAGGGCATGGGGCCTGCTGAACTGCAACCAGATCCATACACTCTCAAGGCAGTGCGAGAGGATACCGCAGCCCAAAGCGCGCGAGGTACTTGCGCAGGCGATCGGCATCGTTGGCGATGGACTTCTGCAGGCGCGAGATGGCGAAGAGCTGCCGTCCGGCATCGGAGAGCGATCGCGATTCGACGCAGGTGCGGATCACGTAGGCGAGTTGCACGCGATCGAAGGGATCTATCGTGGCTGCCGTGCGCTCATCGAGGCACTGCCGGAGCAGCGCCTCGTCATCGCCATGGTCATCCGGCGTCTGCCAGAGCTGCTGAAGGACCGATATCTCGGCCTCGACGATTCCCACATCGATGCGTCCCCCGGCCGACAGCGTTGCCATCCGTGTGATGGAGGCGTTCAGGTCACGGAAATTGCCGTTCCACTTCGCTTCGGGCGAGACGGAGAAGCAGACGTACCTCTCCCTCGCTTCGCGGTTGAAGGTCACCCGCATGCCGGTTGTCTGGGCGAAGCGGTCAAGCTCGTACTGGATGTTTGGCTCGAGATCTTCCGGGCGCTGGCGGAGTGCCGGCAGAACGAACGTCCA
>CAIQIQ010000161.1 GCA_903871935.1 uncultured Phycisphaerales bacterium
CGCCCATACTGCTGCACAAACAGCACTGCCCCCTTGAACACATCCGCAAATGGAGCCTCCTGCCGCTGTGCGGTTGCCGGCCGGTGGGCCGTGTATTCCGCAAGCACTCCTGTCTCCTCCATGTACTCCCGCACCGCATCGCGCTGCGCAATCGCCTGGTCGCCATGGATTGTCAGCAGCTCGCTCATCACATCGGCCGCCTGGGTCTGTTGCAGCAGCGTCGCCTCAGCGCGCACCCAGCACGTCAGGCCAAGCACAATCAGCATGACGCTCACAATCCCTAATGCTGTGCTCTTCATAAACACTCCCCCCGCAATGACCTCCACCCGTCATCATACTCTAGGAGCGCATTCTCGCTCAATCGTCTCTGGCCGAGCAGCCCCGGCCGAGAGTCGGTGCAGAAAACACCGTGCCCATCCACACCTCCTCCCCCCAGAGCGATCCCGCCACATCAGTCTGCCCTGCGCGGCATTCCCTCGACCCACCAGCCTTTGCCATGCAGACCTTACCTCTCCCTCCGGATCGTGAATCCCCACTTCGCAGAACCCTTTTGCGTAGTCGCCGTCGATTCGTTCGTCAGCACAAATCCCTTCGCAGCCGTCTCATATCGCATCGGTCGTTCCGCGTTGGCTTCCGGCAATGCCGCCAGATACCCCGGCACCAGAGCCTTCAGATCGGCCGGATACCCGCCTCGATCCTGCCGATATCGCAGAAGCGCCGCCGCCACCCTCGTCCACGCCGTCCATTCGTTGCACCGATCAAAGCTACGCCTTGGCCCCTCAGGTTTCTCCGACACCATTATGGCGACGACCGTGCCGATACGATCCGAGTACGCATCCTGTTTCTCGCCAACTCGCGGCATCAGCCAGGTGTTATCTACGGTAAGGTCGGCTTTCCAGCCGGGCTTTGATGTTTCGTAGAACGCTGTCATTTCGCCGATTCGTGCTCCTATGACGCGGCGATGCTCCGCTCGCTGTTGGGCCGACATCCGCGTCTCATCCGCCTGCAGCATATCATACATTTGGTTACCCAAGCGCATGGCGCGGTTCCAATCCGGCAGTCTCATCCCGGCCGCCTGGTACTGCTCCTTCAGTCCGTTGCCGCTGGTGTCCCACGCTTCCTGCAGACCTTTTGCGTAGATTGACACGTTTGTCAGGAACATATACCGATCGCTTTGTGGGACTATTTCGCCACCTTTCGGCCACGGCTTCTGTTCTTTTAGCAGCGCATCCATCTCCCGCAACATCCCGGCCGGCAACTCTCCATGCTCGATCATTCCACGCATCCCCTCCATCGTCCCCTGATGAATTCCCGCTGCCATCAACTTTCCTATCAGGTCCGGCGCCTTCGCCATCAGCCCGGCCATCCTCTCGCATGCCGCCAGATCATCCCACGCCCCTTCCACATCCCCCTCGCCCAGCCGCAACATGCTTCGCGACCACATCGCCCCGGCTGGCGACCGCGTGTTGGCCCAGAGCGCCGTTTCCCCAAAGTCCAGCATGCCGCGTAACCACCTTACTGGCACCCACCATTCACGCCTGTGGCTCGCCTCCACAAACAGCTCCATCGCTCCTTTGTTGTAACTATTTACCGTGCCACGGCAGGATTATGACGAATCGGGCTGCGGCTTATCCGGGAAGTCAAAGGGCTGGTTGGCCCACGACGCCATCAGCATGTCCTTGTAGGTCTCCAGCAGCGGCAAGTCGTGCTGGCGGATC
>CAIQIQ010000162.1 GCA_903871935.1 uncultured Phycisphaerales bacterium
CTAGTCCCAAGGATGTGGTTGCTCTTGGTGGCAGGGCCGGGGTCGGGGTAAAGCGAACAGGCGGACGGGGACGTCCGTGCTCCCGAGTAAGGTGCTGTGCGTTTGGGGCTGGACAGACAGAGCGACGTTTTCTGGATTCTGTTCCGTGAATTCGATGCTGACAAACACTCAACTACGCCATAAATAGCGGAAGCATCGATATTTACATGATCTCAGGATGTGGCAGCGCTCTATGCTGCGCTGAATTCGCGATGGAAGAGAACGCGGGTGAGGGCCTGGTGTGGAGGTCGAGGGCGGTGTGCCGGGTACGTCATCCTCATCCCCGGCCCTTCTCCCACAGAGGGAGAAGCAGGCGGGCAACGGTTGCTTGCAAAGGTCCGCCCGGCGCGTATTCTCTACTGTTCTCCCCAGGTGGGGAGCAGACGCCCGGCTGACGTGGCAGGCACACGGCCGCCACGCACGACCAGGCCCTTTTGGAGAAGAGTCATGAAAGCGAAAGTCCATCCCAGGTATCAGACCTGCACTGTCCACTGCGCCTGTGGCAACACGTTTGAGACGCGCAGCGTGCTGGCGAAGATCAATGTCGATATCTGCAGCGCCTGCCACCCGTTCTTCACCGGCAAGCAGAAGTTCGTCGACACGGCCGGCCGCGTCGAACGCTTCAGCAAGAAGTTTGGCGGCACGTACAGCTTCCAGAAATCCGGCGGGGTCAAGAAGTAGGTTCTGACTCTGGTCAACAGACAACAAGAAACCCACCGACGGCTGTCGGTGGGTTTTACTTTGGATCAAGAGGCAGGGGCTGGATCTACCGCTGCGGGCGCATCTTCTCGACGTCCAAGTCGTAGAGGCTGATGACACGGCCTTGCTCGCGCTGCGCCCTGACATGGAGCGTCCCGTAGACCTCCGTCATGTCAGCATAGACAGGCATCTTCTTGCCGCTGCCGGCCGGAACGTGGACGAACACGCGCTCCTGCACTTTCGGCGGGCCGTTGAAGCAGCACACCGCGATGTTGTAGACCAGTTGGAAATGGTCGACGGTCGGCTCGGCGGTGAAGTCCACATACATCCGGCCGATCAGAAGCACCTTCTGGCCATCGAGCTTGCGATAGACTTCCGGTACGGTCTGCTCGGTGTCAAACGCGTCATCGAATGGGAAATTGCCCATCGATTTGAGGTCCACCTGCTTGTACTCGCCGACCTGCTCAATCCCCGAAGAGACGCTGAGCTTGATAAAGGTATAGGTCATCCATGCCACGGGCAGGCAAACCACGGCAATAAAGCCGATCAGGCGGAGGTTGACACCGGTGCGAGGTGTCACCGCAGTTTTTCGGTATTCAACAGTTTCCGACATGTTTGTCATCCATCCTACATGGAGCGTACCACGCAAACGGGCCGAGTATTCCCCGTTTTTTCCCGCTGGATTGGGGTGGACCGGAGTCGCGTTTTCGCGCCCGCTTCTCTCGCGGAACCGCCAGATTCTCGCGAGGATCTGTCCGGGTGGCACCCTATCCACTGCATGGGATACGTTCAATGACCCAAAAAAGTTGCCCGCTGCTGCAAAAGCGGCGGGCGACTTTTATGTAAATACTTTTCGGGAATAGACTTATGCTTTGGCGGCCTCAGGCTTGACGTAGTTCCGCTTCACCGGTTTGGTGACCAGCCCCATGCGCAGGGCCTTAGGGGAGACCTTCAGGCGGACAATCCGGCCGTTGACCACCGCGCGGACCTTCTGGATGTTGGCCTTGAACTTCCGGCGGGTGATTCCGGTCGTCTTGGTGCCGACGCCGCCGAGGTACTTGGCCTTGCCGCGGTGGGTCTTCTGGTTCCCGAACGTCGTTTTCTTCCCGGTAAAATGGCAAACACGTGGCATTGCTGTCCTCACTTGGTCCAAAGTTAAGAGCCGCGTAGTCTACTTCCCAGGCCCGACATTGCAAGGAGGTGAAACCATTACGGCCCCAGCCCCCTAGCCGCAGGGCAATTGCATTTGGCCAAAGGGCGCGGCTTCGCCCTCTACCGCGACGGCAATGCTACGGCCGAGGTCGGCACGCGCCACAAATGGGCCAAACGCGATTGCCCTGCCTCAGCCGTGGACCCGAGCGTACGCCAATCGTTGTATTGGCAGCCCTTCGCGGTTATCCTACGGGGCTTCCGCTTTTGGGTGGTACACCCCCAGCTTCGGCCGGCGACTATTTCTGCTTGCCCGCACTGGTTTGATTGATCATTGGCGAGATAAAATGAATAAGATTCGAAACGACATTCGCAACGTGGCGATCATTGCTCACGTTGACCACGGCAAGACCACCATGGTCGACGCCCTTCTCAAGCAGAGCGGCAATTTCCGCGATTCCCAACTCACACAGGAATGCATCCTCGACTCCAATCCCCTGGAACGTGAACGCGGCATCACCATCCTTGCCAAGAACGTCGCCATCGCCTATCGCACACCCGACGGCGAAGACATCAAATTCAACATCATCGACACGCCCGGCCACGCGGATTTCGGCGGCGAAGTCGAGCGCGTCCTCTCCATGGCCGATGGCTGCTTCCTCCTGGTTGACGCCGCTGAAGGCCCCATGCCTCAGACCCGCTTTGTATTAAAAAAGGCCTTTGAACACGAACTGTGTCCCATCGTCGTCATCAACAAGATCGACCGCCATGATGCCCGCGCTGATGCCGTGCTCAATGAGGTCTTCGACCTTTTCGTCGAATTGGGCGCCAACGATGAGGCGCTCGACTTCCCTGTGCTCTACGCCTCCGGCCGTGCCGGCACCGCCTCGTGGAAACTCGAAGAGCCCGGCGTGAGCATGCAGCCCGTCTTCGACGCCCTGATGCGGCATGTTCCCGCGCCCCACGGCGACCCGGATCGCTCACTGCAGATCCGCATCAGCAGCATCCAATATAACGACTACGTCGGCCGGATCGGCATTGGCCGAATCAACAACGGCATCATCAAGACTGCCCAGCAGGTCACCATCGTCAAACGCGGTGGCGAGACCGTGAAGTCGAAAGTGGTCCAGGTTCGTGTCTTTGACGGCTTTGGCACCAAGGATGTCGAACAGGCCGAGGCCGGCGATATCGTCGCCCTCATCGGTCTGGAAGGTGTCGATATCAACGACAGCATCTGCGATCCCCTCAAGCCCGAGCCGCTAGAGGCCCAGGAGATTGAGCCGCCGACGCTGACCATGCTCTTTACCGTCAACGATTCACCCTTCGCCGGCCGCGAGGGCAAATACGTCACCAGCCGCAACCTCCGCGAACGGCTCATGAAGGAACTGCAGAGCAACGTCGCCCTCAAGGTCGAGGAGAGCGGCAACAAGGACTCCTTCATGGTGTCCGGGCGCGGCCTGCTGCACCTGGGCGTATTGATCGAGAACATGCGCCGGGAGGGGTATGAACTGGCGATCGGCAAGCCCCAGGTCATTTTGCGCAAAGATGAGCAAGGCAACACGCTTGAACCGATCGAATACCTGGTCATCGACGTGCCCGAGAAGAACATGGGCAGCGTGATGGAACTGGTCGGCAACCGCAAGGGCGAGCTGGCCCGTATGGACAACCGCGCCGGCCAGGTGCATCTGGAGTTCACCATCCCCGCCCGCGGCCTGATCGGGTTGCGTACCCGCATGCTCACCGCCACCCAGGGCCTGGCGATCATGCACCACAACTTCCACGAGTACGCCGCGATGCGTGGCGAAGTGCCGGCCCGCGGCAATGGCGTGATGATCGCCAAGTGCGATGGCAACGTGAACAACTATTCCCTGAACAACCTGCAGGATCGCGGCACGATGTTCGTTGAGCACGGCGATCCGGTCTATGCGGGCCAGATCGTCGCCGAGAATGCCCGCGACAACGACATGGTGGTCAACCCGTGCGTTCCCAAGAAGCTAAGCAACATGCGCACCAGCAGCAGCGATGAGATGATCATCCTGAAGCCCGCCCGCAAGATGACCCTCGAGCAGGCGTTAGAGTACATCGAGGAGGATGAGTTGGTCGAAGCTACCCCGACCAGCATCCGCCTCCGCAAGGAAATTCTCAGCGAGAACGCCCGCAAGAAATCCAGCAAGCGCGTCTCCACGACGATGGAAGTCTGACGGAGAGCATGGCATGCCCGATCCATTCAAGGTCCTGGAATCGCGCGATGTCTACAAGAATCCCTGGATACAAGTCCGTGAAGATCGCGTCATTCGCGAAAACGGCAGCACCGGACTTTACGGCATCGTCACCATGCGTGCCGGATCCTCTGTTCTGGCCGTCACCGAATCGGGCGAAGCGCTTCTGGTGCGCCAGTATCGATACGCCATAAACCAGGAAACCCTGGAAGTAGTCAGCGGGGCATTGGAACCCGGCGAGGCACCTCTGGCGGCGGCCAGGCGAGAACTGCGCGAAGAAGTTGGGTACGTTTCAGATCACTGGATTGACGCCGGCAGGCTTGATCCCTTTACCTCTCTGGTCAATTCCCCCAACTTCATGTTCCTGGCGCTCGATGCCCGAAAAGTGGGGATCCTGCCCGCCGAAGAAGATGAGATGGTCACACCGGTGAAACTGCCGCTTGATCTGGCCGTGCAAATGGCCGTTGACGGCGCTATTACGCACGGAGCAAGCTGCGCTCTGCTGCTCAAGGCGGATCGGATCGTCGACCGGACACGATAGCAGCGCTGTTCCGATGCAGACTCACGTCCACCTTTAGAGCGGCTTGCACCCATCTGTAGCGGCCGGAGCTTGCGTCTCTGGCCCGCTGTTTCTGTGTCTGCTTCGCTCGTCGTCACGGGTCCACCAACCCTGTTCCTCCTCGCTCATCGCAATCTGGCCAGAGCCACGGCGCTGCGGCTCGCTACATCTGAGTGCAAACCGCTCTAGCCTGTGTGTGTTGTACAAGCTTCAGCTTGTCTTCGCGGAGGCGCATCGCAACTCCCGATCATCTTGCTCCATGGCACTGCTGCCACTGGCAGAGGTATCCGTGTTTTAGCAGAGTGTTGTTGACCGCCGGCGTTATTTCGCGTTGTAAGTTGCGCCATAAGCTGGAATAATGGCATCTTCTGGAGATCGTTGCACGGGTTCGCGACACTGCTTCGCGTCAGCAGCAGTCGGCGCAGTGGTGGGAGCGGACGTGCTGCGATTATCGCAGGAAGGAGCCCGTAACATGACCTGGAACATGGCCGGATGGACGGTTGTCACGTCTCTGGGATGTGTGCTTGTGGTCGGCATGGTGCTGGCGCAGACTCCTCCTCCCGCGCCTCCCGTCCCCGCGCCGGCGGTGGCCAAGCCCACGGCCGCCTCGGCCGACAAAACATTCTCTAAAGAGGAACTCCAGCAGATTGTCGCCCCCATCGCGCTATACCCCGATCCACTGCTGGCGCAGGTCCTGATGGCATCAACCTATCCGATCGAGATCGTGCAGGCCGAGCGCTGGGTTGCAGCCAACAAGGCCCTTACGGGCGATGCACTCACCGCAGCGCTTAAGCAGCAGAGCTGGGATCCCAGCGTCAAATCGCTGGTGAACTTTCCGCAAGTGCTGACCATGATGAGCCAACAGCTCGAATGGACCACGAAGCTTGGCGATGCCTTCATTGCCAGTCAGCCCGGTGTCATGGATGCCGTCCAAGCCCTGCGTTTCAAGGCTCAGGCCGACGGCGGCCTCAAGGACAGCGAGCAGCAGAAGGTCGTCGTGGAGAAGATTCCCGCGACACAGCAGGCGCAAGCCCCTGATGCCCCCACGCAGGTCATCCAGATCCAGCCGGCCAATCCCGAAGTTGTCTACGTGCCCGTCTACAACCCCACCTACGTCTACGGATACTGGCCGTACCCGTCCTATCCCCCGTACTACTACTACCCGCCCGGGTATGTGAACCATTACAACAACGCGTTCTGGTTCGGCACCGGCGTAGCCCTGGGAGCGGCATGGGGATATGCGTGGGGCGGCTGCGGATGGAATAACGGACACGTCGATATCGATGTTGACCGAAACTACAACTTCAACCGCAACATCGACCGGAATGCTCGAGTCAATCCCCTGAATGACGGCGGCCGGGTGGCCGACCGGCGAGGCACATTCCAGCATGATCCTTCCCATCGCAGAGGTGTATCGTACCGCGACACCGCAACGGCACAGCGCTTCGGCGGCATCGGCGCTGCAGATGCGACCAGGGCGCGCGAGGCTTACCGCGGCCGCGCTGAGACCGGAAGGCAGAATATCGCCGCCGGCGGCGTGAGCGGCGCGGGCCAGTTCAGGAACACCGGTGCCGCAGGGGCGCCCGCCCGGGTGAACAGTCCTTCACTGACGCCCTCTACCCCCCGTGGCAACGTTGGGGCGAGCGCTAACCGCGGCTCGGCCGGTCGTTCGCCTTCCCTCACGCCCAGCCGCAGCAGCGCTTTTGACGGCGCCAGCCGCGGCGGAGCGTCGGCACGCAGCAGCAGCATGCGCGGCCAGGCCAGCCGTGGCTCAATGGGCGGCGGCGCTCGCTCGGGCGGTGGCGGCGCGCGGATGGGCGGTGGTGGCGGGCGCGGTGGCGGCGGCGGCCGGCGATAACCCTCGCAGTGCGATGTCCGCAAGACCAGCAGATCGACGAATAGATCATCGAGGCAAATGTCATGGGTACATCACAACACAAACGCCCAGTGGTGCTGGGCCGCGGCAGATGGATATGCATGGTGCTTCTGGCGGCCGCCTTTCTGGCAGGCATCCTGATCCAGGGGTGCAGCCAGTCTCAGACCACGGCTAAGAAGGATCCCACGCAATATCCATCGCCCGAAGAGGCCCTCCGGGCGTTCACCAATGCCCTCCGCGCTAACGACACGCAGCAACTCATGGCCATCATGGGCAGCGATGGCGATCGCATCATCTCTTCGGGAGATCAGGTCGCCGACCAGCAGCGCCGCCAGGAATTCCTCAAGCTCTATGACCAGAAACACACCCTCAACAGCGATGGGCCCGACAAGATGATCCTGGTGATCGGCGAAACCGACTGGCCGTTCCCCGTGCCTCTCGTGTGCCAGGACAAGCTCTGGAGTTTCGACTGCGCGGCCGGCGAAGAGGAGATCCTGAACCGCCGGGTCGGCCGCGACGAGTTGGACGCCATCCAGGTCTGCAAGGCGATTGGCGATGCGCAGAAAGAGTACGCACTGAAAGACCCATTAGGCCATGGCGTGCATGAATACGCGCAGAAGTTCGCCAGTGATGAGGGTCTGCGTAATGGCCTGTTCTGGAAAACCGCCGATGGCGAAGAGCCAAGCCCGCTCGGCGAGCTTGCCGCTGAGGCCTCCGCCCAAGGCTACACGCGAAAGCAGGGCGGGCCCACGCCGTATCACGGCTACTGCTACCGGATTCTCAAGGCCCAGGGCCCCGATGCCCCCGGCGGCGCCCTGAACTTTATCGTGGACGGCAAGATGACGCTCGGATTCGCCATCGTCGCCTACCCTGCCGAGTACGGAAACTCCGGCGTCATGACATTCATCATGGATGATGAGGGTGTTGTCTACCAGAAGGATCTCGGCGACCAGACGACTAAGCTTGCCTCCGACATGAATGCCTTCAATCCGGATTCGAGCTGGAAAAAGGTGCAGTAACTGTCGGGACTCCGGCTTTGCGGCGATGCCCGTGGCGGGGCCACAACGAATGGGCACTCGGCTAAGCTCCCATCTGTTCGGGTACGTTCATGGGCAGACGAAAGCGCAAACTCACGCTACAGGAGACGGCTGCCAAGCGTCGCCGAAAGCGCGAAACCATGATCATCTTCATCAATGGAAAGCAGAAGCGGGTCAAGCGCCCGCCCACCATTGATGGCATGAGCGTGGACGAGTTCATCCTCCACAACGCCGACCCCATCTGGCTCGTGCAGAACGAGATGTGGGAGTACCTCGCAGATCGTCAGGAAAAATCGGCCTAGCGGCAAAAGTGAAGATCGTGTAAGCATGGTGAACTTCGAAGGAGACGATATGGCCATTAAGCAGCGCCAGGTAGGTAAGTCGGGATTAATGGTGGGTCCGTTGATGCTTGGCGGGAATGTCTTTGGATGGACGGCCAATGAGGCCACTTCGTTCAAACTGCTCGATGCGTTTCTCGCGGCGGGGTTGAATTTCATCGATACCGCCGACATGTATTCGAGCTGGGTGCCAGGCCATCAGGGCGGAGAATCCGAGACGATTATCGGCAAGTGGCTCAAGGCCAGCGGCAAGCGCGACAAGATCGTCCTGGCTACCAAGGTCGGCAACCCCATGGGCCCCACCGAGAAGGGCCTGTCCAAGGCTTACATCCTGCGGGCCGTGGAAAAGTCGCTGCAGCGCCTGCAGACGGACTGCATTGACCTGTACCAGTCGCACCTGGACGATGCCGATACACCGCAGGAACAGACGATGGAGGCCTTCGCGACGCTGGTGAAGCAGGGGAAGGCCAGGGCGCTGGGGGCATCGAACTTCACGGCCGGCCGCCTGGCCAGTGCTTTGGAGGTCAGTCGCAAGAACGGCTACCCGCGCTATGAATGCCTGCAGCCGCAGTACAACCTCTGTGAACGCGAGGGCTTCGAGAAGGAGCTTGAGCCGCTGTGCATGAAGGAGGGACTCGGCGTCATCGGCTACTACTCGCTAGCCAGCGGATTCCTGACAGGCAAATACCGCTGCGAGGCCGACCTGACCAAGAGCCCGCGCGGCGGCGGAGTGAAAAAGTATCTCAACGCGCGGGGCCTGGGCATCCTCAAAGCGCTGGACGAGGTAGCCGAGCAGACCGGTGAGAGCCCGGCCACGATATCGCTGGCCTGGATGATGGCCCGCCCGAGCATCACCGCCCCGATCGCCAGCGCCACCAGCATCGAGCAGCTCTGGGAACTGGTCGCCGCGACGGAACTGGAACTGGACCATGCCGCCATCACAAAGCTTGATCTGGCCAGCGCATGGTGATCGCTCGGTTGATTCGACCATCCAGTACGCTATAACGTACGGATATGACCACCATTAAAGCTACTGATGCTCGAGCCAGCCTATACGGCCTTCTGGACCAGGTCGCCGCATCGCACAAACCGATTCAGATTTCCGGCAAACGAAATAGCGCCGTCCTGGTTTCCGAGGAGGACTGGGCGGCCATTCAGGAGACCCTCTACCTGCTGTCGATCCCCGGCATGCGTCAGTCGATCATCAAGGGGCTTAAGACTCCCGTGAGCAAATGTTCCGGGAGATCGCCGTGGTAGCCTGGAAGATCGTCTACACCACGCAGGCGCGGAAGGATGCCAAGAAGCTGCAGGCGGCCGGCCTGCGATCCAAAGCAGAGGTGCTTCTGTCCCTTCTGCAGTCCAATCCGTATCAGACCCCTCCGCCCTGCGAGAAACTCCTTGGCGATCTGGCTGGTGCGTATTCCCGCCGCATCAACATCCAGCATCGGCTGGTCTACCAGATCATCCCCGAAATACGAACGATCAAGGTCATCCGCATGTGGACGCACTATGAATGACCGGTGGCTGCCGAAGCTAGGCTGGCCGCGTCAGCACTGGGGATGACTAAACATGGGGATGACTAAACACTTCACTGGACCAGCCCGGCGAGTTATATTGTAGTTCGCGAGCCGGTTGTGCAGCCGGCTGCTGATTGGCCTTGCGTTATGCACCATTGGGAATGAGGTCCATGGATCGCGTCGTCCAGTTCCGGCCATCGCGCGTGGAGGGCGTCGCGAACGCTCACGAGGTCCGCGTCTATGCGGACCGGCTGGAGATCCAGACCACAGGTGAATGCCTCGTATTCCCGTTCCTCGCGTTCGCTCGCGGGCGAGAGATCGCCTCCGGAGGCGTGCCTGTCGGAGAGTTGCACTTCTCGAAGTCCTCGTATCCCGATTCACACTTCGTTTTCTACACGACGCCGCAGATAGTGGTCTTCATGCCAACGGACGGACCGACGAGGTATCCGGACAGCCACTTCTGGCGCGTCCAGGAGATACTGCGAGCAGGGGGCTTTAAGCTATACGAAGATGGGCCGCCCAAGAGAATGCCAATTGTGTTGGACCCACGTCCGGTTCGCACCGTTGCGTACGTTGTAGTGGTCTTTGCCTTGGCGTGGGCTTACGCGCTTTCCGGCTTTCTGCCCGGGCCGGTGGGTGAAGGGTGGCAGCGATTGTTGCTTTGGAATCCGCACAATCCAGCGATTGGTGTGGCGCTCATGCTTCCCGCAACGGTCGTTCCGCTGCTGCTCGCGTTCCGGCACGCGCGAACTGCCAGCAGACTGGCTCCCATCGTCGTGGCCTCATATGTTCTGGCGTTAGTCTCAGAGTGGGCGATGCGTTGCTCGATTCACTCGTGGGCTGCGCTGGAACTACCTCCGTTCAACAGCCCACTCTGGTCAGCCCATAGCCTCGTATCACTCTTGGCCGTCGTCACTGTCACGACGTTGGTCGGTTGGAGTTGGCGGCGTGGGTTCCTTGAGCCCATCGCGCCACGTGGCTCAAATGGCCGCCCCGGCACAGCATAACCCGCCGCTGGAGCGGACCGGCTCGCAGTGGTAGTTTGGGATCCGGAAAGGGGGCCAGGAACCGGTAACTCAACCCAGGACAATCTCTGCCGGCCGCATCATCCACCACTCTACCACCCCAATCCGCAGCCGCAAAGAATCGGCATCGCCAATCGGCTGTTGCTTTCCGCTCTCCGCTTTCCGCTCGCACTCTTGCCCGCCCGAAGAGTCGCCGCGGCCATCCGTGGCGGGCCCTTCTTCTCCTCCCCACGCCAGATGCAGCCAAAGACGAAGTACATTGACCGCGAAACAGGTTTTCCCGCAATGCGTTTACGGTTGCCAGGGGAAGTGCTAGAATTGCACTAGGACGGGTACAATGGCCGACATCATTCAAGGGAACTGGAACGACCTGATGCGCCGCGAGGATCTTCGCGGTCGCAGAGTTCAGGTCATTGTCATGGGTGAAGATCAGGCACAGCCTGAAAACCCATGGCTAAAGTCACTTCGCGCCTGGGCTGACGGCCACAAGCAAATCGCGCAGCTTGCCGATGACAGTCGCGAGAGCATCTACAGTGCCACCGTGAATGATCCTCGTTGACACCAACATACCCCTGCGTATCGCGCAGCCGGAACATCCGCACCGGCAAGCGGCGCTCGATTCGTTGCGGCTTCTGACTCTTGGCGAGGGCGAGCATTTCGCCATTGCTCCGCAAAGCCTGTATGAGATGTACGTGGTCTGCACTCGACCTGTCAGCGTGAACGGATTGGGCATGACGTCTCAGCAAGGATATGCGGAAATCGCCGCCACCCGGTCGCTATTCCAGCTTCTGCCCGAGACCCCGCAGGTGTACCCGACGTGGGAGGGACTGCTTGCCAAATACTCGGTTCAGGGAAAGCAGGCGCACGACGCGCGGCTTGTTGCGCTGATGATCGAGCATCGAGTTCCACGGGTACTTACTTTCAACGACGGCGACTTCCAAAGATATACCGAGGTCGTAGCTCTCAATCCTTTCGATGTCTTGAGGATTCCCAGACTCTAAGAGAAGGGGAAGGGGATACCGCACCTTAGGGACGACGATTGCCCGTCGGCCGATGTTGCCGTTCGTCGCCATGTGTCACATGTTCCATGCAGCGATCAAGCCAGGCCGCCGACGGGATAACCCGCCAATGCACCCGACCGACCGCAGTATGGTATGATGTACTCGCGATCCGGCCGTGCGGCCGGCCGCCGATTGACCTTACCTTCGCATCGTGGAGGCGATCTATGCTGATCACGATCGGCTTCATCATCCTCGTCATGTGGGCAACTGTGGTTCTTGTGCCCGCAACCGAGCACGGCCGGCCGGTAAGACGTCCGCATCACGGTGCCATCTTGGTCGGCGTCGTTGGTCTGTTGCTCGTGACCCCGGTCGTGCTGATCGGCACGTTCGGGCTGCCGCAGGGCTGGTCCTATCGTTGGCTGCTCTTCGCGGGCCGCCTCGGCTACACCGGTCTGTCGCTCGCTATGCTAGGCGCTGCGGGTTGGTTGTTGCTTGATACCGCCTTTGTCTGGCGCCAGCGCTGTCACGTTTTCCCGTTTATGTTCCGCCGCCCACCCGACAGCGAGGCATAACCCGCCGCTGGAGCGGACCAGCCCACAGTGGTAGATTGGAAACGCGCGTGCTGGCGTTGCCCGGCCCATCCCCTTTCACTCACACGAGGGCTACAACGTGAATCGCGACGCAGGCAAGGTGATCACCGTCCGTGGGCTTATCGAGCCCACGGCCTTGGGCAAAGTGCTCATGCACGAGCACGTTCATGCGGATGTGTTCGACCCGGCCACCAACATGCCGATCGAGACCGAGGAGCCGACACGCCCCCAGCGGCGCGAGTTTCTCCTGCGCGAGGCACTGCCGTGGCTGACGAAGCTCAACGACTTCGGCTGCCACGCACTGGTCGAGGCCAGCCCGCCCCCAACACGTGCCTGGCCGACCATGCTCCAGGAGCTCTCGCAGCGCTCCGGCACGCACCTGATCCAGTCCACCGGCTTCTATCGCGAGGTCGAGCTGGGCCACTACTGGGCAACCAAGCCCGAGTATCAGATCTGGCCATACGTGCGTCGGGCATCGGTTGAAGAACTGGCTGACTTCTGTACCCGAGAGATCCTTGAGGGCATCCACGGCACGGACGTGCGCGCTGGTGTGATCAAGCTGGCCGCCAGCGCACCGACGATGACCGAGGCGGAAGACAAGGCCTTCCGCGCCGGCGCCCGGGCCCAGCTTGCCACCGGCGTTCACATCACCACGCACTGCACGAGCAGGGGCGCTGAATCGAGCCAGCTCAAGCTGTTGGAGATTGAGGGTGTGGATCTGCGGCGGGTCGTGATCGGCCACTCGGCCTGGCACCTGATAGACCGGGTGTGGTGCGCGATCTGCCTCGACTGGATGAAGCGCGGCGCGAACTTCATGCCCACGAACCTATTTTTCTTCGACCCCGCCGAGCGTGCGAACCACGACCGCCGATACTGGCAGCCGCTGGTCGATGGCATCCACCGGGTGTTCGACGCCGGCCATGGTGACAAGCTGGTGCTGGGCCTCGACAGCGGCTTCGGCAGCGAAGAGAAGACGTTCAAGTTCCTCGGCTTCAACGCTCCGCCGCCCTGGTGTCACATGTTCACCCACACACTGCCGAACTTCCGCGCCATGGGCCTGAGCGCCGACCAGGAGAATGCCATGATCCGCATCAACCCTCAGCGCATCTTGCCCGTGTGCTAACTGTCGCAGTGACAATGGCTTCAGACATGTCACCACCCCTGGATGTCCTACGGCGCCCCGACGAATGACCACGGACAAATGACCAATGACGCCACGGCCGGCAATTGCCCATGCCATGACCGGTGGTATATTGCGCCCGACCATGCTGGGGGCGTTCCTCAGATATCTGGATTACCTGGAGGTCTCTCGTGCAGACGATTTTCGATCGGGTTTGGAGTTCGCGCAACGGGCTTGGCGATATTGGCGTAGTTGTGGATCCGTTTACCGGGAAAGTGAACACCTGTATCCCGGCCGCCGTGCGCTTTCCCGGCGGACCGGTGCTCAAGGCGACGGATTTCTTCGATGATGTCCAGGCGAAGATGCTCCAGGGCGGCGGCGAGGCCAGAATTGACCCGCGCCTGGCGACGCTGTGCGATGTGTTCAATCCTGGAGCGGCACACTTTGGAGGGAAGTACGTGCTGGCCGCCCGGTTCCAGAATATCCGCCGCTACAACAATCACTTTCTCGCCGAGAGCGAGGATGGGATTCATTGGACCTGCAACCCCCGGCCGCTGGAGATCACCGACCTCCCGCTCAAGCCCAAGGAGTCGAGCCTGCGGCAGGCAAATCCCAATCTGCCCAAGGACCAGAAGTGGCATCCCGGCGTGATGTACGATGCCCGGATAACGCAGATGGGCGATGAATACCTGATGACGCTCGCGGTCGACTACGACACGGTTGCGCCCGAAGGCCAGGAGTACTTCAACATCTGCGACAACGTGCTCTATCGCACGCGCGATTTCCGGAAGTTCGAGTTCATCTCGACCTTCCTGGGCAATACGCGCAACGGCGTGATGTTCCCGCGGAAGATTGATGGGTATTACTGGTGTGCAGCCCGGCCGAACAGTTTCTCGCTTTCGGGCGAGGCGCTCAAGGGGCAGGCGACGATGCTGTTCCGGTCCAAGGACCTGGTGGAATGGGAGGAAGTCTCGACGCTGTTCACGGCCGGGCACGCTTGGCTGTGCCATGGCGGGCCGGGTTTCCCGCCATTTGAGACAGAGGATTACTGGGTGCTTGGCGCCCATGGCGTGGAGATCCACGGCGGGCATCGCGTGCATTATCGCGGGGCAGTGTGTGTGCTGGACAAAAAGACGATGAGACTGGCCGCCCCGCCAGCGCCGATCCTCGATCCGGCCGAGCAGTATGAACTTGACGGGATCGTGGACAATGTGATCTTCCCCTCCGGGATTCTGTTTGGCGACGGCCGCGGCGATGGGATCAAGAAGATGGATACGAAGGTGGCGATTTACTATGGTGGCGCTGACCGGGTGGTCGGGGCGGCCGTCTCGACCGTCGGCCGGCTCGTCGCCGCGGGATTGGGAACGTACAACCCCTTTGCCAATACGTAGGCACGCCCGGGAGTTCGAACTTATCGGACCTTCATCGACGTTGTGCAGGTTTGCCCAAGAGATCGCGGCCAACATCTGGGCTCAGGTGCGTGAGTTCGCGCGTCGCCCGGGCCTCTTGGCTGTGCGGTCCTTCTTCCGATGGCCTGCGCCAAATGTCATTCGGATGGCCTCCAGATAGCGCGAACCGTAGCGCTTTTCCGGGAGCAGGAAACTTCCTTCTGTCCATTCGTTCCAGGCGTTGATGAACACGGCGTGCGGTGTCGATTCCGCTGTAATGCAGTGCCGCAGTCCGCGCCGGCATAGTTCTTCGAAAAGGTCCGGCGTGTTGCCCACCACGACATGCCCGAATGGATAATCGCGCCTCCCGGTCAGCGGCGATGGTGGGAACGGCCATGGAACCGTGGTTTCACAACGAGGGGTTACATCCCAGCCCATCGTGATCATCGGAGAATGAGGCAGAGAAGATTTCGCCATTCTCTCCCAATGTTTACCATGGGCCCCGATCAGGTCCTCGTAGGATTCCGTCAGGTTGTCAGACTGCTTGCCGCTGCTGGTGACGTTGTAGGTGGTCGTGCTGGAATAGCCTGCCTCCCTGAGTTCGTCGATGTCATGGTCACCCCAGACCATGGCGTTCAGGTGTAACGGCGGCAGTCGGTTTCTGGCCAGCAATCGCTGGGTGGCCAAGAGCGTCTTTCGGAATGCCTTTGCGCCGCCCATCTCACGAACTAACCGCAAAGGCTCAAACAGACTGAAGAAAAGGTGATCCTCGACCCTCCAGTAGTTTGGCTGGCGGAAATAGTGATCGACGCAGTAGTCCATCACCCTGGCCCAATCGCGCGGCGAGTGCCGGGAGGGCAACCAGGAGTTCCACTTCTGGCCAAATGGCGGCGGGAAGTAATCGGCCCAGCTGTGATTCGCCCACATCAGGGCAAAACGCACCCGGTTCCTGTTCCGGGCCTTGAGCAGCCCCCGCTCAAGTGCCTCTTCCATGATCTTCACGCCGCTGTACCAATACCAATCGACAAGAAAAACGTCGATCCCATGGTTCGCCGCGAGCGAGATCTCCTTTGCCGACCAGCGCGGATCGCTCTCGTCGAAGCATCCCCACGTCGGCCGGTACGGCTGGTAGTGTCCTGGGAAACGAGGCGTGGCCGCCTTGAGCAGTTCCCATTCACACCAGCCTTCGCCTTTCCAGGACGAAGCGTGGTCGTAGTTATGCCAGAGCGGACAGTAGATCGCCACTACTTCCGGCCGTGGCTTGGCAGGCGCTATCCTCTGAGTAGTCATCGTCTTCTCCCTGATATAGGCACATCCGCGGTATGGCCGGTTGGCGCCCGCATGATTGACTGTCTTGGTGACAAGTCCATTCCAGCCAAGGAAAGCAAGTCACGCTGATAGAAGCCTACCGGGCCTGCATCATGATAACCATTGCCGAATGTGCCGGGAATGCTGATGGGCGCGCCTCCCGAGCGGCAGTCGCGAAGACCACGCGTGGCTTAGCCGCACGCATGGCCGCCAGCTTCTGTATCACGGGGCGCCGGCGCTGAATCCGACACTGATCACATTCCGTTGGTTCGTATCGCTGCCATGGAGTATACTCGCCGCTCATGTGCGACTTCAGACTTCTTGTTGGCGTTATCCTGGTGACCGTGCTGACGATCGTGGGATGCTCGGGCACACAGACAGCGCCGAATCCGGCGCTCTCGTCGAACCTCGGTGTCACCTCCAGGGTGGACAACCCCTCCGCCGTGGCTGCCGCTCGCACTTTCTATGTCATGCCCAACGACCAGCTTGCCATGCGCAACAGCTTCAGCGCTGGCGTGCCGCTGCAGCAGCTCTTCGCCGCCAAGATTGCGGAGATCCTTACCGCCAAGGGCCTGACCCAGGCGCCGTCGGATATCGCCGACACGACTGTCTCCTTCGTGGTGCGCACACCCTCTACGGCGGCCAATCCTGATGCCGGCCCGGAAGATACTCAGAGCATCGGCTATGCCGATCGGCTTCTGGCCGAAGCCAAGTCGATGCAGAGCAGCGACAACTTCCTCGATCGCGACCGCGTCGACATGCGCATTAATATGGTCGGCGCCAATACCGGCATGAACATCTGGCATGGCGCGATCGCGGGAGTCAGCAATCCCGGCGATGGCTCCCACAACCGCATCGCCGAGATGCTCCGGGCGGTCGACCGCGCTTTTGAGACCTACCCCAAAATGCAGAAGTAGCACCTTGCGGGCTGTCGCTCGCTCTTCGGATTTGCAGGAAAGGATAGCGATATGAAGCTGAGTCACATTGGAGTCGCGTTCTTCGCCACGGCGCTTGCCGCAGGCGTCCTGCGCGGCCAGGCGCCCTCCGCGCAACTGACCGTCGCCGGCCTGGGTGACATGGAGAAGATCACCAAGGATGCGGCCGTGCCGCCCTCACCGCACTTCTGGGATGCCGCTGCCAAGCGCCTCGCACTTCACGGCGGAAGAAACGAGACCGTCGCTGCCCAGTTGATCCTCAGCGCGAAGGCGGACATCGCCGACGTGAACGTCACCATTGGCGACCTCAAAGGCGCTGCCGGCACTATCCCGGCCGAGGCGAACATTGCCCTCTATCAGGAACTCTACCAGTACGTCTCCGATGGCAGCTACAGTTGGGGGCCAGCCAGCAAGGTGCTGCCCAGCAAACTCTGGTATCCCGAGGTCCTCGCACCTTTTCGCGACCCGTACTCCCCCGACCACAAACCCGTCGGCGCTCCTTTTACCATCGCCGTAGCCAACGGACCTAACCAGGGCGTTTGGATCGACGTCTACATCCCCAAAGATGCCAATCCCGGCACCTACGAAGCGCCCATCACCGTGACGGTTGCCGGCAAACCGGTCGCCTCCGCCACGCTTGCTTTGACCGTCCACAGCTTTGCCCTCTCGGATGAGTATCACGTTGACGGTTACGGGGAGTTCTATGGCGTCGCGTACAACTTCCATAAAGCGGTATACAAAGAGGCCGGCGTAGATCGCTGGTGGCAGGTCGCCTCCCGTTACCACCAGATGGCCCATCAGCACCGCTTCGTGATCTCCGAGCGCGAAGGCCGCGGTCCGGGACTGGCTAATCTGGCCGACTATGACAAGACCTACGGCACGCTCCTGGACGGCACGCTCTTCAGCGCCCAGCGCGGCTACGTTGGCCCCGGCGCCAATACCGGCATCGCATTCTGGCGTGCGCCTTTTGCCCAGGCCTACGATGGCAAGATTCCCGACTTCACACCCGACCAGCTTACGAAGTACACCGATGATGCAAAGAAATTCTGGGAGCATTGCATCGCCAAGAAGTGGGACAGCAAGCGATTCTTCGCCTACATCATCGACGAGGCCGGCAGCGATGCCCGCAGCCTCGCCAATGAGCGTAAGCTCCAGGATGCCCTCGACGCCGGCGCCGGCCCCGGCCACATCCGCCTGGTGTGGACATCGCACACCGACCCGGCCACTCTTGCGGCCGATCCCGCCACCGACAAACGCGGCATCATCCACTGGTGGAGCGCCAATGGCGGCGGCTGCAACCCTGAATTCCTCCGCCCACAGCTTGAAAAGGGCGATGTCGTCTGGTTCTACCACCACGGCGGCGCATCCTGCGGTGTGCACTGCGTCAACGCCAATGGCATCGAGCTGCGCACCTGGGGCGACATCTGCTGGCGCTATCAGATCAATGGCTCGTTCTGGTGGGCCATGGACAGCGGCGATGCAGATAACCCCATGACCAAGCCGACCTACAAGCGCGGCGAAAACCGTTGGGGCAACGGTGTGCTCTTCTACCCGGGGGCCCGGCTGAGCGATGTGGGTCTGCCCAACATCGACGGCCCGGTCTCCTGTCTGCGCATGAAGGCCTACCGTCGAGGTCTGCAGGATTATGAGTACGGCTGGCTGCTCAAGCAGGCTGGCAATCAGAAAGTGGCCGATGACCTTGTTCGTGCTGTCATCCCCAAAGCGCTCGTCGAAGCCGGCCGCAAGCTCACTGCCCAGGAGGCCCAGGCGGCCGCCCAGGCCGAAGCGGCCGGCCGCAGCACGGCCTCAAAAGGCGGATCCGACGGCACGCCGTTCTGGAGCCGCGACGTCAACGTTTGGTATCAAATGCGCGAGGATCTTGCGGCGGCTCTCAAGTGAGAGCCAATCCGCCGCCTTACTGTTCGATTTGGCCGGCTTCTTGCCGCGGCCACAGACGCCCCATACAGTGCCTCTGATCTACAGAAACCAGGAGATTCCCCATGCGCGTACTCGTCGCCGACAAACTAGCCGATGAAGGACTGGAACTGCTTAAGAGCAGCGGTGTGGACTTTACCGTTAAAGTCGGCCTCAAAGAGGATGAATTGGCGGTCGAGGTCGGCGCCTACGATGCCCTGATCGTGCGCTCCGGCGCCAAAGTCACCAAGAAAGTCCTGGCAAACCCCGGCAATCTCAAGGCCATCGCCCGTGCCGGCGTCGGTGTCGACAACATCGACTGCGAAGTCGCCACCCTCAAGGGCATCCTGGTGATGAACACCGCCGAGGCCTCC
>CAIQIQ010000163.1 GCA_903871935.1 uncultured Phycisphaerales bacterium
CGCCCCCAGAGTGGTGCGCTATGTGCGCACAAAGCGCGACACCGCCTGTATAGGTAGAGACGCGCTATTTCTCAACCGAATACCTCCTACGATCTGCCAAACAGGCAGTGGACCAAAAGGGAACAAGATGGAACGCGTTCCACCCGACCTGTGCGCGCTAATCTGAACACCTTTGTCGCCTCTGTAATTCAGATTACAAATGCTCCTCCGACTGCGCCTACGAACTTGAGCATCTTCCTCCCTTTCGTGCCTGCCTCCCTCAGTGCCTTCGTTTTCGCTCTCCGCTCTTCGCCCGAGTTATCCACAACCACCCCGAACTTGCGCACCTCCTCCCCGAATCTCCACCTAACCGCTTGTCTCCACAGCACTTGGCGCACAGGGGGTACCACCGCCGAGAACCTGCGCACCTGCTACTTATCCACAAGCGCCATTCGTATCCGCCTTCCCCTTTGCGCTTCACCCAACTCGCTCTCGCATCCTTGCAAAGTGATCCCAAAGAGGCCAAAGTCAGACCATGACCAAACGCGAAGTTGTTCGTATGGCGCTGCAGCATCAGCGTCCGCCATATGTGCCCTGGTCCTTCTGGGCCACCGACCGTGTCATCCAGGCATTGCTCGCGTACCTGAAGTGCGACGACCTGGCACATATTCTTGAGGGGCACATCTATTCCTTCGGCTGTCCATCGCCCTCGACGGACATCGGCGACCAGCACCGCCGCAATGAGTTTGGCGTCGAGTACGACTGCAGCGGCGACAACGATGGAATCGGCGTGGTGTGTAACCAGGTCATCCCCGAGCCCACGCTCAGTGGCTTCACAATGCCCGAACCCCATGTGCCGACTCAGACCGAGCTTGATCGGTTCTCCGACTGGTTCCACATGTTTGGCGCGGTAAGCGTCTACTCGATGGCCTGCGACCTGCGCGGCACCGAAACCCTGATGATGGACTTTTATGACCATCCCGACTTTGTCCGCGCACTAATGCGACGAATCGCCGACTACAGCATCGCGCAGATCGAGATCGGCCTGAAGTACGACATCGACGCCGTTCATTTCGGCGATGACTGGGGCCAACAGATCGGCCTGCAGATGGGCAAGCCGCTGTGGATGGAGTTCATCTATCCCGAGATCAAGCGCATGTTTAGGGTGGCAAAGGATGCCGGCAAGTTCGTCTCTATCCACTCCTGCGGCGATGTTGATGAGCTGTTCGACGAGCTCATCGGCATCGGCCTGGATCTGTTCAACCCTTTCCAGCCCGAGGTCATGGATGCCCCGGCCCTCATGGTCGAATATCGCGGGCGCCTGGCTTTCCACGGCGGCCTTTCCACCCAGCGGACCCTTCCCTACGGCACCCCCGATGACGTCCGCCGCGAGACGCGCATGCTTCTGGAACTCGGCCGTCCCGGCGGCTACGTCTTTTCCCCCGCGCACGGTGTGCCCGGCGACGTTCCGCCCGAGAACGTCATGGCCTTCGTGGAAATCCTCCAGAGCCAGCCCGGCTTCCGCAGGAAATAGTAGCCTTACCGGACAACATCCATGCTCGTTAGTGGATGCCAGCCGTCTTCGGTCTTGCCGTCGATGGCAAACCACACGCGCGGCGTGTCCGTGTCGTCCACAATGCCTAGGGCAACCTTGACCTCGCCGCCCTGCAGTTCCTGGGGAACCCCCAGTGTTTCACGGAAGAAGACATGCCCAGGCAGCCACTTGCGGATGTCTTCGTTGAAGCGAACGACGTAGGACTTGCTGCCCTGCTTGAACCGCAGTGCCAGTTTGTATGGCCGGTATATCGGGGCACAACCGACGTTGTCCGCGAAAACATCGACGCTGATCTGTTTGCCAGGTTCAGCGTTAATTGGCAGCAGCATGTGCCGCAGCGCAAAGCGATAGCCAATCTTCTTATCGAACTCAATGAGCTTGTCCATCACTCTCTCGGGAAAGAACACGCTCTTGGGCATGAAGACAGACATATGGTACTTGTAACCTTCGGAAATGATCTGATCGATGTCCCACCCGGAAGCCACCCATTGCGGAACGGCCCATCCGGCCTCCATCGTCACGGGCGCGGTCTTCCAGATCTCCTCCGCGCCGCAGGAATAGATCCCCTGCACGTAGGCATCGTACATATGGTTCCAGGAACGATCCGTCGGCGCGTCGGGCGAGTTCCCAAGGTGGAAATCACCGAACGAGTCGGCACGCCATCCCACGTGCCTGTCCATATTGGCCGTGACGCTGACCGCGCGCCGATAGCCCGGCGAGCTGAGCATGCCAAGCAGTTGCGACTTGCGGAAGCTCTCAAGGTAAATGTCGGCCAACTTGGCCCCGGTCTCTTCCGTCGTGTTACCTCCCGCTTCGCCCCAGAATCCGGCATAGGCGATGTCGATGCTCTCCAGGTCGGAGTGACCGTCATAGCGTGCCGCGAAAGCCCGAATGAAGTCGCCGAAGTGCTCCAGGTAACGAGGGTCGTTGCAGTCGGGCTCGTTGCGCCCGAACGGCCCCTGCTCGATCCAACCCGCGCCAGTGTCCCAGTACCAGTCAGGCACGTCCACCGAGACCTCAGGTGGAAATCGCTTCGCTTTCGGCGGATTGCGCAGCATGTTCACAGGAGTGGTGTACGGCTGAAACCGGAGCTGCGCAGTCTGGCCACGCTCGCGGGCTGTTTTGAGGGTGCCGTCAATGATCTGCCAGTTGAACTTGCCCTTTTCCGGTTCGAGCCAGCTCCATGGCCAGCGGCAATACGTCAAGGTGGTGCGCGGGATGAACTTCACATTGTCACGGATCTTGGTAACGGGCGCAAACTCCGTCGGGCCATCGCGGTCGCACCACTGGATCGTCGGACAAACGGCATCACCCTGGAATCGCTGAAAAGTCGTCGTGCCACGATGCGGATTAGGGATGTAATCGAACGACTCTTTCGGCCGCACCCGCTGGACAACTTCATCCTTGCCAAAGGCATCGCGCCAGATCTTGATCGTGGGGCGCTTCACCGGCCTGAAGTTCGCAATCGCTTCGACATCGCGAAGCAGATACAGCACCTGTTCCGGGCCGAGGTATTTCGGCGTGAAGAGCTTCTCCCATGCTGCACGGGTATTAGCCTTGGGTGCCTGATCGGTGAACGCCGGGAGTTCCTGCATGACTTCCAGCATGGGTACGGCCCGTTTGTTCCCAGGCGAGAATGTCTTCTCCCAATGCTTTCGCGTCTTCATCTGCGCAGGCAAATCCTTCACCGCTTCGGGCAGTGCCTCGATGACCTGCATGATCCGATCGATCACCTGGCGCTTGGAGAGTTTCCGCGCACTCTTCCCGCTCTTATTGGCACCTGCCATATTCACGATCCTTTCCCTATAGAGTCACGTGGTTGTATACCGAAGCACGCCCTTGTTGAAGAGCCCGTAGAATTGGATGCAGAATTCGCCTTAGTGGCTGATCTCGTACATCAGGATGTTCATGCCAAGCTTGATGGCATCGGCGTCGGCATAGCCCTTGTTATAGGCGCGGGGCAGTTGCTCCCAGCCGGCGCTCATGCTCAGCGGGGAATAGACGACCGGCAGCGCGCCATCCACTTCGATGGCTTCCAGCAGCGGGGTCTTCATGTCGGGCATCAGTTGCTGAGCCATGGGGGCAAGGTTGATCCGCCGGGCGTCGACAAGGTAGCTATAGATCGGATGATCGATCGGAAGCATGCGCATGGGACGCTCGGGATAGAGCTTCTTCATCTCATCCCGGAAAGCCTTGTCGAACTCGCTGGAGCCAATCACGCAATCCGCGATCAGGCAGCCTCCGTTGTCGAGGTACTCGCGCAGACGCTTGCGGCCGGCGTCGGAAAAGCTGAACTTGCGCTGCCCCGCGATGAAGAGCACCGGGAAACTGAAGACATCGCTCTTTTCCAGGTCGACTGGTGTACGTTTGAACTGGACGTGCAGGGTCGTGGACTGATCGATGGTCTTGAGCAGGTTGGGAACGCCGTGGGGAGTGGCATCCCAGTCGCCGTTGTGGACGATCTGGCCCAACACGAGCTGATCGCGGGTGGCATCTTCGGCCTGGTGATAGACCTTCTGGTTGGCGAAGAAGCGTGCGTACTGGTACTCGGCAAGACAGTAGGTGGTGATATTTGCGCCAAGGTGCAAGGCATCTTCCTGATGGTAGAGAACGCCACCTTCAATGGGGTTCTTGTCGGCATCCCATCCGCAGGAGAGGTCAAAGGGCGAGAAGATCACGGCCGCCCGCGTGCCGATGTTGATCGCTTCGAGGTACGGCGGAACGTTGGCCCAGGGCTCTTTGCCCTTGCGGAGTCGCATCGAGGTAATCTGGTGGAAACTGGAGAAGATGGGATGATCGGTTGGCAGTGCCGCCATCTCACGATCAGGGAAGATGCGAGCAATCTCGCGTTTGAAGGATGCGTTGAACTCCGGCCGGCCACAGTTGGAATGGACAACCCAGGTGCCGCCGTCCATGAGGTACTGGCGGAGCTTGCCGATTGTGGCGTCGTCAAACTGTGGAAGCGGTTTCCAGCCGGTGAAGTAGAGAATCGGCAGTTCGGTGGGATCGTAACTGAACTTCGTAAAATCGGTCTGGACGAAGCGATAACGCTGTCCGAGTTGGTCATTGGTCCAGTTCACCCACTGTTCGATGTCGACGATGGTGGTCTGCCAGTTCAGTCCGGCCTTCTTGGCCACCGCATCGGAGAACGTGACGGTGCCCACCAGAGCCGGAGGAGATGGCTCTCGCTTCTTCTCGGATCGGCGCAGTGGCGTAGCAGGCAAGGGCAAGGGCGGGAAGCCTTCGCCGGCGTTCCGACGCTGGGGAGTGGCGCGCGGCGGGGTGTTGGCTTTGGGATTGGCGAACTCCTGGGCGAACAGGAGATCAGCGGCGCTGCTGAACACCACAAGGGAGATGAGTATACCAACGGCAGACTGGCTGATTCGCATAGCTGACTCTCCGGCTGGCATCCTATTATCATACCCAATCGGCACGGAAATGATCACCAGAAACGCGGAAAAATGGTTGACATCGATTGTCTCGCCTGCAAGGCTACAGCAACCATGGGACGCAAAGCACGGAAGCGAGCGCACAATATGGGCAAGCTGGCCATTCTCATCGCCCTTGTGGCGCTGGTCCTCGGGTTCTACATCGACTACCAACTGCGCAAATATGGCGTCCTGGGGGATATGTTTGGGACCAAGGAAAAGGGTTGGCGCGATCAGGCATTCGGTGTGGGGATGTGGTCGGCCATTGCCGGGATGGGCCTGTTTGTGGTGGCTAGCGTGGCGAGAAGGTTGTAGGCGCGTGGGACGGGCGCTAAGGGTTTGTGCGCGGGCGGGCTGGCCCTATGATCTGCGGCCGATATGCATGTGCACGACGATCATGACCATGGACATCATCACCACGGCCCGGCCGACTATGGGCTGGCGTTTGCAGTCGGTATTTCGCTGAACGTGGTCTTTGTGGGGATCGAAGCGGTGTTCGGGTATTGGGCCCATTCCCTGGCGCTGTTGGCCGACGCCGGGCATAACCTCAGCGATGTGCTGGGGCTACTGATCGCATGGGGGGCGCTACATCTGGCGAAAACCCGGCCGACCGAACGGCGCACCTATGGGCTGCGACGGTCGTCGATTCTGGCGGCCGTGTTCAATGCGGTGGTACTCCTGATTGCCATCGGCGCCATCGCCTGGGAGGCGGTTGGGCGGTTTGTCCACCCCGCGCCTGTGGCCGGGGCAACAGTAATGGTGGTGGCGGGAATCGGCATTGTCATCAACGGGCTGACGGCCGCCCTGTTTGCTTCGGGGCGCAAGAGCGATGTGAACATCGAGGGAGCCTTCCTGCACATGGCGGCCGATGCGGCCGTGTCTGTGGGAGTGCTGGTCGCCGGGGCCGTGATCCTTTACGCAGGCTGGACATGGCTGGATCCGGTGGTGAGTCTGCTGATCGTGCTGGTAATCGCAATCGGGACATGGGACCTGCTCCGCCGATCGTTCGACCTGGCGATGGATGCCGTGCCAGCGCATATCGACCCGGCGGCCGTCCGCGACTATCTGTCCGCCCTGCCCGGCGTCAGCGACATTCACGACTTCCACATCTGGGCGATGAGCACCACCGAAACAGCGCTGACCGCGCATCTCATTCGCAGCGTGCCGGAGTTGGACGATGCCTTCCTGCACGATGTCTCGGAGCGGTTGCACCATGAGTTCCACATCCATCACGTGACCATTCAGATCGAATCGGGCCATGGCCCGCAAGTATGCCATCTATCGCACGAAGACAGTGTGTAGGCGTATTGCATCAGACTTCTGTGTCAGCACGGCCTCCGGGGCTACAATCGGCGGTTATGTCACACATACACTGGGCACCTGCCGGGCCACAGCCGATCCGCAAGGCTTCGCTCCGTCGCGTTCTCACTGTCTTTGGCCCCTACCGGATGCAACTCATCGGCATCGCCCTGCTGGTGCTGGTATCGGCCGGGCTGGGTCTGCTGCCACCGCTGTGCCTGAAGATCATCACCGATGAAGGCCTGCTAAAGAGCAACTTCCGCGTCGTTACCCACTATACGCTACTGACCTTGTTGTTCACATTTCTGGCTGCCAGCCTGGGATTAGGCTACGGCTACTACTCGATGGTCGTCGGGCAGAAGATCATGCGCGACATCCGCAATCGGCTGCATGATCATCTCCAGGGGATGTCGTTGCGTTTCTTCACTCAGACACGGACCGGCGAGATCCAATCGCGCCTGGTCAGCGATGTCGGCGGGGTGCAGAACGTGCTCTCCGATACCGCCACGAATATTCTGTCCAACATCACCGTGATCATCTCCACACTGGTGATCATGTTCTATATGGACTGGCGTCTGGCAGCGCTGAGCGTGGGGGTGATTCCGATCTTTGCCCTGGTGGCCGCGCGCGTCGGTCAGTACATGCGCACTCTGCGCACCACGAGCCAACAGCAGCTCGCCGACCTGAACTCGACCATGCAGGAAACGCTCTCGGTCTCAGGCATGCTGCTGATCAAGACCAGTGGCCGGCGCGAGCACGCCACCCGGAAATTCGCCCAGCAGAACGATGCCTTGGCCGCCTCGCAGATCAGGCTGGGGATGCTGATGCGGGTGTTCTTCAGTATGATGCAGCTTACCTTCTCTCTGACGCCGGTACTGGTGTACTGGCTGGCCGGTTGGCTGATCATCAAGCGCAAAGACCCGGACCTGTCGCTGGGCACCATCATCGCCTTTACCGCCCTGCAGGCGCGAGTTTTCTTCCCGCTCACCGGCCTCTTGAGCATCCAAGTGGAGATCACCAGCGCCCTGGCCCTGTTTGATCGCATCTTCGAGTACCTGGATCTGCGCCAGGATATCAAGGATGCCCCGAACGCCGTGCAACTCGACCGCCAGCACATGCGCGGCGAGGTGGGATTCGATCAGGTAAGCTTCCGCTATGCCAATGAGCAACCATCGCTCACGCTCGATGGCATCACACTTCGGGCACGGCCAGGTGAGCACATTGCCCTGGTGGGACATTCCGGGGCGGGCAAGACGACACTGACCTACCTCATCCCGCGTCTTTACGACGTCAGTGGCGGCCGAGTGACGGTCGACGGGCACGATGTGCGGGGCATCGCGCTGGCGTCGCTGGAGAAGGTCATCGGCGTGGTGACGCAAGAGACATACCTGCTCCACGACTCGATCCGCGAGAACCTGCGCTATGGCAAGCCCGAGGCAACCGATGAGGAGTTGATCGCGGCAGCGCAGGCAGCCGCCATTCACGATCACATCAAGTCGCTGCCCGAGGGGTATGACACCGTCGTCGGCGAGCGCGGGTACAAGCTCAGCGGCGGCGAGAAACAGCGAATCGCGATCGCGCGGGCGATCCTGAAGGATCCGCCGATCCTGATCCTCGACGAGGCAACCAGTTCACTGGATACGCATAGCGAACGCCTGATCCAGGAGGCAATGGAGCGACTGTCGGCCGGCCGGACAACTTTTGCCATTGCCCATCGCCTTTCAACCGTGCGCGATGCCGATCAGATTCTCGTGATGGAGAAAGGCCGAATCGTGCAGCGCGGGACGCACACGGAACTGTTAGGGCAGGATGGGCCGTATGCGCAGTTGTACGCGGCGCAGTTCGAGGGGAACGATATGGTCACAGAGACGGCCAAAGAGGCTGACGCGTAGGATGCGTCAGGAAAGGATCGCCCATGCGATGGCAGGTAACAGGCGTCAGTTCCCTGACCGGTGTTGAGCAAACCGCTGTGGTAGAGGCCGATGATGCCAAAGGTGCGGCGGCCATGGCCAAGGAAAAGGGCATCCTGGCAATGAGCGCAACACCGATAGGGCCATCAGCAACCGTACAAGCGCCGCCCTTGATCTACGCCAGTGCCAAGAGCGAGGTGGAACCGCCTCTACAGCCCCAGGCGCCCCTGTATTCGGGGCTCCTCATCACTTCGCTCCTTTGCCTCGTCGTTGGCGGCGTATGCGCTGCCGCAGGGGCGTATCTGCTTCTGGACGTCGCCGCAGAGACCGAACTGCGGATCCTGGCGATACCCTTGGTCCTCGGTGGCATCCTGGCTTGTCTCGCGGCTTTTGCCGGCCAGGCCCTGCGCGACATTGCCCGCAATGGCTGGCGGAAGAACTAGTTGACAGTAGAGCGATCTGCCAGAGACAGGCCGCTCTTGCGTAGCTGCCCGGTCCAAGTGTACTTTAACCTCGTCTGATGCGCTATCCGTCCGTGGCACGCTCCACTTTGCAGCGGACGTTCTCAGTAATTGAGGAGATACTCCATGAAACGATCCTTGGTCTTGACCCTTCTGACATCGGTGTTGGGAACAGTCGCCACCGCACAAACATTGGAAATCGACAAGGGGCTTGTCACTCGCGCTGATACACTCAAGGCGACGCTGCAGTTCAAGGATCCCCTGCCCGGAGATGGCAAGCTGACGTGGCGCTGGACTGACTGCTGGGGACGCACCGTCGCCGCGGAAACACAGCCGGTGAAGGTAGATGGCGTTCGCGTCGCCTTTTCCCTGCCTCTGGCGCGTGCCCTCGCTATGCAGAACTACCTCGAAGGCGAACTGCAGGTCGGCCAGACCACGCTCAAGTTTCCCAAGACCGAGTTTTTCGTCACGCCCCCTGCAGTGTGGGATGACTACCAGGTCATCATGTACTACGCCTACCCCAAACCCGCACAGCAGTGGGCACTGCGCGATGCGGGGATCACCGCCGGGCAGATACAGTCCTCAAACACCCAGAAACGCGATGGCGCCGGCAATTGGCTCCCGTATGATTACCCCTACTATTGCGACCAGATCGCCACCTCCTTCTATGCCGCATATCATACTCCCGCGCAAGAACCCAAGGAGAAGGCGTTGATCGACGCCAAAGAACTGTACAAGAAGGATCGCTCCAGCAAGGAAGCGTTCTACCGCAAACCCAGCCTCAGCGACCCCCAGGCACTCGCGGCCGCCGTTACCCGCATCCGCACCGCAGTTACCAATCACATGCGTGCCAAGCCGCTGGCCTACGCGCACACCGACGAAGGTGGTGTCGCCGACCTGGTGAGCGCATGGGATTTCGACTTTTCTCCAGTTGCGCTTGACGCCATGCGCAAGTGGCTGCTCGAACAATACAACTCGCTCGATGCGATCAACGCCGAATGGGGCACGAAGTTCGCGAAGATTGAGGACGTCGTGCCGCTGTCAACCGATGAAATGATGGCTCGCGGCGATGACAATCTCTCGCCCTGGGCGGACCACCGCGCGTTCATGAATCATGCCTTTGCCGATGCCCTGCTCGCCGGCAGCAAAGCCGGGCACGAAATGGACAAGGATGCTCGTCTTGGCCTGCTGGGTTGCCAGATGCCCGCGGCCTTTGGTGGGTACGACTACTGGCTCTTGTCACAGGTCATGGATTTCGTCGAGCCGTATAACATCGGCAACAACCGGGAGATTTGGCGCTCGTTCGCGCCGCACAAACCGGCCATGACCACGGGGTTCGGATTCGGAGACTTCGAGGTCTGGCGTCTCTGGTATCAGGCGCTGCACGGTGATCAGGGGATCATCATCTACGATGAGAAGAACCAATATCTGGACGCGGATGCCAAGCTCACGAAGATGGCGTCGGAAATCGCGCCAACCTACAAGGAACTCACGAGCGGCATCGTCAAGCAACTCCACTACATGCTGCAACCGCCGGAGCAGGTCGCCATTCACTATAGCCAGCCGTCGATTACCGCGCACTGGATGTTCGAGGCGCGTCCCGGTGGGCAGGCCTGGGTAAATCGCGGCTCAGGGACCGAACGCCGGCAATCTCCGTTCCTTCGCCTGCGTGAATCGTGGGTGAAGCTGTTGGAGGACAATCAGGAGCCATACGGGTTCGCCGCATATGCCCAGTTGGAAGACGGCGCATTTGCCACCAGTCCGGCACGCGTACTCGTGCTGCCGCAGTCTGTTGCCATGTCCACGAAAGAATGCCAGGCGGCGCGCGATTTGGTGGCCCGTGGAGGCACCGTGATCGCAGACTGCCGCACCGCGCTCATGGACGAACACTGCAAAGCGCTGCCCAAGGGCCAACTCGACGATCTCTTCGGCATCGAACGCTCGAACACGAAGTTTGAACCCGGCCCCGCCGGACTCTCGCCGGCTGCCGTGGATCGGGCGCTGGTGCCATGGGACCACGCCGCCACGCTTGAGAAGGTCACGGCGGCGGAACCGGGCGTGAAAGCGGGCACAGGCACCGCTCTTTACCACGACACCAACGGGACACCCGCTGTCATCGTGCGCCGACATGGCAAAGGGATGACGATCTACCTCAATGCGGTGGTGACCGATTACCACCGGTGGCGTCTGAAACCGCCCGAAGGTGATGCACTACAGGCCCTGGTCGCGTCGATCCTGAAGGACGCCGTTCCGACAAACGCCTTTACTGTGACGGCCGGCGGTAAGCCCGTTGCAGGTGTTGAGGTCTATCCGTTTGCATCCGGCGACCTGAAGATCCTCGCAATCCATCGCAACTATCAACTTCGCGTCAATGAGCTGGGCCCGCCCGAATACCAGAAACAGGATGCGTTGGAGCGGCCGCTCGATCTGACGGTGAATCTGGGCGGCGAATACTGCGTCTACGACACGCGCAGCGGCAAGTACCTCGGCAAGAAGAGTTCTGCGACATTCTCGCTGGACAAGTACCAGCCGACGATTCTGACGCTGCTGCCCAAACCGGCTCAGGCGCTTAGAATCGACGCTGCCGGACAGACGACCGGCGGCGAACTGGTGAACGTGAAGCTGACGCTGGTAGCGCCAAGCGTTGGCGACACACACGCATTCCGTGTGCTGGTGAAAGGACCGAATGGCAAGGAGATCCTGCCGCTGACAAGAACACTGGTCGCACCCAAGGGACAGGTCGCATTCCAAATCCCCATCGCTGTCAGCGATGCCCCCGGCAGCTATACGCTGTCCGCCCGAGACGTCGCAACCGGCGTAAGCGCAGAACAGAATATCTTGGTCAGGTAAGAGCGCAAACTTCGGAAGACAGAGGATCCTATGCGGCATTTGACGGTGCTTGTTGCGTTCCTGTTCGTCTTGCTTGCCTCGTGGCCGACCGCGGCGCACGCGGGCAATGATATCATCACCAACGGCGATTTCAGCTCCGGCGCAACCGGCTGGTCCGAGCTCGGCGCCGATGACAAGCACGTCGCCGAGGTGACCAAACTACCTGACGGCACACCGGTGCTCCACCTGGCCCGCCTCGTCGAAAAGGCCGACGCCCGCGGAGTGCAGTTCAATTTGAAGTTTAAGCCCCAGACCCTCTACCGCCTGGCGGTGACCATTCGCGGCACTGCGCCGTGTCAGGTCAACCTGCGACCTTCCTCTGCCGCTGATCCCAGGTACTTCGATCTGTGCCGGAGCTGGGCTACCTCCGCTGCGCCCCTTGATGTTACTGCCTCGCTGGTCACGCGCGAGTTTTGGTTTGACTCCGGGCTCAAGGCGCAGACCGCTTTTCTGGCCCTCGGAGTTGGCGGCGACGCGCCAGGCGAGGTTTTTGTCAGCCGCGCCGCCCTGACCGAGGAGCGGTCCACAGCACCCGACCCGGCCGAAACAGTGATCGCCCACATCGGCGACAGCATCACGGCCACGAGCTATCTGCCCTTTGACCGACGGATCGACGTCCTCTTGGACGCCATGTGCCTGAAGGAATTCCCCGGCCGCCGCGTCCGCAACATCAACCTCGGAGTGGACGGAGAGTCGGTGATCGAGCTCCTCGACAGCGGCCGTTACCAGTCCGCTATCAAGGAACACCTGGCCAAGATCGACATCGCCGTGATCCAATACGGCGCCAATGACCGCCGCAAGTATGATGCCGCCGAGTTCCAGAAACGGCTGGGCGCGCTCTGCGACAAGCTCGCGGCCGATTACCCGGGAATTAGATTCGTAATCGGCACCGGACCCTACATGCACGGTGTCGATGCCTCCATCTTGAAACAGTACGCCCCGTACTGGCAGGCGTCCCGGGACCTGGCCGCGGAACGGTCGTTCCCCCTGGCCGATATCTACAAGGCCTTCGAGGCGCAACACGACATCGCACTCACGCGCAAGGTCGGTGACATTCATCCCAGCGTTGCCGGCGTGCAGGTCCGGGCTGAATGCGAGTTCGCGGCACTTCGCGTGCTCCTGGCCGCACCGGGCCAACACAAACCATGATCATCTGCTGGCGAAAGCTCGAATCGTGCGGTATGTAACGGGTATCGAGATGGCTATGGGTAAACGTATCAGCCAACGGTTCGAGGAGCACACAATGATGAGCGGTCTGATTGTCCTGGTGATTGTCGCATTTCTGGTCGCCCCTTCATTCGCACAGACGGCATCACAGCCGGGCCCGTCGGCCGCGCCAGCCAATATCATGGGGGATCACCTTCGACAGCAGATCCACAACGCGCTGGCGGCCCGGCAACAAGAGTATGAAGCACTCAAGACGCCTGAGCAAATCACCGCCTACCAGCAGCGGCGGCGCAGTGCCATGATCGAGGCCTTGGGAGGCTTTCCCGAAAAGACCCCCCTGAACGCCAAAGTAACAGGTAAGATTCAATGCGACGGCTATCGCATAGAGAAAGTCCTCTTCGAGAGCCGCTCGGGGTTGGTCGTGAGCGCCCTGCTCTATCTGCCCGATGCCGCGCCGCCCTACGCAGCGTCACTTGTTCCCTGCGGCCACAGCGAGAACGGCAAGGCGTACGAATCCTATCAGCAGGCCTCCATCCTGCTGGCACGCAATGGCATTGCGGCGTTGTGCTACGATCCGCCGGGCCAAGGCGAACGATCGCAGATCTTTGACCAGCAGGGCAAACCGTCACTGGGCCCCACCGTCCAGCACACCCTGATTGGCACCGGCAGCATCCTGCTGGGTCGGAACATCGCGGCCGACCTGGTCTGGGATGGCATCCGCGCGATTGACTACCTGCAGAGCCGCAGCGACATCGACGCTTCACGCATCGTCTGCACCGGCAACAGCGGCGGCGGCACGCAGACCAGCTACCTCATGGCGCTCGACACGAGGATCATCTGCGCTGTCCCCTGCTGCTACCTGACCTCCTTCGCTCGACTCGTCGATACGATCGGCCCACAGGATGCCGAGCAGAATCTCTACGGCCAACTCGCCTTCGGATTGGAGCACGCCGACTACGCCATCCTGATGGCTCCCCGACCGCTGATGTTTGGCATCGCCACCCAGGACTTTTTCGATGTCAGTGGCTCCTGGGACAACTTCCGCCAGACTAAGCGCATCTACACCAGGCTTGGCGTCCCCGAGCGCGTCGACATCGTCGAGGTGGACCTGCCGCACAATTTCGCGAGAGAACTGCGCATGCCAATGGTCCAGTGGATGCGCAGTTGGCTGTTCAACAAGCATGAACCGGTCGGCGAAGACAAGATTGCGGTCAAGCCCGATGCCGAATTGAACTGCACCCCAAAGGGCCAGGTCATGTGGCTGGATGGTGCCAGGTCACTGATTGATCTCAACAGCGAGATGGAGACGAAACTAGCTCCAGGCCGCCGCGAGTTCTGGCAGAAGACGCCGCGGCCGCAGGTCCTGCAAAAGGTGCGTCAGATCACCGGCGTTCGCCCCTTAAGCGAGTTGCCGCTACCGGCATTTGAGACACTCAACCGAGAGCAGCGCGAAGGCTATACGCTCGCCAACGTGCTGCTGCGGCCGGAGAAAGACATCGCCCTGCCAGGGATGCTCTTCGAACCAGCCAAGACCACCGGCGATGCCTGTCTCTACCTCAACGGAGGTGGCAAGGAAGTCGATGCGGCGCCCGGCGGGCCCATCGAGGCACTGGTACGACAGGGCCGGATTGTTCTTGCCGTCGATCTCCCAGGCATCCGCCAGGGCAGCAACGGCAACTCCGAATCGCCCTTTGGCCCCAATTTCAAGGACTTCTACATGGCCTATCTGCTGGGCCGCTCCTACCTGGGCATGCGGGTGGAGTACACTTTGGCCTGCGGGCAATTCCTGGCGCAGTACGGAGTCGCCGCTCAGGCGCCACGACCTGTGCACCTGGTGGGCATCGGCGAAGCCGGACCAGCGGCACTGCACGCGGCCGCCCTACAGCCGGACTTGTTCGTATCGCTCCGCCTCGATCGCTCGCTGCGCAGTTGGGCGGAGGTGGTCCGCTCACCGCTGAACCGCAACCAATTAATCAACGCCGTACACGGCGCCCTGCGGGTGTACGACCTGCCTGACCTGATAGCGGCCCTGCCGGTCGATAAGGTCCAGATCGTCGAGCCGCTCGGCCCGACGGGACAACAGGTAAAGTAGGATTGCATAGCGCAATCTATCTCACGCCTGGCGCCCCGGTGCGGGGAGGTCCAGAGGCTCAACATTGCAGGCACAAACAGGTATCATCAGCAGGTGTGTCGGGTCTGGCACCGGTTGTCAGGCGGCACAATGATGCGGATCTTGAGGAGAATGTGACATGGCATACCGGAATCTGGTCAAGAGCCTGGCGGGCGCGGTGACGCTGCTGGGCGTAGCAGTCGGCGCTCGGGCTCAAGTGGTGAGTCACCTGAACGTCGTGTCGGACAAGTCGGAAGATGTATCGTCACCCGAAGCGTGGAAAAAAACGTACATCAAGGATGGCATGGGCGACCAGGACAAGGCCATCGCCGTGTTCAACACTCTGGTCCGATACCGCCAGCAGGCCGCTCCGCCGCAGGAAGATCTCCAACTCGGGTGCGTGCACGATCCGCTCAAGACGATCCATGTCTATGGCTACGGCATGTGCTGCTGCGCCAGCGGTGAAGTTTCGGGCCTGGTCCGCTACCTGGGCTACCAGGCTCGCGGTCGGATCATCAACGCGCACAGCGTTCCGGAGATGATGTACAACGACACCTGGCACCTCATCGACTGCTCGGTGATGAATTACCACATCAACGACAAAGGCGAACTGGCCAGCGTGGATGAAATCCACAAGGCCGTCATGGACTGGTCGGCACAGCACCCCGATCTGGCAAACAACGAAGCCAAGCTCCGTGCCTTTGGGAAAGACGGCGGATGGAAGAACGGACCGGCGCTTATGGCGCGTGGACCCCGTGCCGAAGAGTTCTTCGGTAAGGATGGAACCAACACGGCCGGCTGGCATGGCTGGCACAGCAACATGCAGGAGTATTACTGGAAGCCGGGCAAGGCTGACCTTGGCGCCATCTATGAGTACTCCGTGTCCATGGGCTACCAGCTCAACGTGCAGCTCCGCCCGGGCGAGAAAATCACCCGCAACTTCTTCAGCCGCGGCATCCAATACACCAACAACATGGCTCAGGGCGATTACAACTCCATGCAGGACCGCAAAGTCCTGGGCATCCAAACCAAGCTCGGCGATCGCGCTCCTGGAAGAGTCGGCGACGGAACGTTCCAGTGGAACGTGCCACTCAAGCTCGACACACTCAAGACCGTGGCGCTGACCGCTGATAATCTGGGCGCGGGCGCACCCGCTGGCGTCACGCTCGCGGATGCGGCCAAGCCGGCCGTCCTCGTCCTGCGTTTCCCCAGCAGCTACGTCTATGTGATGGGCGAGGCGGCGATCGCGGCAAACGTCGCCCAGGGTGGATCGATCACGGTATTGTTCAGCGAGAATAACGGCATGGACTGGAAACCGGTCGCCAAGATCGACAAGTCCGGCGAACAGAAACTCGCACTGACCGACCTCATCAAGCGGCGCTACGACTACCAGCTCAAGTTCGAACTCGTCGGCGCTGGCACCAGCCTGACGTCCCTCAAGACGACCAACGACTTCCAGTGCTCGCAGGCCGCCCTTCCCACCATCGCCGAAGGCAAGAACACCATCAACTTCAGCGCTGGCCCGCAGGAAGGCACCATCACGCTCGAAGGCAGCACCAACGCCGCCGAGGTCAAGGGCAAGCAGATCGCCATGATGGATTACCATCCCAAGCTCACCGGCTTGAATCCCCACCTGCTGGGTGTCGGCGATTCGGGCAGCGGCGAGGGCATCTTCACGGTCAAGACGCCCGGCGATATGACTCGGGTGCGAGTCAACTCCACGTTCCGCGCTCGTGACGCCAAGGACCAGTACACCGTGCAGGTCAGTTTCGATGGCGGCAAGACCTTCACCGAAGCCGGCAAGATGGTCGGGCCCACCGGTTCGGGCTCAAGCAAATACATGGTGGTTGACAACGTCCCGGCCGGCGTGAAAGAGGCACAGGTCAAGCTCATTGGCCAGCAGCGCAATACCGCATGCCTGTTCAGCCTTCGGATTGATGCTGACTATAAGGAGCCCGCAGGCGTCTTTAGGCCGGTGAAGATCACCTATGCATGGGATGAGAACGGCCAGACCAAGACCAACGAGTACGTGGCCCAGGCGCCCCAGGCGACGTACACCATCGCCTGCGGCCCCAAGGCGCGGGTGAAGAGCTACACGATGGAACTGGCCCAGTAAGCGATAGCATGCCAACGGCGAGCGCGAAACAGCGATCGCTGGTAAGCATCGAAGAAGCACAACGGGGCGGCGGCAACAAATGCCGCCGCTCCGTCTTTCGTTGATTGCACAGTGCCGACAGGCCAGTGGTTGTCTTGTCTCCGCTTGCGTGGTTAGATAGGCTTGCCTGGAACACGAAGGGAGCCAAGTGACCAGACTCATGACTGTCCTTGCTACGGCCCTTGTGCCGACCGCGCTGCTCGCGCAGAACCTTACGCTGGCCACGCGCGGGCAACCGGCGGCATACACGATTGTGCGGCCGGTGGCGGCTTCTGCGTCGCAGATCCATGCGGCCGAGGAACTGCAGGCATTCACCGAGCAGATGACCGGGGTCAGGTTGCCAATCGTTACCGATGAGGAGGCGCTGCCGACCAAAGCGATTCTGCTGGGAGAGACGCGCTACACGGCACAGATTCTTGGCGGGCCGGCAGACACCACGGCCCTTGGAGAGGATGGGTTTCGGATCAAGAGCTGTCCGCCCCATCTTGTCATCCTGGGCGGCCCGCTACGTGGCACACTGTACGGCGTCTACGAGGTGCTGGAGCGCTTCGGCGGCTGCCATTGGTATACCACGTGGCACAGCGTCATTCCCAATCTTGATGCGTGGACGATCCCGCCTGTGGACCAGACCCAGAAGCCGGCTTTCGCCATGCGCGAGTCATTCTGGTTTGACATGTTCGACGGCGACCTGGCGGCCCGCAACAAATGCAACGGCAACGCCATGCGTCTGGGCGACAAACACGGCGGCAAGGTCCGGTTTGGCGGCGGCCTGTTTGTGCACACAGCGAACGTGCTATGTCCGCCCGAGGAGTTCTTCGTCACCCATCCAGAGTACTTCAGCGAGATCAACGGCAAACGGGTAAAAGATCAGACACAACTCTGTCTGACCAACCCCGATGTGCTCAAGATCGTCACGTCCCGCGTGCTGGAACGCATCCGCAAGGACCCCGGCGCCAAGCTCTTTAGCGTGAGCCAGAACGACTGGCTCAACTTCTGCACCTGTACCGCATGCAAAGCGATTGACGATCGTGAGCAGTCGCACGCAGGCACCATGATCACCTTTGTGAACCAGGTGGCCGAGGCTGTGGAAAAGGAGTTTCCCGACGTCTGGATCGAGACGCTGGCATACCAGTACACACGCAAACCGCCCAGGACGGTGCACCCGCGGCACAACGTCGTCCCGCGGCTTTGCTCCATCGAGTGCGACTTCTCCCGGCCGCTGGATCAGAGCACGTTTGCGCAGAACCGCACTTTCGTCGACGAAATCCGTGGCTGGAGCGCGATGACCGACAAGCTCTATGTCTGGGACTACGTCACCAACTTCAACAACTATATCGGTCCATTCCCCAACGTTCTGGCGCTGCAGGGGAATGCAAGATTCTTTCGCGACAACCACGTTGTGGGCGTATTTGAAGAAGGCGCGTATCAAGGCCGTCACGCGGATTTCGCGGAACTCAAGGCGTGGTTGCTGGCCAAGTGGCTGTGGAACCCGGATCTTCCCGCCGAGCCGCTGCTCGATCAATTCTTCGCCGATTACTACGGAGCAGCCGCGCCCTTCGTCCGCAGGTATTTCAACGAGTTGCATGCCTTCTACAATGATCCGGTCGCCAAACCGTTGTGCATCTATGATGACATCGCCAATCCGGTAATCCCCGACGATTTCTACGCCCGCGCGGCTAGGTTGTGGCAGCAGGCCGAGGCGGCCGTCAAGGACTCCCCTGCCCACGCGTACAACGTGCGGATGGGTGCGATCCCCGTAATGTACGCTCGTCTGGGCCGGTCGCCGGCGTTTGATGTGTGGGTCACAGGTGATGCTCGGCGCTATGACGCGGCACTTGAACAGCGAAAGCTTGCCTCCGACCTGCTGGCGCGTTTCAAGGAAGCCGGGAACATTCGCATCTCGGAGAGTCTGCAGCGGCACGAAGACACGCTCGCACGCTGGGCGGCTCTGGCCAAACCCGTGCCGCATACGGCGATCGGCCAAACGCGCGCGATCGTCGAAGACACGCTGCTGTCGCTCGGCAACAGGGGCACATGGGGCGATACCGTGGCCGATCCGCTGGCCGAGGACGGCTCGGCGATGAAGCTCTACAACACGCATTACGAGTGGTGCACCACCCTGCCCTTCAGCCGCGTGGCCTTCGATGCCGGCAGGACATATCGCATCCGCATGCGTGTACGTGTCGAGAAGGAGCCGGGCAAACAGGGCGAGGCGTTCTGGGCCGGCGTGTACGATCCAAAGAACAAGAAGGGGTACGGCGAGATCGACCGCAAGACCGCCGACATCACAGATGGCTATCAATGGTATGACGTGGCCGAGTGGGTGCCGCAGCGAGATCATTACTTCTGGATCGGGCCTGGACGCTTCGACAAACAGGGAGGCGCAACTTCGGCGATCCAAGCGATCTACATCGACAAACTCGAACTGCTGCGGGTTGACTGACCTGTTTCGCAAAACAGCCTTGCCATGGCGTCATCGCTGCGCGAACATGTCTGTCATTGGGCAAGGAGTTGAGCAACCATGAAGCGGATACTCGTGATTTCGGCCACGCCGCGTGAGAGTGGCAACAGTGATATCCTGGCCGACCAATTGATTGCAGGGGCCCGCTCGGCTGGAGCGGAACCCGAGAAGATTCGCCTAGGCCGGCTGCGGATTCAGCCGTGCGATGCGTGCGATGCCTGTCAGGGCACGCGCGAAGCGCCATGTGTGATCGAGGACGACATGACGGCAATCTATCCCAAGCTGCTGAGCGCCCATGTCTTGGTGCTGGCCACGCCAATCTACTTCTTTGGCGCCAGCGCCCAGATGAAGTGTTTCCTGGACCGCACCTATGCGCTGGGCGGAGGCGGAGACTGGACGGCGCTGGCGGGAAAAAGGGTCGCAGTGCTGCTGACCTACGCTGATGCGAACCCCCTGCTTTCGGGGGTCGCCAATGCGTATGGGATGTTCCGTGATGCCTGCCGGTTCCTGCAGATGGAACTCATCGAGTGCATCCCGGCTTCGTGCGGTGCGGCGGGAGAGGTCCGCAGTAATGCAACGGCGATGGCCGAGGCCCTGGAACTGGGGCGGAAACTGGCGGCGGACTGAGGACCAGCGCCCGGCCGACACCCGCGCCCTCACGCCACGGTCACTTTGAACGTCACCTCACGCTGCCGGACCGTCAGTTCGGCGAAAACGCGCAGCACCGAGGCGGCCGGGCCGCTCTTGTAGTTACTGGCGTAGGAGTTGTGCGGCGACACCGGCCACTTCACCTGCATTGCGGCGGGCCCATCGATCTTCACTCCTGCGACCGTCAGGCTGCCGCCGAGATCCGCCTCCGCCAGCGCGAGATCTTTATCCGCAAGATCGAATGTCTTGCCTCCGCCTGCCCGCAGCGCTGCGCCGCGAGCCGGGTGCAGCGTAAAGCCCGCATTGAACGGGCCCTGACAGGCCACAGGCTCGACCTTGAGTGTGATACGCATCGTCTTGTCGTCGATCCGCCGCAGTCGCGCCTCGCCGATGAAGGTCTTGTACGTCGCCCGGCTGATCCACTCGCCCTCGCGCTCGACGATCTCGCCGCCGATGGGGTAATAGTCGATGACCTCGTAGGCGCCCTTGGCATGGAACGTGGAATTATCCGGCTGGTTCTTGGAGTTCGATCCATCGATCACCAAGCCAAGTTTTTCGTGCCACAGGCTGAACAGCTTCTGTCGATCCAGGGCAAATCCGTTCTCGCGGTACTCCGGGTCCTCGGGCGTGGTGGCCCGCATGGCGCAGAGCCCGATCGCCCAGGCGCCGGTGCGGACGATCCCGCCAGGCAGGCTCAGCATGGCCCGGTGGTCCGGCCGGGCCATCGGCGCTGTGCCAATCGGGCCGGCGTGCCAATACAGGTGGTTCTCGCAGAACCGCGCCAACGCTTCACCGCCCGTGCGCGTGATGTCGCGCGAACGCTTGAGGAAGCAGCGGAAGTGCTCGATGGCCGCCGCCCGGCCGTCGGGCGTGTGCGAGAGCCCGAACCACCCCCAGACACTGGCCGACCCGGAGTAGCGCACGCGCTCGTCGAGCACGTCCAGGATCGTCGCATCGGGATAGCAGAAGTTGGAGTGAAACGTCGCCGACCTGTCCACCGCCTTGACGAACGCCTCCTCGCCCGTCCATTCGCGCATCAGGGACATGCCCGTGTGCGTGAGGTAGTTGTAGCTCACTGTTGGTCCGGACTGCCGCAGCAGGTCGCCGTGCTCCTCCCAATAGCCGTCCGGATGAACGCTGTTGGCCAGCGCCCGGCCGATGGGCAGCACATAGTCGCACAGGTCCTTCCTGCCCAGCACCTGCCCCGCCCGATAGATCGTCGAGATGTACAGCGCCACGTGATTGGTGCCCGTACCAGTCGTGCGGGCGAAGAACCGTTCAAAGCCCTCGATCTGTTTGAGCCGGTGGTCGATCAGCGTCCGGCAGGCCCGCTCGATCTTGTCGGCCCAGGCATCCGTAGCAATGTCGGCCTTCGCCTCGCGCAGGATCCGCAAGCCCTCCACCCACGCGTAGACAAGGCGTTGGTCCGCGCCGATGACCTTAAACCCGTTCGAGTCCCAACCCCACTCGCCACGATCATTGTGGTGGGCAACGAGGAAGTCGCCGAGCTTACGGATCGCATCGCGCACCTGCGCTGACCCCTGCCATTTGCGGTCCGGGTCCAATCCCGCGTAGCAGAACGCCAGCGGGAAGATGGCCTGGTGCGGGTAAGGTGAGGGGTTTTCGGCACTGCCGAAGCCGCCGAAGGGCGCCTGGGTTTTCAGCAGGCCATCGACGCCGGCGGCGACGACGCGCCCGAAGGCCGCGGGCACCTCACCCAGCGATTCCATCGTGACCGGTTGCGTGGCGGGTGTACCGGCCGGCGATGTCGCCGCCTGGGCCCCGAGCAAGGGGGCCGCTGCCAACGCCGCCGCCGTTGAGGCCGCAGTCTGGAGGAATTGTCGTCGGGTGCTCTTAGCCATCGAGTTCTCCACGAGAGTTGTACGAACTTAGCGCTCTAAAGACTGTTACTGCGCGGTCCGGTTCGATTCGGCCGAGTGTAACCTCATCAGCAAGTGATTCCAGCCACGTGGCGGGGTTTGTTTCCAGGGTGCCTTCGTTTCCGGCCTCCGCTGGCCGCTCTTTTCAGTTGACCACGCCCAGCCATGCTCGTAGCCTCATCCCAAGATGATGGCTATCACCTCAGCACCCAAAGTCACAACGAATCAGCGCATCGTATCCATCGACGCCTTGCGGGGCTTTGACATGTTCTGGATTATGGGACCAGAACTCGGCAACAGTTTTGTGTCGGGCTTGGTCATACTAATGGTGGGCCATCTACCAGAATCCGTCAGCTATCAGTTGGAGCACCACTGGGGCACGTTTGGCGCCTGGGACATGATCATGCCGCTGTTCCTGTTCATCGCCGGCGTATCGCTGCCGTTCTCCATCGGCCGGCGAATCGAGGCCGGTGACGGACGGCAGGCAATCTATCTGCGAGCGCTGCGTCGTGTGGTGATCCTGTGGATCTTGGGCATGATCTCACAAGGGAACCTGCTGCAATTCCGGCTTGATCACCTGAAAGTGTACTCTAACACACTTCAATCCATCGCCGTCGGCTACCTGGTCGCAACGGTGGCGTTGGTGGAGTTGCGAACAGTCGCCAGGCAAACCGTCTTGTGCGCCAGCCTGCTGATCGGCTTCGCCTTGGTCATGCTGTATGTGCCACCGCCGGGCGGTGTGGCCGGCGATTTCTCACCAAACGGCAATCTGGCCTGCTGGATCGACAAGACGGTGATGGGCCATTTCATGGACGGCGGCGGCTACACATGGATTCTCAGCAGTCTTGGCTTTGCCGCCACAGTGATCATGGGCTCGCTCGCCGGACATGCGCTTAAGGCACCACTCCCAGGCGCGCGCAAGGTCCTGATCCTCACCGGAGCCGGCATCGCCTGCCTGATCCTTGGTTGGGCCGCAAATTTCGCCGTGCCGATCATCAAGCACCTCTGGACAAGTTCCATGGTGCTCTGGGCCGGCGGCTGGAGCCTGCTGCTGCTGGCGCTGTTTTACCTGGTAATAGATGTGTTGGGCTACAAGCGATGGGCCTTCCCTCTGCAGGTTATTGGAGCCAATGCCATCGTCGCTTATATGGCCGAAAAGCTCTTCGGCATCGAACACATTTGCCGCGGCCTCTTCGGCGGACTTTGCGCTCATTTCGGCCCGGCCCGGCAATTCACCCTTACCTGCCTGTCGATCCTCTTCCTCTGGAGTCTGCTCTATTACCTCTACCGCAATCGCACCTTTGTGCGGATTTAGTGAAGTTAATCCGGTATCTCCGCCTCAACCAGCTTCGCCAACTGCATCAGTGATTCCTGCCAGCCAAGATAGCAGGCCTCTAGCGGGATGACATCAGGCACTCCCGCCTGCACAATGTTCAGCTCCGTCCCGACCGTAACCTTCTTCAATGTCACCGTCACGCGAATCTCGCCCGGCAGGTTCGGATCATCAAACTTGTCGCTGTAGCAAATGCGCTCGTTTGGCACCAACTGGAAATACTCTCCTCCGAAGCTATGGCCTTTGCCGCTGCTGAAGTTCGCGAACGACATCTTGAACGTGCCGCCCACTTTTGCATCCAGGTGGTGAACCTTGCACGTAAACCCGTTGGGCGGCAACCACTTGGCCATGGCCTCGGCATCGAGAAACGCCCGATACACCCGCTCGGGCTTTGCGCGCAGCACACGGTGCAACCGGACCGTATTTGGCATGATCTGCTCCTTTGGATGGATATTAGGCTCACACTCCCGCAACGCTCAGCGTCACCTCAGCCCGCATTCCCGACATGTGCAGCGGCACACGGACGAGGGCAACCGCCATCTCCGGAAAGTCCAGGTATGACGGCGGCCGGTACGGGTTCCAAGGGATGTGCGGCCATACCAGTGAACTGCCCCTTGGCAGGGACATGCGCCAACCCTCTGATGAGCCCAGCGACCGCCCAAGCTCATGTTCCTCTTCCGCCTGGCCTTCCTGCGCCTTCTTAAGCACCAATGGCACGCCATCGTTGTCGAGCTTCAACGGCGCGCGAACGGGCAGTTGCAGCACCAGCCAGACCTGCGGCTTGGTCTGTGTACTGGTGGCACCCAGACCTATGCGAAAGCGTGTGGGCGACTCAGCACGGACTTCCAACTGTGCAATTACGGAACCGAAGTCAAACTCCACGTGATCGCACTTGCCCTTGCCGGAGAGAACCCTTGCGCTCGCGCCTGCAAGCAACCGGGTAGCCATCGCAGGGAAATAGTGGCAATCACCGCCTTCACGAACATGGACGGTGGCAGCATGGTAGGCCCGCTTGTCGTTTCCGCCGCCGATGATCAGGCCGGCGCATTCGTGATAAACGCTCAGGGCCTGGGTGCGATCCAGATGGTACGGGTTTCCCTGCGGCGCATCATGCACATAAGCAGAGAGGGCGTAGAACCAAGGTCCTTGTTTGCGAACCAACCCTTTGTCCTCAAGCTTCCAGGCAAAGGCGTCCCGGTCAAGCGGGAGTTCCTTGGCCACACCAATCCTCCGGGTTGCGACTGCATGTTCATAGCAACGGAACGCAGCGCCGACCGCGTAGAGTTCGGCCATGGTAAACGGTACGGCGTCGACAAACGGCTTGCAGCAGCCTGGCTTACGCTGTACATCTTTGCGCGCCAGCGCAAGCGTGCGGGCAAACACGTTCCGGCCGGCCGGCGTCCACAGCAAGGCATGCCCAAACCGAGGATCATGGCCAAGCCGATTGCGTTCGTCGAAGGTCTCGATGCCGCGGAAGTCCGGATACATCGCCCCCAACACGTATGACAGGCCGTTCTCGATCGCCTTCTTCGTCTGTGGCAGTGGATTCAGCCGATGATATTCCGCCAGTCCCCCGAGGCTGACATGCTGGTAGCCGGTGGCCGGCCCCTTGTATTCGGGAAAGTAGCCCGCCGGCGATTGAACGGCCAGATGCCGGAGCATGGCCTTCTCGATCTTGCTGGCGATTCTCGATTCCCCAAGCAGTTGAGCCTGCTCGTACCCGACCGCAAACCAGCCGAAATAATGGTTCGGTCCGGTTCCCGCCCATGGACCGGGCTTGCCCAGGTTCTCGCCTGTGCGGTCAATCAGAGCGTCCACGGCCTTCAGATTACGTTCCATGGTCTCCCGCCAGCGATCGCGGCGGACTTTGTCCACAGTTCCCCCAAGCAGTGCATAGAGCTTGGCTAGGGGATAGATCTGGAAGTGGTTGGGCTTCGTGTCGCTGGTGATTGCGGCATGATCCAGAAGCAGCCTGTCGCCGGCATCCAACGCCAGTCGAAAGACCTCGTCGTTCTGATAGAACTCATTACCGTCAAAGCGAGTGGTTGCCAGGTACGCCGCCGACGAGGCCAGGAAACCGCCAAATAGCGGCAGCACCTTTCGCCCGCCTTCCCGGTGATACAGGCACCTGCAGACGTGCCCCTTTGGATTCAGTACACGAACGCGATACAGAGCGACCAGGTAGTCCCGCATCGCTCTCTCGAAATCTATCTTCGTTTCGACCATTCACCCATGTTAGCCGTGTTTATGATGCATGGACACAACGGTTTGACAGCAGCAAGCGCTGATGCATCGCCGCCTCCCCCCTTCGCCAGTGACTCACCGCCATTCCGCGCCCTATCCTTCTTTGCCGCCTCTTTTCGCGGCAAAGCGAGAATCTCACATGGCAGCGACAGCAACGGCAGCGATCCACGAGCCCCGGACTATCACCGACACCCAGTGGCAGCAGTACCAGCGCGATGGCTATCTCAAACTGGGCAAGGTCCTCAGCGACACCGATCTGTGCGCTCTGCAACAGCGCATCGATGACATCATGCTCGGCAAAGCCCACGTCGACTACTCAAGACTGCTGATGCAACTCGACTCCGAAACCGGCAAGTACGAAGATGCCGGCGAGCAGTCGAAAGGCCACAAAGGCGCCACCCTGAACTATCGGAAGATCCAGGAACTGGAGCAGGATGACCTCTTCCTCGCATACATGTCCCGCCCCATCTTCCGCGAAATCTGCCGCCGCACCTATGGCGATACCGCCATCGCCAGCTTCCGCGCTATGTTCATGAACAAACCCGCCCGCAAAGGCACGTTCCTTCCCTGGCACCAAGACCGCTGGACCTACCTCAATCAGGATCCCCAGATCACCCTCTGGACCGCCCTCGACCCGGCCACCCGCGCCAACGGCTGCGTGCAGATCATCCCCGCCAGCCACACCCAGGGCCTGATCAACCCATCCCACCCATCCGGCTTTCTCACTCCCGAGCAGGCCGCCGCCCGCGCAACTCCCGACAGAACTGTCTACCTCGAACTCGCGGCCGGCGAAGTCGCCCTTCTTCACAACCACCTTCTCCACGCCTCTGATGTGAACACCACCGACATCCCCCGCCGCGCCTTCAGCGTCTGTTACATGCGCGCTGACACACAGGCCATGAGCGGCGAGCGCTACTACACCGTCTTCCCCTGACCTCCCTGGAGTGCGGGGACTTGTGGGACGTCCGCCTGGGTGGATTCCCGCTTTCCCGCGAGAGACTTGTCCCGAGCCGAAGCGCGCCTTTAGTAGCCTGAATGATACCAAATCTGATTATGCGGAGGTGGAAATTGATGGTCCTTGCGTGAAGGGTTCTCACTCGCCTGCGGAACGGACGTTCCTGCAATTCCTTCGCTGTGGCTTCGGCATGCATGTAGAATCAGGTGGTGCTCGCAGTGCCAGTTACCTGAGGCCAGGCCATGAAGCGACTCCGCACTCTTCGCCGAATGATCATCATTGCCAGTTGGGCTGCGCTCGTGATCTCGATTCTCACAGGAGCACTTGCCTGGTACTGCGGGCTTAACACCCGCTCACTGGACCGGTTCGGCGAGACAACACAGTCGGACGGGAAGGGCGAGCAGATCCATGTGAGGGCAGTGTCGGCCGGCCTGGGCAATGGGCTGGTGTTTATGGATTACCAAGCGACCTTTGCGCACACGGCCAGCAGCAATCCATCGCCAGGCACGACAAGCCGAAGCTCAATTGGCTGGAACGCGACGACTCGCTCGGCCATCTTCACAAGCCAAAGCCGAGTTTTCAGTTTCACGGCCGACAAGCAGAAGTGGCAGTGCCAGAACTCGCCACTTCAGCAGCAACACTGGCTCGTGTATACGCTGATGCGCCATCGGCAGCAGATAATCGCCATACGCACGGGCGCTGTGGAGTGCTCGCAGGCCTACTCGTTTTTCATCATCCCGGTGGGTAGGCTGGGAGCCGCCGCGGGCCTGCTCTCGCTGCCGGCACTCGTGCATATGGTGTACTCGGTCGTTGTGGCGATCCGGATGCCAAGGGGAAAACGGTGGCTCGCGCAGGGGCTCTGCCCCTACTGCGGTTACGACACCCGTGCCACGCCCGACCGATGTCCCGAATGCGGGCATGCCGTGCCGGTCTACCAGCCGGTTGCTCCCTATCCGGCCTTCCGCCTCAACATCCATATTGTCGCCGTCCTGCTGATCCTGAACCTGCTTCTGGGTCTTCCCCGGACGATCGCAAGCCTTCGTTTCGTGCTGGGTGCAAGCACGAACGACAGTCTTTCCGCCACATGGGCGTGGTCGGAGCAACTTGCCAACGCCCTTCTCAGCGCCTCACTGGCCGCCCTTGCGCTGGCCATCGCCAGGTACATCTTCGGCTACCTCCGCCACCTGCGCTCGATTCCTGCCATGAACGTACAGGAACCCCAATCCTTAGGCCCTGTCTGAAAAACCCATGGCCCCCTCACAGGCCCGCAAACTACCTCCACATCGTTCCTGTTCTTTTCCCCGCGGCGGCTTGCGCCCCCTACGCCGCCTGCTTGCTCGGCTGCGTTGTCGGCTTCGGCATGGTAAGAGCGGGCTGCGACCCTTGCGCGGGCGCGGGTGCGGGCTGCGCGGCCGTCGCCTTCTGTGTCTTCAGATCCAGGCTATTGCCAATCATCGAACCAGGAATCGCCTGCAGCCCCAACAGCCGCATCCCCAGATTCCCCGCGTCGCCATTCCGCACCGGCTGTTTTTCCTCGGCGTAGGTTGGCCGGCCGGTCCCGGGGTCCTGTCTCGTCGGGTTCATCGCGTACAGGTCGCCCTGATCCACCCCAGCCCCCCAGACGACGAAGGGGATCGTATAGTCAATCGCCTTGGTCGCGTCGCCATGGTCCTTCCCCTCACCGCCGTGGTCGGCCGTCACCACGATCGCGGTCGTGCCCCGCAGCCCATCGGTGCTCTCCACCAGGCTCAGAATCTGCCCGACGCAGCCATCAATGCGGATCATTGCCGCGTTGTACTCTTCACCACCCCACCCCTTGCTATGCCCCGCCCCATCCGTGTCGCCGAAGTGGATAAAGGCATAGTTCAACTGCCGCTGCTTCATTTCCACGAGGAAACTCGCCGTGAGCGTCTCCGCCGTACTCTGCCGATAGAACACATCCATCTTGTTCGCCTGCGACTCAGCCGCCTCGGCCACCTTGCAGGATTCATGGAACAGCGAGAACTTTGTCTTGGTCGCCCACATCCCTGTCCGCAGCCCCGCATCATGGGCCACCTCAAACGCCGACGCGACGTGCGCCTTCTTATTCGAGTGCAGCGTCTCACCCGGCTTCGGGTCGCCGTTATTCGTCCAGTTATGCCCCTCCTCACCCATCACCCGCCGGCTGGTAACCATGCAGATATGGTTCGGCAGAGTGATGGTGTAATCATAGTCGGTCCGGGCATTGATCGTGCTGGCCCCCTGCGCCCGCAGCCGCTGCATATTGGGCAGCTTCCCGGCATCGATGAGGTTCTGCATATAGCTTGCGCCCATCCCATCCACGCTGATGGTGATGACATGTTCAGTCGGGCCCGCGGCCAATGCCATCGAAACCGCACCAACCATCACCATCAACGCCACCGCCACAGACTCTTTCCAACGCATACGTAAGCCCTTTCGACAAGATCGCGGCATTATCAGCGCCCCGGCCGCCGAGGCAAAGCGGCTGCATGCAGCACGCTCACGCCGTTTCCGGCATGAACGTCGGCATCTGGATTCCCTGCATCCTCTGGAACCGCCCCAGCACATTGTGCATATGGATCTCGCAGTTGCGCCCGCCCCACCGATACACCTGTCCGAGAAGTTCCGGCTGATCGGTCGGCAACAGGAACACCGGCGTCTTCCCGGCATAGTGCTCCAGTTGCCGATATACCAGCGCCAACGCCGCCGAGGCCTCGCGCATCACGCCCGGGCCAAGCATATTGCTGCTGGGATGATTGACTGAAGCCAGGAACCCGGACAGACTCCCCGGCGACGATTCGAGCACCAGCATATGCCAGATCCCCTGCTCATTGCGGATGAAATACTCAAAGTCTTTCTGCCGATCGAGCCCCGCCAGTTCCCGCTCCAGCGCCACCATCGCCGGCACATCTTCCAGCCTGGCCTCCCGAACCTGCCCCGCCAACGTCGGCGGCGTAACCCCAGCAACCCCTTTAGGCAGGAACATGTCCTGATAAAGCTGCCGCGGGACAAAACCCACCCGGTTGTACAGCGAGAACGAGTCCAGATTCATCGCCGAGGAGACCAGCCGCACCGGCTTATCCTGCTCCTGGGCGATCTGCACGATCCGGGCAAGCAAGCGCGAAGCAACACCCCGGCCGGCGTAGCTGGGATGGGCATTCATGATGCCCAGCGAAACGTGCGTTGGCCGGGGATGATAGAAGCACGAGCCGACCAGCCGACCCTCGCTGCCGCCGTCGCGCGCCACCAGGCAGCAGCCGGGATCCAGCGCCTCGTACACCTTGCAGAACCAGGTGCACGCCTCCGGAGGGCATGAAAAGATGCGCAGACGGCGGTTCACCTCGTACCAGTAGTTCGTGGATAGATGAATCAGTTCCGCGACATCGCCCCACTCATCGCTTCTCATCGGCCGGATCACAAGTTCGTCACCCATCATGCTTCTCCTTCAGGTACCCCATCCTACCAGCCCCACCGGTCGGCAGAAACTCACCCACGCCCGGACCTCACCATCTCGTCACTTTCCTCTTGCTCCAAGCAGCCTTATGTAATAACCTAAACACTTGCCCAAGGATGGGCATAGGAGTGATCCATGGATTCGGATACATCTTCGACCGCTGCGCCGCGCGTGCGCGAGACCCGCGAACCCCAACTCAGCTACAAATACCAGCGTTTGCGCGAACGCCTGCGAACGGCCATCACCACCGGCGAACTCTCCGGCCGGCTCCCCGGTGAGCGTGCCCTCTCTCGGCGCTTCCGTGTAAATGCCAAGACGCTTTCCAAAGCCCTGACCGATCTCGCCGCCGAGGGCATCCTCCAGCGCAGCATTGGCCGCGGCACCTACGTCGTCGGCCAGATCCCCGAAAGTCCCGCACAGACCCGCTGGCTGATCGTCTGCGACCCCTCCATCTCCGATCCCCTTGTCGCCGAGTTGCTGCGCCTCAACGATGACTCTCGCTGCATCGCCCCGGCCGAGATCGTCCGCCCCTCGCTGCTCTCCCAATGTTCAGTCGCCATCAACTGCTCCGATGCCACGCCTGACAGTTTCTACCGTGACATGATGGTCCGCGGCATCCCCGTTATCGAGACCAACCGTCTTCCCGCCAACTTCTCCACCTATGCCGTCCTGATGGACAAGTCGCTCGCCGCCTATCACCTCGCCCGCGGCCTGCTCCTCACCGGCCATTCCCAACTTGCCATCATGGAAGCCCCGAATTCCACCGTCCTGCTCGACGCCATCAAACCGACCATCCCTCGCTACAACACCACCGCTGTGTTTCGCCGCGCCACTCCCGACCAACTCGACGAACTGATCTCACACGGGGTTACCGCGGCGATCTGCGATGGCACTACCCGCGCCAACCAGGTTCGTCAGCGTCTGGAACAACGCCGGCTCTTCCCCGGTTGCGGTGAAATGTCGCTTTGTGCCATCGGCATGATGACCCCCGACGCCTGCTGCAATGGCTATTACATCGACCCGGTCACCCACGCCGCTACGATCGCCAGCCTCGTCCGCGATCTGCAGCCGCACCGCCTCTCCATCCTCTGGCTCAACGGGATCTACATCGACCGCGGCACCGTCTCCACCCCCGGCACCCCACCCGACATGGCCGCCATGCTCACGCCCGAATCCATGAGCCCGCGCTAACGCGCCAAATACTGGCTGCCTCGGCCATCTTCAAGCTTCGCTCTGCTCAAGCTCCCGGCCTTCAGCAGCGTGGTCAGGGTATTGTTGGCTCTGCCGGGACGGCCAGACTCCTGCCATGCGGCATTGATGGCGGCTGTGGTATTGGCTTTCTTCTCCTTCACCAGCGCGACGATGAATTCCTGGGCGGTCTGGCCGCCAGGTCGTCTTGTATAGCGTCGAGTCGGCGCTTCCGCTTTCGCTCCGCCCATCAACTCCAACCGCTTCATCGCCTCTCGCTTCCCGATCCCGCGCACTGCCGCAAGCTTCACCACCTGCTGCTGCCGCGGCCGGGATTGCCCAGATTCCCAGTCGTAGACGGTCTGCCCTGTCACGCCGACCAGCCGTCCATATTCCTGAGCCGAGAGAAGCAATTTCGCGCGGTGTGATTTCAGCCCATCCGCCCGGAACCGCAGTCCGTCAACGGGCTGCGGCACGGGCTGCTGGTCCGCCCGCCGGCTTTCCTGTTTCTCCAGAAACACCACCGTCTTCGAAAGAGAAGCCACGTGCCGCTTAAGGGCGGCAATATCACGGCGGTATTGCGCCGTCGCCCGTCGGACAGCCCCAGTGCTGTTCCTGATCTCCCGGCGGGCAAGACGCCGAATCTGTTCGTTCAAGACGCTAGTAATGTTTGGCATATCACCAGTCTACTTCCTTGCCATCTTTTTACCAAGCATATATCTCGACGACTGCGTCGATATCTGGGTCGCCCTGCACCTCATTACGGTGTGCTTGTCTGAATCATCGCCCGCAGTACCTTGTAGTCAGTCTTGCCAGTGCCGAGGATCGGGATCTTGTCCAACTTACGGACCTCATCGAGCCGCATGATGCCGCGAAGGCCTTTTGCCTGCAGCAACTCGTTCGCCTGGCGCAGCGTCAGCGTCTCCGTCGTGAAGAGCACGATTCGCCGGCCGTCGGCTAACTCAATCCCTTCAACCGCCACGTTCGGCCCCTGCTCACCGGGTGGATACGCCTGGGTAAATGGCTCCTCGATGGCAGGCAGTGAGATCATCTCGCCCCCGGCCTTGATGAAGCGTTTGAGCCGCCCCGCGAGCCAGATAAATCCATCCTCATCGAGTCGAGCCAGGTCTCCGGTGACATACCAGCGTTTGCCATCCTGCTGCGTGAAGGGATCGCCGCCCTCACCGATGTACCCGGGGAAGATGTTGCTCCCATGCACCAGGAGCATGCCCGTCTGCCCCTGCGGCAAAGGCTGATAACTCTCGATATCAGTCACCCGCACCTCAATGCGCGGAAGCGGTTGCCCGACCGATCCGCGTCGGGTGTTCTCTTCGCGATTCGCCGAGACGATCGGCGAGCACTCGGTGATGCCGTAGCCTTCGATGACCGTTGATTTCGGTGCCACCTTCTGTGCCTTGTCGAAGAGCGATTGTGGGCACTTCTCAGCGCCGACCACCAGCAACCGCACTGTGTCCATATCGCCAGGATGGGAACGGTCCAGGATCAGCGACACAAAGGTCGGCGTCCCGCACAGGATGGTCGCCGTATAGCCCGCGGTCTTGCGCGCGATCGTCGCTGCGTCGGTAGGATCGGGATGGTAGATGACACGAGCCCCGCCCAAAATCGGCAGGATACAGTTGATGGTCAGGCCAAAACTGTGAAACGGCGGCAGGAAGCCCATGAGAATGTCGTGTCCCGTGACATGGAACACCTCCAAGGCGGCCGTCATGTTGGACAAGATGTTCCGATGCGTCAGCGGAACGGCCTTGGGGGCTTTCTCTGACCCGGACGTAAACAGCACAACGGCCGGCGCATCAGGATTCTGTGATGAGCAAGCCCGCTCAATCGACTTGCGCAGGTAGCGGACGCGCAGCAGCGTCGTCAGCATCTCAAGCTTGCCTATGCCGACGCGGACGTCCTCCAGGTGCATGTATTGCGTGCCGTCAACGACAATCGCCGTCCGATCAATAAACCGTTTCGACGTGATGACGTGCGTCAGGCCCATGGTCTTGGCAGCATGGGCAAGATTGCCCGGTCCCGTCGTCCAGTTCAGCATCACCGGGAGTTTGCCCGCGAGATTGAGGGCAAAGTATACGGTCGCGGCCGCCACGCTGGCTGGCATCAGGACGCCGACATTCGCGGCCGGTATCTCTGCGAAGCGTCGCGAGAGCAGCAGTGCCCCCACCAGCAACTGCTCATAGCTGACCAGCCCACTGGTGTCGTCGGCGACCGCAACATCGCCGGCCGACACCAAACACCGTTTCACAAACGCCCGTCCCATCGTTTCGTCAATAATGCCCAGCCTCTCACCTGTCGCACGCTGGGCAAACCACGCTGGCGGCACCTTCAGCGGCTCCGCCTTTCGCAGAAGCCCCTCGGCCACGGCCCACAGCCCACCAACGGTCAAGGGAACCTCATCAGTGCTGCTGCCGAACCGGCGCTCGATCTCCAGCGACAGTTCCATGCGATCCAGCGAGTCCAGCCCAAGATCCTCCAATTTCATGGCCGCGTCGTGTTCCGGTGCACTGGCATCGCGTTTGAGTTTCTCAGCCACCAGTTGAGCGACCGTCTCCTTCGTCGCCGCCTTGACGCCGCTCAGATCCACCTCGTCGGCAGAGGCGATCTTCGGATACTCGTACGTGCGCGGGCCAAAGAGGAAATGGTACGGCACATAGCACGGCTCCTCTTCGCCGGGGGCGTTGTACCACGCCTCAAGAAATGGATTGATCTTTTCGCGTGTGATGCCTGGCAGATGCGATACATCCATGCGCTCAATGGTGATCGATATCTTCCGACGCGGTGCGAGGAAGATCAGGTTGGCCAGCAGGATGCCTATCCCCTTGACCAGGCACATCGCCAGGTTCGGCTGCTTCCCGGTCATGGCATAGCTGAACATGCTGCCCCACACACCGCGCGTGCGAACCAGAACGAGCTGCACGTCCGGCACTTCAGCGAGGATCTCGGAAAGCGACCGAGCTGCCCCCAGCGATTCGCGCCCGGTCCTGCGATAGACCCGACCCGATGGCCAGAGAACGTGGTTGTTCCCGGCTTTGAGCCCCTCGATCACCGCGCGAAGTGATCTCTCTGTCTCCTGGCGGGCCTCAGCGCTGTTGGCCTCCAAATCCGGAATCGCCACCGCATTCAGAAACCGCGGAAGCCAGAAGATCAGCGGACTGTGGAACATGCTCGCCAGCAGCATCGGCCGAGGGCGCAGTGCCGGCCAAAGCGTCGTCATCACCAGGGGGGGATCGACATAGCCGGGGTGATTGGGGATGACCAAGGCCTTCTGCAGGCCCCGCACCTTCTCGAGACCTGTGATCTGCACGCGATAACGCGATGATAGAATCGCTCTGCCGATCAGTACCATCACCAGGCGAATGGCATTGTACATGCGTGCATCGTGCCAGTTTCGCCGTCCACACGCAACGGTGTGCACTCCAATCGGTCGCCCGCTACCGGCTATGGCACGAGCTTCGCCAGCGCATCCGCAAAGTAGCTGATGACCATGTCCGCTCCCGCACGCCGGATCGCGATCAGCGATTCCAGCACCACTCGATCTCGATCGATCCACCCATTACGGGCGGCCGCCTCGATCATCGAGTATTCGCCGGAAACCTGGTAAGCCACCACCGGCACGTTCACCTCGCGCCGAACGGCTGCGATGATGTCCAGGTATGGTCCCGCTGGCTTCACCATAACCATATCAGCGCCCTGCTCCACATCCAGCTTGGCCTCAAGGATCGCCTCGCGCGCATCGCGGGCCGGGTCCATCTGGTACGAGCGCCTGTCACCGAACGCCGGCGTCGAGCCGGCCGCATCGCGGAATGGGCCATAGAACCCGCTGGCGTATTTCACCGAATACGACAACACCGCCACATCCGCGAAGCCAGCCGCGTCCAGCCCTCCACGTAGCGCCCCCACCGTGCCATCCATCATGCCGCTGGGCGCGATTACATCAGCGCCCGCCTTGGCATGGGAAACCGCCTGCCACACCAGCCGTTCCACTGTAACATCGTTCGCAACCGTGGCGCCGTCACTGGTCATGACACCACAATGGCCGTGGCTGGTGTACTCGCAGAAGCACAGGTCGCTCACGGCCAGCATCGGCAGCTTCCGGTGCTTGGTCTCGCGGAACAACCGGCAGACGACGTTGTTCTCATCCAGAGCCGGCGATCCCTTGTCATCCTTCTTCTCATGATCGATGACGCCAAACACGATGTACGCGCCAAATCCCTTCTCAGCGAGGCCCGCCAGATAGTCGCCTGCGACGTCCACCGACATCTGGTCAATTCCCGGCATCGACGCCACCGGCCGGCGCACTTTCTGTCCTTCACACACAAACACCGGCACAATGATGTGTCTGCGCTGCAGCGTGACCGACTGCAGCGACTGCCTCATGATGGAATTCAGCCGCAGCCGTCGCGGCCGCACATTCAGGTTTAGCTCGCTCTGCATATTGGCTCAATTATACCACACCACAGGAAGAACCTCTGCACCGGACGTACCAGCGCCGCTACCGTGTCCAAAAATGCGAGAGGCGGGCCGCTGACGCATCGGTCCGCCTCATCGCTGGACAAAGGAAGTCTGTTCCCAAGTGGCCTGACCAACCATACGCCAGCACGTCAAACCGTATCCCCGATCATCGTGCCGTGCCGCATCCAGATCTCCCGGACCCGGCTGTCCTGCCACCTCAAATGATAGGCCTGGTCAAGATAACAAATCGGCATCCACCGCGATCGAGAACAAACCTGCAGTGATTACCTCCCGCGCGACCTCGTCCGGCCAGGTATCCTGATCCATCCGTTGAGATCACGTCGCAATCGTCGCAAAACTGGTCCTGCTGTGGTGCTATCGCACCCGACGGATCGGGGCTATGGTAAGCGCCGGTATCAAACCAGAAAGAGATGACACCATGCGTATTGCAATTCCAGTTCACGGCGACAAACTCAATAGCCATTTCGGGCAATCCCGGACATTCCGGATTTTCACTGCCACCATGCAGCCCCCGGCCATCGAAGGTTCCATGGACCTCGCCTGCCCGGAAGGATGCGGGTGCGGGCAGTTGGGGGCCTTTCTCCAGGCCAACCAGGTCAACGTGGTGCTCGTCGGGGGCATTGGTGCTGGAGCGCTACAGCATCTGAATCAGGCGGGCCTTGAAGTGATCGCTGGGGTAGGCAGCCTCCCGCCGGAGCAACTCGCCGCGGAATTCGTCGCGGGCAAGCTTGTTGGCAGTGGCGCAACCTGCCAGTCACACGGTCATCACGGTGGCATGGGTCATGGCCATGGGCATGGCCACGGCAACGGTCATGGTCACCGCCACGGCCAGTGTCAATGCCGCCAGCCCCGGCAGGCTGCGGCAACAGGAGCATGAAGAACATGCGGATTGCGATTCCGACAACGGCGGGGATATTCTGTGAGCACTTCGGGCGTGCCGATGGCTTCTTCCTGTGTGATGTTGACGCCACGAGCAGGAGCGTCGATCGGCCCCGCCAGGTCGTGCGCCCGAAGACGGTCTGCGAGAGCATACCCCAATGGCTCAAAAACATGGGCGTGACGATGGTGATCGCCGGAGGCATCGGTGCTGTAGCGCAGAAGCATCTGAGCGACTTGGGAATCGTCGTTGTCCCCGGCCAGAACGGCACTGACCCGGCAACCATCGCTGGCACCTACCTCCAAGGGAGGGCAACCAGGCGCATCAACCCTTGTGACACCGCCCGGCACAAACAGTTCCACTGCAAAGCAAAGCGACCGCGGTCGACCAAATAGTGCCCGGCCCCCCTCACCTATTGGCTGATCTTCTCGCGAAGTTGGGGCATGGACCAGCCTTGGGCGTCCGCGATCTGGCGAAGGCGCATTGAGTCGGACGTATCCGGAGTCAGCCCCAAGTGCTGTTTGAGTTGCAGCGGGCTCCGGCCGCTCAGAGCGGCAGCATCCGCAAGTGTAATTGACCCAGTGATGGCTTGGCGGCCGCCGCCCTGCTGGCCTTGGCCATGACCTGGTGCAACCTGCATTCCAGCGTCCGCCGCGACGACCTCGTCGCCATGGTTGGCATTCCGGCCTTGGCCGCGCACCTGTTCGACGGAATTGCGAGAAACGAAGACAAATCCGGTGAGCAGCCCGGTGGCTACGATCAGAATCGCGATGCCATATAAGTTGCCAGCGCGAGGTGAGGGCGCGCATGAGCTACGTGTCACGGCATGATGGACGAACGTGCATACCCAGCGCCAATGCAGCGTTAGATGCACGAGCATCAGTATAACGACGCTGAGCGCCAGCCAACTATGGACCGCACCCCAGTCATGCCGCACGACGCCCCAGAGCGCCGCCTGTCGCGAGCCGGGAGGCAGGGCAAAGTACATAATCAGGCCGGTTAAGATCAGGCCGAGCCCAACGACAGCCGAGATAAGGTCAATCACGAAATTGAGCGTGGTTCGCGTCATAAGCGTCCTCCTTTGGTCTTGCCCTCCGCTGGTAATAACGTGATTGCACGCCTCCTTTATTTGAGGAAATCGAGCATGGCCTGCCGACTCATGTACGCGCCATCCTTCAACACCTTTCCGGATGAGTCAACGATGATGATTCGCGGAATTGTGTCGACATGGTACCGCCGGGCCGCGTCCTGGGAGGCAGGACTGTCGGCATCCATAAACACCGGGACATAACCCGCTGTCACGGCCCTCTCGACAGCCGGGTCGGGCCAGACATCATGCTTCATCGCCTGACACGGCGGGCACCAGCTTGCCGAGAAGTCCAGCAGCACTGGCTTGCCCGACTTGCTTGATTCGGCCAACGCTGCCGCGAAGTCGGTCCGCCATGGGATGGTGTCGGCCGGGGCCGTGACCCCCAAAGCAGTGTAACCCATACCTTTGAGCATGGGCCACTGCATAAACACGACAAACCCCACTATCAGCGCTGGCAGAACCACGCTGGGGTTTCTAAACCACCGAACGACCGAAACGCTTAATGAATGCAGTCTTGTCATATCACATCCTATGCGTGCGCTACTCTAATAGGGTGGATGCGCACCGCCGCCAGAAAGTTACAGGATGGCTCATGCCGTGGTTCGTAACTGCTGAGGAAGATCGCGCATCTGTTACTATGTGACTTGCATTCCAGCAGACTGAAGCACAAGCTAGAGACTGCAACCCATTGTGCAGCCATAGGAGATCGAGATGACTGCTTCTATCAAGCGAAAGATCGGATTTGTTCTGACACTGATTATCTGTATAGGTGTTGTTCTGCTGGCGATGGCCTGGCTTTCCGGGGCATTGCGGCATGACCAGATCGCCCCAGGGCTCAAGGCGGCCCAGCCGGCGGAGCCAACCGGCAGGATCGCCGTTGTGCAAGCGACTTCCCGGCCGGCCGAGGCGGACCTCGTTGGCACGGTCGAATCGGACCTGCGCACGACGATTGCTTCGCGTCTGACTGCGATCATCAACACCATCTACGTGAACGCCGGAGATTCGGTCAATAAAGGCCAAATCCTGGTGCGCCTGGATGACCGCGATGTGCAGGCGCGAGTTGCCCAGGCGCGCGGGGCGCTCCGTTCAGCCGAAGCAACCCGCGATTTGGCTCAGCGCGAGTATGATCGGCTGCGCCCACTGGTAGAACAGAAGGTGGCCAGCCCCAACGAAGCCGACGTCTGGCGCACGAAATCCGAAGGCGCCGCCGCCGATGTAACTCGCGCCCAGCGTTTCATCGAAGAGGCCGAGGTCCAGCTCTCCGACACCGTTCTCAAAGCTCCGTTCGATGGCGTCGTGATCGACCGCCAGACCGAGCCCGGGGATCTGGCTTCGCCCGGCAAGTCGCTGCTGACCATCTATGATCCGAGCCGGATGCGTCTGGAAGCCAATGTTCGCGAGGCGTACATCGGCCGGCTCGATGAACTGCGCAAGGCAAAGCAGCCGCTGCCGGTCATTGTTCAGGCTAGCGGCCGAGAGATTCAAGGCATCGTCAACCAGATCGTTCCAGCGGCCGATCCGGAAAGCCGCTCGTTTATCGTGAAGGTGCAGCTTGCCGATCCCTCCGGTCTTTACCCCGGCATGTTCGGCCGACTGCGGGTGCCGCTGGCGCCCGAAGCGGTACTGGAGATTCCCACCGCCGCGGTCCGTGATGTCGGTCAGCTTTCGTTTGTGGAGGTAGCCGAAGGCGCCAACAGCGATATGCGCGTTGCCACCCGCGCTGTTCGCCTGGGGCCCTCGCGCGATGGGCAGGTGCAAGTGCTTGCCGGACTTGCCGCTGGCGAGCGCATTGTGATGCCGAAGTAACCTTGGAGAGATTCTGCCATGCACCCCGGACACGACTCCACTGCCATCCGCCTGGTCAGCAAGTTCCTCTACTCGAACCTCTCGATCCTGCTGATCGTCCTTTCGATTCTGCTGGGAGCGGCCGCGCTGATGATCACGCCGCGCGAGGAGGAGCCACAGATCGTGGTCCCGCTGGCGGATGTGCTGGTCAATTTCCCCGGCCGGTCGGCCGATGAGGTGGAGCACCTGGTCTCCACCCGCCTCGAGAAACTGCTCTTCCAGATCGATGGCGTGGAGTATGTCTATTCCATGTCACGCCCCGGCCAGGCGATCGTCACCGTCCGCTTTTATGTTGGCGAGGACCGCGAAAAGAGCCTGATCAAGCTCTACAACAAGATCCAGTCGAATACCGACATCGTGCCATCCGGGGTCACCGGCTGGGTGGTCAAGCCTATTGAGATTGATGATGTCCCGATCGTAACCCTTGCCCTGACCAGCCCTAGCGCCGATGACTCCAGCCTGCGGCGCGTCGCCGAAGAATTGGTTGACCGCCTGCAGAGTGTGCCCAACACCGGCACCACCAGCATCGTCGGCGGCCGGCCACGTGAAATTCGCGTGGATCTCAAGCCTGAGGCTCTTGCCGCTTATCATGTTGCCATCTCGCAGGTTACCGAGGCGGTCAGGGCGGCCGGAACCGCGCTGCGTGCCGGCTCCTTCTCACGCAATGACAGTCGCATCATCGTCGATTCAGGCGAGTTCTTCCGCAATGCCGCCGAACTCTCTGCCGCGGTCATCAGCGTCACTGATCAGCGACCGGTCTATCTCCGCGATGTCGCCACCGTCTCCGATGGCCCGGCCGATGTCAGCAGCTACGTGCGTTTCGGCCAGGGACCCGCCTGGGGCGCCACCCACGCCGAGGGCATGGACATGGCCGCCGGTACGCCCTTGACTCATATTGAAGCCAGAGCCTCCGGCAGCCAGCCATCGGTGACCATTGCGGTGGCGAAGAAGAAAGGCAGCAACGCCGTCTGGGTTGCCCGCGATGTGCTGACCAAGGTTGAGGATCTGCAAAAGTCAGTCGTCCCCTCCGACATGCAGCTTGTCGTCACCCGCAATATGGGTGTGACTGCGAACCATAAGGTGAACGAGCTGGTCGAGGCGCTGTGGGTTGCCATCCTTATCGTGGTCGCCCTGCTGGCGATTGCCCTGGGCTGGCGCGAGGCGTTCATCGTTGCCGTTGCCATTCCCATCGTGTTTGCCCTGACTCTCGTAGTCAACCAACTCTTCGGCTACACAATCAACCGCGTGACGCTCTTTGCTCTGATCCTGTCCCTCGGCCTGCTCGTTGATGATCCGATCGTCGATGTCGAGAACATCCACCGCCATTTCCATACGCGCAAGAAGGCCAACCGCGGCATCGTGCTGGAGGCGGTCAATGAAGTTCGCCCTCCGCTGATTGCCGCTACGATCGCGGTCATTCTCTCCTTCATCCCCATGTTCTTCATCACCGGGATGATGGGCCCGTACATGCGTCCGATGGCGCTGAACGTGCCGATCACCATGATCATGAGCATGGTGGTGAGCTTCACGATCACCCCCTGGTTGGCGTATCACGTGTTAAAGGGCCAGGCCAATAAGTCTCACGGCGAAGGCGGGCATGAACCGACCCCTGACGACATCAAGCAGTCGATCATCTACCGCATCTTCCGGCCGCTGATGCAGCCCATGCTGCAGCGCAAGTGGGTTGCGTGGGGCTTCCTCGGCTTCGTTGGTCTGCTGATGGTTGGGGCCGGCGCTATGCCCATGTTCCGCCTGGTGCCACTGAAGATGCTGCCTTTTGACAATAAGAACGAGCTGCAGCTTGTGATCGATATGCCGCGCGGCTCCACCCTGGAGCGCACCGATGCCACCGTCCGCGACTTTGAGAGTTACCTCCGGCGGGTGAACGAAGTCGTCGCCTTTGAGAGCTATGCCGGCGTCGCGTCTCCCATGGACTTTAATGGCTTGGTCCGCCACTACTATCTCCGCCGCGACCCGCACCAGGCCGAGGTACGGATCATCCTCGCCGACAAGAAGCAGCGCACCCAGCAGAGCCACGCGATGGCTTTGCGCCTGCGCAATGACCTCACGGCGATCGCCCAGCGAAATCAGGCGAAACTCAAGATCGTCGAGAGCCCTCCAGGGCCGCCCGTCATCGCCACCGTGGTTGCCGAGATCTTCGGCCGGCCGGACCAGACGTCGGATGACCTGCGTCAGGGCGCGGCCATCGTGGCCCAGCGGATGAGCAAGGAACCCGGCCTCGTGGATGTCGATACCACCGTCGAGGCCCCGCAGCGACTGGTGCGCTTCGTTATCGATCACGAAAAGGCGGCCCTCTCCGGCGTCTCACAGACGGAGATCAATAACGCCATGGCGGTCGCCGTAGGTGGCCAGCCGGTCGCTGATGCCCAGAACTTGCGCGATCGCAACCCTCTGCCAATTGTGCTGCGCTTGCCCGAGGCCGACCGCTCCTCCCGCGCGGATCTGGAGCGACTCTACATCCAGGCCCGTAATGGTCAGGCAGTGCCCATCTCTGAATTGGGCTCCTGGCAGGAGCTATCCAACGATCAGACGATCTATCACAAGAATCTCCGCCCAGTGCAGTACGTCTTCGCCGAATCAGCTGGACGAGCACCCGCCGACTGCATTCTCGACCTGCAAGCAGACAAAGGCGCGGTAACTGGCACCGTGCTACCGGTGGCACAACGCACATTCCTGAAGAACGGCGGCGGCATCCCCTGGTCAGTCCCTGCCGGCCTTGACGTCGTCTTCTCCGGCGAAGGTGAATGGAACATCACCCTCGATGTCTTCCGCGATCTGGGGCTGGCATTCGCCGCAGCGCTGGTCGCCATCTACATCCTGCTGGTGCACGAGACCGGCTCATTCATCCTCCCCACCATCATCATGTTGGCAATCCCCCTGACCGTAATTGGGATCATGCCGGGCTTCTGGCTGCTGAATCAGATCGGCGTGCGCGAAGCGGGCGGCTATGCCGATCCGGTCTTCTTCACCGCCACCGCGATGATCGGCATGATTGCCCTCGCCGGCATCGTCACGCGTGACGCCATCATCCTGGTGGACTTCATCCACCACGCCCTCGCCCGCGGCCGGTCGCTGTTTGATGCCATCATGGAAAGCCGCGTCGTGCGCCTGCGCCCGATCCTGCTCACCGCGGCGGCTGCGATGTTGGGCGCCTGGCCTATCACCCTCGATCCGATTTTCTCCGGCCTGGCATGGGCACTGATCTTCGGACTCTTCGCCTCGACCCTGTTCACGCTCTTTGTAATCCCGGTCAGTTACTACCTGATCTACCACAACAAGCCCGGCCATGGCCTGCCAGTCTCGGAGGGAGCAGACCCCGCCGACACTGAGCACAGCTCATTCGAGCCCGCATCAACGCTGCAGAAGCAGAACGTGTCGTAGACCGTTCCATCTTCTACAGCGGCAACTTACTCGGCGTAGCTCTGGAAGAGCGCCGCAGCACGGCAGTATTGCTCGACTGAGTCACCAGCGCAGCAGAACTCCTGTCCCCAGTATCCGCTGTAGCCCACGGCCATCGCTTCGCGAACAAGCTTGCCGTAGTCGATGGCCTGCTGCTCACCGGGGAAATCCCGTTTCGGGCTCCCCGCGACATGCAGGTGCCCGATGCACTCGAGGTTCTTAACGACAGTATTCATCACATCTTCGCCCATGCGATGACCGTGGTAGACATCATACAGCACCTTCACATGGCTTGAGCGCACCGCCCGCGCCACTTCAAAAGCGAACGTGCCGCTACAGCACTGGTAATCCGCATGGTCGTAGGTGTTGAGCACTTCCAGAAGCAACGTGACGCCCGCCGCTTCGGCCGCACCTGCGAGCCGCCCCAAGGCTGTCGCACAGTTGCGTATGCCTTCGTGGTCGCTTTGCCCCCGGCGCGAGCCGCTGAAGACGATGATCTGAGCAATCTCATTCGCCTTTGCTTTCTGGATCAACTCAAGGATTGCCGGCACCAGCGCCCCATGGTTTACCGCCTGGTTCAGCCCATCCCGCATTCCCGGAGCAGCGACATTCAACACATGCAGATTCGCCATGAGCGCTGTGGACCAGCGCGACGCGCTGACCATCTCAAGTGCTGAGTAACCCGCACGATGTAAGCGGGCATATACGTCGGCGCAATCACATCCGTCGCGGAAGAAACACCACTCAGCGGCACTAAGCTTGAGATTTGGCATAGGGCATCTTTCCTGAAGCTCTGCAAAGATACCACCGGGGCAACAGTCGCAGTAGAGGCGCCAACCAGCCAGTATTGCCGGCTTGTGGCCGACGGCGCATCGGTTTAGCATGAGCGTACCATCTGGTCATTGGAGATGACTGCAAATGATCGCTGCTAACGCACCAACGAAAGACATCACGATCCGCATCTGCCGGCAGGATGCACCGGGCAAGCCCCTGCGCTGGGAGGAGTTTTCGGTCCCCTACCGGCCGAACATGAACATCATCTCCTGTCTGCAGTACATCGCCGCCCACCCGCTCACTACCGAAGGCCGCCAGACCACCACCCCCGTCTGGGAAGCCGGTTGCCTTGAGGAGGTCTGCGGTGCCTGCACCATGGTCATCAATGGCCGGGTGCGCCAGGCCTGTTCCACCCTTGTCGATGGGCTGGGCGAACTCGACGCACCGATCACGCTGCAGCCCATGAGCAAGTTCCCCCTCGTGCGCGACCTGATGGTTGATCGCAGCCGCATTTTCAACGATCTCAAGAAAGTCAAAGCCTGGGTGCCCATCGATGGAACCTATGACCTTGGCCCCGGCCCCGTCATGTCGCAGGCTACGCAGGAACAGCGATATCCCCTCTCACGTTGCATCACCTGTGGCTGCTGCCTTGAGGCCTGCCCGCAATACCGCGGCGACAATGACTTCGTCGGGGCGGCCATCGTTTCCCAGGCCCGGTTGTTCAACAGTCATCCGATCGGCGCCGCGCTGAAAGAAGAGCGGCTTGATACCCTGATGGGTCCTGGCGGCATCAGTGATTGCGGCAAGGCCGGCAATTGCGTCGAGGTCTGCCCCAAGCTCATCCCCAACCTCGAATCGATCGCCGATGTCCAGCGGCAGGTAACCGTGCACGCCGTAAAGAAGTTCTTCAGCGGCAAGTGATCCCCTCCACCCCGCCACGCGAGCGCTGCCGGATGGCTCAGCGCGCCGGACGACGTCCTTGGCCCCTTGCGCCCGTGACGTCGAAGGCATCGGTCTTGAGGTTCATCCGCACGCGTTCAGCACTGAATGTCTCCAGGCCCTGTTCGTAACGGATAGGATCGTCTTGTGAGCCGATGGCGACAACGTCGTCGGTCTTCGGATCGTACTCAACCATCGGGGAGGTGAGTTCGCGTTCCTCGACGCGCTTGATCTGGACTGAAGGGCCGGGCATGACCTTGATCTGGACCGGCCGCCCGGTCATCACCAGGCGCGTGATATCACTGGCTCCCCTGGCATCGCCTGGCGCCTTGGCCGCAGCACCCTCTTTATCACCCACTGGCACATCAGCAATGGCAGTATCGCACCTGACCTCAAACGAGTTGTCAGCCACCGTCTGTGGTTCATGGCGCACCAGAACATCGCCGCGCATGATGAACTGGCCTTTCGATGCGTCATAGATCAACCGATCCTTCCAACCAAAGGCCGTTGCCCCGGCGAGGTTCTTGCCCTGCAATGGATCCTTGCTTGCCACCGGAGTTCGTGTGGCCGCAGGCAGCAAGACATAGAGCATGCGCGCCATGCCGCCTGGGAGCGCAGGAATCTCTATCCGAGCAGGCTTTCCATCGGGCGCAAGAGAGCACTCCAACCGCGGACCAAAGATATTGATCTGACGGACGATGGTATTCGTATTGTTCGCGTCGGGCTTCAATGAACGCAGATAGATGTCGCGGCTCTGCGTGGCCGAGAGGACAAACTGCTGAGCGTGCTTATTCCCGAGGAAATCAAGCGACCCGGTCTTGGCCGGCTGAGTTGTTGGCTCCACGGGATTGTCGGCAAGGGCCACATCGATGTGATCGCCGGAAGCATCGTTGATAACACCGTTAGCGTCGACATAGTGGATGCGGATTCCGCCATCAACCGTAATCTTGTTCTTGGGCCCGGAGATATTCGCTGGACCGGTCCAGTTGATCTCGATAGGCATACCCATGGCGGTCTTGCTCTTGCTCGAATCGGGAACCACCAGGCGGCCGCCGCCGGTAATCTGCACGGTTTCCGCAGATTCGTCATACTCAATGAAGTTGCCCGAAAGCAATGATTGAGCATTCTGGGCAGTATGCTGCACCGATGCGGGCGTACCCTCCAGGACCACATGCCGCTTTCGGTTCTCCTGGATCACCTGCACCCGCTCAGCCTTGACCAGTTCTTTCTTTTCCGACTTTGTGCCTTCCTTCGTGGACGACTGTATCTCCACCTGGCCGGAAGCATGCAGGTTGCGCAGCCCGGCCAACTCATACTCATCACTGCCCGTGCTCTGCTGCTCGCTCGGCGGGACCAGGTCGGCCCGGACACGCTGGGCCTTGATGTAGCTTGTGTCCGTACCGGGTTTGTCTTGGTAGGCGTATACGGAACCATCGGCATCGATCGAGGATGGATATGGATTGCCATCGGGCCCGATCTCGACCCCAACCTTGAGATTCTGGCAGCGGATATGGCTTTGCCGGTTGCGGCGGTCGACCAGGATGCAGTCGACATCATGACTGGCCAAAACCTGCTCAAGCACCGGCTCTTTCGACTGGGCTCCGTCCGCTGGCGGTTTGAACTTCAGATCGAGCGTGCCGGCCTTGAACTGCGGGATGCGAACATTGGTGACATTCACGTCGCCCTGCAGATGAAGGTTGGTGATGTCCGACTCGCCGGGCTTGCCGCTGAAAGTCGCCTCGCCCAGTTCCTTCCAGGCGGCGCTGATCTTCTGCGGACCATCCTTAGTGTCGCTGGTTATAACCGCGGTGGATGGGCCACGGAGAACCGCCTTGCCGTCCGCGAACACGCGCAGCTGCGGAGTACTAAGCTGGAAGCTGCGGTTGCTCGAGCGTTGCTCACTGATCCTGGCCGGACTCTCAGGCGAGCCCTCAACGCGTGCTTCGCCGGTCTGGATTTCATAGGCAACCCACATGCCTTCCAGTTCCCGGGCGCTCTTACCGCCATCTGCGGCAAAGCGGAGGTGGACAGGCTTGCCTTCGCTGCCTGCGAAATGGATCACTGCATCATCAGAACTCTGTGGCTTGATCGGTTCATCAGGAGCCAGGGTAACCGTCAACGGTCCGGCCCAGCGGATCACGGTCGGCACACCTTTCTTCAGCGGTGAAGCAGCATGGTCCGCAGCGGCCGGCGCTGTGGCTGCAGGATTGGCAGCGCGAGCCGGCGCTTTAGTCGCATCCTGCGTCTGGTCATCCGAGCGGGGCGAGAGGAAATCGACATAAAGCTGCTGGGCAGTGGCCAATGTCTGCATCGCCTGCGTGACCGTCACGTTGTCGACGAACGTAGCACGATAGATGTCGCCTTGCTTGGCGGTCACGGCAACCGCCTGCTGTACGGCCGTATGGCGATCGGTGGCGGCAAGTTGCACTGCTGCGGGCGCCAAGCGCCCCAGCGAGGCGGCTGGCCTGCCCGCTGCCGGACCACGGCGAAGTTCGTCGATGCCCTTCTTGAGCACAAGCTGTTCGCCATGAAATACCGTAAGCGATCGCAGCCGGTTGGAACGATCATCCCAACGGATCTGCAGTCCCCGTCCATCAAAATCAAGTGTGTCGCCACGGACGACAACCGGCACTTCGTGCGCTGGCACGACTCGCCCCTGGTCATCGGTATAGTCCTCGGTGGCGATCTCAAACGTTTCGTTGTCAAAAAAAGCGTTGTTGAGGGTGAGCGTCAGTTGCGGATGGTTCTGCTCAAGATCTTCGCGGGTAGGAAAGTAGGTGACCGTGACATCGTGCATGCTCCCGCGCGAAGGCGGCTCAGTGGGAGTAAAAGAAAGATCCGCTCGAATGCGCGGACCTTTGCCCGGGATAATGACCAGACCGGTTTTGCCCGCTATGCGGATCACACTTGACCGGTCACGGCCGATATAGAACTCGGCCAAGGGGCGATCGACGAGAACCTGGTCGCCGCCTTTGGGGGTGAATTCGTAACCACGAAAGCGTGCCTTCGGCAGCCCGGTATTGCGGTCAAAAATGGGCATCCACACATCAGTGCCGCGGCCAATGGCGCCAATCTGGGCCGTCGCGCCCGGACGGGTCGCCGGATTCAGCGTACGCTGCGTGGCAATATGAATGTCCTGCTGCAGCCATGCAAACACGCCAAATGCGATCGCAACGGCCAGAAGCGTGCCAGAGATCAGCAATACTCGTCTTCTCATTTAGTGCACAACATAGTACACGAATTGGGCCTTGGGGGGCAGAGGCGGAGGAGCACACGGCATTTGCCGCAGTAGTTCCCAAGAGCCACCTTCGGGACTCGGACCCGAAACATCCGGTTTACAAAACC
>CAIQIQ010000164.1 GCA_903871935.1 uncultured Phycisphaerales bacterium
AATTATTACAATCTTCCCACTTTTACATAACTCCACCCAAAAAAACCAATGCAAAATCGCAAATCCGCCCCCCTTGTGGTGCGCTTTGTGCGCACAACGCGCGACACCGCCTGTATAGGTAGAGGCCCCGCGCGCTGCGTTCGGAGTACAGCCTTCAGGCTGTCTTCGGTTTGCGCCCAGCCTCTGCTATTTGACAACCGAATACCGCCACTGCCAGATCGGCATACCACGACGCCTTCTCAGGACCGCCGGCGTCCCGCCGGCACCTTCGCGTGCTTCTGTCTTCCGACTCCTGACTCCTGACTTCTGACTTCTGACTTCTGACTCTGCCAAGGCGACTTATCCACAAGCGCCTGCAACTTGCGCACCTCCTCCCCAAATATCATTCTAACTCCCTGCTATCACAGCACATAGCACCATGGGGGTATACCCGCAAACAACCTGCGCACCTGCTACTTATCCACAATCGTTTTCGCCAACCCGCCTCCCGGAGCCACCGTCACCGATTCCTTCTTTGCCCTTGGCATCAGCAGGGCGGGCGGATATCGTCACCTGTCCCTATGGCGGATCAGACGAGGAACGAGGCAATTCGGGATTGGCGTAATCCGCTGCTCCGCACCTCCCACTCGCGCCCCAACCAAAGCAGACTTCACTCTCAGCATCGTGAAAGGTGGACGAAATGCGAATGATCAACAGACTCCTTGTAACGGCAGTTTCCCTCGGCCTTCTCGCCGGAAGCTTCTGCCGGGCAGCGGCCGCGCCGGCGGCGGCCACGGGCAATCAGCCCTCGGCCCTGCTCTTGAGCAGCTTCGAACCGGGCACGCCCTCCGTCCTCGTCGGAGGTGGCCAGGCCGTCAAGGAACATGCCACCGACGGCGAATATGCCTGGCGCATGGAATCCAAGCCTGACAGTTTCGTCAGCATCCAGATCACCGATCCGGCCATCCTGCGCTCATTCGCCTCCTATTCGACGCTCAAAGTTGACATCTTCAACCCCCAAGACCGCCCGGTCACCTTCTTCGCCCGCATCGACGACTCCCAGAGCACGAACTACGGCAGTCGTTACAACAAGGATGACTGCATCGCCCCGCCCGGCAAGAGCACCTTTGAGATCGACCTGACCAGCCTGACCTGCTCCAACGCCCGCAACTTCGCGGAGCGGCGCAAAATCGACACCAGCAAGCTGAAGCTCGTAGGCATCTCGCTGGGCGACAGCCCGCAGACCAACATCCTGTTTCTCGACAACGTCCGTCTGACGCAGGATGCCCTGCCCCGGTATACATGGCTCAAGGCCTTCGACTTCGGACCGGCCAAGTCGGCCGTGTATCCCGGCTTCGAGAGTGCCAACGAGAATACCGAGTTCTCCCAATCGCGAGGCTGGGGTTGGGTCGGTTCAGTCTGGACTTACACCTGCTGGATTCCCGATAGCCTCACGCGCGACTGCGCCGCCGGCAACGAGTTCCGCATGGCGCTGCCCAACGGCGCATATGAAGTAAACGTCGGCATGGGCGTGTTCGGCATGTGGGGCGACTATCCCGCCTGGCTCTCGCGCACGCTGACCATCAATGGGCGCGAAGTTTTGAATGTCCGTCGTACCGCCGCCGAGGTAAGAGACAAGGGCTTCCTCGCCCACGAGAACGACGAAGATCTGCCCGGACAGAACCTGTGGGAAAAGTTCATCGCCCCGCAGCAGCAGGTCGTGCGCCAGACCGTTCAGGTCACCGACGGTTTCCTGTCCGTGCGCTCCGACTCTGACACGAATTGGGGCAAAGCGTTGACTTTCATGGTCGTCTATCCCGCCGCCCAGCAGGACCAAGGGCGCCAATGGGTGGATGCCTTGGACAAACAGCGGCGTGAAACCTTCGCCGCCACCCTGGTGGTCACCGTTCCGCCGGTTACCGGACAGGTGCCCAGCGCCGACGACGCGGACAAGGCGCGTGGGTTCATCCCCTTCGTGCGCCATGCAGAATTGGACATCCCATGCAATGCCCGGCCCGCCGACGCCGAACGCGGCGCATCGTTGAAACTCGCGGCCGCACGTGGCGAGCGCGCTGACGTCCAGGTCGGCCTCTATCCTCTTGCCGACGTGCCCGGCGTCGCCGTCACCGTGTCGGATCTCGCTGGCCCGCAAGGCGGCAAGATCCCCGCCGCGGCCGTGAAGGTCCGCAACGTGCGCAATTTCCTGAAGCGCAGCGGCTCCTCCTGGATGGCCGAGATCAAGCCCTTCATCCTACAGGACCTCCAATCTCTGGACCTGCACCCCGGCGTCACCCGTGGCCTTTGGCTCACGCTCGTTGTGCCCGCCGACGCCACTCCCGGCCGTTACACCGGAAGCGTAACCATCGGCTCGGGCGCGAAGACCGCCTCCGTCCCCGTCGAACTGACCGTGCATCCCTTCATCCTCGACAAGATCACCGACATCACCATGTCCTCGACCGGCGCCCGCAGTTGGGGCATGTATGGCAACGACGATTCCGAGGCATGGTGGCAACGGGCCGATGCCGTGATGCAGGATCTCGCCGACCACGGCATGAACGCCGTCACCGGCGGCCCCGGCGCTACGCTCAAGGGCATCAAGAACGGCAAGGCCGATATCGACTACACCCGCATGGATCGCTGGCTGGCCCTCGCCGTCAAGCATGGCCTGACCATGCCCGGCGACTCCTATCAGGGCCTGGACGTCAGCGGCATTCCTGCGGATTACCATAAGGACTGCGTAGCGAACAATGAAAAAGCGGCGAAAGAGCAGTATGGCGTTTCGTATTCCGAGCTGCTCAAGACCGTCTATGGCGACGTCGATCGCCATGCAAAGGAAAAGGGCTGGCCCAAGCGCGTGTTCTCGTTCCTCGACGAGCCGCGTCCGGAATACGGCAATATCGAGCCCGCCGCGGAACTGATCCGCATCCGCACGGCCGCTTGCCCGGACACGCTCTTCAGCGGCTATTACTCCACCGGTCAGGGCCGCGATGTGTACTTCCAGACCATGCCGATCAGCATCGCTCACACGACTAAGCAGGCGTTGGAGCTCACGACAAAGGCTGGCAAACAACTCTGGGACTATGACGGCGGAGGTGCTCGCCACAACATCGGCCGCTGGTGCTTCGTGGCCGCCCGCGCGGGCCTGAAAGGCTATCTGCGCAACGGCTACGGCTACGTGTGCAGCGACCCGTATTTTGATTTCACTGATGACGAGGCCGCCTGGACGATGATCTTCCCCTCGCACGCCGGCATCAGCGACACCCCCGGTTGGGAACGCAGCGCCCAGGGCGCAAACGATTACCGTTACCTGGCAACATGCGAGCGGTTGGTGAAGAAAGCCCAGGCAAGCGGAAAGGCTGCAGCCCAGGCCGCGGCCGCCTCTGCCTACCTGGCCCAGACGCTTAAGAGCATCGATCTGGAGGACCGCGAGACCGCCCGGCTTTCGCCTGCGGCGTACGACCAGTTCCGCGCGGACTTGGCCGGCCACATTGCCGCCCTGACCAAGGCACTGGGTGAGTGACGGCCGGAAAAGGACTGATAATGCGTCACCTGACATTGCTGTCTGCACTGTGGATCGCCGCAACTGCGGTCGCGGGCGCCGCGGCCAGTTTCGATCTGCCCAAGCCCGTGCCGCCGCCCACATGGGACCCGCCAGTGCCTCAGGGGGAGAAGACGCTCTTCCCCGGCTACTTCGCCGGCTGCCCCGGTGCCCGAATCTGGGTGCAGTGGCTGCCTTCCAGCGACATCTGGCATTACGGCACCACACAGTCCGTCGGCGACGGCGCTGGCATGTACGTCTGGCTGCCGCCCAAGGGCAAGCCCGGTTTCCTCTGCTCCATGGACACCGGCGTACAGGAGGTAAAGCAGGGCGATAAAGTCATCGGCAACGACTTTACGGATTACAAGGGTGTCTCACTCTGGATCAAGGGCGATGGCTCCGACCGCAACGCGATCATCTCCACCAACTGGCAGGGCTCCGACCATCGCTACGAAATCCCGCTCAAAGAAACCAACTGGCACAAGGTCTTCATCGCCTGGGAGGACTTCAAGCCTAAGCCGATCACCGGTACGTGGTGGTTCGTGGACTTCGGCATCGATCGCGCCGACGATGTAAAGCCCACCTGGTACATCGTGGACCGTGTGCACCTCTGGAAAGAAAAGGTGACGGAGCCAATCACGCCGACACCCGATATCGATCCGCCGGGCATGCTGCCAGCGCGCGCATTCGTCAGCGGACGCGAATATCTCCCCAAGACGCTCGCCAAACTCAAAGCCAAACAGCCGTGCAAGATTGTCGTCGCCGGAGATTCGCTCGTCACCGGCGCACAACTTGGATACGTGCGCCGCGACTACACCGAGAAAAACACCGAGCGCAAGTTCTTCTTCTTTGCAGTCTTGGCCGAGCGGCTCAAGGCGGCCTACGGCTACCCATCGGCCGCGGTCGTCTACCGCGAGTATCAGGGCAACGATGGCCCATGGACGGACTATCGCGACCCGCGGCCACAGGGCGATCTCGTAGTGATGTCTGTCGCCCGCGGCGGGTGGGAAGGTGTCAGCGGCCTGAAGCACATCGACCAGATCCTTGCTGAGAAGCCCGATTGTGTGGTCTGGGAATACGGCGCCAACGAGATGATCAACGGCCATATCGACAGCTACGTGAAGTCGACGACCGCTGCCGTGCAGCAATTCAAGGCCGCCGGTATCGAGGTGGTGCTGCAGACGGTGACCCCAACCGCCGATCTCAGCCCCCATAACTGGCTCGGTAACAAGTCGATGCCCGAATACGGCGGCGAGTTGGCGATCCAGACCAAGCGTATCGCTAAGGAGAACAACTGCGCAGTAGCTGACATGCACGCAGCGCTCTCATCGCGCGGTCCGCAATACATGGGCGATCTCTGCGCCGATTTCGTGCATCTCAACCACCTTGGCCACGAGATGTTCGCCGATGTCCTCGATGCGCTTTTCACCGACCGCGACGTCCGCATCTGGCGCTGGGGCCCGGCGGCAGAGAAGGTGAAGTAGCCTAAGGCCTGAACCCCGATATCTGTCCCTGCACGAGGTCAGCCAGTGAAGAACGAACCTGCCGCGGATTCAGCAGCACCGGCCAGCACGACCGCCTCGCTCGACGATGGATCGCCGTCTCCGCTCGAGCCGCGCTGGTGGACGCTCGCTTACTGGCGCGGAACCACCCCCAATCACAAGGTCGGCGCCCTGCACTACACCCGCGCCGGCCTGTTCATCATGTTCTTCTGGCTCCTGTGGGGCGACCTGGTCTTCTCCCTGTCCGAGACCATCTTCCCCGCCAGCATGCCGCTGCAACTGGAGCGCCTGGGCATCCCCAAGGAATGGATCTCCTGGCTCATGGGCACCGTGGGCGCAACCGTTAATGTTGCCCTCGTTCCGATCATCAGCTTTCGCTCCGACCGCACCCGCACGCGCTTCGGCCGCCGCATTCCCTACATCCTCTTCACCATCCCCGCGGTCGTGCTGCTGCTCGCGAGCCTCGGGTTCACCGACGACATCGGCAATTATCTCCGCGCCAGCACTTGGCCCGCTCGCCTCGGTATCAGCCCGACCATGGCAATCGTCGGTGTCGTGGGGGCGGCCATCATCCTCTTCGATATCGCCAACGTCTTCGTCAACTCGGTCTTCTGGTACCTCTTCCGCGATGTCGTCCCCACCAATTACATGGGACGATTCCAGGGCGCGTTCCGCACCGTGGGCATCCTGTGCGGCCTGTTCTGGCAGAAAGCCGTTGTGCCGCACCTGGAGACGCACACCCATCAACTCTACCTTGGCTTTGCCGCGCTCTATCTCTTCGGCTTTACGCTGATGTGCCTGATGGTCCGCGAGGGCCAATATCCACCTCCCGACGATGTCCCGGCCAAGGGCGAATCCTGGTATGCCCGGCTCTCCAAGGCCGTCGCCACCTACGTGCGCGAATGCTTCAGCCATCCCCTCTACGTCGCCTTCTACGTGGGAAACGCCGTCCTCGCCATCTCCTACGCCACCGGCGTCTATCGCCAGTTCTTCTTCCTCCGCTATCAGGGGTTCACGCTCAAGCAGATGGGCGATTGGGGGTTCATCGCCGGCATGATCGCCCTGATCGTGCAGTTCCCCATGGGCATGATCGTCGATCGTTTCCACCCGATGCGCTGCATGCTGATCGCCGCACTGTGGACGCCATTCATCATGGGCGCCTACTTCTTCCTGGGCGAGCACACCATCTTCGGATTCACCATCTCCGCCTTCGGCTATTACATCGCGATGTCGCTCTTGAATCAGCCGTCGATGTACCTTTCCGAGGCAGCCAGCTATCCGCTGGTCATGCGGCTGTTCCCTGAGAAACAGTTCGGCCAGTTCTGCTCTGCCAACGCCATGGTGCGCCATTTCAGCATGATCTCCGGGACGTTCCTCGGCGGGCTGTTCATGGGCATGGTCAACCGCCGCTTCGGCAGCTTCGGCAACGCCTATTCGTTCCTATGGCAGGGGTGGCTCCACATTGTCGCCCTGACGTTCATGATCGTCGTCTACTTCTACTGGCGGCAGCTCGGCGGTCTGAACTTCCGCCTGCGCAGCGAGGCCGCCGGCATCGAAGTCGCCGACAACGAGAACATCGCCTCCACCGAGCCTGCCCGCGATGTGACCTGGCGGCCGCTGAAGGTCGGCGCCATCATTGCCGTGATTCTAACCATCATCGGCAGCGTCGGACTTGTGGCCGTGATTCACCGGCCGGACATGGCCTTCGAGGTCGATCGCGACAAAACAATGGTGAACGCCCCCAGCCTCGAAGCATTTACCACCGCCAAGAGCGAAGTCCGCGCTGCCATGGAATCGCAGCACCACGCGAATCTCAGCAAGCTCTCCCTGCACCATTGGTTCTGGCAGAGGGATACGCTCACCGAGCAGACGAATTACGACAAGGCGCTCGGGCAACTGGAAAGAACGGCCACCAATATCCTCGCCGCCCCGAAGTGGGAAGCCACCATCAAACCACCGCAGCCGGGCGACAAAGGCGACAAGCCCGTCACTTCCCTGGCCGTTCACGCCCCCAGCCCGTGGTGGACTCCCTACGCCTGGGTCGGCGGCTCGCTGCTCGCCATCCTCTTCATCTGGCTCACCTGGCGCCGCTTTCGCGACGCGAAGGAGATGATGCCCTGAATTCGAGTCCGGCCGTGCGGCCGCGTTGAAACCGCAAGGGTCACGCGCTGCGTCCCTATGGGAATCCGCCAGTGCGCGCATACATATTGTTGTCTCTCTTGCTCAAACATAGAATGCTGGCTTTGCTGCCGATAGCGGCCCGCCACCTGCTGTGGGCGGTGGTTTGGCTCTTAACTTCGTAATCGGGTGAACCATCGCGCGGAAAAGGACATCATGCGGGGAAGCTCTTCACTGAAGGTCGGCAAGACCTTGGAGCTTAAGGACAAGGAACAATGAAAGTAATAGCGATCAACGGAAGTCCCCGTAAAGAAGGCAACACATTTCATGCATTGAGCATCATAGGCAATGAGCTCAAATCGCAGGACATAGAGTTCGAGATCCTGCACATAGGGCATAAAGCCATCCATGGCTGTATGGCCTGCGGCAAGTGTGCTGTCAACAAAGATGAAAAGTGCAGCGTAACCACCGATGTGGTGAACGAAAGCGTTGCATTGCTGAAACAGGCGGATGGTTTCGTACTGGGCTCGCCCGTGTATTACTCGGGCATAGCCGGCACCATGAAGAGCTTTCTCGACCGGGTATTCTATGTTTCTGGTGCCAACGGCGGACTGTTCCGCCACAAGGTAGCAGCCGCCGTAGTCGCGGTGCGCCGCACGGGAGGCTCATCCACCTTCGACCAACTGAACCATTATCTCACCTACTGCGAATTGATAGTTGCCACGGCCAACTACTGGAACGTGATTCACGGCCGTGTTCCCGGTGAAGCATCGCAGGATCACGAAGGAGTTCAAGCCATGCGTCTATTGGGCAGGAACATGGCCTGGCTGCTAAAGATGAAAGAAGCTACCAGGAATGTTTTGATCCCTCCCGAAAGAGAAAAGAAAGAGATGACGAACTTCATCAGGTAGCACCGTGTCGGTACGGCCAAATCGCTCGGCGATGTTTAAGTCGGTGGTCGCCAGCCTGAGCCGAGTTGAGCGAGGCGAAACGCGGCCGAGAGTTGTCTCGGTTGTTATAGCTTCCTACGGACGCCAACAGCGGCTCAATCAGCACGAGCGTGTCGAAGGCATTGCCATCGAGTTATGCACCTCGCGCAGCTGGATGTCTTATCTGCACGAAGGTGCATTCCTCACACGCCTCTATGGTTCTGGACGCCTACGGCGTTGCGATCTTCCATGTATACGCCCGTCCGTTCTTCCGCGGGTCGGAGCTATCGGACGCGGAGAAGTAGAGGGTCGTATTCCAGTGCGAAAACCGGCCACCGCCTTTCGCCCTGATATCCACATGCACCACATGCGCCGGCCCAAGTCCCTTTCCATTCTCAAAGAGACGCAGCGTTGAGGGCGCCACATCCTTCATGCCGTCGCCCGGATAGCAGTTTCCCAGCGGTGCGGTGTAGCAGAAGCCGCCATCCGGATTCATGCGCGCCGGGCGCACTGTCCCGTGCGCGCTGACCACGTACCGTCGCCCGCTCTCCTCCAGCACCAGCCCCGCAAACTCGCCCGCGGTCAATGTCTTTCCGGCCGGCGCGAGAGCCGACTTCGCGATGAACTCCAGGTAGTCCAGGTTCACGCTTGTCCCGTTCTGGTTCTCAAGACGCAGGATGTGCGTGCCAGGCGCAAGCCGTATCGGCATGGGCTTCCCGCTGTCATCCGCGAGCGCTGAGGCCGCCCAGTCATCCCTGGGGCCAGAACCGTATCCCCCTGATGAGGCGCACAGCAGCGCAGGCAGCGGCTTGCCATCGAGCGTAAGCTCGCGCCTGGCATTCTCCGGCGCTGCATATCGCGCCACGAGGAAATAGTCATCCACTTGCGGCACGTCAACTTCCCACTCGAGCCAGTGCCCCTTGTTGGTCCACTGTGCCAGCGAGATGCCCGATGCAGCAGAGCCGCCACTGCGGACCTGGACCGTCCCTCCGCCCTCATTCGTGAAATCCTGGGCCCCAACTCGCAGCACCAGTCCCCACTGCTTCAGAGCGAAGTCGGACGGAGCCGGCGGCAGAAAGATCTTTCGCTCCGTCCGGTGGGTATTGCCCCGGTCATCCTTCGCCGTGAGGGCAACGCTCACCGGGCCGCCACGGCCGACCACACGCTCCACTCTGGCGCCGCTGGCGAGTTCGCCGCCAATCTGCCAGCTCCAAGCCACCACTTTGCCGGCCGCCGACTGCGAGGTGGTCCCGTCCAGGCTGATCCGCGAGCCTGCGGCTGTTTGTTTCACGGTTGCGCTAAAGTCGGCACGGGCTGCGTTCATCAGGGCAACGCGTGCGTAGGAGATTCCCGGGCGGTCCGTAGCCTCGCCCAAGACCTCAAGTGTGTCAGACGGCGGCGAGCCGCCCCGTTCCGTGGCGGTCATGAAATTCGTGAACGGTTGTTTCAACGGTACCGATACAGGCTGCCCATGGGTGCCATCGGGGTAGATCTCCATGAGCCGGTTCTCGGCCACGGGGCGTCCCTTGGCGTCGGTCCCGCTGCAGTAGTAGAAGACAAACAGTCGCCCATCCGGTGTTGCGTGCAACCGCGCCCAGCCTGGAATCTCCTTCGAGAGTCCCTCGCCGCCTGTGGCCAACGTCGTCCGCTGCACAATCTGCCCCTTGGCCACAATGGCATGCTCCAGCGCATACGTCAACGGCACGCCGGGGAAGAACTTCTCTCGCATCCGCGCATCTGCGATGCTCTGATCCAGCCACAGCAGATGCGCGCGCCCCGCTTTATCCAACCAGATATCGAGGTTGGTGATGTGCCCGGCCGTCTTCTCCCTGCTTGCGACCTCGATCCACGGCGCGAAGGGCGTTGTCGTGATATCGGGTGTCCACGTATAGAACAACCGCCGGAAGTCGTAGTCCCATTCCCGGCCGTTGTTCAGCGCCACCTTGTAGTCGTGCCACGCCTTTACCGGCTCCATGATGTCGCTGATGCCCAGGAAGTGCACAGCACGGTTGCGCAGGGCGATCTCGGGGTAGCACAGGCGAATCGGCTCCGGCTTCGCGTACTCAGCGCCGAACGGGAACGCCAGCTTTTCCTGCTTTGACCACTGCCCCGCGCGGTCCATCAGGCTCCAGTGATACAGGTCATACCCCAGGACATTGAACAATATCAATTCATGGTTTGGACCATCGGCCGCGAAACTGCGGTAGGAATGCTCGGTGAAGTCCGGCTTCCCATCCCAGGGAGGAACCATCGTGCCAAACGGCGTCATCGGCGCTTTGGCGGAGAACTGCAGCACCTGCGGCTGCGCTGGTCCGCTGTAAGTGTCCGGGGCGGTGAGCGTCGGGTTTACCGACAGGAACACCCGCCCATCCGGAAAGCCAACCAAGGGGCACGGCTCGCGCGTTCGTCCCTGCGGGTCGGCCTGAAGCAGCGTCCATCCGTGCTCAGTTCTTTTGTAAAGCAACCAGCGGCAGTTGTTCAGCGGCTTCCGGCCCTTGATCGTCTCCAGTCCGCTGGCGAACACATCATCCCCGATCCGCACCAGGCAGGTTGCGCCGTAGCACCAAAGCGGCCCGGCCCCATTGTCGGCCGCCTCGTATGTGTAGACGCCTTCCTCAACCTCGACAATCGGCAGCAGCGGCCGCTCCTCGGCCGCCAACGCCATGTTCAGGCATATTCCCAGCAGAACCAATACTGCTCGAATGCCTGTTCGCATACCCGCACACTTTACGTTGTCACCGCTGCATACACCATGCCCGGCGCGGTTTGCCATCCGATTGCCCATCCCGTTCCGTTGATCCTGTTCCTGGGCTTGACTGGACCGATGATTGAGGATCGGCGCGTCATCTGGTGGAGAGCCTTTGCGTTGATCGGCACCGGGTTTGCCATGGTGATGATCGGCGGCAAGTCCGACAGCGAGAAGAACGGATATCACTTCTATCCCGAGCGTGTTTCTCCAATCTTTACGACTCGCCCGTGTCGTCTGATCAGTGGCAGCACAAGCTGGTTTAGGATACTCTTCGCCCTCTCAAAGGAGAGAAGAATGCAGTTCAAATGGTTTGCCGCGTTTCTGCTGGCCGGGTTAATGGTTTCCTCAGCCTCCGCTCAGGATAAGTCCAAGACGACCATCATTAATGATTTCGAAACCGATGCCGATCTGCAGGCCGTTGATGTCCATGCCGCAGGCGCCAAATTGGTCACCGAGGGCGTCACCCATGGCAGCAAGGCTCTCGAGATCACCCTCGATCCCAAGTCCGACCTGTCCTATATCTCCGTCAAGCAGCCCCCCTCTGACTGGTCCGGCTATGATGCCCTCATCCTGGATGTCACCAACCAGACCGGCGCTCCGCTGCCCGCCGGAACCCTAATCGGCGACAAGGCCTGGCAACAGAAGATGACCTATTGGAACCGACACAACGGGTCGGCCACCTTCGCCCCGGGCAAAACCACCTGGACCATTCCCGTCCAAGGCATGTACCGCGGCGAGGCCGGCAGCCGCAACAACGACATCAAGCGCAACATCGACCCCGACAGCATCGTGGTCCTGAACATCACCTTTGGCGCCAAAGGACTTCAAGGCAAGGTCGTCGTCGACAACCTTCGCCTGGTCAAAGCCGACCGGCCCCAAGGTGTGTGGGCGTTTGACTTCGGACCGGAGGACCAGGCCGTCATGCTCGGCTGGACCCCGGTGTCCAGCAACTCGGTTTACAACGCCCAGAAGGGCTTTGGCTTCAACGCCGTCCTCTACGCCGGCAGCGCCTGGGACACCACCTTTGGCCCCGCCATGCTGCGTGACGGCATCGAATGCGGCGGTCAGTTCTTCCGTGTTAACGTGCCCCAGGGGCAGTATCGCGTCACGGTCTTCTATGAGAACTCCGGCTACTGGGATGGCCAGCAGGCCATGCAGTCGCAGCGCATCATCAGCGTCGACGGTAAAACAGCCTGGCAGGAGAAACGGCCCGAAGGTGCCATGCACTATCTGACCCGCTTCGAGAACGTCGAACCGATCGGTGTGGACATCTGGGATACATACATGGCGGGGGAATTGGCCAAGCCCGCCGTCTTCGAAGCCACCGCCGGCAGCCAGGGCCTGGCCCTGAACTTCGAGGCCGACCGGCCGCTGGGCTCGCGCGTCGCCGGCGTCGTGATCTGCCGCGCCGATGACAACACCGCGACTGCCTGGGTCAAACAGCAGATGGACGCCATGGCAACCGAGTTCCGCAGCGCTGCCGTTGCCCTGGACAAGCCCGCCCAGGCCTTCCAGGTCGGCGAGGATTGGCAGAAGCTCGGGCTGGTCGCCTGGCCCGTGGATCTGCAAACGCCGATCAAGCCGACATCCGTTCCCTCCGACAAGATCGCATCCCCGGCTACTCTGCAAGTGTCGCGGCTGGCGGTTATGAACGAGTACGAGCCCCTCTGCGTCGCCATCCGCCCGCTGAAGGATCTGGGTACGTGCAGCCTGCGCATCGAAGGCTCACCCGAGGGCATCGATGCCCGCACCCAGGTCATCTGGTACAACACCAGCCGCGGCTTCGGATCCATCGCCTATACCATCCAGCCGCATACCGTTCGCGATCAGGCCTCCGTCAACCTGCCCAAGGACATCACCCGCGAAGTGGTCGTCAACTGCCACATTACCGACAAGGCAAAAGCCGGCGATGCCAAGCTGACGCTGATCGTTGAAGATGCCGCCAAAGCGACTGTGCTGCGAGTGCCCCTCACGCTGAACGTGCACAACATCAAGCTGGACCGCAAGAGCGACTACCAGATGGGCTTCTTCGGCATCATGCCTCCGGGTGCAATTCCCGCCAACCGGCAGCAGGCGGTGCTGGAGCAGACAATGCAGATGCTCTCCGAGCATGGCATGAATTACGTGTGCGGCGCTCCGAGCTTTACTCTCAAAGGCTGGAAGAACGGTAACCCGATCATTGATTTTGCCGCCACCGATGCGTTCATCGCTCTGGCGCAGAAGAACGGTTTCACTGGCCCGCTCAGCGGCTACGGCGGTCCGGGCCTCGCCGGCTCCAGCGATGGTGACGTCGCCGGCCAGGCCGCCAAGAGAGTCGCCGCCGAATCCGGCATGCCATATGAGCAGGCTCTGACTAAAGCATGGGCCGTCGTCGACGAACACGCCCGCAAAGCCAACTGGCCACTCATTCAGGTCAAGCTCTGCGATGAGCCGCGAGTGGCCGAATCCGCGAAGTTGCAGGTCGAGTACATGACCATCATGTCCAAAATCAGCAAGCAGTTCCCCAAGTCTATCCGCACCACTGGCTATTACAGTGCCACCTTCAGCAGGCAGCCGAAGGACAAGAATGACATGCTCTACTGGGAACAGGAGATCTTCAGAACGCTCGACGCCAGCTCGCTGAACTCTCACGACCAGTCGGTCATGGATGAGGCTGTGAAGCTAGGCAAAGAAGTGCATGTCTATAACCAGGGCAAGGACCGCTATTCGTGGGGTCTGTACCAGTGGAGTGAGTACTCCAAGGGTGTTAAGAGCCGTCTGGAATGGCACATGTGCATCCTGAGCGGATACCAGTTCTTCGATCTCGACGCCCGCGAGCCCGATTTCCAGGCCGTGTGCTACGGTAAGGACAAGGTGTATCCGAGCGTCATGTTCGAAAACGCCCGCGAAGGCGCCGAGGATTTCTACCTCTGCCAGATGCTTGGGAACCTTGCCAAGAGCGGCGCCGGCAGCGATGCCGCCAAGGCAAAAGCCAAGGCCGTGCTGGATGAACTGGCCAAGCCCAAGGTTGGAGATCGCAGGAAGCCGGCTAATCTCGATATTTATGGCGTTAAGGCCCAAGTGGTAGAGGCGATCGAAGCATTCAACGCCCCGGTCAGGTAGCGATCATAACAGTGAAAACACTTGCCCCCGGGCGGCCGGCGACGGCCGCCAGCGAAGCTGAGTCTTCTGTCCGTAGGCCCTGGGTGAACCGTCACCTGGTCCTGATGTCGCTCACGTTCATGTTCCTGTTCATGGGCGCAGGCGCGGCGCAGCCATACCTGACGCCCTATTTCCAAAGCTGTGGTGTGTCGGCGAAGACCGCCAGCATCATGTTCGCCAGCGTCTACTTCGCATTCGCCGCTACGCGCTTCTGGGCCGGTTACGCCGCCGGCTACACCGGCCTGATCCTGGGAATCCGCCTGGGCGCGTTCACCTACGCGCTCTATATCGCAATGGTCTCGCTGTTCCCGCATCCCGCGGCAACGGCCGCCGCGGCCTTGATCTGGGGCATGGGAGCCGCGGTGATGTGGACCTCCTCGAGTGCCTACCTCCTGAACACCGCGCCCGGTGGCCGTTACGGCTATGCCGCGGGTGTCCAGGCCTTCTTTCTGCAAGGCGGCATCATCATCGGCATCCTCGTCCTCGCCCGGCTAATTCGCCCCGACACCGGCTTTCGCACCGGCCTGGCTTTCTGCACCTGCGCCTGCGGCATCGGGGCGCTACTGGCATTCACCCTGGTCACGTCCGGCGCATCGCCCGCCCGCGTTACCATCATGGACGGCTGGCGCATCTTGAGCGATCGGCGCTACCTGCCCTTCGCCTTCTACCTTCTCGCTACCGGCACGGGCTACGGCATCATCCTCAATACCTTCAACCGCTTCGGTCGGGCCCAATTCGGCGACGAAGCTTTCCGTTTCACGATCATCCTCTTTTATGTGGCAGGGGCACTGGGCCCACTGGTGGCCGGCGTGCTCTCCGACCGCGGCAGACGGGGATGGTATGTCGCCGGCGGCTTCGCCGCGGGCATCGCCGCATGCCTGATCATCCTGGTGTCCAAGCAGGCGCCGGTCCTGGCCGTGGCGTCCTTTCTGTTAGGGCTGATGTTTCAGGTGGTGCCCTCCATGGTCACGGCCCGCATCGGCGACCTGACACCACAGCCCCTGCGCCCGGCGGCCGTGGCCGTGATCTTCCTCTGGCGCGATATCGGTGTCGCCAGTGCCATCCTGGCAGGGGCCCTGTTCACCCCTGATGCCAAGGGCCTTGATCTGGCCATGAAGTCGTATCTGCCGCTGTTCGTCCTCGGCGGCCTCACGGCGGCCATCCTGACTTGGCGCGAGATCCAGAGAGAGAAGTGACCCCAGGGGAGACAGCCATGCCTCGCCAGTCGATCGACATCAATGCCCGCTACTACCGTCGTTTCACCAACCCGGGCGTAGAGCGTCTGCACACCAACTTCAACTACGCCACGGTGCCTCAGAATCTGCCGTTGTCACAGACCGCCCTGGTCTGTCTCGATTGCTGGGACAAAGACAACGTCAACGACATGTGGCAGCGGGATGAGAAGGTGATGCTCGACAAGATCGTCCCGCTGATCAAGACGTGTCGCGAAGCCGGGCTGCAGCTCATTCACGCGCCTTCGCCCGAAATCGCGCGCCGTGACCAAAACTGGGTCAACCTGCTGGGCGATGAAAAGCCCGCTCCCATCTATCCGAATTCCCCAGTCTGGCCGCCTCCGGACCAGTGGCCAACGTACCAGCCGCCCCATGAGCCGGAGTGGCAAAAGCTGGCGTGGGTCGAGCTCCATGAAACCAGCTTTCATCCTTTGGTAAAGCCCATCAACGATGAGTCGGTGGTCGCCAACGGTGAGGAACTGCACCGTCTGTGCGCAAAGCGAGGGATCATCCATCTGCTCTACGTCGGCTTCCACACTCCCGGATGCATGACGCTGCGCGATTACGCGCCCACGCCCATGAAGCAACGCGGTTATCACTGCATTCTGCTGCGCGACTGTACGAATGGGTTTGAACGCTTCGATACGGTCGAAAGCCAGGAACTGATGAAATCGTTCATCACCTATTTCGAGATGATCGGCATTTACACCATCACATCGGATGAACTGGCCCACGCGCTGCATAGCTAATCGTCATACGGAGAAAAACAATGCTGCAAAAACTCACAGCCGTCCTAATGGTTGTTGCCTCACTGGGATTCCTCGCGCGTAGCGCCAAAGCCCAGGTTGCTCCGCCGGCCCAGGCTGGTCCGCTGCAATGGAAATGCGCCTGGCCATTTGGTGTGCCCAACCGCACTGCGGCCGATGCCGATTCTGCGGTCCGCATGATCAAATCGGTCGGCTTCAACGCCTTTGCCGTTGGCGGCGGCACTTCTGAGTTCAAACAGGGGATCGTGCAGGCCTGTCGCAAGGGCGGCGTCGCGATCTATTGGGTCCTCAACCCCGTCTATGGCGAATGGGGTTGGCACCTGGAGAAGGGCGTCATCCCGCCGACCGTTGACTGTCTCCAGCAATATGATGACCTGGCGAAGCTCAATACCGCCTCCACGCCCGACGATGTGGTCTATGCCGGACCGTGGCTGTGCATCGACCGGCCGGAGGTCAGGCAGTTCGCCGTAGAAATGGCCAAGGCATGCATCAGGAACTACTCACCGGATGGCTTGGCGCTGGACTTCATCGGCTACAAGAATCTTCAGGGATGTCAGTGCAGCTATTCGCGGGCCCAGCGGGCGGCGTTTGCCAAGGCGCACCTGGAACTCTCGCCCGAGCAGGCGGCCGTACAGTTCTCGCTGACAAGCATTACGGCAGTGTACGACCAGATCCGCGCGGTATCACTGACGGAGAATCCCAAGATCAAGCTCATGTGCCATGTCTACCCGCCTTTTGTACCCGAGCCCATCTACGGCAATCGCCTTGCAGTGGAATATCCCGCACAGACGGTCTCCTGGTTCTTCATCCCGCACTGGCCGCTGCAAAAGGTATCTGAACGCTGCGGGCTCATAAAAGAAACTGAGAAGAAATACCACGACTATGTCACCGGCACGGCGTTCATCGGCGTGTACGACGATGACAAGAGCAGGAAGTCTCCGCAGCGAATCCATGAGGAACTGCAAACCATCAAGCAGGCCGGAATCCACGGCTTCTGCATCGCCGGCGACCTGAGCTTCCTCACCGACACACCCCAGGCCCGCGCCTTATCCGAAGAACTTGGCGGCACACTGCACCTTTCGCCAGCCAGCCAACCTGCTGCTGGCGCGCAGTGAACTGCTGGTCCTGTGCCGCTACTTTTGCGGCAGATACGGCCCCTTAAAGGCCCCGCCTCCAAACGTCGTGACGATCATGGTCTTGTGATCGGCCGGATCGAATGCCACATTCTGCGGCGACCCAAACGGGAAGCTCTCATACGGCAGGAACGTCTTGCCCGCATCCGTGCTGTACCACAGTCCATGCGACTCGGTGCCGACATAGACGATGTTGGCATCGTCCGGATGCAGATTCACTGTTGAGCCTTCATAGTAGCTGGGTGAAGACCACTTGCCGAAGTCCGCATCGGTCATGAGCCGTTTCCAGCCTGCCCCGCCGTCGCTGGTCTTATAGATGCCGCCGATCTCCGCGCCGGGAATCGTGCTGGCGTTGACGTAAATCACTTTGTCGTCATTCGGATCCACCGCGAAGTCGGTCGGCCGCGGGAACTTGATCGACGCGGTGATGTCGGTCCAGCTATCGCCGCCGTTTTTCGACACCCACAATCCGCCCGGCACCGGGAACGCAGACCCTTTGCGGAAGCCGGTGATCATGCAGTAGATATCGCCCGTCTTGGGATGAATGCGGATGCGCATCGCGTGAAGGTTGCCGGCATTGCCCAATCCATCAGACTTCTTCACCCACGTGGCTCCGCCGTCGACGGACTTGTAGAGCCCGCCCTCATAGAGCGTCGTGTAAAGCGTAACCTTGCCTGCCGCGCTCTTGGGATCGACCGCGATGCTCGTGCACGGCAGGGCAGGCAGACCTCTGGCAAGCGCCTTCCAGGTGTCGCCATAGTTATCGGAGACGCAGACCCCGCCTTTCTGGTTTTTGTTGGCGTCCAGATGCGTCCAATGGGGAATGTCATGTCGGCCCGAGCATGCCGCGTAGATGCGCCCTTTGACGAAGGGGTCGAACGCGATCTCATAGAAGGTATTGGACCAGGGGCATCCCTCGACCGCCGATATCCACGTTGCGCCCTTGTCTACACTCCGCGCAAACCCGATATCGGTATAAGCGATGTACTGCCGATTGGCGTCATTGGGGTCGAAGTAGTAGCCCCACAGTGAGGTTACCTCGAGGCCGGTTGATTTGAAGCGGAACCCCGGATCGCCCGCCTTGACGCCCACCGCATCGTTCTGGCACTGGAACCAGCTCTTGCCGCCGTCGTTGGAGCGGTAGAAATCGCCTTCGCTGGTCATCATGATGACGTTGGGATCATTCGGATCGATGCCAATGCCAAGGTGGCTGATCGAATAGTCCCAATGCAGATAGGTCTGCGTCCAGGCGACGGCGACATTCTTGTTGTTGTCGGTCATGCGGGAAATGCTCTGCCAGGTCTTGCCGCCATCAGCGGTCCGCCAGACCTCGTGTTCGCCCTCGTGTGCGGCATAGGCGACGTCGGTCTGTCCCTGCGGAACCAGCACATCGCGCTGCTGCGCCCACTTGGCGACCGCCGACCAGGTCTTGCCGTTGTCTGCGGACTTGAGAATACCCACGTTATCCACCGTGGCGTAAAGGCTCACAGTGCCCTCGACTGTCTTTGCCCGGCCGCCGGCCAGGGCCGTGATGGCATTCGCGCCGGCCGGCCCCATCGCTGTCACAACTGGTGAAGCCTCGCCTGCCTTGTAGTGCACAACCTGGGCTGTCTTCCCATCCCCCCCTGACACGGCCGCGAAGATATCCGCACCGACGGCCGCGATCCCGCCGCACTTGCCCTTTGCCAACGGGCTCCACTTGGAGCCTGCCTTGCCATCGGCCCCTACATCGCCAACCCACGCACCTTCAGATGTGCCGATGGCGACAAGCAGCGGATCGGCGTTCACCGTCGCGATGGATGTGATCGCTTCTTTCCACGGCGCGGAACCTTCGGCGAACACAGGCATCCACGTCAGACCGTTGTCTTTGCTGACCTTGAGGTTGCTTTCCTCGGCCCAGAATACCATGTCTTTCGCGAAGGCGGGCCGTCTGCCCAGCGTGCTGCGAATCTGCTTGTAATGGATAAGCTCCCAGTTCTTGCCGCCATCGGTGCTGCGGTAGGTGCCGCTCATGTCGCAGGAGAGGAACATGAGCTTTGAGTCAAATGGCGAGATCGTGGGCGTGTACATGCCGCCCGCGCCGCCCATGCCGGTAACCTGCCACGTTTCGCCGGCCGCCGCCGTCATGGAACAAGCCATTGCCAACGTCACCAGCATGCACAAGATCAGACTTCGCATACCTGCCTCCTTCTCGTGTTGACTATTCACGCAGCCAAGTTACTGCACTGTACCGCGTTCGGACGCTCTAAGCCAAAGGCCTGCCCGTCCGTGCACAACTATTGGGGGCAGGAAAGGTCGACCAAAGAGGCAGCGGCCGCACGGCGTCGGGGCCCCAGAAGAAGATATCTCGCGACCGCGGTATGCCGCCGTGAGGCGCGCACCCTCTGCGCGCTTTTGGTTCCAGTGGAGCGAGGCTTTGGCATCGTTCCTTTGGTTTACTGCACATCGTCAATGACCGTAGACGCCTGCGCCTGGGCCACGTTCACCGCAGCTTGCACCGCGTCCACACCGTTGGCCAAGTCGTTGATCGTGCTCTGCACGTCGTTTTGAAGCTTGTCATCACCGGGGTGATTGGCCGCCAGGGCGTTCAGGTCCGCGGTGGCAATCGACTGGAGGCTGGATTCCGCGTCCAAAACTCTTTGTACCGCTGGCAACACATCCGTCTGTAGCGAGTCGATCGCCGCCGCCAGCTTCGCCTGGAAGACGGTGTTTCCCGGTTTATGCGCCAGCTTGGTGTAGGCCGCCACGATCTTGTTCACATCCTTGTTGGCCAGCGCCAGCAGGGCATGGCTGCTTTTGGAAAATAACTTGCTGCCCACCCGCAGGTCGGCCAGCAAACGCAGGCCTACTGTCCTGTCCGCCTCAATCCCAATCCCTTTGAGATCCGCCCTCAGCGTTTTCACGTCGGCATTCAGCGGTTTGGTCACCTCATTGCGGAATTCCGCGATAATGGCATTTGCGTCCGCGCGAAACGCCTGGGCGTCCGCTCTAAGTGTTGCCACGGTAACCGAAAGGAGCTGCCGCGATTCCAACGATTCCACTAAGCTGGACATGGTTCATCCTCCATCCCTGCTCGCCAACCTGGATCCCCCAGTGCTCGGCCGGCACGCACCGGCTTCAGCGCAAACCAACCGGTAATTCTGTGATAGAACGCATCGCAGTGTCAACCTCGAAAATCGACAGGGGATCGAGCGTTGCAGTGCGTCAGCGTGCCGTTTAGAACTACCCCCTTCAGAAAGAAGCCGAAGTTGCACAAGCAAGGAGCACCATGAACCTGACGGAATTGCGGCAAGTGGCTTATATCGGCGATGATTATGTTCGCGGTCCTATCAAGGCCGTGGTCCTGCGCCTGCACGCATTGGGATACTGCGAATTTCGCCAATCCCTGGAATTAGAGGAGTATGTGTGGGCCATGAACGGCGGCCTGGTCGTGTTGCCGTATTACGGCCCGTGGAGTTGGATGAACCGCCAGGCTCGTCAGATGGTGGACCAGGTCGTGGAAGCCGTCTACCGCGAGTTCAAGCTTGCTCCTTCGGTTCCGCTGATCCCCGTGGGCAACAGCATGGGCGGTTGCACCGTTCAGTTGTACTGCCGCTATGGCAAGCACCCGGCCGCCGCCTGTTCCGCCAGCGCAGCGCCGTGCGACTTGTTCTACTCCTATAGCGAGCGGCCGGAAGTGCCCCGCACTCTGAAGATGGCATTCTGGGGATACCCGGAGCCGTGGGATCGGATCCTCCGTGAGCATTCGCCCCTGCACCAGGTGGGGGCCATGCCCGATATCCCGTATTTCTTCATGCACGGAAATGACGATGCCATCGTGCACAAAGAGCCGCACTCGGACAAGATGGTGGGGGCTCTGCGCCAGCGCGGGTTCAAAGTGGAATATCACCAGGTGCCAGACTACGGCCACGGTGGTGTGCTGCCCGCCGCGGTGCTACAGCGGAAGATCGATTTTGTCCTGGAAAACTTCCAGAAACGCTAGGAAAATCGGACAGAGTCACGACGGCGGCCTTTTCGTGGAGCAGGCTTGTAGCCTGCTACCGCAGACGGACTCCCCGCCCCGAGATACCCGCGGATACGGGATAATCCGGTGTTCGCCAAAAGTTTACTTCGCCGCTACGGCCGTCACCGCCGCCGCGGTGGGCAGCGTCAGCTTGACCTCGACATCTTTCGCGCCATTGCCGCGGGCCTGGTCGAGGTAGATCACGTAGAACTTCTCGCCGTCAAACAGCGACAGCACCCCGGGAACCGGGTCGCCAATGTCCAGCGTTGTGCCGATCGAGCCTTCGAAGATACCGGTCTTTTCGCCGGTTTCCTCCAGCACCACCACCTCCCGGTCGCCGCGGCGGCTCAGCACCGTGACCGAGACGCGGTCCTTGCGGCTATCGGACAGGTTCATGTCCATATCGGTGACGCGGATCCTCAGGGGCTCGCCGATGCGCTGGGACCGAACGTTCTTCGCAGAGCCAGGAGAAGCGCCTTCGGCCTCCAGCTTGTCAATGCACTCCAGGCGGCCATCGGAACCGGCCAGCAGCATATCGCCCCACGTGTCCGGCCGCACGGCCGTCGCGATGTTGGTCTTCCCCGCCCAGTAGTAATACAGGTTCGTGCCCATGCAGATGGAGAAGTTCATCCCCATGATGCGGCCGGGTATTAACTGCGTGTTGCGCAGGTTGCCCGCCGGGATTTTCAGTTCCATCGTCCATCCTTCGGCCGTCTTCTTCGTTCCCACCTGGAGCCGGTCGGGGCCATAGCTGGTGAAGGTCGTGTGCTTGTCGTCCGAGTACGCTTCGCCGCCTACTTTCCCCGGTTCGCCGCTGGCGCCGATCGCCCACGCCCAGAACTGATGGGTATCTGCGGTGCGCTCCTTGGCCTTGACGTTCTGCGGGTCGAGCCAGAACTCGATGCCATCTCCGCTCCAGAAATTGCTGGCAACCGCCTGGGTGATCTTGTTGTCCACGTCGATGACGTCGTAGGCGATGTAGAGAGCGGAATTGTCCCATTGGATCTTCACGCTCTCCGGCGGCTTGCGAAGGTTGGGATCTTTCGCGCCTTCGCTGGCCGGCTGCATCGGCAGGGCGGCAATGTCTTTCCATTCGCTTAAGTCCCCGTCGATGACGATTGGCTTGTTGCGGAACGGCGCCGCCGCAAACGCGATGCTCGTGAAAGTGGGCTTGAAGGGGACTGCATTCTGTGGTTTGCCGATCAACTCACCTTCAGGGGGTTTGGCTAGCAGTACGACCTTGGGCGATGGCATGTCTTTGACTGCTTCGGCCAGCTTGGCTTCCCCCGATGCGCCGGTGCGCTGAAGCGCTGCCCCGCGAGCGGCATCCTGGTCGCGTTCGTGGATGCCGGCCGTAAGCTTCGCATAGTCGCCTTCGTCGATCCGGTAACTGCGGTTGAGCGTCTGGGCGATCTGTCCGTTGACCAGCGCCTGGCGGCGAATCTGGGCCAGCCGGCTGATGCTGCCCATTCCGCCACCCGCCCCACCGCCCGCACCAAGCCTCCCAGCGCCATTGCCTCCGCCCAGGCCCGCTCCGCCGCCATCGAGCAAACTCATTCGGCCGTTCTTCAGGCCATCCTGCAACTGCGCCACGCGATCGAGCAAACCAGCGTCGATGCCATCGCCACCAGCGCCGTTGCCTCCTGCGCGTCCACGCCCGCCGCCGGCCGCTCCGGCAAAGCCCGCGTCTCCGCTGGCATCGCCCGCGATCCCTTCCATCGCCTTTCCAGAAATGTCCTTGGCCTTGTCAGCGGTCTTGGCCGCCACGACGCCGCGCCGCCCTCCTCCTCCGCCGCCGCTCCCGTCGCCGGAGCCATCGCCGGAGCCATCGCCGCCGTCGCCCTCTCCCGCCCCACCCTTACCATTGCCTTTGCCGTGTTTGCCAGTTCCACCCTTGCCGTCGCCCCCGGAGCCGTCATCGCCAGTCCCATCGCCTGCCTGGCCGTCAAGATTGCCCATCTGCCCCTTGACGAGATTGCGCGCTACCGCGGTCAAGCGGCCGCCAGCACCTCCCATGCCATCATCGCCTTTGCCATCGCCAGTTCCGGTTCCATCGCCGGTTCCATTGCCACCTTTGCCTTTGCCACCTTTGCCGTTGCCCGTGCCCACGCCGCTGCCAACGACGTCCGCCGGCAGATCATCCAGCTTCTCCGTCTTGGTCAGGCGATCAGTGCCGACACCGCCGGCATCGACGCCGTTGCCGACCTTATCGTTCAGCGCCACCTGTATCCGCGATCTCACCTCGGCGACGATCTTCTCATCTGAAGCACCGGCTTGCTCCAAGCCAGTCGCGAATACATCGGTCAATTTGCTGCTCAGGCGCGACGCGGTCATCTTCTCAAAATTGTCGCGGAATCCGCGGTCGAGTTCGCCCTTGATGGTGCCATCGCGGGCATCGCGCAGGCCGGCACGAACCTCAACCGTTGGATCCAAACCATCTTTGGCAATGCCATCCTTAACCGCGTGGATTTGCCCGGCGAGTTTGGCCGCGGCCGCGGCAGCGTCACCAGCGCTCTGCGATGCTCCAACGGCATCCGCCTTGTCGATCGCCTGGCCGACGCTCGCGACGGCGGTCTTCACATCGCCAGTTTCCTGCCCGCTGGTGCGGATTCCGCGGACGGTCTGCCCGCCCAGCAGGTCGCGTTTTGCCATCGCATCCGTCAACTGGCCCTCGGCCTGCTTGAGTGATGCGTTGGCGCGATCGACGGCATTTCGCTCCTGGGCAACCGTGGCGGCCGGGACAGTCGTGGGGTTCTTGCCGGCGGCGCTTTGCTTGATCGCGGCATCCAGCCGTTTCTTGGCGCCGTTCAATTCAGCGACCACTCCCGTGACTTCGCGCTCGGCGCGGGTCAACGACTCACCGGCCTGCGTGCGGGCCGTGCGGATGGCGTTGATCTCCTCCTGAGCAATTCTGCTACCCTCCGCGCTCAGCGGCTGGGCGATCCTGGCGTCGAGTTGCTTGCGGTAGTAATCCGCAATCTTGGGGACAACATCCTCTTCGACCTGCTTGACGAACACGTCGGCGAGATGCCTGGCGGATATGCCTCTAAGGCGAGCCAGAAGCTCTCCCATCATCTGCGCCTGCATCTCCTGGGCCTTCAAAAGCACCTGTTGGTCCGTGATGGCCGCATCGCCGGCCGCCTGGGCATAGTTTTCCACATCGCCCTGGATGGATTCGAGAATCTGCCGCCAGAGGTCATCGGCCGCATCGGTCTTCATCTGCTGGCCGACGAGGTTGTTGAACGCGAATTTGAGGTCATCCACCGCCTGCGCGCGGGTGATCTCGACCGCCTTCTCCTTCTGCATCTGTCGAGCTTCCTGCTCCGCGCGCTTCTGGTTTTCGCGACGGGTGATGGCTTCGCGGCGGACGCGTTCCTGGGCGGCGACCTTGCGCGCCTCGGCGATGCGATCGGGCAGAATCCACAACCCCACCATGACCAGGTGCAGCAGCAGTGACAGGACAATGAATATCTGGAGCATTCGCCGCAGGATGCGATTGCGGCGCGAACTGGATAGGGGCGACGTCGAGGTGGTCTTTTGCGTCATAATCAGTTCGCTCCTGCATCTCCGACGGGCTGCCAGGACTCAGACAGGGCTTAGGGCTCGGCGGTCGATGGGCCCGTATCCGTCTGAAAGCTGACTTGAGTGATACCAGCGCTCTTCACCGCGTTCCAGACCTGCATCACCCGTTCCCATTTGGCTTCCCGGTCGCCGGCAATGACGACCACGGGCGCCTTCTGGGCTTTGGCGCTCTCTTCCTTGTACAGTTTCAAATCTTCAATGAGCAAAGCCATGCTGGGGTAGTGGTCCTCGACAGTCGTTGACCCCGGGCGGATGACATACCCTTCCGGATTAATCACGAGCGTCCGAGCATCTTCGGTGATGATGGTCTCCGGTGGCGCCCCCGGCAGGCCCTGGGGGAGATTCACCTGCAGGCCGTCGATCTGTTTGATCACCGGCGCTGTGATGACGAAGATCACCAGGAGCACCAACATGACGTCCACCATGGGGGTGACGTTGATATCTGACATGGGGCGTTTCTTGCCGCCGCCTGGTCCTGCTCCCATGCCCATTTCAAACCCCCCGAACGGCCGCCACGGCCTCGGTTGTGGCGACTTCACCGTTGCCGGAAGAGTCGCCGCTGGGTTCGCGCGTGCGGGTGAGGAAGTCCATCCGCTCGATAAACATTCCCGTTTCTTCGTCGATGGCCTCGACGCGGGCAAGCACCCAGTTGTAGGCCATCACCGATGGGATGGCGACGAACAGGCCGGCCGCTGTGGCAATCAGGGCGGCCGAGATGGAAGGGCCAACCACATTGAGTGTCGCCGTCTTCTGCTTGCCCAGCACATGGAACGTGCCCATGATCCCCAGCACCGTGCCCAGCAGGCCGATGAATGGCGATGAACTGCCCACCGAGGCCAGGAATCCCGAACCCCAGCGAAGCATCGCCATCTCTTCCTTCGACGCGTGCTGCATGTTGAGCATGACCTTTTCGTGCAGCTTCTCGGGTGCCAGGCGGCTGTCGCGGGCGAGCGTGGCTACCGCCGCCTCATAGACGGCCTCCATCGGGCCGAATTGCGCCTTTGCGGCATCAAGATCCGGCCGCAGCCCGACGCGGATCGTTTCGTGCTGGTTAAACACACTCAGGAACGCCTCATTCCGCCGCCGTGCTGTGCGCAGGGCCCGGATTTTCATGAGGATCAATCCCCACGAGACGATGGAAAAAGCGACCAGGAGCAACAGGATTCCCTGCTCAACCCAGGTGCTCTGTGCAATGGCATCAACAATCAGTGTCCACATATGCGGCGATCCGGTTACTTAAGTATTCCAAATTACATGCCGGCGACGTGGCCGACACTTCTAGAGTATTACGCCGGAACGCCGATGTTGAACACTTTCGCAAGTTTTAGGCCAGGGCAATCCGCCAGTAGTGCGGCACACTCCTGCCGCACGTTGACGATAAGCCCGGTCCCGAACCCGTGCGATGCGATTCAAGCCAGCACAATCTGGCCGAAATACTGTGGTTGATGGAAATCCAGTTTGCCCTCGACCGGCGACCAGCTCGCCCAATGCGGGTGCGAGCTCTCATCAGCGCACTTGAAGAAATTGGCCCGCCAGGTCTGCCCCGCCCATTTCCCGGTCGGCCCGACATACGCTTCCAGCACCGTGCGGGGAATAGTTAGTGCTAACCGCCAGTGCGTCGGGTCAGTCATTTCCGGCTCGACGCGCGATGGCAGCGAATGCAGAATCTTCGTTTGCTCCATCCATTCATTTGGAAGCTTGGTGAACTTCTTAAACCCATCAGGAGCGCGCTGCGAATCCTCGATGTAATAGCAGAGCTGCGCCCCGCCGCCGCTGTTTTCGAAGTTCAGGTATCCCTTGTCAGCCTTAGGCCGGACAAAGAACTCCACGCAGGCATCTTTGCACACCATCGACTGATACCCCTTGGCCACCACGCGGACGTACCGGTCCTGCACATCAAAGACAACGTACAGGTTCTGCTCATCATGCAGCACCTTTGCCCGCACATTGGGGTGATGGCTGCTGCTTTGGGGGTAATAATGATCGACCTTCAGAATCTCCGCCGCTTCCCAGAAGGATGACTCGAAATTCAAAAGATCCGCCGGAGCCGATGTCGCACGTCGAATGGTGTAGCTGTGCATAGACAAATAGTGTAACCACCCGCACCGTGGTCGCAATCGCTCAAGGAGCCGCGGGCGTAAGCCCGTGGGTTTCGCTGTCAGGCGCCAATTCGCCCAGACAACATCCAAGGCGAGCGCGCTGACATGGCGCAGCGGTCTCCCGCTGCGGTGCCGCGGCCGTCTTCGGCCGCATGGGCGGAGCGCAAGCAAGACACTTGAGCGTTACAACCACTGATTGATTCGCCTGCTCAGTTTCGCATTATACTCTGCAGATCATGAAAGCTCGTCATAGCGCCGCTGCCAGTTCTTACGTCATTGACCGAATTGACATCCATTGGGGACAGATGCCGGTGAATCTTCTGTTTAGCTATGGCAGGGTGGATAGTTTCCCGTTCCTGATTGTCCGCCTCTACGCTGGTGATACACAAGGCCAGGGAGAGACCCCGGTGGTTTACACTCCCGCCGTGGATCGGATCTTAGCCCCTCTGATCGGCCAGGATGCCCGTGGTCTGGATTCACTGCTTCCTCATGTGGACACGGAAGCGGATCGCTTCTTGTGCGAAGCGATTTCAATGGCTTTACACGATTTGGTCGGACAACTCTCGGGCCTGCCGCTGCATACTCTTCTCGGTGGCAGCGCCCAGCGCCAGGTGCCTCTGATGCCGTGCATTTTCCCTGTCAATGCCGATGAAGCACAGGTAAAAGCCCAGAGCTTCTTCGCCCAAGGCTTCCGGAAATACCTGAAAACAAAACTGGTCGGCGACTTTCAAGAGGATCTGGCCAGAGTCAAAGCCATACGCCGCTGCGCTCCGCCGGGGCTGATGCTTCAGGGAGATGCCAACTGCGGCTACAAGACCTTCGCCGATGCCCGGCATGCGGCCGACAAGCTCGGTGAAGCCGGCCTGGATATCTTTGAAGATCCCCTTGCCGGCGGAGTCTCGGATTACCGCACGTTGAAGGATGGCTGCGCGGGGACTACGCGGATCATGGTTGATATGCTCTCCCGGCGAACCAGCGATCTGGCGGCCGTGCTGCAAAATGCCGCTGCGGATGTGGTGGGCATTCATCCAGTACAGCCGGGCAGTCTTTCCCGCGCCAGGCAACATGCCCAGTTGGCGCAATCCTTTGGCGTTCCAGTGATCATCGGTGGCACGGGATACTGCGCCATGGGACCGGCCGCCTATCAACACCTGACTGCGGTGGTCACGCCCGGCGGCCCGTGCGGTGAATTAGGGGGTGTATTTGACCATGGAATGCCGCAAAGCCTGATCGCCGCGTCGCTGCCAATACGGGATGGCGAGGTCATTCTGGGCGACCAGCCTGGATTGGGAGTCAGGCTCAATGAAGAGGCGCTGAGGCACTTTGCACACGGCGAAAAGACACTCCGATAGCTTCCGCTGCTGCAAATCCGCCCGGTGTTCTGGTTGGCGGCATTCTCCGCGGTCTCGGCGTCTTGAGGCGGAGTGGCCAAGGAGGCAGGGCACCCAACGAAACTCTAGGGCGTTTGCTTCGGCGGAATTCGTGTCATCTGGGCGCCTGCCAGCATCCATGCGTTCTCGCGCAATGCGAACACGCAAGTGACGGCAAACAGCCCGCCAACCTGCCTCTGCGCCCCCTGGCCATATCCCATTTCCACAACCACTGCGCCCTGCACCATGCCGCCCCCTGTGAATTCAAGGTACCGTGGACCCTTTGTCTCCAGCTTCTGCAACGTGATGATTCCTTCACGAACTGCATCGAGAAGCGACTTTTTAGTAGACGTCTTTCCCTCGAAGTCGATAAGCATAAAATCGTCGGCAATCAGGGCTTCCAGCCTGGTCGCATCATTCTTGCCGAGTGCCTTGGCCAGCTCTTCATATGCCGACCGAAGCGATGCCCGCGCGGGTGCGGGGGCAGCCTCGCCGGTTGCGGCTTGGGCAGCGCCATATTGCGCCAGGCAAAGAACCAACGCTACAACGCCGATCATCCAGGACATGGACGAGCCTCCCTTCAATGCGGCCGATCATACCGCTCCAACAGACTCAGTCCAAACCAGCGAACAGGGAGCCGCCGCGTGATGGCATAGTCCTCTCCGGGGAAGTGGAAGCATCGGTCTTTCTCTGCGGTCTCCGCGTGCTCTGCGTGAGGTCATGTTTTGGGGGAAGAACAGAACGTGATTCAAATCTTGTGTAATATCACCTGTTTATGGCAACCTCTGAGTACAGAAGGGGATTCCACTCATCATTCTCCAGCACATCTCCCTTCTTCAGCGTCTTCAGATAGCTCGGGGGAAGGATATTCGGATTCCCGTTGAACGTTGCGCCTTCGGGCATATACGCGCAGGTCATCGCCATGCGCGTGCCGCGCGTCATGTTTGCCCCGGCGCCGTGGGCGGTCAAACCGTTGTGGAACGAGCAGTCGCCCGCCTTCATCGGCACGGGCACCGAGTCGATCTTCGCCATCTCGGGATAGAGCCCGAACAGGTCGCCCATGTTCTGGCCGATCCCGACGTTGTCGAACCGCGCCAGTTTGTGCGTGCCCGGGATGAACCACATGCAGCCGTTGTGGAACGTGGCATCCTCCATCGCGATCCAGATCGAGATGGACTGCTGCGAATGGAACGACCAGTAGGGGTTGTCCAGGTGCCAGGCCGTGGGGTTGGCAAACGGCTGCTTGATCAGGGCCTGGTCATGCCAGCAGCGCATGCCCCTGGTGCCGCTCATGCGGCAGAGCAGTTTGCCCAGTTCGGGGCTGAGCATGTATTGCTTCACGGTCGGGCTGATCCGCCAGAGGTTCAGCCGCTGGGTGAAGACGCGGTCATAGTAACTGTCGCCGGATTCCCAGTTCAACTCCGAGCCGGCCACTTTGCGCCTGCCCATCGCGGCGACTGCGTCCTGCACGGCCGACTTGAGCTCCGTCAGCTCATCGCCCGACAGGAACCCCGGCACGTGGACGAAGCCGTCGCGCTGGTATTGCTCAACAACGCTCTGATCCATGTTCGTACGCATCGCAGGTGTTCTCCTGCAAGGCATCCTCGACGCCACTGCAATCAATATTACCGCCGAAACACGAGCGGCGGATCAGGGGTGTGTGGCTAAGGGGTCATGAGCCGAACCTCTGTTTGGATGCCCAGCCGCATTACCTATGTTTCCCATCTTACCCAAAATCGTGAAAGTTTCTGGGCCGCTCCTAAGTCCCTGTCATTCCTCACCTTCCAAAACCGACCCCCTCCAAACCCACCCTTATTATAGAGGAGCGCGCTTGTCTGGTTCCGCGCCAACTCCGGATCTTTGACAAGTGAATACGTCTACCGCGACCGGCCGGCGGCCATTGCCCCCAAGATGCGTACGCGATCTTGAGCATCTTCCCCACCGTCAGCGATCTAACTAACACACCACCGCCAACAGCGCATACGAACCTAAGCACCTTCGGCCATAGCTCCTCTTGCCCGTTACGGAATGATCACTAATCACTATGTCTTTCGAACCTGCGCATCTCCTCTCTCACTTATACCTTAACTCCTTACCTCGACAGCACATAGCGCACAGGGGGTATCCTCACCAAGAACCTGCGCACCTGCTGTCGCACCCGATCCATGCGATTTTACCCGATTGCCGGGCCCTGATTCCCTTTTCATCCTTCCGCCCTCATCCTTCTCACCCTCGTCATTCGGATTTCGCCATTCGGGCTTCCTTCCTCCCCTCCCTTGATCGACCCTGCAACATGGTTAGACTCACTCGCGTGTTGTTCGGCCAACATCCCTTTCTCTCGGAGTACTAAACATGAAGCGCATCCTGACCCTTGCCATGCTGATGCTGGCGGCAATTTCCACCGCCCAGGCGGCCGAAAAGTACCCGCAGCGATGGAACTACGTGGGCGCCAGTCTTAACAATGACGCGGGGCTGACGAAGTTCATCGATGTCCTGAAACAGTCCAAGGAAGTGGGCTGCACGCACATCCTCATGCCCGAAGGCGGCTGGTACAACACGCCGGACAACCCCGCTTATCTCGCTCGCGTCGCCAAGGCCAAGGCCGCCGCCAAAGAGTTGAACCTGACCCTCATCCCATGCGTGTACTCTCTGGGCTATTCCGGCCGCTATCTCGGTGCTGATCCCAATCTCGCCGCCGGCCTGCCGGTCAAGCAAGTTCCCTTCGTCGTGGCCGGAAAGACCGCCCAGGTCGACCCATCTCTCGCGATCGATTGCTCGGCCGTCAAGCCCAACGAAGACGGCAACATCGATGTCGAGCTCAAAGCCCGGCCATACACCCATTACAGCATCCGTTTCACCCTGACCAAGGGCCAGTACAAGGGCGACGCCGACGAAATGCTCCGCATTTCCACCTGCAAGAAGTCCGATGGCTGGAAGCGTTGGGTCACCCGCACCCATCCGATCAGCTACAAGGAAGGCAACAAGTTCATCGCCCAGACCACTTTCAACACCCTCGAACTCGACGATGGCGTGATGCGTCTGCAGATCATGGCGCCATGTGCCGACATCAAGATCGAGCCCATCGGCGCCATGAACATGGTCCGCCGCGAACTCACCCCTCTGGTGGTCACCAGCGAAGATGGCAAAACCGTCTATGCCGAAGGCAAGGACTATAAGCCCTTCCACGACCCCAACCTGATGACGGCCCCCGATTGGACCGACCAGCCGACACCCGGAGCCGCCCCCAAGCTGCTCGGCCCGGCCATGGAGTTGACCGACAACTCGAGCATCAAGAATGGCCAGAAGCTGCTCCTGAGCTATTTCCACGCCTACCGCATCTACGGCGACCAGGATGAGATCTCCATGGAAGACCCCAAGGTCTTCGACCTGATGGAACGCGACGCCGCCAACTGCGTCAAAGTCTGGGGCGCCCCCGGCTATTTCATGAACTATGACGAGATCCGCATCTGCGGTTGGGAGCCCACCCCCAGCGGCAAGCCCATGACCCCCGGCGAAATCCTCGCCGAGCACGTCAAGAAGGGCTACGACCTCCTCAAGAAGCATGCCCCCCAGGCCACCATCTACACCTGGTCCGACATGTTCTCCCCCTTCGAGAACGCCTATGGCCCCGGCCAGGGCAAGCGCTATTACTACCTCGTCCACGACTACTGGAACGGCGCCGATAAAGGCCTGCCCACCGACACGACCATCATGATTTGGGCCGCCCAGAACTCCGACGACATCAAGTTCTTCGCCGACCGCGGCCAGCAGCAGGTGCTCTGCGGCTACTACGACACGAAGACCGATGCCGGCATGAAGCAGAACATCACCCGCTGGCTGCAATTCTCCAGCGGGCAAAAAGGCATACTCGGCTTCATGTACACCACTTGGGGCCACGATTACGCCCGCCTGAAACCGTATTTCAAACTGCTGGACACGGCCGACACCTGGTACAAACCCACAGGCTCGGCACAGCAGAAAGCCGAAGGCATGCCGCAATAGCGGCCCAAACGGAGCCGTGCGTCAGAGTATCCCTAACCCGGAGACTCCCCCGCCCGCGCGAGACTGATACTACTAAGAGGAGACCTGGCGTATGTGCAACCGCATGAGCATTGGCATCGTGTTCGCATCCTGTGTAATGATCTCCAGCGCCCTGCTCTGGACGCAGGCATCAAAGGCCGCCGAGGTCCCCAACAATTCGCCCGCGGCCTCAGGTTGGCAATCCATCGGCATGTCCGGCGGCGGCGCCATGTTCACCCCCGCCATCAGCCCCGCCAATCCCAAGCTCCGCATGCTCAACTGCGACATGTCCGCCGCCTATGTCAGCCGTGACGGCGGCGCCAACTGGCAGATGATCCACTGGAGCCAACTCCACACCAATACCCGCTGCAAGCCCGCCTTCCACCCGACCGATCAGAATGTCATCTTCGCCAGCGATGGCGTGATCAAGATCAGCCGTGATCAGGGCGAACATTGGACCGCCATCCCCAACTCGCCCCGCGGCGCGATGGGCGAGATCGCCATCGATCAAGGCCAGCCCAACCGGATGATCTGCGGCACCCAGGAAGGTGTGTGGGTGTCGAATGATGGCGGCACAACATGGACAAAGGGCACCGGAACTTCCGGCCGCTACCTCTCTTTCCATTTTGACCAAACCAGCCCGGCGCAGGCGCGTATCGTCTTCGCTGCTACCGATGCCGGCATCTTTCGCAGCGATGACGGCGGCAAGACTTGGGCCCCCAAGAGCACCGGCCTGCCTGGAAAGAACCTGATCGCCTTCGCCGGCGCCAGCAACGCCACCAGCAAACAGGTCGTGCTATACGCCTCGCTGCCGACCAAGGCCCAGGGCGATAAACTCGCCGGCGGCATCTTCCGCTCCACCGATCGCGGTGAGAGCTGGGAATCGGCCATGGGCGAGGGGATTAACCGCGACCTGAAGGCGGCCGACGAGTGGTCGATGGGCCAGACCGCGCAATACACCTGCATGGCCGCCGCCAACGCCAACCCCAATATCGTCTGGGCCTTCAACACCAACACCGGAGTTCAGCCGCCGCACAATGCCACCATCTACCGCAGCGAAGATGCCGGCAAGAGTTGGAAACCCACCTTCTACGCCGACCCGCGCTACAAGCCCGCTCCCAACATCGACGACTTCTACTCCGTTGTCGGCAACAAGCAGTTCCTGCAGGAACCATGCCTCGGCATGGCCGTGGCCGCCAGCGACCCCAACCAGTTGATGACCACCGACAACAGCTACTGCTTCATGACTGACAATGGCGGCACAAGCTGGAAGCCCGCCCACACCCGCAAGGCATCCGCCGGCGACGCCAACGCCCCGATCGCCTGGGAAGGCACCGGGCTGGTGGTGACCTCCACTTGGAACTACTACATCGATCCCAACGACTCCAATCGCCATTACATCTGCTACACCGACATCGGCTTCGCCCGCTCACTCGACGCCGGCAAGACCTGGATCTGGTGGGATGTCGATACCCGTGCGCCGTGGCACAACACGACCTTTGCCTTGGCGTTTGATCCGCTGGTCCCCGGCAAGATCTGGGGCGCTTTCTCCAACGTACACGACATCCCCAACGGCAACATCGTTCTGGGTCGGCACAATGCCAACGGCCCCGGCGGCGTGTGTGTCAGCACCGACTACGGCGCTTCCTGGAAAGTCAGCAACCAGGGCCTGCCCGAAAAGGCATGCACCAGCGTTGTGATGGACCCGACCAGCCCCGCCGGTAACAGAACCCTGTACTGCTCGATCTTTGCCCAAGGCGTCTTCAAGAGCACCGATGATGGCAAGAACTGGACCAAGGCCAGCAGCGGTCTTGGCTCGCAAACGAATATGCGCGTCCACCGCATCGAGCGCACTCCCGATGGCACGCTCTATGCCATGATCACCGGCTTGCGCGTCAATGGCACTTTCTCCCCCGATGGCGTGGGACTCTATCGCTCCAAGGATGCCGCCCAGAGCTGGCAGAAGGTGAACACCACGCAGCAGTGGCTCTGGCCCAAAGATTTCACGGTCGATGACGCCAATCCCAATACGATCTACGTCGGCGCCTGCGACACGCCCGGCAAAGACCAGGGCGGCCTGTGGCGCAGCACCGATGCCGGAGCCACCTGGACCCGCATCGGCAAAGAGGGCCCCGAAACTTTCGGCGCCTACCTGAACCCGAAGAAGCCGGGTTGGATCTATATGACCCTGTGCGAGGGCGCCCCCAACGGCGGACTGTGGCTTAGCAAGGACAACGGCAAGACCTTCGCCCCGATGGCCGGCTTGCCCTTCCGCAACGCCCAGCGCGTAACCTTCGATCCCAAGGATGATTCCATCGTCTACGTAACCACGTTTGGCGGAAGTGTCTGGCGCGGACCATCCGATACTCACTGATCGGCCGCCCACATTGCACATAGCAGGACTTCTATCTATATGAATGATCGACTCAAAGTGCTATTGGTCGGTTGTGGCCGCATGGGAAGTTGTCACGCCCAGGCCTATCAGGCGATCAAGGATTACGACCTCGCAGGCCTCGTGGACATCGACCCGGCCCGCAGCCAGGCGCTAAGCAAAGCGCTGGGTGGCGTGAAAACCTACGCCGACTTCGATGCCGCCATGAGCGCCATCTGGCCGGATGTCGTCTGCATTACCACCTTGCCCAATTCGCACGAGAAGTACGCCGTCGCCGCATTGCAGGCCGGCGCCCACATCTTCCTCGAAAAGCCCATGGCCACCACGGTCCAGGGCGCAACCAACATCGTCGCCGCCGCCCGCAAGGCCCATCGCAAGGTGGTGATCGGCTACGGCTGCCGCCACCATCCATCCTGGATCAAGTTCGTTGAAATCGCCCGCACGCTGGGCAGGCCTCTGGTCATGCGCATGAACCTCAACCAGCAAACCCAGGGCGATCACTGGCTGGGCGCCAAGCGACTGCTGGAGTCCTGTTCGCCCATCGTCGATTGCGGCGTGCATTATGTGGACATCATGTGCCAGATGACCGGCGCAAAACCTGTCAGCGTCTCGGCCATCGGTGCCCGACTGGCCGACGACATTGCCCCCGACATGTACAACTACGGCCAACTTCAGGTCCGCTTCGACGATGGCTCGGTTGGCTGGTACGAAGCCGGCTGGGGTCCGATGATGAGCGAAACCGCCTTCTTCGTGAAGGATGTCATCGGCCCCAAGGGCGCTGTGAGCATCGTAAGCTCCACCGGCGCTGCCCGAGGCAATTCCGCGGATCTAAAGTCCCACGGCAAAGCCGAAATGCTCTTGCTTCACCACGCCACTCTCGGTCCCGATGGCCGCTTCCAGCGGACCGATGAAACGGTGGACTGCACCGATGAACCAGATCACGATGAGATCCTCCGCCGCGAACAACGCTATCTCCTGAAGGCGATTCGCGAGGACTTGGATCTCTCCGAGCACATGGACAGCGGCGTCAGCAGCCTGCAGATCGTGCTGGCGGCCGATCAGTCCGTGCGTACCGGAAAAACCGTCGACATTTAGACAGCGGTACATAGCAGCATCGGACGACCAATGAAAACTCAACTGTTATCGTTCCTGGTCGCATATCTTCTCTCGGTTTCCATCTACGGAGCATTCGCCATGGCTGACAATCTGCCTTCTCCCTTTGCCGTTATCCCACAACCCAAGGATGTCGTTCTGCTTGAAGGTCCGGGCCTTTCTTCCGGCGCCCTAAAGCAGGTCATCCTCAAAGGCGGGGCCACTCTACCGCTTACCGGCGACCTTCTCTCCCAACTGAACATCGGATCCACGGCCGGCAACGGCACCCTCATTCTCATCCTCGATCCCTCCCTCGCCTCCATGCCTTCAGATGAAGGCTACGTCATGACCCTCGCGCCCGAGAGCGTCCAGATCATGGCCAAAGCCCAGGCCGGCCTCTTTTATGGCTGCCAGACCCTCCAGCAGCTCTTAGAGGATGCCCGCGACTACCAGAAGCCCATCCCTGCATGCAAGATCACCGACTATCCCGTGCTCTCCTATCGCGCGGTCCACTTCGATGTGAAGCACCATCTCGATCACATGAGCTACTACTACCAGAGCATTGATCGCCTCGCCCGCTACAAGATCAATGCCGTCATCTTCGAATTCGAGGACAAGCTGCGCTACATGCGCCAGCCGCTGGTAGGGGCCCCCCAGTCCATCAGCATCGACGAGATGGCCGCCCTCATTCGCTACGCCCGCGAGCGCAACATCGAGATCGATCCCCTCGTCCAGGGCCTCGGCCACGCCACCTTCATCCTCAAGCACCAGGCCTATGCCGGCCTGCGCGAGATTGGCTACAGCAGTTGGCAGTTCTGCCCGTTGCATGAAGGCACCTACCAGGTGCAATTCGATCTCTACCGTGATGCCATCGACGCCACCCCCGGCTCCAAATACCTCCACGTCGGCGGCGATGAAGTCCGCAACATCGGCTTCTGTCCCCGCTGCAAACCCACCGCCGACAAGCAGGGCAAGCTCAGCTTGAATCTCTACTGGCTCAAGCGCGTCTGCGAATTCGCCGCCGAACACAACCGAATCCCCATTTTCTGGGATGACATGCCCCTGCACTTCGCCAACGTCTACCGCAGCACTTACGACAGCAAGGTGACTGCCCAGCAGGCTGAAGAATCCTGGGCCAAGGGCGAGCCGCTTCTTGATCAACTGCTTGCCGACTTCCCCAAGAACTGCGTCTACATGCGCTGGAACTACTCCATGGCCAGACAGCCCGGCAACATCAAGGCCCTGGACTGGTACCAGAAGCACTCGCTCAAGGCCATGGTCGCCACCGCCACCAACTCCCACGGCGGGATGCTCTTCCAGGCGGATGTGCGCGGCAACGGCAACGGTGATCGCGGCGCGGGCAGTTCCGTCATCCGCAGCTTCATCCAACTCGCCGCCGAGAAGGGCATCTACGGCATGCTCTGCACTGCCTGGGATGACAAGAGCCCGCATATGGAAAACTACTGGCGCGGCTTCATCACCGCCGCCGAGTATAGCTGGTCACCCACCGGCCGTTCGCTGGAGCAGTTCGACCAGGCCTGGCTCCAGAAGGAATTCGGGATCGCCATCCCCGACTATCTCGACTTCAACGCCCAGCTCTATAGCGGCAGCGCCCTGTGGTACCAGGCCTACTTCCGCAAAGGCGACATGATGGCCGATGAGAACGGCCTGCAGAGCCTCGTGCGCCTAGAGCACTGGCTGCCGCCGCTGGAAGGCCAGGAGAAACGCCAGTTCGACTACACCACCAAGCTGATCGAACTGCCCGATGCCAAGGACCCCGGCGCCTGGACTCAGAAGTACAAGCAGCGTCTGGATAAGGCCCAGGTCGAGTCCGACAACTACCAGAAACTCTCCGGCCGCCTCGCCGACCTGCAGAACGCTTCCCATAAAAACCGTTACTACTGGAAGCTCTCCCTCGCCCTCTACAACCTTCAGAGCACCGCCCCGCGCATCCTCCTGGCCCTCAAGCAGTGCGACACCGCCGACAAGGCCCAGCGCGACGCCGGAATCGCAAGCGTCAAAGCCGCCATCGAGAATCACCGCAAAGTCTGGTCCGACCTGGTAGACGTCTACGGCGAAACCCGCTTCACCTCCTATCCCCCCTCATACGTTCCCGACCGGTATTTCCATCTCGCCAGTCAGCGCGAAGACCTCACCTGGATGACCCAGGCCGACGACATGTTCATCGGCATGATCGACAAGTGGCTGCCGAACTAGCCCAGCAGATAGTACACATCCGTCCGTACCGGCCGGCCTTCGCGCTGATGGTCGTACACTTCCCAGTTCGCGACCATCCTCCGCAATCCCTGCTGCTCGCACCACCGGTGGATCGCGGCGTGCGCCTTGTGCAGATCGCTATACGGGCCGATATGCACCGTGCTGGCGACCTCTCCCGCCGGTGTCTGGATGGTCGATATCCCGGCACTCGCATCGGTGAACGGCACATCCACTTCCCACCCCACGGCGATGGCAAAGCCCGCCGGCGTCTTGTCCTCGTGATCCCCGTACAGGACGATGCACCGGCCAAAGGGAATGTCCGCTGCGCGAAGGCTCTGGATCACCGTTCCCACATGCCGCAGGATCTTCTCCGAAAGGTCCGCGAATGTTGCCCGGTCACGCACCGCCGCAAACTGCATCGCTGCCGCGCGCTCTGTCCTGATCTCGTATTCCATCCCATCTCCAGAAGGCTCAAAGGTTTTGGGGCGATCTGTGGGTCATTCTAGGCAACGCGAGCAATGCGCAACGCCATTCATTTCACCTTCATACAAACGCGGCGGTTGACATCTGCTCCGAGCCTTCACATAGTGGAAACGCGACTTGAGTCTGGTTTTGACTGCTGACAATGCTATGGGAACCGTGGAACGGGGTACCCCTGTAATCCTTTTCGACCTCGACGATACGCTGCTGGATGATCTGGCGGCCAAGCAGTACTACATGCCGCGCCTCTATGATGCCTGTCGCGAACACATTCGGCGGGAGCGTGAGGAATTCTACTCCGCGTGGAAGGCGGCCATCCCCAGATACCATTCCATGTACGCGAGCGGCCAGATGACCTTCGAGGAGCAGCGATTCCACCGCGTCCGCGATGCCTTCGCTAACCCCGACATGCCCGATCAGACCGTTGCCCAAAGCATCACAGCCTTCGATCGTCTCTTCAAGGAAGGCTGGTGCCCATTCGCCGATACCCATGCAACGCTCGACGCCCTCGTTGGGTTCCGCAAGGGCATCGTTACCAACGGGAACACGATTCAGCAGCAGGAGAAGATCGACCACCTGGGGATCCGTTCGCACTTCGACTGCATCATCATCAGCGAACAGGCAGGCTTTCCGAAGCCCGACCGGCGTATCTTCGATCTCGCCTGCCGCGTCCTCAACTGCACACCCGCCGACTGCATCTTCGTCGGCGACTCGTGGGAGATCGATGTCATTGGCGCTTCGCGAGCCGGAATGGCTCCGGTTTGGATCAACCGCTACGCGCGCCAGCGCCCAGAGGAACTCCCCGAAGTGCGGGTCATCGAGCAGTTACGCGAACTAGTCGGCATTTCCCGTGGCCTCGCCTCCCTCATCGCCCTTACCCAGCCCCGTCGTGACAAGTCCTCGACAAGGTCGCCCTGACTAGCTTTTGCTTGCCGCTAAACCCACCGCCCCGTACATTGCCTCTGATCGATAGAAACCAGGAGACTACCATGCGCGTACTCGTCGCCGACAAGCTGGCCGATGAAGGACTGGAACTGCTTAAAAGCAGCGGTGTGGACTTTACCGTCAAAGTCGGCCTCAAAGAGGATGAACTGGCAGCCGAGGTCGGCGCCTACGATGCCCTCATCGTGCGCTCGGGCGCCAAAGTCACCAAGAAAGTCCTGGCAAACCCCGGCAATCTCAAGGCCATCGCCCGTGCCGGCGTCGGTGTCGACAACATCGACTGCGAAGTCGCCACCCTCAAGGGCATCCTGGTGATGAACACCGCCGAGGCCTCC
>CAIQIQ010000165.1 GCA_903871935.1 uncultured Phycisphaerales bacterium
CCATAGCCAAAGACTTGCCGATCATATTCACCTCGCGAAAGGCCGCCAGCCCGGCGCCATACAGGCCGATTCTGGTTGGCTCATGCTAAACAGGGCACCGCGCTGCCCCAACATTCTGTCAGTATCAACCGCTGAGTCCGCCATGTCAAGCCTGCTCTTGCCATATTCCGACGGTTTTCAGGATCCGCATGAGCGGTACGCATGCGGAGGATGGCGATACCCCAAGGGGAAACAAGCAGGGCGGAGGGGGAACATGGTCAGGCGCGATCCGGGCGGACTCCGTCCCCGTCGGTGCACGGCCGTGGCCCATACACACCGAGGTTTTGCTCTGGCGGAGCGTCAAGGCAGGAGGAGAGCCGGGGTAAATGCCGCCTCAGGTGCCCGCCATGGAATAGCCGTATATAGAATCCGATATGCGAGGGACGAAGTCAATAGGCTGGACCTGCTACTTCTGAAGTTTGTCCATCTGTAAGCTGTTTAACGGAATGTACATACGGACGCCATGCATAGCCGGGGTGAGCAGTCTGCATGACAGACGACAAGGCGAATTGGGCAGGCGAATACAGGTAGGAGAGCCGTGCATCATCATGCTGCGGCACCAGTTCGTCCCGCAACTCCGCGAAACTCATGCAGGTGCTCAGCCGCAACGCCCGCCGCGCCGGGCTCACCGTCACTTCGCCCCGGGAAGATCCAATAGTCCATGCAACGGCACCAGCATCTTCCCCGTCTTGCTACATTGGAACCGTGCCCGCCGGATGGTGATTGGCCCATCCAGGCCGATCAGCGTTCGCTCCTGGTAGCCCCGTGCCGCCGCTCGCCGCCCGCTTCCGAAATGGGGGGCGCGGACCAGACACCGCCGCAACGCTGGGCTGAAGAGCATCCCCAGCCACCCGCTTGCTGGATGGCATGGATCGTCTCTTCCATCTGCTCCAACGTCCCGTTCTCCTGTTGCACATGCGTCTTGACCAAACGCCCGTCAACCTTCACGTTCACTTTCATCTGCGTCGCCAGCCTCCTTTCTATGCCGGGGATCCATCGCATGCTTCAGAATGGGTTACAACAATGCTTCCGCACCATGGCCTCAACGTTATTCGGACATCGATCTCACCAACTATTGCATCGTTACCGCCATGTGCTTATCCTGTTTGTGGTTGAGTCTGGCTATGTGGGTAATTGGAGGCGCCTGGCTGTACTGGAGGGTGTCTCCCCAATAGAGATCGGCGGGCGCGATGCGCTTATGCAGCAGGCTTGTTTTCGTGGCGGCCGCGGCGGTAGCATCGTCGGTTCTGGCGGCAGATGAGACGTGGAACGGCGGTACCAGCGCCTGGGGCACTGCGGCAAACTGGGATGGGAACCTACCACAGCGCATTCCGGTTAACAGCGCTCCGTTCGATTTCGTGATCATACCGAGCCTCCCGGTGCCCACCGTGTACCCGGTTCTGTCTGCCGACGCGACGGTGGCCGGGCTGAGCATGGACCCTGGCACGCAGTTGACGCTGGACGGCAGTGGCAAGACCCTTCTTGTGAATGGGAACAATGCCCGTACGGCGCTCAATGGCACAATTACCCTTACCGGGACAAACTCCCGGCTGACTCTGGCCACAGGGCAGTCCAACTGGACAAATGGTGGCACTCTGGAGTTTGCGAATGGCGCGAACTTCACTGCCACGGGAGACAGCTACGGAACGCTCCGCACACTCACCAACAACAGTGGCGCCATCATCCGGGCCAATGACGTAAACACGGTCGTCTACGTGCCGTTTACGACGATCAGTGGTGGGACGCTGGATGGTGCCTGGCAGGCACGATCAACGACGGGCAGCGCTTACTACAACGGCGTGCTTTCCTCGCATTGGCTGAGCTTTACCGGTGTCACGCTGGGCAGCAACTTCTCGGCTGTGAGCGACAGCACCTACACGGCGAACCTGATTCTGACCGGTACGGTGACCAACAACAGCACTGCATTCAACTACCCCAGCTATGGCACGATGAAGCTGGCGAGTGCCAGCGGCACGTTCACGTTTTCCGGTACGGGCAGTCTGACGCTGGCGGGGCAGAGTCTGAACGGGACTGGCGCCACCACCGTCACCGCCATTGCCAATAACGGCGGCCACACGTTGGGCGGCTATGGGACGCTCAATGTCGCATCCTTGACGAATGCGGGAACGATTAAGGCCACGGGCGGCACATCCAGCACGCCCCAGACGCTCTCTGCTACTGCTATCACCAGTACCGGCGCGATCGTGGTGGACCAGTACAACACGCTCTCTGCCAGCGGCACGGTCCTTAGCGATACAGGCTCGACCGTTACGATGAACGGCGGCACACTTAGTGCCGGCACGTTCACGAACAAGGGTAGTTTGAGTGGCTATGGCACGATTGGTACGGTGGCAAACTCTGGATCCGTCCGAGCCACCGGAGGCACCGCCGGCACGGGCCGGACTCTCACTACCGGGACAATCTCGGGCGCCGGTACGATCACGGTTGATCCGTACAACACGCTGCAGTCCACCGGGACGGTTAGCGGGTCGGCGGTAACAGTCTACGGCACGTTCATTACCGATGCCTGCAATGTAAGCGTAGATACCTTGGATGATCAGGGCGTGTTCCATGTTGAGCCGGGGAAGACGCTGGTGGCCACTGGTCCCGTGACCAGCGCGGCCGGCTCGGTGTTCGAGGCCAATGGCACGGTGACGGCGCCATCCGTGACGATCGGTGGAATTCTCCAGGGCAGCGGCGCGATCCATTCCACGGTGACGCTCGAAGGGACGAGCATCCTTTCGCCGGGCAATAGCCCGGGCGTATTGACGGTGGATGGCCTGACGGTCAGTGATGGCGCACACTACAACTTCGAGGTCGGCGATCTGGTGGATGTCTTCGGCACGCTGCAGTTCCTGCCGGGCGCGAAGATGGACGTTGCGGTTGAGCCGGGCCTGCCATTTGGGCTGTATACGCTGATGGCGGCGAACTCGGTTTCCGGTACGCCGCAGTTCACGATTAACGACCTTGACGTCGTGACCGTGCAAGATGGCCGGTTTATCCGCGCGTGGGTGCCAGAGCCTGCGATCCTCGGCATGGCTGCGGCAGTAGGTCTGCTCGCGCTGACGCGGCGAGCGCGAGCTGCTGTGAGCCTGTAACGACAGATTGGAAGCGGGCGAGCCACCGGGGGCTCGACCGCTTCTGTTTTTGGGCTACCTGCACTGGCCATTGCCGGTGACGATCCATTTGCTGGTAGTCAGGTCGGTGGCGCCCATGGGACCGCGGGCGTGAAGTTTATCGGTGGAGATGCCGATCTCAGCGCCCAGGCCGTATTCGCCGCCATCGGCGAAGCGGGTGCTCGTGTTGACCATCACGCTCCCGGAATCGACATCGCGGGTGAACTGCTCGGCTGCCCGCAGATCGCTGGTGAGGATCGCATCGGTATGGTGCGAGCCATGCTCATTGATATGGGCGACGGCTTCGTCGAGCGAATCGACGACCTTGATGCTGATGGTGAGGGCGAGGTACTCGGTATCCCAGTCGGCGGCGGAAGTGGGCTGGGCGGACGGATAGAGTTTGCGCGTGTGGGCATCGCCACGGACTTCGACGCCAGCTTTGGCCAGGTCAGCGCAGACCTGGGGAATCAGGCGGGTGGCGACATCCTTATGGAAAAGCAGGTGCTCGACGGCATTGCAGACGGCGCCGCCGGGATAATTGGTCTTGGCATTGACGCAGATATTGCGGATCTGCTCATCCATGCCGGCGGTCGCAGCGTCGATATAGATATGGCAGTTGCCGGTGTAGTGCTTGAGCACTGGAATGGTTGAGTCCTTGACGATGGCGCGGATCAGCGATTCGCCGCCGCGGGGAATAACCAGATCGATGTATTTGTCCTGCTTGAGGATGAGGGGGATGAGATTGCGGTCGGTGGTCTGGATGAACTGTACCGCGTTTTCATCGACGCCGGCATCTCGCAGGGCGGTTTTGATGATGGCGACGATGGCCTGATTGGAGTGGAAGGCTTCTTTGCCGCCGCGAAGAATGATGGCGTTGCCGCTCTTGAGGCAGAGGGCGGCGGCGTCGCTGGTGACGTTCGGCCGGCTTTCGTAGAAGAAGAGGATGACGCCCAGAGGCACGCGCATCTTGGTGATCCGCAGACCGTTGGGACGGACGTAGCCTTCGATCACCTGGCCGACTGGATCGGTCTGGGCGGCGATCTGCTCAACGCCGTCGGCCATGGCGGCGATGCGTTTGTCGTTGAGAATGAGGCGGGCGACTAACGACGGGGCGAGACCAGCCTTACTGGCCTCCTTCAGGTCGTTGGCGTTTGCTTCAATGAGGGCCGACTTGCCCTCGCGGATGGCTTTGGCGATGCGGAGGAGCACGGCCACCTTGGTCGCCCCATCCAGTCGCGCGAGATGGAAGGCAGCCTTGCGGGCATTTCGGCCGAGCAGCTCGACATATTGGGAAAAGTCGTTCATGGACGTGGGGATTATACGGTTAAGAGGCAACCGTGTAAGCGCCCTCTGGCATATTGTGCTGGGCCACAGCGACCGTGGGGGCAAAGTCCCTCGGCGGTGTCTGGATTGCTTAGGAGAAAACGCATGCAGCATCCTGCGTATACTTATTCACCTGGTGTCAGGTGATACGACAGACAACTGGCGCGGAACTTCATTGGGGCTTGTCGTCAATTGGTGTTGGCGAGGTAGCGGATGTCCCAAACGGCAGGAATAGAAATGCCGACCGATGATCCCGATGGCGCAGCGAGCCACAGCGCAGACCAGCCACAGAGCCGATGGAATGACATGATGGCATTCCTGGGCAGTTGGTCCAAGGCATGGATCACGGCGGCCAGTTTTCAGTTGGTCGTGGTTGTGGGCATCATTGACGTGATTACCGGCTACGAGGTGTCCGTGTCGCTGTTTTACCTCCTGCCGGTGTCGTTGAGCACATGGTTTGCCGGGCGTGCAGCAGGCGCATCTGTTGCGGCGTTCAGCACGGTGGTGTGGCTGGCGGCGGATCTGGTGAGGCGGCCGCACTATCACCATCCGCTGACACCGCTATGGAATGCTCTGATCATGGGGTTGTGGTTCGCGGTCGTCGTGACACTCCTGGATATACTCAAGTGGACGCACGCGAACCTCGAAGCGACGGTGCTGCAGCGCACCGGGAAGCTGCGGAACGAGATTGAAGGCCGATGCCGGGTGGAGGACCAGCTTACGCAGACCAACGCGGATTTGAGAGTGATCCGTCAGCAATTGCAGGAATCTCTTGACGACCTGCGAAAGTCGCATGCCGAACTGCAGCATACCCAGTTGCAGCTTATTGAGGCGGCGAAAATGGAATCTATCGGGAGGATGGCTGCGGGCATTGCCCATGAGGTGAAGAACCCCCTCATGACACTGAGCCTTGGGGCAGACTACCTATTTGAACGCGGCTCGACGCGGCATGATGAGGTGGAACTGCTCAAGGATATGAAGGATGCTGTGCAACGGGCCAGCGGCATCATCAATCTTCTGATGGACTACTCCAAACCACGTCCGCTGCAGCTTGTCAACGAAGACGTCAACAGCATTATTGAGAGCTCGCTTGAGTTGATGCGGCATCAACTGATCAAGCACAATGTGAGCGTGGTCCGGAAACTGCAGGTGAGTCTGCCGCCGCTCTTACTCGACCAGCGGCGGATGCAGCATGTGTTTCTGAATCTCTTCACAAATGCCGTGCAGGCCATGTCGGGCGGCGGCACGCTTACAGTACGCAGCCGCGCGGAGGCCGATGCGACGTCTGAAGCTCCGGGCGGCGGGACAGCAGGCGGGGCGGGGCGCGTTTTCGTCGAGGTCGAGGATACGGGCCCGGGAGTCCCACAGGAGCACATTGCCAGCCTGTTCGAGCCCTTCTTCACCACCAAAGGGCCGGGCGAAGAGACGGGATTGGGCCTTTCAATTGTGCAGCGGCTCGTGACAATTCACGGGGGTTCCATCGCGGTCGGCAACTGTCCGGAAGGTGGGGCGCGGTTTGTTCTGACGTTCAACTATAGAACGAAAGGATAGCCATGGCGGCGAAGCGAATTCTGGTCGTAGACGATGAATTGGGGATCACGCGAGGGATCATGATGAACCTCGAGGGGGCCGGCGAGTACGAAGTGCGGACCGAGAACAAGGCTCGCGATACGTTGACTGCCGCGCGCGACTTTCGGCCGGATCTGATCCTGCTCGATGTGATGATGCCCGAGATGGACGGGGGCGATGTCGCGAGCGAACTGAGAGATGATCCCGTGCTCAAAGATATCCCTATCGTATTTCTGACAGCCGCGATCTCGATCGAGGAAACCGGTGGCCACGAGAAGGTTAGCGGCCCGATGGTATACCTGGCCAAACCGGTGGTCACCAGCGAGTTGACCAAGTGCATCGAGCGACATCTCCGCCAGCAATCACCGTCATGAATTGGTTGCCTGTGCACTGGCAAGAGAAGCGGTGATGAGCAGGGGCATGTTCAATGGCCACCGGCAACTGCCTTGGCGATCTCTTCTTTCAATCTCGGGAGATTCACCGGCTTGACCAGGTGGGCGATGAAGCCGGCTTCGCGGCTTGCCTGCGTGTCTGCCTCTTGTCCGTAACCGCTCACGGCGATGCCCCGCAGAGTGCTGCCCTTGGCCCGCAACGTCCGCATGACATCCAGCCCGCTGCCATCAGGAAGACCCAGGTCGCTCAGCAGCAGATCAAAGGCCTGTTCGTCGGCCAACCGCAGTGCCGATGCCACGTCCACGGCGAGCTGGACCTTGTGACCCTCGGCCGACAGGAGCCGACGCATGATGCGCGCAGTGTCCGCGTGATCCTCCACCAGAAGAATTCGCAGCGGTCGGGGCAAGGCCTTTGCCCGCGGCGCTACCGATACCGGGGACGCCACAGGCGCCGCGGCGTCGGCCGCCAGCAGAGGCAACCGCACCGTGAATGTCGCTCCCTTGCCTGCCCCTTCGCTTTGGGCCTGGATCGAGCCACCGTGCATTTCGACCAGTGATTTGCTGATGGCCAGCCCCAGTCCCAGCCCGCCGAACTGGCGGTTCAGGGCGCGTTCGGGCTGCTCGAAGGCATTGAAGATTCGGCCAAGGGCGTCGGGCTCAATACCTTTGCCGTCGTCGTTGACATCGATCACCGCGAAGGAGGAAGGGCGATGGGCAAATAGCGAACCGGATGGCGCGGGCATCTCCTGCTCATCCAGCCGCACTTTTATGCCGACCGATCCGCCAATAGCGGTGAACTTGACTGCATTCTTGATCAGGTTCCAGAACACCTGCTGCAGGCGCGCCGCGTCAGCGTGTACCCAGCATGGAGCGGCCGCGAGATCCATGACGAAATTCAACTTCCGCGCCTCGATGTCGGACATGCAGACCTCCGCGGCACGGCGGATGATGGCGCACAGCTCCGCATGCCGGCGGTCCAGTTCGACCTTACCCCGCTCGATGCGCGTTACATCCAAGAGATCGTCGATCAGCCGGGCCTCCAGTTCCGCATTGCGGCAGATCACCTCCAGTTGCTCGTGGGTGTCAGCGTCAAAGCGGGAGTCCGTGCGCAGCATCGACGCAGTCGCCAGCACGGGGTTCAGCGGGTTGCGCAGCTCGTGTGAGAGGACGGCCAGGAAGTGGTCTTTGGCTTTACTGGCGGCCTCGGCGACAGCCCTGGCTTGCTCGGCGTTCTGTCTGGCGGCGATGAGTTCTTGTTCGCCCCGCTTGCGCTCGGTTACATCCATGAAGACCGCGGCGAAACGCCCGGGCGCCGGACAATAGGCATAGACCTCAAAATGCCGCCCGAGCGCTGCCACCTCATTGGCGAACCGCCCAGCGCGGCCGGTGCGTACAACTTCCGCATAGCGCTCGATCCAGTAAGGTTCGATGCCGGGGATGGCTACCGAGGCCCGCTTGCCAAGGACCACATGGTCCGGAAGGCCGGTGAGTTTCTCGAAGGCGGGATTGACACTCAGGTAGCGGAAGTCGACGGCATTGCCCGCAGCATCGTAGACCATTTCGCAGAGGGCAAATCCTTCGTCCATCGACTCAAACAGACTGCGATAGCGCTGTTCGCTCTCGCGCAGTGCCGCCTCGGCCATGGCCTGTGCCAGGGCGACGGCCAGGTAGCCTGAAAGCCGTTCCCACAGGGCGATAAGCTCCGGCGTAAACATGTTCTTGCGCCGGTCATTGAACTGGAGCAGCCCCAGCCGCTGTTCGCCGGCGCGCAGAGCAATCAGCGCGACCGACTCGTACCCTTCGCCATTGCAGCGGTTGCGGGTGCGCGCCTGACGGTCGGCATCAGTGGTTGTGGCCAGTAACCGCGTTGTATCGTTGGACCAGAAGCTGCCGTGTTCCGTGAAGAACGGCTTGGCGCGGTCAAAGCGGCCGCAGATGACATTGCCACACATGCATGTCATGACGGGGTTGCCATCGCTGTCGCGTTCAATCTCACCGTTCTCACAACGCACACACAGCGAGTTCTCCAGCCGAATGAATTCCTCGGGGAAACCGCGAGCTTCGTAGTATGGGAAATCGTCGCCCTGGCGGAGGCGGATGCCAACGGCTTCACAGCCGGATTCCTTGCGGAAGAAGCGGATAGACGCCTTGACCAGATCGGCCACACTGGTGCTTGTGTTCACCAGGTGCAGGAACTCGATTGCAGCATCGCGTTCGAGTTCCGCACGCTTGCGCTCCCAGGAATTCCGGAACACGAGCACCACTCCGCGCACGGTTCCGTCGGCCTCGCGAATGGGCGCGCCGCTATCATCGATGGGGGTCTCCCGGCCGTCCCTGGCAATCAGAAGCGTGTGATTTGCCAACCCCACCACCGTTCCCAGACGCAAAACTTTGTCTACCGGGTTCTCCACCGCCTCGCGGCTCTGTTCGTTGATGATCTTGAACACCGCGGGCAGCGGCTGGCCCTGAGCGTCGTCCCCGTTCCATCCCGTCAGACGCTCGGCTTCACTGTTGAGGAAGGTTATGCAGCCTTGGGCATCCGTGACGATCACGCCGTCGCCAATGCTCTCCAGCGTCACCGCCAGCAGTTGCTTCTGTCTTGCGGTATCGGCCGCCGCCTGCGCCAACATCTCAGCGGCGTGTTTCCGTTCCGTGATGTCGGCGACTGTGCCAACGAAGCTGGTGGCGCGACGGGCATCGCCTTCACCTGCAAACGCTGCCACGCCAAACGCTTCAATCCATCGTACTGAGCCATCGGGGTGGTTGATTCGGTACTCGGCGGCGTACGGAGTGGGATTGGCGGGATCCAGCGCGGCCACCACCTTCGCCCACACGCCCGGAAGATCGTCGGAGTGCAGGCGGGCGAGAATCTCTTCGTTGGGGCGCTGGCTGCCGCTGACGCCGAGTATCTCGGTGTAGCGGCGGTCATAGGTAGCGATCTTCGTGGCCGGGTCATAGTGCCACCACCCCAGGCGAGCCGCATCCAAGGCAAGCTGGCGCTGTTCGGCAAGCCGATTTCGCTCCACCTCTGCCGCACGCCGCTGGGTGACATCGCGGAATACCAGCACCACCCCGCGCACCGTCCCATCGCTGCCGTGGACCGGCGCGCCGCTATCGTCGATGGGAGTCTCCCGGCCATCCCTGGCGATCAGGGCAGTGTGGTTGGCCAAACCCACCACCGTTCCCTGGCGTAATACCTTGTCTGCCGGGTTCTCAACCGGCTGTCGGCTCTCTTCGTTGATAATCCTGAAGACTGACGGCAGCGGCTGGCCCTGGGCCTCGGTCAGTTTCCATCCGGTCAGCCGCTCGGCTTCCGCGTTGAGGAAGCTCACCTGTCCCTGCCTATCGGTGACCATCACGGCATCGCCGATGCTCGCTAGTGTCACCGCCAGCAACTCGCGTTCTTCGGCGACCGCCCGAGCCCAGCGTGCCCGGCGCAGACGCTCGGCCAGCATGCACAGACACAGCGTGGTGCCGGTGAAGATGCTAAGCGCGATGACCTCACCCGCCGAACGCAGCGCAAATGAACCGTAAGGGGGCAGAAAGAAGTAGGCGCCGACTGCCGCAGACAGCACGACTGCAAGGATGCCCGGGCCGCCGCCGGCCACGCTTGCCACCAGCAGCACCGCAGGATAGAGCATTACAAATGCCGGCAGGGGACCAAAGTCCTGGACCAGCCGCCATTGGAACGCGGCCGCGAGGGCAACCGTCGCCACCGGGAATGAATACCGCAATGCGGTCAAACGCCACGTGCTGCCGCGTGCGGAAACGGATGGTCCGGGCATCAACAAATCTCCTTGCGCGCCACAGCGCGGCCGCTGACCACGTCGGACATGTGCCCGCACACGCCATCAGCGACTTCATCGCTTGCAGATGGGAATAGCATACCATCCGATTACCGGCATTAGTATTGCCTCGGATTGGGAAATGCCGGCTTTGCACCACCAGGATTGTCCGCATAATCTGGTTTATCGCCGGGTGAGAAGATCGGAGTTGGCTGCCTGGGCTTCCCTTGCCGCATCAATGCCCTCGCCCGCAATCCTGGCAATAGCTGCTTCCAACCGGGGGAGGCTGACAGGCTTGGTGAGGTGGGCAGTGAAGCCGGCATCGCGGGCCTGCTGCACATCCTTTTCCTGCCCATAGCCGCTGAGGGCGATGCCCGGCAACGTCGAACTGCGGGCCCGCAGTGCCCGCATGAGGTCCAGACCGGTGCCGTCGGGCAGACCCAGATCGCTCAGCAACAGATCGAAGGCTTGTTCATCGGCCAGTCTCAAGGCAGCCGCCACGGTATCCGCGGTTTCCACCACGTGCCCCTGCGACTGTAGGAGTATCCGCATGATACGGGCTGTATCCGCATGATCTTCCACCAGCAGAATTCGCAGCGATCCCAGAGCGGCGGGCGGGGATGTCTCTGTGGTAATCGGAGGAAGCACCGGATCTCTCGCCTGCGCCCGGAGCATGGGCAACCGTACGGTGAAGATTGACCCCTTGCCATGTCCCTCGCTCTGGACGGTGATGCTGCCGCCATGCATTTCCACCATGGTCTTGCTGATCGTCAGCCCCAGCCCCAGGCCGCCAAACTGCCGGGTTATGGAGCGTTCAGCCTGCTCGAAGGCATTAAAGATGCGGCCGAGATCTTCTCTTTCGATCCCTTTACCGCTGTCGCTGACCTCGGCAACCACATGGCCCTCTTTGTCGTGGAGGCAGCGAACATTGACCCATCCGCCGGCGGGCGTGAATTTCACGGCGTTCTTGATCAGGTTCCAGAACACCTGTTCCAGGCGGGCAGCATCACCTTCCACCCACGACGTCGTATGCCCCAGGTCCATGCGGAAGTCGAGTCTCTTGGCCGTAATCTCAGGCATACAGACTTCGGCGGCCCGTCGGATGACCGCGCAGAGCTTGACACGCCGGCGCTCGAGTTCGACCTTGCCGCGCTCGATGCGCGTCATGTCCAGCAGGTCGTCGATCAGTCGAGCCTCCAGTTCCGCGTTGCGGCAGATGATCTCCAGTTGCTCGACGACATGGGCGTCAAAGCGCGGATCTCTGCGGAGCATCGTGGCGGCGGCGAGCACGGGGTTCAGAGGGTTGCGCAGTTCGTGGCTGAGCACGGCAATGAAGTGATCTTTGGCCTTGCTGGCAGTTTCAGCGGCGATGCGGGCCTGCTGCGCGGCCTCCTGGGCTTTGACGCGCGGGGTCACATCCAGCACGACAGAGAAGATGGAATCCAGTTTTCCATGTTCATCGCGCAGCGAGGAGTTGTACCACTCGCACGAGATCACCGTGCCATCTTTGCGCCGATTGCGGTTGGGGCTGACAATGCATGGTTGGTCGCCGGCGAGCAATTGTGCTGAGACGCCGGCGACTTTGGCTCGATCATCCTCGCAGATCCAGGGTATCTCCCACATGGATCGGTCCAGGACCTCGTCGGCTGTCCAACCGAAAATGCGGTGGGCCGCATCAGTCCATCGAGTGATGCGAAGCTCCGTGTCGAACTCAATGACGGCGACTGGCGAGTGCTCCACGTGGCTCTTGAGCCGCTGGGCAGCGTTATGCAGGCCGGCAATTGCCTGTTGGATTCGGCGCAGGGCCCATGCGAGGAACAGCAGCGTGACCACCGACGAAATGGCTGTGGCGAGGGTGCGATCACGCGTGGCGGCATTCCGCTGCGCCATGGATTGGGCCAGATCCGCTTTCTCCTGATCCTCCATCATCTTGACCTGATTACGCAGGTCATTCATGGCGCGCTCGCCCAGATTGGATTGCACGCTGGCCATCGCGCCCTTCAAGCCATCGCGTCGGCGTACCGCAATGGCTTCTTTGAGTGCATCGAGGGTGTCCATGGTTAGGTGAGTGACCGACTTGGCCAGATTCGTATCGACATCCCCCGTCTGTGACCAGCGATACAACCGATCGAAATGTGCTGCGATGCGCGCCAAGGCGGCATTATATGGATCAAGATACTTCTCATCGCCGGTAAGGAGAAATCCGCGTTCGCCGACCTGCGCATCTTTCAGAGTTGAGAGCAGGTCTTCCATGCCGGCGATGATTTCCTGATTCCGCAGGAGCGCCTGGTTGGCGGAAGCAACTCGCAGCCCCATCCAGTAGACCAGGAGCGTGCTGAAGATGCTGATGAGGGCGACGGCCGCAAAGGCGGGCAGGATTCGCCTGGTGGGCTGGCCAAGCACACGGCCAGCAGCATGGGCAACAATGGACGATCCGCGCATCAACTTTTCTTCCCCATCGCTGGCGAGCCAGTACGGAAGGCGGCCACACCGCGCCGGATACCTGAGTGCGCCACAAGCGAACTCAGGTGTGCGCTCGCGAATACTAACATAGCCGATGGGCGCAAGGTCCGTGAACGGACAAAATGCTATGAATGTGCAGTTGCTTGAAATGGCACGGGCGCCGATGAGGTGGCGCAAAAGAGCGCAGGCCAACACAAGTGGAGCCGACCAGGATCGAACTGGCAACCCCTGCCTTGCAAAGGCAGTGCTCTCCCAATTGAGCTACGGCCCCGTGAGAAACCAGCAATAGGTTTCCGGGATGGCAGAAGGTACTGTACCGGGCGCGTTTTGCCAAGATGCATTTGGATGTGCTTGCTCACCTTGGCAATCGCCGCTTCCGCCCGCATAATGCCTCGTCATGAAGTTGACGCGGAATATGAAGCTGGTCTTTCAGGGAGACTCCATCACGGATGCCGGGAGGGCGCAGCCGATTGCCGAGGGCATTTTTGACCCCATGGGGCGCGGGTACGTGAATCTGATCGATGCATTCCTGAATGCCCGCTACCCCGAATTGAACCTGCACGTGGTCAATGTCGGCATCAGTGGCAATACCAGCCGTGATCTTGTCGGCCGCTGGCAGCGCGATGTGATCGATCTTAAACCTGATTGGCTCAGCCTGATGATTGGCATCAACGATGTCTGGCGTCAGTTCGACATGCCGTACATGCCCAACACGCATGTGTACATTGATGAGTTCGAGAACAATCTCAAGATGCTCGTGGGCCAGACTCGCCAGATGGTCAGTGGCATCACCCTGATGACGCCATTTGTGGTCGAAGGCATGAAAGATGAGCCGTTCCGGGCGATGATGGACAAGTATTCGGCCGTATGCAAGAAGATCGCCATGCGCAATGACTGTGTCTTTGTTGATATTCAAGCGGCCTTCGATGAAGTGCTGCAGCATCGGCATTCGGCGCGCTTTGCCTGGGATCGCATCCACACGAACCAGGTGGGCTGCGGTGTTATTGCCCGGGCCTGGCTCAAGGCGATGGATTTCGAGATGTAGTTCGAACACCTTGGCAACAAGGCAATGCGAAGGGGTCTGATATGAAATACGTCGCGACGATCCTATGGCTGATTGGCGCCATGCTCTCGGTGGGCTGTTCCTCCACCAAAGAGTACTCGTTCAACATCACGGTGCGGAATGAAACGGCCGGGCCTGTCACCATCTGGCTGACGAAGGAAGGTCCGCCCGCCGAGTCGGGCTGGCGTTCGCCCGAGCAGGTCGCCATTCAGTCGCCTGGAACAGAGGAGCGTATCAATGGCACGCTGGTCCCGCCCGGCAAGACTGCCTATACCCCAACGATCAAAGGCACATTCGGTCCGGGCAGTTCGGCATGGCTGCGCATCTATGATGGGAAGTACCTTGATTTCTCTGACTTGCTGGCGGTTTCGCCCAGGAGTGCCAAACGGGTGGACCAATTCCTGTACCCCGGGGTGAATCGTCTGGTCGTAAAGTCCCGAAACGGCAGGATTTACGCGGAAACCGATCAAACGCCGTCGACCGCGCCGGCAGGGAAGTAATCCCTTGGCTTTCTTGACGTTGTAACCAGCGTTGAATACGCTCAGATCGCTGTACTGGAATGCCCTGCAAGGCAGGTTCTAGAATGAGTCTTTGATCGACGATCGTGAAGGTGGCTCGATGCCCGATAACGACCAACGCGGAATCGGCGATGCTATCTCCATGGGCATTGAAGTTGCTGTGGGCGTTGGTCTGGGGCTCGTCGTAGGTACTTGGCTGGACAGGCGTTACGGTTGGCAGCCCTGGGGCATGCTCATTGGAAGCATGCTGGGCTTGGCCGCAGGTTTGTACTTGCTGATCAGGCAAGGGCTGCGCATGAATAAGGACTAAAGCCAAGTTGTATGTCATCGCGTTCCTGGTGTTGAGTGCAGTGGCCGCGGCCAGCGCGACTCTGCTTCGGCTGGCCGGGGTCGGCGTGGCAGTGCGGGACATGGTAGTTGCCTTTGTCGCGATCCTGGTTGCGGTAGAGACGAGCCTCCTTGCCATTCGGCTGCTCAAAGGCCAAGATCAGGCGTCGGCCGCACAGGCCGGCATGAGCGGCATGGTGCTGCTGATGCTCCTGTCGGTTGGAATCCTGGGTGCATGCCTTATGATGGGCGTGCTCCAAGGCGATGCGGCGATCCGCTGTTCGCCGCTGTTGTTTGTGGCGGCGCTGGTGCTGGTGGCGGCCGATGCCATCCGCACCATCCGCGTTGCCCAGGCCGGGAAACCGGCTCAGGTGAAGGAAGATACTGACAAAGTGAAGTGAGACGCAGGGAACACGAATGGTATACCTCCTGGCAGCAAGCGATCCGCTCGAACACGTCCTTCCGCACCCTCTCACATCGTTTGAGCTGGGTGGGTATGAGGTCGTTGTGACCAACCAGATGCTGATGGCGGCAGTAGCGGCCGGGCTGATGATCCTGATCTTTCCGACGTTGTTCCGGAAGGCCAGTACTGATGCTCCGCGTGGCGCAAGGAACTTCTTTGAGGCGATCCTGAGCTTCCTGCGGGACGAAGTAGTACGCCCGGCGTTGCGTGAAAACACCGACCGCTTCATGCCGTTCCTGTGGTCACTGTTCTTCTTTATCCTCTTCTGCAATCTGCTGGGCCAGATTCCCATTGCTGAGACCGTGAGTCTGGTGACGGGCAGGCAATCGCATCTCGGTGGAACCGCCACGGGCAATGTGTACACAACTTTCGTGCTCGCGCTGTGCACGTTTGTGGTGATTCACTTGAGCGGCGTACTGCAGGTGGCGAGGAACCTGATCGCCGGGACATACGGCCACCACCACACCGCCGAGCAGTCGCACGGAAAGGGCGATGCGATCGACATCGGCGACCCCCACATGGCAGGCCATGATAGCCATGATGGCCACGCCCTGGCAGCCCATCCCGGGCACGGGATGAACCCTGCCAGCGCGTTCCTGCTTGCTCCATTCCTGTACCTCTGGAACTTTGCTCCGCATCCGTTTGCTCCGAAAGAGGGCGAGCCGGGAACGATGTGGCTGCTGGATGTTCCTATGTTTTCGATGCTGCTTGTACTTGAGGTGATTGGCGCGGGGATCAAGCCGTTTGCCCTGATGATTCGTCTTTTCGCCAATATGATTGCGGGCCACTTGGTGCTGGCCGTGCTCATTGGCCTGATCACGCTGATGCCCACAGTGCTGGGCCAAATTGGCGTAGGCATTCCAGTAACCGTGCTGGCGCTGCTGATCCGCGTGCTGGAACTCTTCGTTGCGTTCCTGCAGGCGTACATCTTCATGTTCCTGGCAACGCTGTTTATCGCAGGAGCGGTGGCGCCCGAACACTAGACCGAATTCAGGATCTCAGATCGAGGATCGGAGATCGTAACAAGCTACGCCCATGAGCAGCCGACGCCGGGGCACTTTACTTAAGATCGGCATTACATCATCTGCGGTTTGCCAGGCCATTTATCTGCGTGGCTGACCGCCCGTTAGCCGGATGCAAATCCGGAAGGAGTATCGAATGACTGGTTTGATTGCAGAGGCAGCCACAGGGGCTGCCACGTTGATCTCGGGCATTGGGCCCGCTGGCGTTGCCATCGGCGCTGGCCTTGTTGTCGCAGGCGCTGCCAAGGGCATTGGCCATCTTGCAGGCAGTGCGATGGAAGGCATCGCCCGCCAGCCTGAGGCCGGCGGCCGCATTGGCACCAATATGATCATTGCCGCAGCGCTGATCGAAGGCTTTACCTTCTTCGCGCTGGTGATCTGCATGCAGTTGATCGGCAAGCTCTAATGTCTGTGCTCTGCCGGTGAATAACTGGCAGGGCGCTCTGAGGTTCTGCGATGAAAACAATGCTGCGTTTGACATTACTGCTGATGACGATAGGCGCTTCAGTGGCTGCCCATGGCGCCGAAGAGGCGGCCAATGGTGAAAGTGGAGCCCTGATCCCGTTTCCCCCGGGACCACAGCAGATCGCCACATCGATCTGGGTGCTGGTCGTATTCCTCGTCATGCTTGCCGTGCTCTACCCCACGGCGTGGAAGGGCGTGCTGGCGGGCCTGAAGGAACGGGAAGGCCGAATCCGCAAGGACATCGCCGATGCCGAGGCGGCGCGGGTGAAGGCTGAGGCAACACTCGCCCAGTACAACAAGCAGCTTGCCCAGGCCGAGGATCGCGTCCGCGACATGCTCACCAAGGCTCAGGCTGATGGCGAGCGGCTGGCGGGCGTCATTCGCGACAAAGCCACTGGTGAGGCCGAAGGGATCAAGTCCAAGGCCCTCGCCGATATCGAAGAAGCCGGCAAGGTGGCGGTGGCGCAGATCCACGAGCAGGCCGCCGAACTCTCGGTAGCGATTGCCGAGAAGATCATCCGTCGCAATCTGAATGTGGAGGATCAGCGCGAGCTGGTTCGGGCAAGTCTGCAACAACTTGACGCTGCCAAGAGGAACTAGTCGCCATGGCACACAAGAACTCCAATTCATCGGCTGTGGCGGCTTATGCTCAGGCGGCCATCGAGCTGGCCGGCGATCAAGCCACTGAACTCGGCGGCGAGATCGCCGATCTGGCGCAACTGGTGAGTCAGGATCCCATGCTCAAGGCGTTCATGGTGGATCCCTCGATCCGTCTCGAAGAGCGCTGGGGAGTGCTCCAACGCGCGTTCAAGGGGAGCAGTAGCCCTCTGTTCCTGAACCTGCTTGGCGTGATGTGCCAGAAGAACAGATTGGCGCTGATCCATGAGATCGCTATCGCATATTCGCAATTGCTCGATGTGAAGCTGAATCGTGTGCGTGTCGAGGTGACTGTTGCCCGGAACCTCGATGAGCAGGAACTCAGGGATGTGAAAGACCGTGTAAGTGCATCGTTGGGCAAAACCGCCATGGTTGAACAGAAGATTGATGACTCGATCATCGGCGGACTGGTGTTGAAGGTGCAGGGCAAAGTGATGGATGCGAGTGTGAAGGCGCAACTGGATGCCATGCGGCGGCAGTTGCTGGCCTCTCGCGCGTAACCCGTGCAGATAAGCCTGAAAGAGGATGGTAATGGCGATTAACGTTGCTGAGATCACGAGTGTGCTGAAGAAAGAGATTGCCGGTTTTGAGAACCGGCTGCAGATGAGCGAGGTCGGTACCGTCATCGAGATTGGTGACGGCATTGCCCAGATCTACGGCTTGTCGGGCGCGATGGCCGGCGAACTGCTGGAATTTCCCAATGGCATTATGGGCCAGGTGTTCAACCTGGAAGAGGACTCAATCGGCGCTGTCATCTTCGGTGACCCGCTGGCCATCAAGGAAGGCGATCAGGTCAAGACGACGCGCCGCCTGCTTGAAGTGCCGGTGGGCGATGCCGTGATCGGGCGCGTGGTGGATCCTCTTGGCCGGCCCATCGATGGCGGCCCGGCGATCGTCTCCAGTGAGACTCGCAAGATGGATATCGTCGCCCCAGGCATCGCCGAGCGCCAGCCGGTGAAAGAGCCCCTGCAGACCGGGATCAAGGCCATCGACAGCATGACCCCGATCGGCCGCGGTCAGCGCGAACTGATTCTTGGCGACCGCAAGACGGGCAAGACCGCAATTGCCGTCGACGCCATCCTGAACCAGAAGGGCACTGGCGTAAAGTGCTTCTATGTCGCTATCGGCCAGAAGGAATCGAGTGTCGCCGGAGTGGTCGAGGTTCTCCGCAAGCATGGCGCGATGGAATACACAACCGTCATTGTCGCCTCGGCAGCTTTCTCGGCGCCGTTCCAATACGTCGCCGCATATGCCGGCTGCGCCATGGCCGAGTATTTCATGTGGAAGGGCCAGCACACACTGGTCGTGTATGATGACCTGACGAAGCAGGCTGCAGCCTATCGCCAGCTTTCGCTGCTATTGCGTCGTCCGCCAGGCCGCGAGGCGTATCCCGGCGACGTGTTCTACCTGCACAGCCGCCTGCTGGAGCGCGCGGTAAAGCTTTCCGATGAGAAGGGCGGCGGTTCGCTCACTGCGCTGCCGATCATCGAAACCCAGGAGGGCGACGTGTCGGCGTATATCCCCACGAATGTGATTTCCATCACTGATGGCCAGATATACCTCGAACCCGACCTGTTCTTCGCAGGCGTTCGCCCGGCCGTGAACGTCGGCATCTCGGTCTCGCGCGTGGGCGGCAACGCCCAAATCAAGGCGATGAAGGATAGGAAAGTCGCCGGTTCGCTGCGACTGGACCTAGCCGCCTACCGTGAACTGGAAGCATTTGCCCAACTCGGCACCGAACTGGACAAGGCCACTCAGAAGCAGCTCGATCGCGGTGCCCGTCTGGTGGAATTGCTCAAGCAGCCGCAGTATCAGCCGCTGCCTGTTGAGCAGCAGGTAATGAGCATTTATTCGGCCACGCAGGGCTTCATTGACGATGTTCCGATTTCCCGCGTGCAGGAGTTTGAGAAGAGCTTCCTGCAGTACGTCGACGCCGCGCACCCCGCGCTGCGCACGGACCTGGCGGCCAAGAAAGAGCTTTCGGCTGAGCTGGAAGATTCCCTCAAGAAAGTCCTCACTGAGTTCAAGGCGAAGGTGTGGAAGAAGTAGCTCATTCACCACGTGAACAATAAAGGGGTCGGGAGTCTTTTTAAAAGACTCCCGACCCCTTTTGCCGCATGAATGGGATCTGCCCATGGAGGCAAGCTGGCGGTATCCTGTCAGCCATGGATGTAATTGAAGGGGCTAGGACGGCCGAGCGGCGTGAACCATTGCCGCCTGGGGCATTCGATGCCAATCTGTTTAGTCTGTTCAACGCCATGTCCTGGCAGATCACCTTGGGGTCGCCTGCGATCCTCTATGCCAAGAGCTTGGGAGCTTCGGCGACAGTCCTTGGGGTGATCGCATCACTGTCGCCGCTGCTGGTGATCCTGCAGATTCCGGCAGCGCATCTGTTGCCGAAATATGGGTATCGGCGATTCATCCTGGCTGGCTGGGGATCGCGGACGGTCTGCATTTTCGGCTTGGCGGCAGTTCCGCTGCTGGTGTTCCTGGACATGCAGACACGCCTGGTGCTGGTACTGCTGCTATTGTTTGGCTTTAATCTGCTGCGCGGGATGGCGTCGGGGGCGTGGTTGCCGTGGATCAGCCAGATCATCCCCGAGCGGCTGCGCGGTCGGTTCCTCTCACGCGATCAGATGTTCGGGCAGACTGGCTGCCTGCTTTCGCTGGTAATGGCGACCATCACTTTGGGTGACCAGCCGGTCGGTTGGCGGTTTTCTCTGGTGTTCCTGTTTAGTGCCGTCGGCGCATCATTGAGCTTGGTTTTTATCCGCAAGGTGCCGGATGTGACGGCGCCGGATCAACTGCGGGCATCGGGTCTGCGTGTGCCGTGGCTGCAGATGGCGAGATACCGGCCATTTCTGAAACTGACCATCTTCAATCTGCTGTACGTGCTCGCGATTGGCGGCATCGGTGTGTTCAGCATCGCGTATCTCCGTGGCGAAGCGCACTATCCCGAGCAATGGATTGTCGGACTTTCCACCATGGCGGTCGCCGGCGCCATGGTGACCTTGCCGATTACCGCACGAGCGATTGACCGAATTGGGAGCCGGCCGATTCTGCTGGGCTGTATGGCGGGATTCGTGGCTATCCTGCTTGCCTGGTTCAGCACGGCAGCGGGTATCATCAACTGTTCGGTAGGCCTGGTAATGCTGCTGAACCTCGCGACTGGCGTGGTGGCGGTGAACTATGCGGTGGCCAACAACCGGCTGGCGATGGTGATTGTGCCGCGGATGGGAAGCAACCATTTCTTCGCGATCTTTACCGTCACCACGAACATGGCAGCGGGACTTTCGCCAATCGCCTGGGGCCTCATGCTTGACGGGATAGGACCATGGCACCGAAGTGCGGGCCCTGTAGATCTCAATCGGTTCAGTCTGTTCTTCGGTATGGCGATGCTGATGGCGGTTGTGGCCGCCACCTTTGGCCTCTGGCTTGAAGAGAAACGACCCGGAGCCCGACATGTTCATATGGCTATGGAGCCACAGGCAACTGGCGCCAGCCCAATCGCGGTCGGTGGTACGCCAGCGGGAATGCCGCAGGATCGGCAACAGCAAATATGACGCTGAGACAACAGGAAGGTCTTGCCCCTGCTATGATCGTACTGTGCCGGCTTGTCTTGAAGCGTGACTTCTGGAAGTGCGCGCGTCTTGAGGAATGGGCGCATGAGGCTGATGGAATAGTCGCCTTAGCCCCACGATATATTACATGGAGGCGCAAGGGAGAGTTTTGCGTCACCGACTTCAACTCTGGGGGAGGAGAGTGCGATGGCAGAGATCTGGTTGATGCTCGCTGCGATGACGGTGCTGATGTGCTGCTGCGCAGCGGCGGGCTACTGGATTGCCAGGTGGATTGGGTTTTCGCTGTCCGTCCTACTGGCCGGGCTGGTGACCGCATTGATGCTGATCTTCGCTCAGTACCTGTCCGACAGCGTCTGGGTCGCCCAGGTGGTGCCAGCGCGGATGTTGCCGGTTTTCGGGAACTGGCTGCCACCGCTGGCGGGGATGTTGACTGGGATCGGGTGGGTGATCAGCCGTAGGCCGCCGTGGATGAAGGTGGTGATTCTGGGAATCCTTGTGGTGTGCGCGATGTGCCTGCCGTACCGTTGGGTCCTTGCGGAGCGTCCTACCGTTCGCAACGTCTGGTTGCGTAGTCTGTGCCTGCAGACGACCGATGCCACGTGCGGCGCGGCCGCCGCCGCGACACTGTTGAACTCGGTAGGCATCACCAGCGACGAACAAGAGATGACGGGCCTGTGTTTCACCACATGGCAGGGCACGTCGCTGCATGGCGTGATTGGCGGGTTGGCGAAGAAAATCGAGGGCACGCCCTGGCGCGTCAAGGTGCTCAAGACGGACGCACAGTCACTGAAGCAATTAGGCCGGCCGGCTATCTTGCGGGTGGGTCTGGACAGTGATGCTCTCAAGACCACGCGCTCCGTACAGCGAGGGGGGTGGATACCTGGCGTGGCGCACATGGTGGTCTTGAGACGCGTGTATGCTGATGGGCGAGTGCGGATCGCGGATCCCTCCACGGGCTGGGAAACGTGGAATCCCGATACCCTCAACGTGCTGTGGCAAGGGGTCGCTATTGTGCTGGAGCCACGAGATCCGACCCCGGCACCCGTCATCGTATCGAGTGAGGCGAGTTTGCCCTGACCCGGCGTCAGATGCGCCAGCAACGCCATGCGCTATGGCAGAACGATTACCGCGCTCTTGCCTTCAATGAGCATTTCATAGACCACGGCAACATCCTCATTGCGCATGCGGATGCATCCCATGGACGCCATTTTGCCGATGGAGTCGGGCTCGATGGTGCCATGAATTCCATAAGAGAGCCGGCCAACGGCCGCGCCATCTGTTCCCGCGAGGCCGATCCAATAGTCACCCAGCGGATTGGCTGGATCGCCCGCTTCGATGGTGACGCCGCCACCACGCGGATCATAGTACTTGGGCTTGGTCAGCTTCTTTCCGGGCTCGACAACCCATTTGCCGGCGGGAGTGGAGTCATCTTGTCCCAGGCCGACAGGGAACGTGCACACATACAGCGAACCTTCACCGCCGGCCGCGCCGAGGTAGATATCCATCGTGAAGGCGGACTTGGTGACGATGGCGTGGAAGGGCCCTTTCACCATCTTGATGGTTGAATTGGCGCGCAGCCGTCGGGCGTCGGGAATACCGTTGATACGCTGCGCAAAACGCGAGGTCATACTAAACGGTGCGCAGATTTTCTGGAGCATGTCGCCCGGCTTGACCACGTAGCTGTCAATCCAGGGATCGCCGGGGATACGGCGAGATGAGAAAACCAGAGTGTGGTTGATCTGTGCCTGCAGTTGCATGGCGGGGCGCTGCTGGTCAGCGGGAAGCGCCCCGGAGATGATCACAGGGTTCAGCGCTGCACGCGCTGCCAGCAGGTCGCCGGAGGACATCAGTTGCTGAGCCTCGGCCATGATAGTGCCGGGATTGAAGGATGGGAGTGATGTCGGAAGCGTTGCCGGAAGAGCGGCGGTCTGAGTTGCAGGACTGGCCGGGGCAGCGACGATGGGCGATGGCGCAGGAACAACAATGGGGGCGACTGGCGGAACCACTGACGCGGGAGCAGGGATGACGGGTGCAACCGTGGGCGCAGTTGCCGCTGCCGCAGGCGGCGTTGCTGGTGGCGGAAGGTCGGGAGTGGTCTGGGCCGCGGCTGATGCAGCCAGATCAGGGGTATCGGGCAATGTCGAAGAGGAATGGGGCAGCGCGTAGTGCCAGATCAGGACACCAGCGACCACAAGGGCCAGCACGATGCCCGGGAGCACGTACGGATTTCGTCGGCGCCGACGGAATATATCGTCCATCAATACCTCAGAAAACTACAGGTTCACTCCGAAGGTATCGCTGGTGCGGCGTTGTGGCAAGAAGGACCCGCGTGAGTGACGCAGGTTGTGTCAGGTGGAATGCAGAGATGGGTTTGTGCAGCAGCGAAGGCACGCAAACTCGAAGGGCGGACGTATGCGCCTGGGTTATGTCGTTTCGGGCGGTTCTTGCTGTTCCTGCTGCTGGGCCTTGAGAGCTTTCCATTTGGCGAGGCGCTGGGAAATGGTGGCTTCGTAGCCGCGGGTGGTAGGGGTGTAGTAGGTTTTGTCCACGCCAAGGTAGTCCTGGACGACGTATCCCTCGGGATGGTCGTGGGCATATTGATATCCGTCGCCGTGGCCAAGCCGCTGGGCTCCTTTGTAATGCGTATCGCGAAGGTGCTTGGGCACCGGAATGGTCCGGCCATCCTTGACATCGGCCATGGCTGCCCAGATGGCCATGGCCGAGGCGTTGCTCTTGGGGGCGGTGGCCATGTAGATGGCCGCCTGGCCGAGTGTGAGCTGGCATTCGGGCATGCCGACGCGCTCAACGATGTCGTAGGCGGCGTGGGCGACGAGGATCGCCTGGGGATCGGCGTTGCCGATGTCTTCAGAGGCGAGGATGGCGATGCGGCGGGCGATGAAGCGGGGGTCTTCGCCGGCTTGTAGCATGCGAGCGACCCAGTAAACGGCCGCGTCGGGGTCGGAGCCGCGCATGGACTTGATCAAGGCGGATGCGGCGTCGTAGTGCTCATCGCCGGTGCCATCGTAGACGATCGCCTTCTGCTGGATCGACTGCTCGGCGACATCCAGCGAAATGTGGATGGCTGCCGGCCTGCCGGCTTCTTCGGTCGCGCCGGCCGCGGTAAGCGAGAGCACGGCGATCTCCAGAGCCATCAGTGCCCGGCGGGCATCGCCATCACTGATGGTTGCCCAGTGCTGCAGGGCATCATCGTCAAGCTGGATCGGCAGGGCACCAAAGCCTCGCTCGGGATCGGCAATCGCGCGGCGAAGCAGCGTCTTGATGTCATCTTCGGACAGGGCGGTGAACTGGAATACCTGCGAGCGGCTGACCAGCGGCGAGTTCACCGCAAAGAAAGGGTTCTCCGTGGTAGCCCCGATCAGGATTACCCGGCCGGATTCAACATCGGGCAGGAGGATGTCCTGCTGGGCGCGATTGAAACGGTGGATCTCGTCCAGGAACAGAACGGTGCGTTGGCGAGCGTTAGCGAGGCGCTCTTTGGCGGCATCCAGTACCTGACGCACTTCTTTGACGCCTACCGATGCCGCGTTGAGTTGCTCAAAGTGGCTTTTGGTATGCGTGGCGATGACCTGTGCGAGCGTCGTTTTACCGGTGCCCGGCGGTCCGTAGAAGATGACGCTGGTCAGGCGATCGGCCTGCAACATTCGGCGGAGCAGTTTGCCGGGGCCGAGGAAATGCTGCTGGCCGCTGAACTCATCGAGTGTGCGCGGCCGCATGCGGGCTGCCAGGGGTTCGGCCTGCTTGAGGTTCTGCGCTCGTTGAGTGTGGAAAAGGTCCATTTTCTAAAGTCTGCCGATCAGGGCGTGGTCGCTCTGGGCCTATGTACAGCACTGTATGCCTGCGCACATGGAGGCTGCAATGTAGCCGTAAGGAGTCAGAAGTACAGGATTCAGGAGGATCTCGTCTATAGATGGCACTCTGGCCGGGCGATTGTGGATAAGTAGGAGGTGCGCAGGTTCTTGGCGGGAGTACCCCTATGTGATAAGTGCTGTGGGGATAATTGGTTAGGTGGAGATTGGGGGAGGAGGTGCGCAGGTTCGCCTGGGAGAAGTCAGGAGTCAGAAGACAGAAGTCAGAAGGGAAGAGGTGCGAGGGCGCGGTCAGGACATGGGTGACGTTCCATCTTGTTCCACTTTGCTCCACTGTCAGTTTGGCAGGTCGTGGGAGATATTCGGTTGAGAAAAAACACGTCTCTACCTATACAGGCGGTGTCGCGCTTTTTGCGCGCAAAGCGCACCACTGGGAGGGCGGATCTGCGATTTTCCATTGGTTTTTTGGGGTCGGGGTCGAAAAATCTGAAAAGATTGCTGTAAGTCGCGGTGCGCGCCTGCGCGCGCTTGGGGCCCGCCCATCCCCACCCGCCGACAGGCGGACCAAGAGTGTCGCCAGAGACGACCGCGTAGGCTGTAGGCCGCTATAGCGTCAGCAAGCGCTCCGCGAACTCGCGGTGGAAGCGAGGGCGTCCATGACAGGACGCCATCGCCGGTGAGTGAAGCGAACAGCGGGCGTAAACTGCATATACAGATTCGGGGGAGAGCAGAAGATTGGCCACAGAAAGCTCAAAAAGCACAAGGACGGGCATTCACGCCAAGACGCGACGGCACGAAGACGCCAAGGGATTGAATATGAATGGATGACACAGGAATGAAGTCGGGGATGCGGGTGGGGGAAGCATGTAACAGGCAAGACGGATTGTCGAGGGGACGTCCTTGCATCGAAGCGGGTCGAACAGGACAATCAGAGGGATACTCCCTTTCGGCGGTGGCGCTGTCCGGTCGCTTGATGGCTTGGTTGGAGGACGGGACCATGGTATCGCTTTGCACATCTGCGTATCAGGCGATTGCTTCGGTCGTTTCTGTGTTTGACAGCGGGCCTGTGACGGCCAGAGCAGGCAATGGACAGCGCCGGTTCCGTCGAACTCGACATATCGAGGTATTGGAATTCCGTACGCTGCTCAGTGATGTGAGTTTCGACGCCGCGCGAGTTTTTGATGCGGGCTCGAATCCCCAGTCCGTCTGTACGGCGGACTTCAATGGCGACGGCAAGATGGACTTGGCCGTCGCCAATAGCGGGAGCAGCACGGTACGCGTGCTCCTGAATGATGGCAACGGCAACTTCTTTAGTTGGGCCGAGTACCCAACGGGGTACAATCCGCAATCGGTGACGTCGGCGGACTTCAATGGTGATGGCAAGATGGATATCGCCGTTGCCAACTGGGGGAGCAACTCGGCGCGCGTGCTATTGAATGACGGATACGGCAACTTCTTCAGTTGGACCGATTATCCAACAGGGAATAATCCCCAGTCTGTGACATCGGCGGACTTCAACGGCGATGGCAAAATGGACCTGGCTGTCGCCAACTCGGGGAGCAACGCGATGCGTGTACTGCTGAATGACGGATACGGCAACTTCTTCAGTTGGACCGATTATCCAACAGGGATCAATCCGCAATCGGTAGTGTCGACGGACTTCAACGGCGACGGCAAGAAGGACCTGGCCATTGCCAACTCGGGGAGCAGCTCGGTCAGCGTGCTGCTGAACGACGGGAATGGCAACTTTTTTGTCGGCGGGACCGACTACCCAACTGGGCCCCATCCGGAATCGGTGGTGCCGGCGGACTTCAACGGCGACGGCAAGATGGATCTGGCCATTGCCGAAAGCGGGAGCAACACAGTCAGCGTACGGCTGAACGACGGGAATGGCAACTTTGGCAATCCTGTGGGCTGGGCCGATTATCCAACAGGGATCAATCCGCAATCGGTAGTGTCGGCGGACTTCAACGGCGACGGCAAGATGGACCTGGCCATCGCCGACAGCGGTAGCGACTGGGTCAGTGTGCTGCTGAACGACGGGAATGGCAACTTTTTTGTCGGCCGGACCGACTACCCAACTGGGTTCATTCCGCAATCCGTGGCGTCGGCGGACTTCAACGGCGACGGCAAGATGGACCTGGCCATTGCCAACAGCGGGAGCAGCACGGTGAGCGTGCTGCTCAATACCACCCCGTTCCTGCCGAGTCAGATTGAAGGCACCAAGTGGAATGATCTGGACGGTGACGGGGTCCGAGATGCAGGTGAGCCGGGCCTGGCCGGTTGGACGATCTACTTGGACAGCAACAACAATGGTGTGCTTGATGCTGGCGAGCCGAGTCAGGTGACGGATGCCTCCGGGCACTATACCTTCAGCGGCCTGGCACCAGGAAGCTACACCGGCCGTGAGGTGCCTCAGGCGGGATGGGCGCAGACGTATCCCGTTGCTCCCGGTGTTCAACTAATCGTCAACGGAGGGTTTGAGACGGGAGACTTCTCCGGGTGGACGGTGAACTCTCCGGCCGGTCCATGTGTTCCATGGGCAGTTGTGGCGGCTGGCACCGGTGGAGGACCGTTTTCTTCCACATTGCCCCCCGAGGGACTTCACGATGCCTGGAACGGCTTTGATGGCGGCGGCCCTGTTGAGTTCACGATGTATCAGGACGTGGCCATCCCTGGCAACACATCGGCAACGTTGACATGGAAAGATCGCGTTCAGTGGAGTATTCCCAACCCAAGCAGCCAACGGCGAGCGTTTCGCGTGGAAATTCGCGATCCAGTCACGAGCGCGGTTCTCGGAACCGCGTACTCGTTCTACTCGACCACGGGCGCTACAGGCGACACGGCGTGGCAGTCGCACCAAGCAGACCTGTCTTCGTATGCGGGGTCAAACATCCGCATCTACTTCGTTGAGAGCATTCCGGAGTTTCTTACGGGTCCGGGACAGATCGAGATTGACGCGGTTAGCCTCACGACGAGCAGCGCCGGTGTCGGTGGTTCGCATATTGTGGCCCTATCGGGCGGTCAAATCGCATCGGGAATCGACTTTGGCAACAGACTGGCCGTACAGACCGGCCGGATCGAGGGAGACAAGTGGAACGACCTGGACGGTGACGGCATTCGCGATGCAGGTGAGCCGGGCCTGGCCGGCTGGACGATCTATCTGGACAGCAATAACAACAGTGTGCTTGATGCTGGCGAGCCGAGTCAGGTGACGGATGCCTCCGGGCACTATACCTTCAGCGGCCTGGCACCAGGGAGCTACACCGTCCGTGAGGTGCTTCGACCAAACTGGGAGCAGACATATCCGGGCGCGGCACTGCCGCGCGATGTATTCTTCCTGCACCAGTCCGTGGGGCAGGGCATCCTGGACGACCAGGGGTTGCATCCAGGCCTGAAGAGCCAGATAACATCACTGGGAGATGGCTGGGGCGATTACGTTCTGCCGGATTCCACGCCAACGTGCATTGCCAGCCTGTTTGCCGATACGAATGGCGATGGGCAATACGGCGATGGACTGGTCGGGTCGGGTCTTGAAGGCGCGGCGTCCGCCGATGTCCTGATGTTCAAGAGTTGCTACACCGTTCTGGATAACTTGACTCCTGTGACGCTTGGAGATTGGGAGAATGCGTTCATCGCTAATGTTGCCGCGTACGCCAACCAGCATCCGGACCAGATGCTGGTGGTCATGCCCGCCGCGCCGCTTCGCATCGAGTCTGGCATCCCTACGGCAGGCTTGGCCCGCCAATGGGCCGATTGGTTGGGCGGGGAGTTCATTACGCGGTACTGCACGGCCGGCAACGTGGTGAGCTATGACCTGTTCGATTTCCTGGCCGACCCGGCGATGGACCCGGTCAACGCGAACTATCTGCGCGAGGAGTACGCGCGTGGCGATGTCGCTGACAGCCACCCGAACGATGCGGCATACGCCGCGGTCGCAGACACCATTTTTGGCTTTCTTATTGACCACGGTGCCCTGTCTGGGACAGGTGTGGACTCACACAACGTAAACCTTGCTGTCGGTCAGGTCGTTACAGGGATCGACTTCGGAAACCACCGATTGCCTTCGGCTATTGTGGCGAGTTTGGCCAGTCCGCAGGACAACGGCCCAGAGGATAAGGACTTGGCGGACAACGTGGTGCGTCTGGACCAGTGGGGGCCGCCTATTGAGATCGACCTGGTCGACCCTGGCGGCATCGGCGTGGACCTGGCGACGTTGGATGGCAACGATGTGACAGTGCAGCGGAACGGGGTACTGCTGACAGTTGGGACGGATTACGGTTTCACGCGGGAAGGCTTCTGGGATGGTAGCGCTGGGGCGGCGCGGATTTTGCTGAGTCCGACGGCCCGCCCGTGGGCGGGGCACTATCAGATCACGGTGGGTGGGGATATCGCGGATTTCGCTGGCAACGTCATCGTACCGACACGGTTTGATCTGTACATCGACGAGACGCCGCCGGTGGCAAGTTTGACCAATCCTCTGGACAACGGTCCGGCGGACAACGATCTGGCGGACAATGTGGTGCGTCTGGACCAGTGGAGGCCGCCGATTGAGATCGACCTGGTCGACCCTGGCGGCATCGGCGTGGACCTGGCGACGTTGGGTGGCAACGATGTGACGGTGCAGCGGAACGGGGTACTGCTGACGATTGGGACGGATTACGGTTTCACGTGGGAAGGCTTCTGGGACGGCATCGCTGGGGCGGCGCGGATTTTGCTAAGCCCGACGGCCCGCCCGTGGGCGGGCCACTATGAGATCACGGTGGGCGGGGATATCGCGGATTTCGCTGGCAACGTCATCGTGCCAACACAGTTTGATCTGTACATCGACGAGACGCCACCGGTGGCAAGTTTGGTTAGTCCGCCGGACAACATACTGTGGGACAAGGACCCGA
>CAIQIQ010000166.1 GCA_903871935.1 uncultured Phycisphaerales bacterium
AGGAATATGCGACCAGCCGATCGGCACGGCCGCTCCGCCACGGATCGCCACGGCGACTCCAGGGAGCGGGTAAGCTGCGGCGGCCCGGAACCATCGCCGCGCAGAGCGCTTTACAGCTTGGCCAACTGCTCGCGCAGGAAGCTGGCGGCGGTGGCGATGTCGGCGGCGGGGTCTTGGCCGACCTCGCGCTCGATGGTCAGATAGCCGTTGTAGCCGATGTCCTGGAGTGCTTCGAGGTAACGCGGCCAGTGGACCTGTCCCTGGCCCAGTGGCACCTCAGCGCGGCGGGCGCCGTCGCGCCGGCCGTCCTTGGCGTGGGTGTGGACGATCAGTTCACCGAGGGCGTGGACGCCCTCTACGGCGTCGAAGCCATTCATGATGAGGTTGGCCGGATCGTAGTTGGCTCGGATCGAGCGGGTCTTGAGGCTGCGCAGGAACCTGGCGAGGTCAGCGCCGGACTCCGGGCCGGTCTCGCTGGCGAAGAAGACGCCGATTTTGTCACCGTGTGCGCCGATCTCCTCCAGCGCTGCGGCGGCGGTCTTCCAGGCGGGGTCGTTGGCGTCGGCCGGGATGCGGCCGATGTGGGAGGTGAGCACCTTTACCCCCAGCGCTGCGCACAGGTCCATCATCCGCCTGGTCTTGGCGATATCCTCCTTGAGATGGTCAGGCCGGGTGAAGCCACGACCGAGGTCGCCGCACAAGGCGCTGATCTGCAGGTTCAGGCGCTTGAGCGTGGCAAGTAGCTCCTGTTGCGCGGCGGGGTGCGTTTTGTCCGGGTCGAGTTCGCCGATCGGATGGCTCGGGTCGTAATAGGTGATGTCTGTTGCCCAGATCTGCACCGCGTCGACTTTCAGTGCCGCGGCGGCCGCCAAGCTGTCCATAAAGGGCTTGCGAAAGGATGTGGTCATCGCGCCGATTTTCATGATTTCTCCTTCAGGTTGCCCAAAGCGAGGATGCCCCTTGCGTTGAGCGATATAGGGATAACCCTTGGTTCGCGGGAAATCAAACTCTGGCAGAGGAGAATGGGCGGGGCGGAGGTAAGGGATACCGTTGGGAACGCGTGTTGAGGCGAAATGTGGGGACGTCACTCTTTTCCTCGCCCTGCCTATCGTCCGAGCGGATCGTCATATGCTGCAGATGCCCGGCGATGCGGTCTTGAAAAGGCGACGTCCAACATTATTTGGGTCTTTGCTCGCCATGGGCTCGTTGGGCCATGATCTTGGCAGTTTGCCGCGTGAGTGAGCGGGAACAATGGGGATTCCGACTGCGAAATGTGGAATGTCACCTTTATTCCGCCCCCTTTATTCCGCCCTCGATCTTCCGCTGCTCTGTCCATGGTATGGGCGCACACTGTCAGCTAGTCAGGACGGATTCGGTGATTACTGCATGGTGACCCGATAGACTTCTCAATAATGCGCCCCTGATATCGGCCGGGCCGAAGAGACGTATCTTCCCAACCGCTTTGTCGAACGGTTCTTCGTCGAGTGGAACGGGATCGGAAACCAATTGCCCCTCCATTCTCCCCTCCGGGATATACCAGATTGATTCTGCGGCAATGCTGCGCGAAACGCCCTTCACGGGCACGTCGATCAAAATGAGAGGGTCTGCGCTGGAAATCCGCTGCTCAATCTGCGCCATCCGCTCTGGCTGACCCCTAAAGACGTTCGGTAGTTCTTCAAGCACTTTTTCTCGAATGCGATTTTCGCACTTCTTACGCCACTTCTCAATACCATCCAGGTTCCCGTCCAACCGATATTCCCTGAACCGACTGTAGATGCGCTCGTATGTAGGCTTCTCCTTTGCCCATGTCAGGACGTATACGCGACCAAAGAGGCGCCGACGACGAATGGCATCGATAATGCCCTGCTCACGGCGCGGTGCGAACCGCCGGAAAAAGAGCAACAGGGCATCGTCGCTGAGGCTCAATCCACTTGCATGGCCCACGTCGGTTGTGTCTGGACCTAACCAATCGTCTTCGTTACCGGTGTCGCTTACCTCGTTGGTTGGCTCAACAGCGTCCTCATGGTTCGTGTCAAATCTCGAAATCCATAACACTTCCCTATGAAAGGCCGCCCAGAACTGCTCTCTTTTGTCTTTGTCGCCGTCCAATGACATCAATGTGCCGCGAACAGCAAATCCGAGCATCGACTTCAGGCACCGCACAGTGTGATGCCAATAGACCTGCGTGAACATGTCCTGGCGGCTTCTGACCAAGCCCTCGGCAACCACAAGCGCCTTTTCAGCCACCCCAAGACCGACAAACTCCATGCTCTCCGGAATGTGATGCCCGTCTTCAGCTTTGTGCGCGACGGTGACGTTCCTTAATAGCCGTTCATGGTCGAGCGCCGCACCAAATGTCACGCCAAGGTGCGTAGAATCCCGTCGAACGTAATCGGTCTTGTCACAATCGAGGGGGCCACTGATGATGGACTTGAGCAGCCGGCACTTGAAACTGGACTTCGGATGTGCGAACCACACATCTGTAAGCTCGTCAGGTGAGACGCCCCACTTTCCCAGCACTAGGTCTGCTAGGCTCTCCTTTGCGCCTGCGGGGCAAACCTCCAGTAGTTGTGGCCCAAACGCTTCATGGACAAACTCCGATGAGATCTCTGTGAGGTCGTGACCCATTGGGTACTGACCTACGTCGTGCAAGAGAGCGGCCGCCAACAGCACGTCAAGGTCATGCTGGTTCATTATGCACTGGAACAAGGGATTGCTCTGATCGCTCCAAAGTGCGCGGACGTACTCGCAGCAGTGCGAAAATGTTCCCAAGACATGCTCATACCTGGTGTGCGCTGCTCCTGGATATAAGAAAGACGCAAAACCCAACTGTGTGATCTGGGCCAATCGCGTGAATGTCGGATGGTTAATGACGGCCTCAACGCGTGAGGTTAGCGGTACGCGGCAATGCGGAATCTGTATGTATCTCGGAATGTTCGGGTTTAGCTCTGGGACGTCGCCTTCGATGTTGTAAAGACCCACCAGTTTGTCGAGATCCTCCAATGCCTGTCGCGGAGTAGTGTATTTGATCTCTGCCATTGCTGGTTTCGAAAATCCGTGGATCAGGTCGGACTCCAGATCTTTGTCAGCCACCTCCCTCACACAACCGTCGAGAAGTCGTTTTGCCACGATGGTGACAAACTGCCGTTGGTATGGAGTAAGAGGGGCGGCCGATGAACCGTCATCCTCGGAATCTCGATCCTGCGCGTAAACGCGAAGAACTTCGAGCAGTGTTTTACCCAATGCGTAGAGGTCGAACTGCTCCCGAAGTTCGTGCTTCCTAATCTCCGCCACGGTTGCGTTCGCGTCACTTGAGCTCTTTATGCGAGCCTGAAGATCCGGATGTCCATATTTCAATGTGAACGTAACCTCTGTCATTTCGGTCTGGCTGCCTGGCCGAGGGAAATGCTTGGCGTATCCGAAGTCGGTTATGAGCGCCGGCCTCTTGGGAGCAATAAGGATATTTTGCGGCTTAATGTCACAGTGGACAATGCCTTGGCGATGCAGGTAATCGAGTCCGGCTAGGATATTCCGGAAATAGTCGACGAGGTCACGCCATGTGCAAGAGAGTGCTCGGTCGGTGATGAAATCAGATAGATCCTTGACGTCGTCGAGAAACTCCATTACGAAATATGGAAACGAGTACGCCTCGCTGCCGACCGAAAAGGCTAGTTCATCGGCCGTGTAGATCTTGACAATGTTCTGGTGGTTCAATGTGGCGAGTTTATCGCGTTCCCCTCGGAAAACACGCACGATACTCTTGAGGCGACTCAGGCGCGGGCGGGGAAGTTTCAGCGCTCGCCGTTGGTTCAATCTAGTGTCGTTTAGTTCCCAGACCGTAGCAGTGCTTCCCAAGTTAATCGGGCGAACCAAGACGTAAGTGCCCTTCAGCTGGTCGACGAGCTTGGGTAACGCTTCGGCGTAGATTCCGCTCTCTTCATCCCACGTGGACGACTCACCGCGTTTACTGTATACGGCCGCAAGGGCCGCAAGTAGGGCGTCCGCACTTGATCCGGGTGTTTTGACGATATCGCACATTGTTACAGTCGGAACTAGTAGACGAGATACAGGCCCATCAGCCGGCTTGCCATGCTCTTGGTGCTCACGCCAAAGAACTCCACGAGAGAGGGGGTCGCGCGGCTGCCATGGCATTCGGCGATTTCGCGAGCCGTAACGCGGACGTCCACGGGCCGCTCTTCGTGAGCGTGCGGCGCAAACCTGGCCGCAATGTCGGAAGCAGCGCGCATTTTACTGATACCGAATAACCGCATAAAATGAAGGCGCACGGCCTTGGCGGGCATGAGCAACTCACGCGCAAACACCTCCGCCTCTCTCTCGATGTCGGATGGTGTGACGGCCCGATCTCTCTGTGATGTGTCGAGCATGGTTATCGATCGGGGGTGATTGGCGGAGTGCAGACGCACGTGGGCGAGTTCGTGCGCGAGAGTGTAACGCGCGACCGCGTCGCTAAGGCCGCTCCGAAGCAAGATCCTCCTCTCCTCTTTTATGCACTTAGCTATCATCTCTTCTCCCGTGGGCTCGTGGCCGACCATGGCCACCGCCTGCACATCCCATTGGAGGATTTCTTTCAGTATGAGCTTGGGATTCACTGGGAAGAAATCCTCTGGTTCGATTCGCTCCTGTGCGCCGATGCCCATCTGAGATTTGCGGTAATCCAACAGTTGATGCAACGTCGCCGTTGCTTCGTCTTGAGCGCGGGTGTTTGCCATAGAGACCTCACAAGATATTGCCACCATAAGCATAACATGTCCGGGCCGACGTGCAAGATCGCAAAACGGCCGATTCCGAAACTGCGCCGAAAAGTGAGGCCCAGCAAAAGGCGGTGGCGAGGCGAGATCTCCACGTGCCAGCACCCGCGGCCGGGGAGGGCTCGCTCTACGAGAGAGGGGATGAAGACGAAGGAGGATTTGATCCCGGCGCGCCGGGATCTTCGCTGCGCTACGAGATTTCAGGATTTCAGATTTCAGACTCAGATGGGCAACACAACCTGAGGGCGGAATGGGGAAGATGATGGCGGAGAGGGATTTGAGATCTGAGATTTGAGATTTCAGAATCTCAGATGGGGAACACACAGCCTGAGGGCGGGGAGGATTTGAGAGATGAGATTTGAGGATTTGAGAAGGAAAAGAAAGATAGGGGAGAAGGCTGAACAACGAACGGTGTTCTCTGTTATCTCGGCTCCCTCGGTGTTCAGAGGTCTTCCGGCATTCGGCACCCGCGGATGAGGGACGGCTCGCTCTACTTGCGGCGATTGCGGAAGATCTGAAGAAGTAGGGATTGATGGTTGTTGGCGTAACCGGGTGAGTTGGAGTGGCCGGGGTGCTGGCTTCGAACCGACGGACTTACGTCCGCCGCTCTTTGGGCGTTGCGTTATTGCGGCGTTGCGTGGGGGCCATTTCGCGGTTGACAGGCGTCGGTGTGGGGGATCGGTCGCGGGCCGGTGGCTGCGCTCCACTGAAGAGAAGAATGAAGGGCGGGGAGGATTTGAGATCTGATCCCGGCGGGGCGAGGATCTTCGCTGCGTTACGAGATCTCAGGATTTGAGAAGCGGAGGGAGAGTGGAAAGTAAAGAACGGATTGGAGATTGGAAATTGGAGATTGGAGATTGTGAAGAGCGCGGGTACGCGGGTCATACATTGGAAATCGGAGACGGGAGATTGCAGAATGGTGATAGGAGGCTTGCATGACCTACAAGCGATTTGAGGATGTGCCCGTCTGGCAGGATGCGGCGCGGTTGGCCCGGGAGGTGTTTGAACTGGTTGAGGATGAGGCATTTCGCATGCGTGGGGATATGGCATCTCAGTTGGCGCGTGCGGGGCTATCGGTGTCCAATAACATCGCTGAAGGGTTTGGGCGTGGGACAACCAGGGAGATGATTACGTTCCTCTATACGTCGGAGGCATCGGCGGATGAAGTGCGATCGATGCTAGCGGTGGCGAGTGGAATGAAGCGGTTTGATCATGTCCAATGCAGAATCGCAAATCTTCAATCGACGTGCGAGAGTATCTCCCGGCAGTTGACTGCGTGGGCGATCTCGCTGCAGAATTCGGACGTGAAGGGGAGGCGGTATTACGTGCCACGAGGGAAGGGGGCCGGGAAGAAAGAATAATGCATTGGGAATGCGCGAGTACGCGGCGGCCATGCATTGGAGATTGGAAATTGGAGATTGGAGATTTTGGGGGCATTTGCCCCACGCTGTGGCTCACCTTAGCATAGGGGCATGTCGAGCGTGACTCCCGATTTGTTGTCTGTTCCGGATGCCGCCGGGCATTTTGGCGCGTATGGCGGTGTCTTCGTGCCTGAGACGCTGGTGGCGGCTCTGAAGCAGCTTGATGCTGAGTATGCCCGGGCCAAGGGTGATCCTGCGTTTGATCGGGAGTTCCGCTGGTATATGAAGAACTTCGTCGGCCGGCCGAGCATGCTCTACCATGCTAAACGCTTCAGCGACAAGCTCGGAGGCGCGCAAGTCTACCTCAAGCGTGAGGATCTGAATCACACTGGTGCACACAAGATCAATAACTGCATTGGGCAGGCGCTATTAACCGTACGCATGGGGAAGAAGCGGGTGATCGCTGAGACCGGCGCGGGGCAGCATGGAGTGGCTACGGCTACGGTGGCAGCGCTCTTTGGCCTGAAGTGCGATGTGTACATGGGCTCCGAAGATGTGCGGAGGCAGGTGCTTAATGTGTTTCGCATGAAGCTTATGGGCGCGAATGTTGTAGCGGTGGAGAGTGGGCAGAAGACGCTCAAGGATGCACTGAATGAGGCCATGCGCGACTGGATGGGGTCGGTTGGTCATACACATTACATCATTGGCACGGTGGCCGGGCCGCATCCGTTCCCGATGATGGTCCGCGACTTCCAGGCGTGCATCGGCGAGGAACTCAAGCAGCAATCACAGGAGCAGCTTGGGCGATATCCCGATGTGATCGTGGCGTGCGTGGGCGGCGGGTCGAACGCGGCGGGCATCTTCTATCCGTTCGCGGCCGAGAAGGCCGTGAAGCTCATCGGCGTGGAGGCTGGCGGGCGCGGCACAGCGTTGGGCGAACACGCGGCCACATTGTGCGCGGGCAAGCCGGGCGTGCTGCATGGCTGCATGTCTTATGTGCTGCAGGATGATGATGGGCAGACGGCGGATGTTCATTCCTGCTCGGCCGGCTTGGACTATCCTGGCGTGGGGCCGGAGCATGCCTTCTGGAAGGATGCCGGAAGAGTGCAATACACCAGCATCACGGATGCGCAGGCGCTGTCGGCGTTCGAGTATCTGGCTCAGTGCGAAGGGATTATCCCGGCACTGGAGTCTGCGCATGCGGTGGCGGAGGCGATCAGGCTGGCGCCGAAGATGAAGAAGGACCAGATCCTGGTGGTGAACCTTTCGGGCCGGGGCGACAAGGATTGCCAGGAAGTGGCTCGGCTGTTGAACAGGTAGCGGTGGCAATGCTTCCGGGCAGAATAAGGAGGCGGCTTCGCCGACAGTATTGCACTGGCTGGGGTCAGCCGTGCTACTGGTTGCCCGAAAGCATTGCCACATCCCCGAGTACGGGGCCTTACCAGGTCCATTCGCTGCTCAGAACCAGCGAGCCGTAACTGTCCCACTCCTGTTGGCCCTCAAACTCGAGGGACGTGAAGGTCTGGGAATAGGTCAGCTTCACATGATTGGTGAAGTGCACGGCGATGCCGGCCTGGATCTCGAATACCAGAGGGTTCGGTTCAGTTTCCACGGGATTGTCGTGGAAGAACGAATCGCCCATGGTGGCATCGTGGGCGACTGCCCGGACGGCAGGACGGACGAAGACGTAGATGCTTGAATCGGTGCTTTGGCCGGCCAGTGGCGAGGTGAAATCGCCTGGCCAGTCCAGGCGGCTGGGTCCGAAATCGTCGGGAAGGTTGATGCCATAGCGCAGGACCGCGCCGGCGGAGGCGTTGACGTGGATGGTGCCGAGGGTGGCATCGGCATAGGGAATGAACTGCGCGATGGGTTGGCCTTCAGCGTCGGTCTTCAGATCCGTACGCCAATGGCGCTGGTACTTGAAGTCCGCGCCATACTCGTTCTGCACCTGGTAGCGCCAGCCTTCGGGGGTCTCGGCGTCAAACGCCTGGTGGACCGAATACTGAATGTATCCAGCCTGCGATCGCGGCCCCATCGTGCCGAGATCAAGTTCGAAGTGCTCCATGGTGGGAGTGTTGCCCGAACGATCGGCACGCTGCAGGATGGGTCCTGCGTAGACCCATCCCGCGTAGGGTCGGTCATCCTGCATCGGCTCGGGGTTGTTCAGGTCACGCGGGGTATACATGCGGAGTGAGCCGACGATGCCCGAGGCGTAGGTAACGCGCGGGTCTTTGGGTGCGTATTCATTGTCGATGGAGGGAATGCCGCTGATGAGATCATCCGACAGTTGGCTTTGCCACTGCATCGAGAGTCCCTGCCCGGCGGTGTAATGGCGGTCAGTGGGATCGTAGATCTTCGTGAAGGCGCCGTCATTCTCCCAGTAAAACGTTGGGGAGAAAGCCTTTGGAGTCACGCGCGGGTCGATCTTGGCCATCTGGCGATCGAGATCGTGCAAGCCGTCGTTGAGCCAGCGCAGGGAATCCGGCGGCGACCCGGCACGGGAAGTTGGTTTGGATACCGGCTGGGTGGCCGGCACCGTGGTTGTGGTGATGTTGGATGCATTAGTTGCGTGAGCCGAGATACAAAATGCCGAAACAACGGCGAAACAAACAAGCCCTCTCATGAGAAGCATTATCACGATGGGAAGAGCCCCTTCAATGACGCGGGCGGGTGCTCTTTGCAAGAAATTTTGGGCCTGATGGGCAGAGGGCCAGCAGGTCACATCGACCACACAGGGGGTTGGGAGCTTTGCAGACCTTCCGGCCGTGGTAGATCAGCAGGTGAGAAAGCAGGCACCAATCCTGTTGGGGGAAGAGCTTCATCAGATCGAGCTCGATCTTCTCGGGGGTGTCGTGTCTTGAGAGGCCCAGGCGCTGGGATAGCCGGCCGATATGGGTGTCAACGACCATGCCTTCGTTCTTGCCGAAGGCATTGCCGAGGACGACATTGGCGGTCTTTCGGCCGACGCCGGCGAGTTCGACGAGCTTTTCCATCGAGTCGGGCACTTTGCCGGCATGATGGTCAACCAATGCCTGGGCCATTGCCCGGATCGACTTGGCTTTGTTCCGGAAGAAGCCGGTGGACTGGATGTCCTTTTCCAACTGCTCCTGTGGTGCTTTGGCGTAGTCGGCGGCGCTGCGGTACTTCCGGAAGAGGTCTTTGGTAACGATGTTCACACGATCGTCGGTGCACTGGGCCGAAAGGATGGTGGCGACGATCAGCTCGAGTGGACTGGTGTGGTTCAGGGAGCAGTGGGCGTCCGGGTAGAGGCGTTTGAGGGTGGCGAGGATGGTGAGGGCGCGGCTGGCGGTGGCCGACTTGGGGGTGGTCTTGCTGGGCATGGGGGGATTGTACCCTGCAGAAAAGCGGAGAGCGAAAAGCGGAAAGCGGAGATCAATGCGTGGCGATCAGGTCGGCTACGCGGTCGACTTCCTGGGTGGTGAGTTTGCCGTCCGAGGAGTAGCCGACGACGCAGATGGTGAGCGGGCCGACTTCGCGGGTGGTGACCAGGTGGTTCTTCTGGGTGGTGGATTCGATGCGGATTCGGCGGCCTTGCGGGTCAGGGGGGATGATGAAGACGGAGAGGGTCTGCTGGCCGCGACGGTAGAAGATCTGGGCGATGCAGCCGTCTGCAGCGCGGCAGCTCTTGCCGCCGACAAGCTGCCAGCCCTGGGAGGAGATGTCGGCTTCGGGCATGGGCGAGGCGGTGCGATTCTGGACATCGGTGCGGACGGGTTGCAGGGGACCCAGGGAGCCGCCGGGCATTTGGGTGGGATCGGACGCCTGGCGCAGTGCATCATGGCGGAAGACGGCGGCTTGAAGGAATGGCTGAACCGTGGCGGTATCGGCGATCTGTGTCGGTGATTGATCGGGGGTGCCGGACTTGTTAGTGGCGAGGTACAGCAGCGTACCCATGGCGAGGCCGGCGATGCAGGCGGCCATGGCGACGTGGCGGGCGCCGTGGAAGAGGTTACCCAGCCAGGCGACGTGGGTGTAGTGGGGAGCCGGGTCTGGGAGAGGAGCGATGTGCCCGGCCGACAGCGTCAGATTGGCCGGCTCGGGCATATCATCGCCTGTCCACATCTCGTCATTGCGCAGCATAGCCGTCACCCGGTCGCGCAGAGCCTGGGGGGCCGGTTGGGCGGGGAATGCCCGCCTGAGGGCATCCCTCAGATCATCGTGCTCGAACTGGTTACCGCTTTGCGTCATCTCGTAAGGGTCTACCTGTTATGCTGGTGGTTCTATTCCCGGCGAATCCCTTCGCGTTTGGCGTAATCCTGCAATTGCTGGGTGAGTTTGGAGCGGGCACGGTGGAGCCGGCTCATCACGGTGCCGATGGGTATATTCAGGGCGTCGGCGATCTCCTGGTAGGAGAAATCCTCCAGGGCCCAGAGCATGAGAACGGTTCGGTATTCCTCGGGAAGGGCCTGGACGGCGTGGGCGACTTCCTGGTCCATGTGCTCGCCGATGTGGAAGCTCAGTTCGGGCGGGCTGCCGGCGACAGGACCGGCCGCGTTTTCAAGGGCATCATCCTCGGCTAGGCGGGGCTGTCGCGCTTCACGGGTGGCGCGGGTGAGGAAGGCATTGCGGAGGATCTGGACGAGCCAGGGGCGGATGCCGCCAGGG
>CAIQIQ010000167.1 GCA_903871935.1 uncultured Phycisphaerales bacterium
CATCTTCCCTTCTGGCAACGGAGTGGCGGGGGGCGACTTCGCCTTCCGGTTCGATGTTCTGCCGGGGGATTCGACGGGCGGGAGCTTAGGCAAGGTGAATGTGGCGGACATTAATCAGACCAAGAGTCGCAGCGCCCTGCCCGAGACGATAAGCAGCTACCGGTCGGATTTCGATGGGAATGACCTGGTCAATGTCGCGGATATCAATTACGTCAAAACCAGGTCCGCGATCTCCTCATTGCCGGTGGATCCGCCGGTGCTGCCGAGCTTTGGCCCGGTGTTCTCGCAGGTGAGCCTGGTGCTGCGGGGGCGATCAAGGAACCTGTGGTAAGGCCGACTAGCTCGTAGGGGGGGGAGATTACGGATGGGGCGGCTGAGCTGGAGGGTGGATTGACCGGGGGGCGGGGGAGCTTAGCTTGCACCCTTTGCTATGGTAGCTGTTGCGGACCGATTACATCGCTGAATCCGGCGATGACGGGTGTATCGGTGCTGCCGGCCGGGAGTTGGAAGGCGGGTAAGGTGAGACGGCCGGGGATCTTTGAGGTGGTGTGAGAGCGCTGCGGTGGGCAGAGGACAGCGACTGCAAAGTCGCTGCTACGCGGTCTCGCTACAGGGCTCCTCGTTCTTGTGATGATGATACCCAAGGCGGCGGCGGGTACTCCTTGCCCTGGGCTATGCACTTGCGCCCCGTTGGGGCTCAATACTCGGAGACGCTGCGTCTTTGCGAGTGCTCTGAATCTGAGTTAGTCTGCGGACCAGAAGAACGAGCGGAGATCGGAAAGCCAGGAGGCCGAGACAAGACGAACATGGTTCTTGTGTTGGGTAGCTGGGAGAGTTAAGGTGCGCCGTTGTTCTGGGGGTTTAGTGATGTGGGCTCCGGGCATATTCATTGTCTCTTGGTTGTGAGAAAGAGGTTGGATATGGCAAAGCCGCGTGCGCTGATGGGTGCAGTGGGGTCTTCGCGTCGGCACTCTTTGTTGAAGCGTGGCGGGAAGGCGCATGTGGAGGCTTTGGAGGGGAGGGTGTTGCTCAGTGCACCGGCGACGTTTGATACGGCGGGCGTGGGCGGGGGCGGGTATTTCTACGAATCGGCGATCAGCCCGTTCAACAGCAATGATGTCTACCTGGGCACGGATATGGGGGAGCTGTATCACAGTTCCGATGGCGGGGCGACGTTTAGGTATCCGGCGACGAGTCTGGCGGCGGCGAATCGGTTTGTTTCGGGGTCGGATGCGCGAGTGCAGTTTACGCCGACGGATGGCGTTCTGTGGAGCGTGAATGATGCCTCGGGCAAACCATCCAGGAGCACGGATGGGGGAAACACGTGGATTGATTCGACGACGTGGAGCGGCGGGTGGATCAGGTATCTCTATAGCGACCCCAATGACGGGAACTTCCTGGTGGCGATCAATGTACGAGGTACCAACATCGCGATCAGCAGAACAGCGAATGGAGGGGGATCCTGGACGGGTAGCGGCGGGGCGGCGGTTACAAGTACAAACTTCGTTGCGTTTGGGATGTACCGGTTGGGAAGTAATGTGTGGATGGCGACGACGGCGGGACTACTGTTGTCAACGGACAATGGCGCAACGTTCAACGTGGAGGCAATTCCGGGGTTTGGGGCGGGGGAAGTGATCACATCGTTTGCGTGTGCCCAGTCGGGCAGCACGATCCGGTTCTTCGTCACCACGTATGACAGTTCGGTGATTACGGGCCAGTACTTTGACCGCGGGGGGTGCACATCGGCCAACTACCGGGGGGTGTACACGATGGACTGGGGGGCGGGGGCGTGGACGAAGGTGGTGAGCATCCCGGCGGGGACGACGCCGACGATTGTGGGCATGGCGCGGAATAACATTAATGTGGTGTATGCGGGCGGGAGGCAGCTTGTTCTTGGGATGGGCGAGCCAAGCGTGATCAAGTCGACCAATGGCGGGGGAAGCTGGAGCGAGACGTTTAACACCACGCAGAATGGGAATATCCAGACCGGTGGCGGCGTTGGCTGGCATCAGTACATTCCTTGGAACTGGACGTCGGTCAATACGATGAGCGTCCGCCTGAACGATCCCAATCGCGTGATCATTACAAATATGATGGCCGCGTGGATGACCAGCGATGGCGGGTCGGGAGCGGCGGCGCCGACCGGGGACTGGAGGTGTATCACGGTTGATCCCGCGTATCTGAATCCGGCGGGGCAGTCGGCAAATGGACAGGGGGCGTATACAGGAACGACCAACAATATATCGGTGTACAACACGCTTTGGCTGGACCCGCAGACGATCTTTACGTCGGCAACGGATGTGACGGCACTGCGAAGCAGCAATGATGGCGATTCCTGGGATTTCGTGCGGGCCGAGGGTGGATATCTGGGGAACTTTTTCCAGGTTAACGAGGATTACCGGACCAATGCACTGTTTATTGGCGGTGGGATGCAGAATGATCTGTATACGCCATGGCGGATCAATGACTCGTGGATCGATGGGAAAGACGGCGGGGCTTACTATTCAACCGACCTGGGCAAGACGTGGAGTCTGCTGAAGAAGTTTACCTATGTGCTGGGGGGCACCACGTATAACAGCATGGTGGCGGATCTGGTGATCGATCCGTATGTTGCCGGGCGGGCGTATGCGCTGGTGACCAATTCGGTGAATGGCGGGATTTATGTCACGAACAACCTGTACCTGGCCGATGGCGTGACGCCGAATCCGGGAGCTGCGTGGTCAGCGCTGAGCGTGCCATCGCGCCTGGTGGGAAGCGTGACATACTGGGCGCATCATCCGGCCGATCTGTGCATCCTGTCCGATGGCACGCTGGTGGCGGCGTTTGGCGAGCGGACTCTTGTCTCGGGAGTCATGGAGCCGAGTTCGGGCATCTGGGTGAGCACTGACGGCGGGGCGACATGGCTTGATCGCAGTCAGAACACGCGGAAGAGCGATGGTACGGCGATTGCGAGCAGCTCGCTGGATCTCTACACGCAGCGTGTTTGTGTCGATCCGCAGGATCCAGCGGAGAACACCTGGTATGCCATGGTCGACGTGGACTATTCCGGTGTGACGACGAATCCCGGCGTGTACAAGTCCACGGATCGGGGTGTGACGTGGAGGAATATCTTCTCGGGCGATGGCGCGATCGGGATGGCGATCAACGCGGACACGCACGAAATGTATGTGGGGACTTCGTATAGCGGGGTGTACTACGCGAGTAATGCCAATGCGGCAACGCCGACGCTGGCCTTCCTGCCGCAGGCGACAAACTACTACCGCATCAACGGGATCTTCTTCAACCGATTCCGGCCGAGCCAGATCATGACGACCTCGCAGGGCGGGGGGATGACGATTGGCGATTCAGCGCCGGTTACGCCATCGGATCTGAGCGCCAGTCCGAGCGGGACGTATCAGGCGGTTCTGAGTTGGTCGGCCGTCGGCGGGGCGACGAGCTATCAGGTGCAGCACGCGGTGATCAGTACGAGTGATGGTTCTGTCACATGGGTGAGCAGTGGGACGACCAGTGGCACGACGTGGAATGTCACCGATCGCCCGGCGGGCGAAGGGACTTACTACTACCGCGTGGTTCCCAATGCGGGTGCGGGCGTTTCGAATATCGTTTATGTGTCGAAGTTCAATGCGATGAGCAGTCTTACGGCAATCGCTACGACATCGGGGCAGGCGGACCTGCAATGGCAGTACGTCGGCCACGCGTCGATCGACGGGTTCAGGATCGAGCGCTCTGATGACAATGGGGCGACGTGGTCGCTACGGAAGACGATAAGCGGCGGGGACATCCTGAACTGGAGCGATACGGGGCTCTCTCCCAGCACAGCGTACCGATATCGGGTCAGCGCTACGGTGGGCAATCTCGCCTCAGCGCCATCATCGCCGGCGACGGTCATGACGCTGGGTAATTCGACGCTTCTGGCATATGAGGGGTTCAACTATACGCAGGGACAGTACCTGCATAACCTGTCGGGCGGCAGCGGCTGGGCGGATGCGTGGTGTGTCGAGCGGGATGATGGCGAGCCGATCATCAATGGGTCGGGGCTGACGGCGGGAGCGCCGGCAGATGGTTTGCTTACAGGCGGGCGGAGCTTTACGACGTACTACGGCGTCACCTCAACACGGAATACTGCGACGAGCTTCGGGACCGACGGTACCGAATTGTGGTCAAGTTTCCTGATCAAGCCGGATCTGGTCCTGGATGGCTCGTGGACTAACTCGGAGATTGATTTCGGCAGCATTGCACTGTGGTACCAGGGCATGACCGGGAACTTCTACTTTTCCATCCGGACCGTGGATGGCAGTTGGAACGGGCCGACAACATCCGCCATTACGCCGGGACAGACCTACTTTGTAGTCATACGCCAGGTGTTCAATCCAGCCGGCAACGGCCAGGATGTATTGCAGGTATGGACGAATCCGGCACCGGGTTCGACGTCACCGAGTGTTGCCTCTGCGTGGCTGAATAGGACGCTCAGTTCAACACTTACTGCGCCCAGCAGTACGCGGGTGGCGATTCGCGGGAAGTGGGGCCTCATCCCACAGTATGACGAGATCCGGATTGGGCGAACCTATGCGGATGTTGCGCCGCTGCCGGCCGATATTCCGGTGTTGAATCCGCCAACAGACATCTCGCTTTCGGGAAACAGCGTGGCGGAGAACCAGCCGACCGGGACGGTGGTGGGCAACTTCAGTACAACCGATCCCGATGCCGGCGACACGTTCACCTATTTGCTTGTAAGTGGACCGGGCAGCACCGACAACGCCAGCTTTAGCGTGAGTGGCAATCAACTTCTGACCGCCGCGTCGTTCAACTATGAGGCCAGGAATAGCTACTCGATTCGCTTGCGCAGTACCGACGCCGAAGGTCTGTGGTTTGAGAAGGCCTTTACGATCAGTGTGACCGATGTCGATGAGATCGCTCCTACGGTCACAGCGGTGTATGTGAGGGGCTCAACCTGGAACACGAACTTCCTTTCCTTCCTGGCAACCAACATGAGCGGTTCGAGTTCTACCTATGGGTATGCCATTCCGGTAGGCTCAGGTGCTGCTCAACTGCAGACTCTCCCCTGGCGCAATCTCAATCGGATTTCGATTGCCTTCAGTGAAGATGTCTCGGTGGCTCAGGCGCAGTTTGCGATTGTGGGGTCGGTGAGCAGCTACAGCGTGTCGGGCTTCTCCTATAGCGCCACGGATCATGTGGCCACCTGGTCGCTCTCGGCGGTGATTGGCGCCGACAAGCTCTATGTGGCTCTGCCAGGTAGTGGAGCGACACCGGTGAAGGATGCGGCCGGAAATGCGTTGGATGGTGAATGGACGAACCCGACGAGTTACAGCCAGGTGGGTGCTACCAGCAGCTTCCCCTCTGGCAACGGAGTGGCGAGTGGCGATTTTGCCTTCCGGTTGGATGTTCTGCCAGGAGATTCCACTGGCGGGAGCCTGGGGAAGGTGAATGTGGCGGATATCAATCAGACCAAGAGTCGCAGCGCCCTGCCGGAGACGACGAGTAGTTACCGGTCGGACTTCGATGGGAATGACCTGGTGAATGTCGCGGATATCAATTACGTCAAAACCAGGTCCGCGATCTCCTCATTGCCGGTGGATCCGCCGGTGCTGCCGGTCTTTGGCCCGGTGTTCTCGCAAGTGAGCCTGCTGCTGAAGGGGCGATCAAGGAACCTGTGGTAAGGCCAGTTCATTCGTAGGGGGGAGATTACGGATGGGGCGGTTGAGGTGGAGGGTGGATTGACCGGGGGGCGGGGGTGGCTTAGGTTGCACGCCCTGCGAATGGTAGCTGTTGCGGACAAAGTCGATCTGGCGTTTGTGGATGAGGCGATTGCGCGAATTGGGGCGCGGCCGGGGAATCTGATTGCGCTGCTGCAGGCGATACAAGAGCATTATCGGTATCTGCCGGACGAGGCGCTGGAGCGGATAGCCCAGAAGACGGAGATCACACCGGCGGCGGTGGCGGGGGTGTCGACGTTTTTCACGCAGTTTCGCCACCGGCCGGCCGGGCGGCATACGGTACGGGTTTGCCATGGGACGGCGTGCCATGTGAAGGGGTCGGAACTGGTGCATGATGCGATAGCGCGGGAACTGCATCTTGTGGGGGAGGAAGATACGGATGCGGGGGGGCGGTTCACGGTGGAGCGGGTGGGGTGTCTGGGCTGCTGCACGCTGGCGCCGGTGGTGCAGGTGGATGTGATTACGCTGGGGCATGTGGCGGCCGGTGAAGTGGGGAGGCTGCTGGATGAGGCGGAGAGAGTGCTGGAGGCAAGAGCGGATAGCGGAGAGCGGAAAGCGGAAACAAGGAGGGGGAGAGGAGGAGAGGGGGAGAGCGAAACAGGGGAGATACGGGTGGGGGTGGGGTCTTGCTGCGTGGCGGGGGGGAGCCAGGGGGTGAGAGATGCGCTGGAACGGACGGTGCAGCGGATGGGGGCGCGGGCGGTGGTGAAGCCGGTGGGCTGCGTGGGGATGTGCCATCAGACGCCGATGGTGGAAATCGTGTTGGGGAAGAAGTCAGAAGTCAGAAGTCCCGCCGCGGCGGATAAACTGCAGTCAGAAGGGGAGGCGGGGTCGATTGTTTATACGAAGGTGACGGCGGAGCAGGCGGAGGCGATTGTAAGGCGGCATTTCCGGTCGCGGGGATTGGTGCGGAGGGTGGCAGGAAGGGTGGATGGATGGGTGAATCGGCTGTTGACGGATGAGGTGGGTGGGGAATTGGCAGCGCGGGCGCGGACGTTTGCGGAAGAGCCGATGTGCTCGTTTCTGGAGAAGCAGACGCGGCTGGCGACGGAGGATTGCGGGCATCTCGATCCATTGGATATCGATGAATACATGGCGCATGGTGGGTTTGAGGCGATGCGGAAGGTGCTGGGGGGCGGGGCGACGGCGGATGAGGTGGTCGGACAGATCGAGGCATCGGGTCTGCGCGGCAGAGGTGGGGCGGGGTTCCCCACCGGGCGGAAGTGGCGGATGGTGGCGCAGGCACGCGGGGTGCGGAAGTATGTGATCTGTAATGGCGATGAAGGAGATCCCGGTGCGTTCATGGATCGGATGATCCTGGAGAGCTATCCGTATCGCGTGATCGAGGGAATGATCATCGCAGCGTGGGCGGTGGGGGCCAGCGAGGGGCGGTTCTATATCCGGCACGAGTATCCACTGGCGGTGGAGCGGATTCGCGCGGCGATCGAGGTGATGCGGACGCGGGGGATGCTGGGGAGCGGCATGGGCGGGTCGGCGTTCTCGTTTGATGTGGAGATTGCCGAGGGGGCGGGGGCGTTTGTGTGCGGTGAGGAGACTGCGCTGATTGCGAGTATCGAGGGACAGCGCGGGATGCCGGTTTTGCGGCCACCGTATCCAGCGCAGCAGGGATTGTGGGATAAGCCGACGTTGATCAACAACGTCGAGACGCTGGCGATGGTGCCGTGGATCGTGCGGCATGGCGGGGAAGAGTTTGCCAAACTGGGGACCCAGAAGAGCAAGGGGACGAAGGTTTTTGCGCTGACGGGGAAGGTGCGGCGGGGCGGGCTGATCGAGGTGCCGATGGGCGTGACGATCCGGCAGATTGTCGAAGAGATTGGCGGGGGCGTGGAGCTGTCGGAGGAGGGGCGACGGTTCAAGGCGGTGCAGATCGGCGGGCCATCGGGGGGGTGCATACCCGCGAGCCTGGCGGATACCAAGGTGGATTATGAATCGCTGGGGGCGGTCGGGGCGATCATGGGCTCGGGCGGGCTGGTGGTGCTGGATGATGGCGACTGCATGGTGGATATGGCGCGGTATTTCCTGCACTTCACGCAGGCGGAGAGCTGCGGGAAATGCACGTTCTGCCGGGTGGGGACTCAGCGCATGCTGGAGATTCTGGATCGCTTCTGCCAGGGAAAGGCAGTGGCGGCGGATATGAAGAAACTGGAGGAGCTGGCCGACCAGGTGAAGTGCTCGAGCTTGTGCGGGTTGGGGCAGACAGCGCCCAACCCCGTGCTGACGACGCTGAAGTACTTTCGCGAGGAGTACGAAGCGCACCTGAAGGGCAGATGCCCGGCCGGCAAGTGCCGCGACCTGGTGAAGTACACGATTACCGAGACGTGTATCGGGTGTACCATCTGCGCCCAGCAATGTCCGGTGCAGGCGATTGCCTTTGCGCCGTATCGGCGGCATGAGATCGATCAGGCGATATGCACGAAGTGTGATATCTGCCGGAAGGCATGTCCGGAGAAGGCAATAGAGGTGAGGTAAGACGAGTCGATCGTCTCCACGTAAGGTTCTTTAGGAACTCAATCGCTTACTGCTTTTCGACGGCAGTGGTTGTGGGCGTTGTGGCGGGCGCGGCTGAAGCGGCGACCGTCAGGGTATCGGGCAATCCGAGCAGCGGGCCGGCTTGCAGGAGGCTGTCGCGCAGCGCCTTTGCCTCGTCGAGCGCCTGCTTGGCGCCGGCGGCATCGCCGGCTGTCTGCATGACCGTGGACGAATCTGCCAGGGAGATCATCCGGCCAATGGTGGCCGCCTGTTTGGCGTCCGGAGTTGTGGCCATGGCCTGGCTTACCGTATCGAAGGTTTCGCCGGCGGCTTTGAGAGATTCGCCGGCCTTGGTGAGCTGATCGCCCTGCTCGGTCTTGAGCTTTGCCCGGGCGGCATCATTCATGCTCTCGGGCACTGGTTGCTTGAGAGCGGCACCGAGCTGGGCGGTGGTTTCGGCGACCTTTGATTCATACGCGGTCAGGCTGGCCTGCGCACCGAGTGTCGAACCGATGGCGTATTGGATCTGGCCCTGCAGGACGCGGACTGCAGATGGGTCAAACACGGCGTCGGTGAGTTTGGTGATCGGCGAGCCCCTGGTGGCGCCCTGTGCCCGCAGATCTGTGATCGTCTTCTCGGAACTGCTTACGGCACCGCGGACAAGAGCCGATGCCCCGTCCAACTGCTGTTGGTAGGCCAGGTTGTCTTTGGTGTATTGGTCCGTCAGTTGCACCAACTCGCTGGCGCCAAGAGAGATACTGGCGAACTGGGCATCATCCATTTTGGAGTAGACCTGGCCAGCGTATCCGGTTCGTTGCTCCATCTGCGCTGCCACGCCGCGCCAGCCCTTCTCAATCGCATCGCGCTGACCGGCGAACAAATCGACTGTCTGGGCGGATTGCTGCGACTGGCCTTCGGCAACCTGCAGATCCTGCTGCAGCGGCACCAGTGATGCCTCGGTCTTCTCGATCTGCACCTGGGTTTCGGAGGCCTGCTTGCGCGCATCGGCCGATTGCTTGAAGAGCGTCACTGCCTGCTCGCCCTTGGCACTGTTCGATTGCTCCATAAGCTGCCGGGAGTTGCCTGCAAGCTGATCATGCTTCTGCTTGAGGTCCGCCAGGGCCCTTTGGGTCTCAGCAATTTTGTCTTTCAGGGCATTGGCGTTTGCCAGGCTCGCGGCCGCCGTAGGGAGATTCACACCTTCGGCGACGGCCCAGTCTTTCTGGGCGCCACCGCGCACGAGGGCGAGGGTCTTGTCCAGTTCCGCCAGTGCGGCATCTGGTTTGTATTTGCTCAGTTCATTGGCCGAGGTGGCGATGCGTTGCGCCGTGAGGTTCAGGCGGCCGATCTGCCACATCTTTTGCGAGATAGCGATCTGCTGCGCGGCAAGGCTCTGGTAGGTGGGCAGAGAAGAGGCGACCTGTTCGCTGGCGGCCACCTTGGCAGCGAGGGCGGTGATAGCCGTGGACGCCCCCTTTTCCTTTGCGGCCGCCTGGAAATCATCATTGAGGATGCTCTGCGCCGCCTTGCTGTCGGAGGTACTGCGTGTATCGCAGCCCGCGCCCGTAAGGCCAATAGCCGAGCTCGCCAGTACCGCGCTGATCGATGCTTTGAAGGCCTGATGCCGGAAAGTAAGGCGCATGAGTGTGTCCTTATCCTCGCAAAACCCTTTTCGTGCCGTTGGCAACGGCAATCAAGATGCCCCATGACGATTCAGGGGCGTGACTATATTTCATTATGCCGCTGGAAGTTGCACCAGTCAAACGATAACTGCCCGCTGCGCGGGAATGACGAATCAATGGCGAAGAAGGCACCAAGGCACGGAGGGAAGATGGGAAGAGCGTAAGAGGGGGCGATGGGGAGTAAGACAAAAAAGGGGCCGGGTGTGGATAAGTGACAGGTGCGCAGGTTCTGGAGCGGGATACCCCCTATATGGTAAGTGCTGCGGAGGCAAGCGGTTAGGTGGAGATTGGGGGAGGAGGTGCGCAGGTTCGACCTGATTGTGGATAAGTCCCCCCGCGGAGCCGGAAGTCGGAGGTCGGAGGTCAGAAGTCAGAAGTCAGAAGTCAGCATGCAGACCAAGGCGCGCGACAGTGGGCGGAAACGGGGGAATTCGTTGCGCCGGGTGGTCGTGTAAGTAGCGATGACAGCGGGAGTTGTGGAGGGGTGGGAAAGTGTCGCGCGCTAGATGCACACATGTCGCGCGGGGTTAAGTCTTGGTGGGACAGGGGTTTGGGTGCAAGTTAGTGCATGAAATGTATGGAAGTGTCGCGCGCTGCACCTTCTGTGTAAGGCGAATAACGGAACGTATGTGGTTGTCAAATAGCTATGCGGGTACACACCCTCGCCTCGGTCCTCTCCGTCGCCACGGCGACTCCATCCGTGGACGCGGGAGAGGAGGGAGGAAAAGCACGTCCCTCTACCCTATGGGGTGGTTGGGAGGGTTTTTGCGCTAAAATGGCTGAAAAGTGAGGGGTAAAGAAAATTTGAAGATTTCTGGAGGGCAAGATTCATCGCGGGACGCGGAGAGGGGGGCAGGAATCAGAACGAGGGGGAGAGTGCGAGAGGGGGAGATGGGGAGAGCGGAAATGGGGAATTGCAGGTCAGCGGAGTTGGTGGCCGTACTCAGCAAGCCTGCTGCCGGCGTGGTGGTAGAAGAGGCGGAGGCCGGGGCAGAGGTAGTTTAGGCCGGGTTCGCCGTCGGGGGTCTTGGTGAACCGGCGCTTGGGGCATTCGCCAAAGCAGACCTGAAGGAATGGACAATGTTTGCAGTAGCCAGGGAGGTTTCTGCTCTTGGCTTCGCCAAACTGCTTCTGCCGCTGGCTGCGGACGAGGTCGGAGAGGGTTTGGCCGGTCTTGCCGTCGGCTACACCCAGTTTGTACTCCGGGTAGACGAAGTGGTCACAGCTATAGACGCTGCCATCTTTCTCCATGGAGACCGACCGGCCGCAGATGGGGGAGCAGATGCACATCAAGGCGCTGCCGCCAGCAAACTGGCTGGCCCAGGAGTGGAACCAGTTGATGGGTGTTCCTTGGCGATCCCGCTGCCACCAGAGGTCAAACACCTGGCAGAGGAAGTTTCCCCAGTCCTCGGCGGAGATGGACCAGTCGGTCATGATGGAATCGGGATGGCCCGGGCGCAGGCGTTCATCTCCCACGGTGAGCAGGGTCTCGGCCGGCCAGTGGCCGGGGGCGACGGTGGTGTGGTCCTTCCGCTCCACGCACGGCTGGAACTGAGCCACATTGGGGCGCAGCTCGCGCATGATGAACTCGTAGAGTTCCTCCACCCGGTTGACATTGGCCGGGGTGATTGTGGTCAGCGTGTCAAAGTGGATGTTATGTTTGTGCAGCAGTTCAATCGCCTGGCGGACTGAAGCATACGATCCGGCCCCGGAACGGGTGCGGCGATAGGCATCGTGGATATCGGCCGGGCCGTCGATACTTATGCCCACAGCCCAATCATGTTCCTTGAGAAACTGACACCACTGCTCATCCAGCAGCACACCATTGGTCTGCAGGGCATTGGAGATGGTTACACCTTTGCGAGCATGCTTCTGCTGGAGGGCGATGACCCGGCGGTAAAAGTCCAGGCCGGCGAGGGTTGGCTCGCCGCCCTGCCAGGCGAAGAAGACGGTGGGGTTGTCCTGCGCAGCGATGTACTCGGCGACAAACTGCTCCAGCGGGGCATCGCTCATGGCTGAACTGCACGTTCCGTTCTGGCTTCTGTCTTCTGGCTCCCGACTTCTTTGGTTGTGTTTATAGAAACAGTATTCACACGCGAGATTACACCCCGCGCCACCGGGCTTGCTCATCACGTTGAAGGCGGCGATGGGCCAGGGGGTATTCAGATAGGAGCGGGAGAGTGGGATGCGAGTCATATACGATCTGCGTCCTGTTTTCCGATAGTTTTCCGATACTCCCTCTTGGCTTCCTCACTTGGCTTCCTCCCACTTGGCTTCCTCTCCTGTGTTCATTCTACGAATCCAGGCCCCTTATCCGAGTGCTGTTCAGGCAAACCTCCCGCATCGAATCCACAGAGTCCCGACAGCGACGAAAGCAAGTATGGCATGTGCCAGGGCAATCCATTTCAGGCATTGCCATCCCCGTCTATGCGCGCCAGCAATGCCGAGAATCACTGCATACGGCACAAATTGGAGAAAAGCGAAAAACCATACAAGCCTTCCGACAATTTCGCCCATTTCCACTGAGTGCCCCAAAGCAAGCGTGAGCGACGCACAGGGAAAGCAGAACGCATAGGGCCATTGCCAGTCAAGCCATTCGCTGCACACGAGGCAGACGATCCACAGGCCAACGCCTGCAACAAGAGCTACTATTATATAAACCAGCTCCAGCCCCAGCATGCTTGGCAGGTCCTCTTGGCTACTGCGTTCGTGATCCCATACTTTCTTCGGGGCATTGCACATGGTCGACACCCATTTAGGTACTACTATATGAAGAAGAAAAAGGGGCCTGGATTCGTTGTTTCACGTTCATGGGGCATTGCATGCACCTACCGCCTTTCTGGGACGACCCAGGGGCCGCATTGCCGATTCGAGACCCGGCCGTTGCACCACTTCATCGGACCAGCTATCGTCGCCAAACGGGCGACCGCCCTGACGTTTCTGCCTCGCCACGACACTAAGCTAACGCGCCCGGCTCTGAATCGTCAACTTGCTATGTGCTTGGCGGGACTGCACTTAGGTTGGTCCCGGGGCGTGGGTGTTTTCATGTTGGGCGACTGGGGTGGGCACGCCGGGCAGACCGAAGCAGTTGCCTGCGCCCTGACGGGAGCTATAATCCCGCCCTCATCATCGTGCCGGGCTATTCCAAAATGAGCCGCGGCGCAGGCTATTTAAGGAACAACACATGGGTCTGATCGTCCAGAAATTCGGTGGGACCTCGGTTGCCACCCCCGAGAAGATTCACGCTGCCTGTCGTAAGGCGATTGCTGCCCAGGAGCGCGGCAATCAAGTGGTTGTGGTCGTGTCCGCCATGGGTGACACGACCGACGACCTGATCGAACTGGCCCAGAAGGTCTGCCAATACAACGCGATACAGACCATTCCACCCAAGCGGGAGATGGATCAGCTCCTGGTTACGGGCGAGCAGGTGACGATTGCCCTGATGGCGATGGGGATTCATGCGCAGGGGCATCAGGCGATCAGCTTCACGGGGGGGCAGATCGGCCTGATTACCGATAGTGTCTTCTCCAAGGCGCGCATCCAGTCGATCAACAAGCAGCGCATTTTCGAGCAGCTTCACGCCGGCAAGATCGTCATTATTGCCGGCTTCCAGGGCATCACGGAAGATGGCGATTACACCACGCTGGGTCGTGGCGGCTCCAATGCCACGCTGGTTGCCGTTGGCGCTGTGCTTAAGGCGGATGTCTGCGAGAATTTCACCGATGTCGATGGCATCTATACCGCCGACCCGCGCATCGTGAAGAATGCCCGGAAGATTGACCGCATCAGCTACGATGAAATGCTTGAACTCTCCGGGCTGGGCGCAAGCGTGCTGCAGACCCGTGCGGTGGAGTTTGCCAAGAAATACAACGTCCCGCTGCATGTCCGCAACAGCGCACATGATGGCGAGGGGACGTGGATCGTTGCGGAGAACCCGAACATGGAACACATTGTCGTTTCCGGTGCAGCCCTGAAAAAGGATCTCACCCGCGTTACTCTCAAGGGCGTTCCCGACCGGCCAGGCATTGCCGCCCGGGTCTTCGGAGAGATTGCGGCCGCCAATATCGTCGTTGACGACATCATCCAGAATGTCATGGACGACAATACGGCCAACGTGTCCTTCACGGTTGAGCACGGTGAACTGAACGACTTAAAGAGCGTCGTCGAGAAGCTCCTGAAAGAACTCGGCGGGAATGCCAAGGCCGCTTACCAGGGCGATCTGTCTAAGGTAAGCGTGGTCGGCGTGGGTATGCGAGTTCACACTGGCGTTGCCCAGCGCATGTTTGGCGCTCTGGCCGGCGCGGGGATCAACATCCAGAATATCACGACCAGCGAGATCAAGATTTCCTGCATCATCCGCAAGGAAGATGGGCCAAAGGCCCTTCAACTCGTCCACGATGCGTTCGAACTTGAGAAAACCCGCTAGGGGTCTTCCTCGCCGGCCGGTAAAAGCTATCATGCCCGGTGAAATCGGTGCGTCCACATGTCGGGCGCATCGGCCGCGCCAGGATTGTCCTGTCATCAGCGCTTTGCGGCTTTGCTCTCCAATAAGAGGATGAACATGCATCGATCACTCATTGGCCTGGGTATGGCGTGTCTGTTTCTGTGTTTGCTTGGCTTGGGTTGTGGCAAGAAGCAGGCTTCGGATCAGATCACGATCGGCTTTGTGGTCAATCGGCCGGATGATACGTGGTATCAGAATGAATGGAAGTTTGCCCAGCAGGCGGCCGACAAGTATGGCTTCAAGCTGGTCAAAGTCGGGGCACTGGACGGCGGGGAGACGCTTCGGGTCATCGACAATCTGGCCGCGATGAACGCCAAGGGCATGATCATTTGCGCGCCAGATGTTCGTCTGGGGCCGACAATTGTTGCCAAGACATCGGCCGCCGGGATCAAGCTCATGAGCGTGGACGACCAGCTTGTTGGCGCCGACGGCAAATTCCTGGACGTGCCACACCTGGGCATATCGGCCAGCAACATCGGCAAGATGGTGGGTGAAATCCTGGCCGAGCAGATGAAGAAGCGCGGCTGGAAACCTGAGGAAACGGCGCTGTGCATGGTGACATGGGATGAGCTGGAAACCGGCCGGCTGCGGACTGAAGGCACGGCCCAGGCTTTGGTTGATGCGGGTTTTCCAAAGGAGCGCATTTTCAGGGCTCCGCAACAGAACGCAGCCGATGTACCCCACGCAATGGATGCTGCCAATATCATGCTGACCCAGCATCCCGACGTGAAGAACTGGCTGGTGTGCAGCACGAATGACAATGGCGTCCTGGGCGCAATTCGCGCCATGGAGGGACGCGGACTGGACAAGGATCATGTTATCGGTGTGGGCATTAACGGCACCAATGCCAAGGACGAATTCCGCCGCGACACGCCCACTGGGTTCTGGGGATCGATCCTGCTTGCGCCCCGCCAGCATGGTTTTGGCACGGCTGAGATGATGTACCAGTGGATCAAGGATGGGAAAGAGCCCCCCAAGATTACTTACACAAACGGCTTCCTGATCACTCGCGACACGTACGAGAAGATCATGAAGGAAGAGGGGCTGCTGGACTAAGCAGCGGGCAATGAGCGACGCGTATCTCCAGTTCCGCGCGGTCAGCAAGGCTTTCCCGGGTGTCCAGGCGCTGGACAACATCCACATGGATGTACAGGAAGGTTCGGTGCACGCCCTGGTCGGCGAGAATGGCGCGGGCAAAAGCACCTTACTGAAGGTCCTCAGCGGCGCGCACAGACCCAGCAGCGGCCATCTGCGCGTGGGCGGGAAGGAGAGGGTCTTTTCTTCAACGGCCGAGGCCATCACCGCCGGAATTGCGGTGATCTACCAGGAGTTGCACCTGGCACCCAAGCTGTCGGTGGCCGAGAACCTGTTCCTGGGGCATCTGCCAAACCGCTGGGGCGTGGTGGACCGTGGCCGGCTGGCAACGCTGGCGCGCCAGCAACTGGCGCAGGTGGGCGAAGAGATCGACCCGTCGCTGCGCGTGGAGCAATTGCCCATTGCCCAGCGACAGATGGTGGAGATTGCCAAGGCGCTGACCCGTGGAGCCAAGATCATCGCCTTTGATGAGCCAACCAGCAGTCTCTCCAATCGCGAGGCCCAGAAACTCTTCGGCATCATCAGGCAACTCCGAAGCAGCGGGCACGTCATCATCTACGTTTCGCATCGCCTGGAAGAGATCTTCCAGATCGCCGACGCGGTTACGGTATTCCGCGACGGCCGGGTCGTCGAGCATTTCCCGGCGACCAAAGGGCTCTCCAGCGACGTTCTGATCAACCGGATGGTTGGGCGGGATATTGCCGATATCTACGCATATGCACCACGGGCGCATGGCCCTGTGGCGCTGCAAGTCAAAGGCGTGATGGGCAAGGGGCTGCGCGAACCAGCAAGCTTTACGGTAGCGCAGGGAGAGATTGTGGGCTTCTTCGGCCTGGTTGGCGCCGGCCGGACGGAGCTGATGAAGCTGGTCTATGGCGCCCAGCGGCCGGTCCGGGGCGAGATCAGCGTGCGTGGAACGCGGCTGCGAGTTCGCTCGCCCAAAGATGCCATTAACAGCGGTCTGGTACTTTGCCCCGAGGATCGCAAGGATGAGGGCATCTTTCCCGTGCTCTCGGTCATGGAGAACATCAACATCAGTTCGAGGCGGGGGGGATTTTTCGGCGGGTTCTGGATCAACGAGCATCGCGAACAGGTGCGGGCATCGGGGCATGTCAAACGGATGGCCATCAAAACGCCGGGACTGTCTCAGAAGATCATGAATCTCTCCGGCGGCAACCAGCAGAAGACGATCCTGGCCCGCTGGCTGGATGAGAATATGAAGGTGATTCTGCTGGATGAGCCCACCCGCGGCATCGACGTGGGAGCAAAGCAGGAGATCTATTCAATCATCTATGGTCTGGCCAAACAGAACGTCGCGGTGATCGTTGTCTCAAGCGACCTGCCGGAGGTGCTGGGGATCAGCGACCGCATCATCGTAATGCGTGAGGGCCGCATCGTGCAGTCGATTGATCGCGCGGAGGCGACCGAGGAGAGGATCCTGGCCCTGGCGCTGCCCGATGCGGAATCTCATGAGGGAATGCTATGACCACGACGAATACGACGACATCGCAAAAGACGATCCCAGCAGCATCCAGGACGACGCTTCCGTCGCTCTTGGGCAGCGTCTGGGATCGCATGGGCATGCTGCTGATCCTGATTGTGCTGTTCGTCATGGTGTCGGCATTGGTGCCGAACTTCCTGACTAGAGTGAATCTCCTGGGTCTGGCTCTGGCGTTGACCACGGTTGGCGCTATAGCGTGCACAATGCTGTTCTGTCTTGCCGCGGGGGATTTTGATCTGTCAGCAGGGGCGGTAGTGGCCATGTCAGGCATGCTCGCTGCGGTAGTCATTAATGCCACGGGCAGTGTGCTGCTGGGCGTGGCTGCGGGAATTCTCGCCGGGGGCGTGGTTGGCCTGATCAACGGTGTGGTGATTGCCTATATGGGAATCAATGCCTTGATCACTACCCTGGCCACGATGCAGATGGTGCAGGGGATGGCTTTTCTTGTGAATGATGGCAAGTCAGTGGGCATACGCGAGGGACGTTTCTTTGCCTTGGGCACCTCAAGCTTTCTTGGGGTGGTGACGCCAATATGGATTATGCTGGCGTGTTTTGTCATATTCGGCCTGCTGCTGAACCGTACAACATTTGGCCGAAACACGCTGGCAATCGGCGGGAACAAGGAGGCAGCGCACCTGGCGGGAATTGCCGTGGCGCGCACCAAGGTGACGATTTTCGCCATGCAGGGAATGATTGCCGGTCTGGCCGGGATTGTGTTGTCGTCGCGGATGACCACGGGGCAGCCGAACACAGACACGTCATTGGTGCTCCAGGTGATCTCAGCCTGCGTACTCGGCGGAGTCTCGCTGGCCGGCGGAGTTGGAACCATCACCGGCATGATCACCGGCGTGCTGATCATGGGCATTGTCCAGAACGTGATGAATCTGCTGAATATTCAGACTTTCTATCAATATGTGGTAAGCGGGGCCATTCTGCTGACAGCCGTCATGCTCGATCGCCTGCAGCAAATCCGGCGGAAGATGCAGAACCGGTAGAAAAACGGATCGGGCGACATCGAAGGGGACAGCAGGCGGTCACCATAACGGCGGAGCGATTGGGCAGGTGATACGAACATGGATACCTATGACCTGGCACCAGATCAGCCGCGCCGAGGTGTCGTGGCAAAGCCGGCGGCCTCGCCAAAGCACAATAGGCACTGGCTTGCCCGGATACTGGTGCTGCTGGTCGCGGCGGCGGCGATCTATGGCGGCATTGGTTTGCGTCGCTGGGCGTGGGATCAGACTACCGACATTCGCTTCACCAACAGCGTCAATAACGCCATCCGCTGGGGGAGATATGCCAACGAGGTCGGCGTATACAACGTCTATGACACCCTGGTGAAGCAATACGGTTCGGACGCGGAATTCGAGGATCTGAACATGCCCGGCGTGTTCGCCTTGGACTATCCGCCCCTACGGCTGATGATTGTCTCGTGGTGGGCCGACTGGGCGCAGCAGCACATGGCCGGCGGCGGGCGCGTGAACTGGCAACCTGAGTACGAGTTCACAGCGCCGATGCTGTATCTGAACATGGCGTGCGAACTGGCCGCCAGTCTGGGGATGTTCTTACTGGTATATCACTGGCTGCGCGTCTGCCGCGGGAGTGCGCCCGAGCCATGGTGGCGGTGGGGTGATCATCCATTGCCCGCGGTGTCATTGGCTGACACCAATGGCATGTTTCCGGCGATCCTGGCGGCACTGCTGCTGTGGTTCAATCCGGCCGTGATGTTCAACGCCCATGTCTACCCGCAATGGGATGTGTGGGTGTTGCCTGCCATCATCTTCGGATTCTACTTTGTTCTGCGCGGCTGGTGGCTGGCGGCGGGGTTCATCGTGGGACTGGAAGCGATGGGGAAGGGGCAGATTCTGGTTGCCACGCCGCTACTTCTGGCGTTGCCGCTCTTGCGGGGGCAGTTGCCTGGCGTGCTGCGCATACTGATCGGCATGGCTGGGGCGATCGCCCTGGTAGTCTGGCCGTGGATGTTGCGTTCACCCGAGTCGCTGCAGTGGATGACTCACCTGGGCGTGGCGGGGGCGATACTCGTCCTTGTGAACCTGCTGCCGCGCAAGGGTAAGGTGTGGCCGATACTGCGTGGGCTACCGGCCATGCTGGCGTGCGGTGTAGTGTACTGGTTTGTGCGTGCGCTGCCTCGTGAACAACAGTTGTATGCGCTGGCGCTGATCGGTGCCGTGATGGCACTTGCCATGCTTGGGTCTCGATGGTGGGCACCTTCGTGCGCGCTGGGGTTGTGGGCGGGCGGCCTGGCACTGACCGTGCCGATGTATGGCGCGAGCATGGCGTGGTACGACATCGGCATCAAGTATGGCACGCGGCACTGGAGGCACCTGTACTGGTGTCACGCTTCTAATCTCGGCTCCATCATGGAAGTCCGTTACAACTGGCAATTCGCAGACACCATCAATCTATCGTGGATTCCGTGGATTGGGCCTTCGACACCGGTTCCGATTCGGCTGGTCATGGTGTGGGCATTTGCAGCGCTGCTGAGCATCGGAATCATCGCGGCCGTGCGGCATCGCGTGAAACATGATCCCAGGCTGTTATTGTCGCTGGCACTGCCCTTCATGCTGGCGTTTGCTGTTCTGCCGCAGATGATCGACCGTTACCTGATGTGGCCGGCGGCGCTGATCAGCGCCTATGCGGCCATCAGCATTGGGGGTTTGGTTCTCTGGCTGGTGCTGTCTCTGCTGGCGTGTGTCATGATGGCGGATTACATCATGGGATTTGTTCTGCAGGCTCCCGAAGCGCAATACTGGCTGCCGTATCTGCAGGTAACGTTTCCGGATATCGGCTGGGGCGTGCTGGTACTGGCGGGCGTGATGCTGTACGCCGCATGCCTGTCGACACCACGCAAGGAAGGTGCTCTGCCACTGCAACAGCGATAGGATGTACGGATCGACTAGCTGGCGACGAGATGCCATTGGTCGGCCTGAATATGAGTCAGGCAGAGCCGAACCGGCGGATCCAGGGCCAGAGTGATGTCAACCGCCGAAGACGTGAGCACCGTCTTGCTGTACTGCCCCGAGGCGACTCGGCGAACCTGACCACGGTTGCGGGAAATGGGCCCCTCGTAGTCCAGGTAGATGCGGCGATGGTCCTGCTGACGAACGATGTCGCATAGCGAGGTGATCGGCCATTGCTCCAGGCGAAATGTCAGCAGCAGGTCATCGGGGCCGGTTTCGATCAGCAGATCGAAGTGCGGTGCGGGGATGCCGGTGTGCTGGAGGATGGCAAATCGCATGAACTGCGTCTACCATCGCACAGAGAGCGGTTCGCGACAAGGGCCACCTTGCAAGTGAGAGAAAGCTATGGCTGACCTGACAGGATTACGGGTGCAGCAGATTCGCGTGGACAGCCATGTCCTGCACTCGGTTCATCACACCGTGCTGCAGCGGATCCTGGCGTTCCGAAACATGTCGATTGATGATGTGATCGACAATCCGGTGGCGCAGACGGAAGTGTACTACCTGTGGCGGATTCACAATCTGATTGGCCGGCGCTGCGAGGCGGTGGAGCAGCAGCGGCGGATGACGCGGATGGCGCTGGGGTTGGACATGGTCACCGATTAGGATGAACTGGCGATGATGCAAACCAAGCACGCCGCAGCATTGTCAGCCGCGGCGTGGAGTTTGATCCGCATGGGGCAGAACCTATTCTCTGGCGGCCGCCTTTTCCTTCTTGGCGGATGAATCCTTTGGTTTCGATTCGCCGCCGCTCTTCGCGCCCGACGACTTGCCTCCGCCGCCGGCAGCTCCGCCGGCCGGGGCGCGCAGGTACTGATAACCGCAGCCGAGGATGGCCAGGCCCAATATGGTGATGGGGAGCACGAAAGGCATTGAACTGAACGAACGATTGAGACCTTCCTGCAGGGAGTGATAGTCATACGCCATTCCCAGCGCACCCAGTGGCAGCATGACCGCTCCCTGCATGCTGGTGAATGCGATGACGCTCATGCGGAAAATCAGGAAGCACAGCAGCCCCAGCGCCACCGCGCCGGTCATGGCTCCGGACCAGGCGTAGGCCGGGTCGAGTCGCGGGAGCATAAGCCAGATTGATGCGCCCAGCATTGCCCCGCAGGCCGCGCCAACGGCCGCGGCGGCCCAGGAGGTAAAGAAGTAGGAGAAGGTGCCCAGGAGCATGATTCCCAGGGCCAGTCCCATCCACAGAGGCATGCTCATTTTCAGCGCCATGCCGCCGCATAGGTAGGCCCCGAGTGTGGCACCGGTCAGCCCGATCAGCAGGCGGTGATTCTTGAATCCGTGAAAAAGAAAGATGAAGCCGGCAACCACCAGAACCGCACCCGTGACAGAATCCATATTCTGGCACCAGATGCGGAAGTTCTCCTGCGTCGGCCAGCCGACGGATGGGTTGATCAGCCACTCATGGCATGTCTGAGCGGAAACGGCCGCGAGCGAACCATATGCGAGCATCGTGATAACCTCCTTGTTATCCCTGCCCTGCATGGCAGGCATTGTGCATGGCGCGCTAACCTATTCAAGGTCGGGCGTGCGACGCTTTTTGTCTTCAGGTCCATCGGGTTGCTTTGGCACTGGGCGGTATACCAGCCCAACCTGCGCCAGGAAACCCACCATCAACATGGTAATGCCAAGCGCTGCCACTGTCATGGGACCATTCTTCAGCGAATCCAGCCAGGTGATCTTGTCGCTGGCGTGTCCCAGCCCAATGGAGAAGAGCGTGAGTACCGTTCCGCCCAGGGCATACAGAGCAGCCATGCCGAACTTCGGAAGTGCCAGACTGAAGACAACCGCCGCCACAAATGCGCCCGGCGCAATCCAAGGTGCGAGTTTCCTGAACGGCGGTGCCGCAGTCTGCCAATGATCGCGGATGGTCTGCTGCACGCTTGCATTGGTCTGGTTGGACTGCTCTGCCACCAGAACATTGCTGGTGTTGGTCTGGTCATACAGGATAACGATGGCAACGCCCGAGACGAGCGTACCCAGCGCAAAAGCCACGCACCAGCGATGGAGCAGGAACCCAATCAGGCCGAAGGCGATGCCGGTCACTGCGATGGCTATCGAGCGGTTTATCTGCAATCCGAGCCACGCTGGCAGCAGGTAGCCCAGGATTGTGCCAAGGGCGAACATCACCATGGACATGGTCGGGCGGCTGTGCAGAGCTCCCAGGAGGGCAGTGATCGCTCCCAGACCAATCCCCACGGCGACCAGCGTGGTGATGATCACGCCTTCAGGGTCGGTAGGCAGACTCTCGATGATCCCTTGAAACATGTTCTGGAACATGAGTGATTCCTTATCAGTGTTCCCTCCGCCTGCAACAAGTGTAGCGGGCTGAGCTTTATATGCGAGGGAAATCGCGGAAAGGCGCCCGGCGCACCCGGCGGCAGCCTGACGCCCTGGCTGCGCCGCGCGCAAAGCCCCCGGCAACGCGTACTAAGAGGGCACCGTGATCGTACGGGACGATATGGACGTAATCTATTATAAGCTCTATAGTTGCGATCGTTCAGGGTCGGGCATGAGCTCTGACAGACGACGGCGTTCCTGATCCTCTTGCGCCATCTCTTTGGCGATCTGATCCCATTCCTGCTCCTCGTAGAAGCGATCAGGCAGCGGCGAGGAGGGGATCAGCGGCGAGACTGGAGGGTTGAATACGCGCAAGACATTCGGCCGTTCGGTTGCGCGCTGCGCCAACATGACCTGCTGGTCAAACAACTTGCGAAGTTGGTAGACGCTTTCCCAGCCGTACCAGAAGGCACAGCGGATGGGGACTACCACTCTGTCCAGGAACGGATCCCACTGCCGGAGGTTCTCAGCGCGGAGTTCAAGGCGTCTGCCCTCCTCTTCGGCGATTTTGTGCAATGCGGCATCCCATGGCTCAAAGGTCGCGAGGTGCTCAAGCCTGTGGCGATGGGCGGTAATGAACTGTACGTATGTGCAATACTGATGTGCGCCGGCCAGAATTGGGATGATACGTCGGTCGCGCTTGGCCATCTGTATGCCAAGCTGACATGCTCGTTGCAGGGCGCTAGTTGACGGGCGCAGATCCATACACCCTCCGCTGCATGCAAACGCAACAGAACGTGAACTATTCCAAGAATCCCCGTACACACATACCCGATATGCTCTCAACGGCGAGCCGACGTAGCTCGGATCATCGCACCACGTCGGTGTGATTATACCTCGGGTCACCTGCGCCAACAAGGGCGTTTGTGCATAGAAACTCTATCTGCGTTGCAGTACGGCGAGGAACCCGCCATCGTGATAGTGTTTGGGGTCATCCGTGCAGGATGGCAGCGTCGTCTGCTGTTTCAACAGAGACAGGCCGGTGTTCGCGTGCAGCAAATGTTCCACGACGCTCTGATTCTCCTCCGGCCAGATGCTGCAAGTGGAATAGACCAGCAGACCGTTGGGCGCGAGGCGTTTGGCGGCGTCGGTTACGATCTGCTTCTGCAGCGTTACCAGTTGCTCAAGAGCTTTGGTTGATTGGCTATAGCGGGCTTCGGGCCGGCGGGCGAGGACCCCACTGTTGCTGCACGGAACATCAACCAGGATGCGATCAAACCCGCGCGGCAGGTCTGCATGGGCATTGGGGAACATCTCCGCCTGCACAATCTGAACATTGCTGATCCGACGCGCTATCAGTGATGAACGGAGGGTCCGGCACCGTTCGGCCGAGCTGTCCATGGCAACAATGACCGCGTCCGGGCCCAGGTGCTCCCAGGCCTGCAGTGTCTTGGTCCCAACGCCGCAGCAACGATCGAGGAAGCTCAAGCCCGGCGCAAGCTGCGCATAGGCCAAGACTTGCGCTGAGGTTGGATCTTGCACCTGCGCTATGCCGGCTTGTGCCAGACGGGCGATCGCCGATTTGTCGGGTGAGCTGAGGATGAAGATGCCTTCCTGGCTGTGCGGTTCGGCCGGGCAAATCGCCAGGATGTCTGCCAACGACTTGCCAAGAGCCAGGCGGACGGTGGTTGGAGGCTGGAGATTGTTATGGCCGCAGATTGCCAGCGCTGGTATTGGGCCAAAGAGTGTGGCAAGACGCTCAAAGAGCTCGGACGGATGGGAATACCAGAGCACTGCTTTCTTTGCCGGGTCGGGCTCTTCCGGCAGGGCGATGGCGCGATCGCGTGCAGCTTTGCGGAGCACGGCATTGGCAAACCCCGCGGCGTGTCGCAGGCCAAAGCGTTTTGCCTGCTCAACGGCTTCATCCACTGCTGCCGAAGCGGGAATGCGATCCAGCAGGCGAAGCTGGTAGATCGCAATGGCGAGGATCTTCTGCATCAGGGGGTGGATCTTCGCCAGTGGCCGACCTGAGTGAACTTCCGTCCAATACTGCAGTTGCAGGAGATTCTTCACCACACCCGATTCGATCTGCTCGGCGAGGCCCAGATCGCGCAGGTCCTGGGGAAGGGTGATCGTTGTGGCAAACTTCCGCGGCAGGCGCAGGGCTTGCCAGCCGGGAAGTCTTTTCTGGTCGAGACGTTTGAGGGCGTAGTCACGAGCGATATTCATGCAATGGACTCCACACGCATACCGGGCATCCAGGGGTGGCCATTGTGATAGGCCTGGAGCGGCATGGGTGTGCGGCCTTCGGGTTGAAGTTCAATGATCTCTAAGGCGTCTGTGCCATCACCGACGGAGATGGCGCCATGGGTAGTCAATTCGCCCGGATGCCAGCGGTGACCTTCACCTGTGGTTGTACGGGCGCGAACGAGCGTTACCCGCGACTGCACGGCGCCCGCCGCATCCAGGACCTGCGCGCGGCAGCCCGGCCAAGGGTAAAGACCGCGGATGCGATGGGCCAGGGCATTGGCCGATGCACCGGCAAAATCCAGCACCGTCTCCTGACGGGTGATCTTCGGGGCAAGTGTCGCCAGCGCGTGATCCTGCTCCACGGCAACGGCCGTTCCCTCCGCCAGTTCCGCCACCACCCGGACAGCCAGTCTGGCCCCATCTTCGGCCAGGCGGTCGTGCAATTCCCCGGCCGTCTCCAGCGAACCGATCTGAAGCTGCGACTCTCCCAGGATTGCACCGGCGTCCATTTTCTGTGCCAGGCGGATCACCGTGTTTCCGGTGATCGTTTCGCCACGAATGATCGCCCAATTGATGGGAGCTGCGCCGCGATACCGAGGCAGGATCGAGGCGTGGAGATTGATACTGCCCAGCCGCGGCTGTTCGGCGATGTGCGGTGCGATTTTCTGTCCGAATGCGATCACCACCAGCAGGTCGGCGGGTGGAAGCTTCTCCTGGTTGATGTCGGCCGTCCGGATCAGCGGCATATTGTTTTCGATGGCATACTGAGAGATCGGTGTAGGGGTGGTCCTGCGCCCGCGCCCGGCCGGCCGATCAGGCTGGCTGATCACCGACAGAACGTTGTACCCACTCTCACGCAGATGTTTCAGGGTTGGAAGGCCGAACTCGCCCCCGCCGGCGAATAAGATATGCAACAGTTCACTCATCAAACGCGATTGTAGCAGCCCGGCCATGGGGCGGATACGGGGGTGAACTGCCGTACATGAGTGGATTCGGGACCCAGGGCCAGATTCTTAGCCAGGAGTTACAGATGCTCTTGTCCGAATCGTGCAACGGCGTCCGAGACTCCAAGCACTGCCGAGCCTGTTTGAAAAGTCGCTCGCGAACTTTACAGAGCTCAAAACGATACTTACTCTTGTCCTTATGCAGTATCGCATCGTCGAACCGGGATTGACCGTATGAAGATATATGTTCCACATTTCAAGCGGCTTGAAGAAACCTTCAAGGACCGTGAAGAACTGGTGTTCTATAATGCGCTGGGACCGCTCCGGGAAGTCTGCGGGGGAAGAGGCAGTGGAGACATTGCGCACAGCGTGCTGCCAACGATCGACGACTTGAAGCAGTTGAGCGAAAGACTCGGAGAACGCTTTCAGCTCCTTGCGAACGGTTCCTTTCCTGTCTATACGCCCAGAGTCAAGAAGGTTTGCGAGATTCTGGAGCGGAACCATTCGTCCATCACCGTATCGCGATTGCGTTTTGCTCAAGAGATAAAGAACGATATCCCGAACATGGCGATTGGCGCATCCTGCATCATGAGCTTCTATCGTCCGTTTCCGGAGATCATGGCATCGGGCCTTTTTGATCGAGTTTGTGCACCACAGTTCTGGAATTACAATATTCAGCAGATGTGTGACAATGTTCCGCAAGAGATGCGGCACCGTGTCTACTATATCGTGAACTCTCCCTGCGTGTGGTCCATGGGATGCCGCAATCATTACGAGGTCATGAGTGCCACGTATACGTATCAGAATCAACCATTTCAGCTGGAAGTGACCTGGCCTGCAACATGCCGTCGAAAGGCCCACGTGCCGACAATAGATTGGGGCCGCGGTGTATTCGAACAGCTCTTTGACAATGGGTTCACCGTGTTCAAGTTTCAAGGTAGAGATAAACCGGTTGAAATTCTTGAAGCTCGCCTGAAAGAAGCGTTCGATTATGCCGACAAAGCGGCCGCTAAATCAACGACACAGGCGGTCTTGTGATGTGATCGAAGTGGGGCCGGTTCAGTTCTTACCGCCCGCTGGTGCGTCGGGATGATCCCCGGGTGCATTCTATCGGATTCAATATTTGAAGTCCCCATCCCATTTCCAGTTCCATGTCTTGCCGTCTTCTGCGCGCTTATCGTTCTCCACCTGACGTTTTGCATATTGATACAATCGATGGTCCCACTCATTGTACTTGAGGATCTTATCGATGATTGGTTGTGTCACTACGGTTTGCGACTTTATTTCATCGGAAGTTTTCTTCAAGATCTGAACGCTGCTCTTTAGTTGAATATGTGAGTAGTGTTGAAAGGTGTTCAAGAAGTTATCATATTGATCGGTCACGCCAAGATGAATGGGATACTTCTCGATCGCCGCCATCACACGCTTGTAGTCATCTTCCGTGATCCTGTCTCTTGTTACGATTCCGCCGCCCAATAGAAAAGACACCTGATAATTCCATGTCAGTGGATGCTCAATGTACTCTTCCAGTGTCCTTGGAATGGGTTGGAGTCTGCTGATCTTCGGACCATTCCCAAGGATGTGCTTCTGGAAATTGAACTCTGACACAATTCTGTCTACCGGATCTCTGACAATGGTATAGATCTGGCATTGTTTGTACTGCTCGTAGCATTGCGGATTGAAGATGTCTCCGCACATGCTCACTCGATCGGGATGATTGAACTGAATATGGCGGATATCAAAGGTGGCAGTGGGCGTGTCGATCTTTTGAATATAGTGGGATAGTACCGTTGTCTCTGGATAGAACGTGTCCCTGAGCAAATTCGTAAAACTCGAACCGCCGGTCTTGGGGATATGGATGAAGATGATTCTCATTGCCATGATGTGAACTATTCTATTGGAAATGTAACTGATAGGAAATTCAACCTGGCTGAGCGTTTGGGGATGTCCGGAGGAACAAGACATCTGGGTCGGAGAAGTCGTATGCACCGGGTCAGAAAAAAGCACCTGGGCAGGGCGAAATGGCAGCGGTACCCCCTACACTAATCAATGTGGCGATAAATCATATCCAAGGGATAGTGAGAAGGAGATCCTATGTGGCACGTTTATCGGTTCGCTGCGATGGTTCTGGGGGTGTTGGGTCTTTACTCATGTCTATTGGCGGACGCCAAAGTTGAACAACAGGAGGTGGGGCCGGCCGGGCGGGATGCCACCTATGTGGTCAGCCAGCGGGGCGTCCATCTGGCGACCGTGACCAACAAGGGGAGCCGGACAGTCGTGATCATCGATGGTGTGAGTGGGCCCAAGGTCGACCAGGTCGTCACGCCCGTCGTGGCGTGGGTCGATCCGCGGCCATGGGCGGGACTTACCGGGTATGATGTGCCCCGCGCTGCGCCTGTTACGTTCAGCCAGGACGGCAGCCGCTGGGCCTACGTGGCGCGGATCGGGCAGGAATGGATTCTGATGGCCGACGGAAAAGAGGTCATGCGTATGCCCGCCAGCGGGGCGGTGGGGGCGGTGAGTGGCATCGCCGGCATGGCGGGCAACACCGATTTGCGCCTGCAGTTCACGGGAGAGAGCGGCACGCATCTGCTGATGGCCTGCTCGACCTTCAATGGCTACGAGCTGTGGGTCGACGGCCAGAAGTGGCCCGGGACCTATAGCTCTGGCGGCGGGGGCACTGCCGGCACGGTCGATCCGTTGGTCAGCCCGGACGGGCAGCATATCGCTTATGTCGCCCAAGTCGCCCGCGACAAGAGCGCCTTGATCCTGGATGGCAAGGAGACGGGATACCTGGCCGACAACCTTCAGTTTACCGCGGACTCCAAACATCTGGTTGGGCGCAGCCAGGACAAAGATGGGCAATCTCTCCTGCTTGACGGCAAGCCGCTGATCAAGGCGAGGGGCATCATCGCCGTCTACCTGTCGCCGGGGCGCATCATTGCTGTGCTGCAGCACCAGGATGCCAAGACCGGCATCGGCCAGTTCCTCTGGGTGAACGGCAAACCCGTGGAGACCAGCCTCTGCGAGACGATCAAGAAGGTGGTCTTTAGCCCCGATGGGCAGCACTATGCCGCTCTGTGCGGACGCACCGGTGCCGAGTTCATGGTCGTCGATGGCAAGAAGGGCCAGGAATATCAGTCGATCGCCGATGGCAGCGGAAACGGCCAGTTCGAAGTTCCCCGCTTCTCGCCTGACGGAACCAAATTCGGATATACATCACACGTTGGCGGCAAGGGATTTGTTGTGATCAATGATGAGGAGTCGGGCGCCTTCATGAATAGCGGCTCTTTCCTCTTCAGCCCCGCCTCCAAGCACGTGGTGATGACCGGCATCAGCACGGGCGGCGGAGATTGGCATCGCCAGGTGCCCATGCTCATCATCGACGACAAGTCCAAGAGCCTGCCTCCCAACATGGCGGCTGCGCTGGAGACCTTTACCTTCAGCCCCGACGAGTCGCGTTACGCGTACATCGCCGGCGGCAACAGCCACGACGGCGGCGCAGTCTTCGTCGACTCCAAGCCCACCGGCATCACCGGCCTGGTCAATTTCAGCCCTGATTCGAAGCATGTGTGCGTGAGCGGTTATCGCGCTACGGACAATAAACATGGCCTCTTCCTGGATGGGCAACTCGTCTATTCCGGCGAGCAGGCCATCATCTATCGCGCTTTTACCGCCGACTCTGGGCACCTATTCTGGATGACGCGCGAGCCGGCCAAAGGGCCAGATGCCGCGGCCGGTTCATGGGAATTCGTCACCTATCTGGATGGCAAGCCCGTTGCTCGCGCTGGCCAGTCGCAGCAGACCGACACGATCCTGCTTCCGCGTGGATGGGGATCGTTTGTCGTCACGACGCCGGCGTGGAGTGTTGCCTCCGATGGCACGCTGGCGTGGCTGGCGCCCTCAGCCGATACGATCAATCGCGTCCGAATCGTGCCTGGTAACGACACGAGCCTGGCTTCGCTATTGAGGAGCGGCGAACCCCAGCCCGCGGGAGCGAAGCTAGCGCCGGCGGCGCGGCACTGATGCAACGGATTGCATCCTGCTGCGCAGGTTCGCCACCGTGATGCCGCAGATGCTCAAGAACGATCGGCGTTTGCCGACAAGCGGATGTCTTGATGTACCCCTGTCATGGGGCAGGTGGCATCTCGATCATGACCTTGCCGATGGGGCCTTCCGCGAGGCGGGCAAAAGCCTTCAATACATCGGCGCAGGGGTAGATATGGTCGATGATCGGCTGGCGGTGGCATCTGTCGAGCAGGTCCACGACCTGCTTCCACTGCGCAGGCATCTCCTGGGGTGACCATGAGCCAACGGCGACGCCGCCGATGCGCAGGCGCCGGAAGAAAAGCATAGCCGTGTTGAACTCGGGCACTGGCCCGGCCAGCCGGCCAACCACGCTCACTGCGCCGTTCATCCCCAGCGTGTCGATGACGTCTGCGAAGATCTCGCCGCCGACATTGTCCACGGCAAGATGGACGCGCCGGCCGGCAAGTTGCTCTTTGAGCGACTTCGCCCAGCCCTTGGAGGTGCAGTTCAAGATGAATCTCGCGCCCAGCGATCGCAGGGCTGGGGCCTTGGCATCCGATCGCGTCAGCGCGATGGTTTCGTGGCCCATGGCGGCCGCCAGTTGCAGGGTCGCACTGCCGACACCGCCCGAAGCGCCGGTGACCAGAACGATTGCACCTTGCGGCAGGGGTCCCCACTGCGTCAGAGCTTGCCAGGCGGTCAGGTAGACCAGTGGCCCGGCCGCCGCCGCCTTAAGGTCCCACCCTGTGGGTACCCGAAGCAGTTCGATGGCGGGTATGGCAACCTTCTGTGCGAAGGTTCCCCAGCGATTCGCCCCGGTGTCCCCCGGCATGATCAGCGCCTGTTCGCCGATGTTCCAGGCTGTAACGCCCGTCCCGATCGCACAGACACTGCCCAGTCCCTCCCGGCCCAGAACATGAGGAAAAGCGGGTTTGGCCGGGTAGAGCTTCTGCGCCAGATAGGCATCGGCCGGATTCAGTCCCGCATAGCGCACCTCAAGCACGACCTCACCTGCCTTAGGCGAGGGGTCTGCCACCTCAGCGAGACGGAGTGTCGTGATGCCGTTGTAGCCGTCCAGAAGCCATGCTTTCATGCGCGAATGTTATATCACCGACACTCATTGCGGAAGCCAAATATGACATGAGCGCCCTGTCTCAACTGGCCTGTGGTGTGATATGGTTGTTATCCCGCCCCTTAGAAGTGTAATCACCCCTTGCGGCCGAAGCCGGCACTATGTACCGTTCGAGGTTCTAGCGATTGCCGTTCTGGAGAGCCCGTCCGCAAGGCATGTCGGAAGGAGGGAACATGGAGCAGTTGCAGCGATTTGAGTGCAGGAGTGGACTATGGCTGCCGAGACATCACCACTACACCGGCGCCTTACGCGCGCCGCGAGCGTGCTAGGCACGATGGCCGTCTTTTTCGGCGCCCTGGTGCTGGCCGGGTGGCTGCTGCATTGGCCGCTTCTACGCGAGCTCGGTGGCGGCGTGACGATGAAGACCAACACCTCCCTGGCCGTGCTCATGGCAGGGATCGCGCTGCTGCTCCTGTTGCCCCATGAGATCCCGGCCAACCGGCGGTGGATCGCCCGCATAGCGGCGGGGTTGGCCGGTCTGCTTGGTGTGTTGACGCTGATTCAGCATCTCGGCGGCTGTGATCTGGGGGTTGACCAGCTATTGGCGTCCGAGCCGCCCGGGGCACTGGGCGTAACCAGCCCCAATCGCATGGACCCGCCGGCTTCGTTGGCCTTTGCGCTACTGGGTCCGGCCCTGCTTCTCCTGAGCCGTCCCGGCCGGCGGCGCTGGTGTCAGCCGCTGGCATTCGCCGTTGTCGCCATCGGTTGCCTGCCGACGATCGGGTATCTTTACGGTGCTGATGAGCTCTATGGTGCAGCCGGATACGCCGGCATTGCCTGGCCGACTGCCGTATCCATTGTTGCCCTGGGTTTGGGTGTGCTGCTGGCACGGCATGACCAGGGCCTGATGGCGCTGGTCACCGCCGACGATCCCGGTGGCATCGTTATCCGGCGGCTTCTGCTGCCATTGCTGTTGCTGCCAGTGGCCGTTGGGTGGCTTGCAGTGCATGGGCAACGCCTTGGCTGGTGGGATGCGGAACTGGGCTCCTCGCTTCGCACCATAGCGATCATGCTCGCCGTGGTCTCTCTGCTCTATTACGGCAGTTACGGCATCAGCCGTGCTCACCAGGAATTGCGGCGGCAGAAGGAATTGCTGGCAGTCACTCTGGCGAGCATCGGCGATGGTGTGATCGTGACCGACACCCATGGCCGCGTGACATTTCTCAATGGTGAGGCCGAACGCCTGACCGGCTGGAAGAGCGGCGAAGCCGCGGGGCAACCGCTGCCGCAGATCTTCAAGATCATCAACGAGAGCACTCGCCAGCCTGTGGAGAGTCCTGCGGACAAAGTCTTGCGGCTGGGAACCGTCGTCGGACTGGCGAACCACACGATCCTCCTTGCCAGAGATGGCAGAGAGACGCCGATTGATGACAGCGGTGCTCCGGTGCGCGATGCCCGCGGTGAAGTACATGGCGTGGTGCTTGTCTTCCGCGATTTCTCCCAGCAGAAGATGGCCCAGGAGATCATCCGCCGCAGCGAGCAGCGCTACCGGGCATTCGTCGACGCTTCAGCGCAGATTGTCTGGCGTGTGGATGCCGGGGCGCAAGTAGACATGGAGATCCCCGCCTGGCAGGAGTTCACCGGCCAGACAGCGCAGGAAGCTCGCGGCCTGGGCTGGATGAATGCCATCCGCGCTGAAGATCGAGAGCGTGTATCAGAGGCCTGGCGGCAGGCGATCGAGTCGCGCGGCCTGTACGAGGTTGAATACCTCCTGCGTACCCACGATGGCAAATGGCGCAACATCCTGGCGCGCGGCGTGCCGGTGAAAGATGATCATGGCCAGGTCCGCGAGTACATCGGTACCTGCATTGACATCACGCAGCGCAAACAGGCCGAGGAATCACTTCGGCAGCAGAAAGAACTGCTGGCCGTTACGCTTGCCAGCATCGGCGATGGCGTCATCGTCACCGATACCCATGGCTGCGTCACCTTCCTGAACCCGGAGGCGAAGCGGCTGACGGGTTGGAGCGACAAAGAGGCGCATGGCCGACCTCTTCCGCAGGTCTTCCGGATCATCAACGAAGACACGCGCCAACAAGTGGAAAGCCCGGCCGAGAAAGTGCTGCGCCTGGGAACCGTTGTCGGTTTGGCCAACCACACGCTGCTGATCAATAAGGATGGCAAAGAGACTCCCATCGATGACAGCGGCGCTCCGGTCCGCGATGCCTCAGGCAACGTGCATGGCGTCGTGCTTGTCTTCCGCGACTTTACCGAGCAGAAGGCGGCCGAGGCCAACCTGCTTCATCTCAATCGCACCCTTCGCGCCCTCAGCGCCAGCGACCAGGCTATGATGCACGCCACCGATGAACAGCAATACCTGCGCGAGGTCTGCCGCATCGTCGTGGAGGACTGCGCGCATGCCATGGTGTGGGTCGGCCTGGCAGACCATGATGCAGCTAAGTCCGTCCGGCCGGTGGCCTATTCCGGGTTTGAGTCAGGATACCTGGAAACGCTGCAACTGACCTGGGCGGATACCGAGCGCGGCCGCGGGCCCACCGGCACGGCCATTCGAACCGGGCAGCCGGTGATCTGCCACAACATGCTCACCGATCCGGAGTTCACGCCCTGGCGCCAGCAGGCCATCAAGCGCGGTTACGCCTCCTCGATCGCATTGCCACTGATCAGCGATGGCAACGCCATCGGCGCGCTGACGATCTACTCGCGCCATGCGGATCCCTTTACGGCCGATGAAGTGAATCTCCTCACAGAACTGGCCAATGACCTCGTCTATGGCATCGGCGCCATCCGGCTGCGGCAGGCCCACGCGCTTGCCCAACGCAACGCGGAAGAGGCCAACCAGGCCAAGGACCAGTTCATCGCCGCCTTGAGCCACGAGCTGCGCACACCCCTGACCCCAGCGCTGGCGGCGGCCCATTCCGTATTGAAAGACCATCGCCTTCCATCCGATCTGCGCGAGGATCTGGAGATGATCCATCGCAACGTGGCTCTGGAGGTGACGCTGATCAGCGACCTGCTGGACCTGACCCGCATCGCCGCCGGCAAACTGGTCCTGGATCTGCGGCCGGTGGATGCAGCCCAGGTTATTCGCGATGCCGCTCGCATCTGCTCTGTAGACCTGGATGGCCGCAGCCAGATCCTCACCATTGATACTCCCGGTGAACCGTATCCCATGGAGGCTGATGCCGCTCGACTGAACCAGGTGTTCTGGAACCTGATCAAGAATGCCATCAAGTTCACGCCACAAGGCGGGAAGATCAACATCACGGCATGGGCGCAGGATCAGATGCTGCGCGTCCAGGTTCGCGATACCGGCGTGGGCATCGAAGCGCACGTGCTGCCTCGCCTGTTCGACCGTTTCCAGCAGGGCGGCGAGGCCGTCACCCGGCAGTTCGGCGGTCTGGGCCTGGGGCTGGCGATCGCCAAGGCGGTCGTCGAAGCCCACGGCGGCCGGATCAGTGCCCATAGCGATGGCCGGAACATGGGGGCAACCTTCGTCGTGGAACTACCGCTGGCGCCTCAGCTCCTGTCTCGTCTACCCATTGGCTTGCCGCAAAGCCACCCCCTGGTCGAGTCCACACCCGGCAGCAGCGTTTCGCGCCCACTGAAGATCCTGCTGGTAGAGGACCACGCCGACACCGCGAAGCTGCTCTCACGGTTGCTGGCCGCCAAAGGTCATTCCATCAGCAAAGCCGATTGTGTCATGGGCGCTCTGGAGAAACTCAAGGAGGATCGCTTTGATCTGATGATCAGCGACCTTGGTCTACCCGATGGCAGTGGCCTGGACCTGATGCAGCGCGTGGTCTCCTCCGGCATATCGATCACCGCCATCGCGCTCAGCGGCTACGGCATGGAAGAGGACATACGAAGAAGCAAAGCTGCAGGTTTCACCGAGCATCTGACTAAGCCGGTGGACCTGGGGCTCCTCCTGCAAGCCATCGAGCGCTCGTGCTGCGCGGGGCGTCGAGACACGCCGATCGCTGGAAAGCCTGCAAACTAGCTCAATCGCATTGGCAATGTCCGTAGTTCACACTTTAGTGTGCGTTGGTTGTTCAGCCTTCAGGCTGCTCTTCGTCCCCTGCTGGAATGCTGGCCTAGTGGGGCAGGCTTGCAGCCTGCCACCGCAACCCCGTTGTCCGGCAAAGGCCCGCCCTTGCGCCACCCATGTCCTGACCGCGCCAAAGCCCGAATTCCGAATAATCCTAAATCCCGAATCGATCATCCACAGCTTCCGAGAGATTGGCGCGGATTCTTTTCATCACTCAACCTTCCTCATCGGTTCCCCGTACGCCGGTTTCGCCGAAACCGGCGCCAATCCGCTGCCATGTGCCGACGCAGCAACGCTCTGACCTCCGGTCCATCTTCCTGCAGAAGATGGCGGCGATATACCAAAGTCTCCGGCGACGTGACGGGCGACGAAGGTGATAGGCATCTCCCCACTCCGTTCTAGAGCGTGTTATGAACTTTGGGCAATGTAGTGTAGAAGATAGGGATGGCAAGGAAGCCATACCCAAGCGACGTCACGGATGATGAGTGGGCCTTCGTGGCCCCGTATTTGACGCTGATGCGAGAGGATGCACCCCAGCG
>CAIQIQ010000168.1 GCA_903871935.1 uncultured Phycisphaerales bacterium
CATCGCCGGCGAGATCATCGGCCCATGCGTGTCGCCGATGGGCTCGGAGAAACTGGCGCAGTCCACCTCGACGTCGGCCAGCACCCGATCGATGAGCCGGACCGTGTACTGCGCCTGCTCATCCAGCACCCGCCGCACCTGAGCGGGATGATCGGCGATCTGGTACAGCACGGGCTCCAGGCTGGCCCAGGCTCCGACGCCCATGGTCAGGAACAGCCCGCGATGCACGAACAGTTCGAGGATGTGGTCGCGATCGCGCCAGCGTTGCACGCGCTGCGCCCAATCCTCGGGCAGCGCGATCGCCGCACGTGGGGTCAGGTCCAGTTCGATGCGTTCGCGACGATCGTAGTGGAAGATCGATCCCAGATCGGCTCCCGGCGCCAGGCCCTCGCTTTCCCAACGCCTTAGCACATCGTCACGGAGTCCCTCCTCCAGCCACGGCACCCGGTCGGGCCGGCCGAATGACATCGTGAGATGGAATCGCTCGCGGGCAGTCATGTCCTTGCCATCATACTCTCTTCTGGACCTACAATGGGCGCGGATATGCTCCGCTACCTCCGCTTCCTCGGTGTTCAAAATCTTCTCTTCAGTCTGATCCGCGTCATTCCGCGAAATCCGCGGTTCCACTCTTTGCTTCGCGCCTTCGTGTCTTCGCGAGAGAAGAGGCGTGTTCTGCGCCTCCTGGTCGCTCGACTCGACTGAGCTCGCCGAAGTCCGCTCCCCGGCTTCCGCAGGCCTGCCTTGGCCCGCCTCGTCTCCCGACGGGTACGTCTTCGCCTTGCTGACGTCGTAGCGCCCTCCGGGCTACGGGCTCGCACGGCGATCGCCATTTACTTCAGTCGCCTTCGGCGACACTCCCCGGCTCCTGCGTCCTGTCTTTGGTCCGCCCTCTCGGGCGGGTGGGGGTTGGGGCCAATTCATGACAGAATCTTGCCCTACACAATTCTGAGTGTTTTTTTGAAGCCCGCTTTTTCGGCCTTTTCCTAACAAAATGGGGGCAAACCACCCCATAGATATGGAGAGACCTATTCTCTCCGTGCCCAGCGCACGTTCTCTGACAACCGTATACCCGCATATTCGAACGCCCGCAGCTTGCCCGCCGTGGCGAGGACTGACCGTCCGTGCGTCCAGGAGAGGTGCAGCGCGCGACACTTTCGCGCGTTCTGCGCACTAACTTCCGCCCAAACCGTTGTTCCATCAAGAGTTAGGACCGCGCGACATGTGTGCATTTAGCGCGCGACGCTTTTCCGCCCTCCCCCAACTCCCGTTCCCATCATCACTTACACCGCTCCCCCCGCGCAACGGCTTCGCTGTTTCACCCCACTGTCGCGCGTCCTAATCACTTTGGTCATTGAGGCATTGGTCATTCATTGGTCATTGGGCTCTGGTCATTGGTCATTCCAGCAGGAGTTATCCACAATCACCACGAACCTGCGCATCTCCTCCTGCAATTACGCCATAACTCCATGTCGCCACAGCACTTGACACACACCACCCCTCCCTGCCAAGAACCTGCGCATCTGTCACTTATCCACACCTGGCCCCTTTATCATCCTTCGCCCCATCCGGGCCCTGATCCCTTCAAGAACTCCTCTGTGATAGACTCCCTCCACAAAAGACCCTGGCGAAAGGAGACAGCGTGAGTCAGACGAACGGGAAGAGTGGCGGGCCGGTTCTGCCAGCAGGATGCAAGCAGAGCAAGCTGCTGTACGAGAACCGGTTCGAAGGCGAGACAGCGCAGCGGGAGCAAGAAGCGCGCCGGGAGTGGATCATGGAAGGCGGCGGGATTGCCACATGGTCCGAAAGCCACCTGCGTCTGCGCTCGCGGAACTTCATGGTACAGCGATCGAAGGTCGAGACAGACCATTTCGTCTACTGGCTCAATAAGGATTTCCCGGCCGATTTCGCGATGACGTGGGAATTCCGCTATCCGCCCCGAGAGCAGAACCCCGAAGGCTTGGCGATCGTTTTCTTCTCGGCGTCGGGAATCCATGGCGAGGATATATTTGATCCGAAGTTGCAGAAGCGCGACGGAATTTTCGAGCGCTATTACGATGGTGACATCCACTGCTATCACACATCGTATCTGGCCATGGGGCGGGGCTCGTCGAATCTGCGGAAGAACAAGGGCTTCCATTTGCCGGCATCCGGCGACGACCTGGTGGGCAAAGGTGGATCCGAGAAGTGGCATCAGTTGCAGGTAACGCGGTTTGGAGATCTGGTCGAACTCCGCGTCAATGGGCAAGTCTGTTTTGCATGGGAGGATGATGGCAAGAAGTATGGCCCCCGCATCGGCGGCGGAAAACTGGGGTTCCGACAGCAAAACAATCTTTTATGGGGAGACTATGCGAACCTCCGCGTGTGGGGACTAAACCGATAGGCGTTCTGACCTGCGGATGGATTCCCCCTCCAGCAATTCCCCACTACACTCATCGCCCTATGCATGACCCTCGTCTAGATCGTCTGGCACAGGTACTGGTCAACTACTCGGTTGGCGTCAAACCGGGTCAACTGGTCCGCATCGCCGCGCCACCCGAAGCGATGCCCCTGGTCAGCGCCCTTTACCGCCAAGTCCTCGCGGCCGGCGGCCAGCCCTTTGTCCGCCTCACGCCCGAAGATCTGCAGGAGATCCTCGCCAAGCATGGCAACGACAGCCAGCTCCAGTTCTGCAACCCCATCACCTTGCACGAATACGAGAAGATCGACTGCTCGATCGGCATCTGGGCCGAGACCAACACTCGCGCCCTTTCCAACTGCGACCCGAAGAAGCTCTCCATGATCCAGTCAGCCCGCAAACCGCTCAACAGCATCTTCTTCTCACGGGCGGCCGCCGGAAGACTGCATTGGACGGGCACGCAATACCCCACCCAGGCCTGCGCTCAGGATGCCGAGATGAGCCTGGCGGAATACGCCGACTTCGTCTTTGCCGCCGGTCTGCTCGACACAGCCGATCCGGTCGCCGCGTGGAAGCGCATCAGCCAGACCCAGCAGCGCCTCGCCGATTGCCTCAACGGCAAGAAGAGTTATCACGTCGTGGCCGCCAACGGCACCGATGTCACCATGAGCATCGAGAACCACGTGTGGATCAATTGTGATGGTCACGAGAACTTCCCGGATGGCGAGGTCTTCTCCGGCCCCGTGCTGGATTCCGTGAACGGCCAGATCAACTTCTCCTTCCCCGCGGTACATCAGGGCCGCGAGGTGCAGGATGTCCAGCTCATCTTCCGCGATGGCAAAGTGGTCGATGCCCGCGCCAGCAAGGGTCTCGATTTCCTGATCTCCATGCTCGATATGGATGCGGGCAGTCGTCTCCTGGGCGAATGTGCCATCGGCACCAATTATTCCATCACGCGTTTCACGCGCAACACGCTCTTTGACGAGAAGATCGGCGGCACCGTCCATTTTGCCCTGGGCGCCGGCTATCCGGAAACGGGCAACACGAACGAGAGTGGCCTGCACTGGGATATGGTGGTGGATCTACGGCCCGGCGGCTACGTTGAGGCCGACGGGGTGAAGGTTTGTGAGAATGGCCGCTTGCTCATCCAGTAAAGCAAACGCCGCTCTTGCCCTAAACACCGCGCTGTGTCTGTGGTAAGAAAGTAAGAAAATGGGGATGACTCAAAGCGACAAGATCGACTTGGCACCGGCGGATAAGCCGGTGCCACCAAAGTCGCCCTGGCTCCGCGCTGCCAACGCCCTCGCGGTAGCACTATTCTGCGCTGGGCTATTTGCTCTTTGCCTGTGGCTCTATACGCAGAACAACACCTTCCCCTACACCTTTCACCCCGATGAGCCAGGCAAAGTAACGCAGGTGATGTACCAGACGCGGAACTACCTCCATCCGCAGCTCATGCTCGAAACCACCACCCAGTACATGAAGTGGCGCGCCCCCACTTTCGATCCGCAGAAGATCGCCATCGCCGGCCGCCAGGTCTCGGCATTCTTCGGGGCATTAGCAGCGGCCATGCTTGCCCTCACGGCATATCTTTGCGCGGGCTGGTGGGGTCTGGTGCTGGGCGCGATCGTTGTGGGACTCTGTCCGCCGCTGTTGACCTATTCGCACTACATGAAGGAAGACACCGCCCTTCTGGTGGGGATTGCGATGACCGTGCTGGCGTCGCGCATCGTCTGGATGACGCACCGTTGGTGGACGCGCATCCCGGCATGGATCTTCCTGGGCATCGCGTGTGCCGTCGCCTTTTCCGGCAAGTACGCCGGAGCGATGGCCATCTCCTTTCCGCTGCTGCTGGTCTTCCTGGCCCCTGGGTTCCGCTGGTACCGGCCGCCCCTTCGGCTTCTGCTGTTCCTGCCCGCGTTTATCCTGGCCCTGGGTGTGATCAACCATCGCACCCTCAATCCCGCCGGCATCGACATCGTGCACATCATCCATCAGCCCAATGACTGGCGGTCGATCTTCGACCCCGCCTTTCTCCATGGGCTGGAGGCCGAAGCCGAGCACAGCATGTCGCAGCATTTCGGCCTGACCGCTCATCAGCCCAACACCTACATGGTCCGCTCCGCATTCATTCAGACCTGGCCCTACATCGCTATCGCCGCGACGCTGTTCCCGCTGATCATCCTGCTGACTCGCCGACAGGGATGGATATGGGAAGGCCTTGCCATCCTCTTCACCGCCATCTGTACGTTCGTGCTCTCCTACAGCGTGATTCTCTTTCCGCGCTACGCCCTGCCCATCGTGGCAATGTTCCACCTGTTTGCCGCAATTGGCCTCGCCCGTCTGCTCAAAGGGCTGGCGGATCGCCCCATCCTTCGTCGCTCGCTGGGCCTTATCACCACACTGCTCCTGCTGGCCGCTCTTGGCTCGCGCTGCCTTGATTACACCTGGCAGTTCGGCCACGACAGCCGCAATACCGTGATCGAATGGATCGCTGCCAACCTCCCCAAGAACGCCCGCGTCTACGGCGACGCCTACGCCGAATTGGATAACCGCCTCACCGAAGCCCGACCCGACCTGAACACGAATGTCTCGTTTTTCCTGCCCGACATCATCAGCGACGTCGACGCCATTGCTCGTTACGGAGGCGGGTATGTGGTGATCTGCCAATTCTCCTACGATCGCTACTTCGAACCCTCGGCCATTCCCGCCGCCGACCAACAATCCCGCATCGAGCGCAACCGCCGCTTCTATAAGACGCTGCTCCAGCAGCACACGCCTATCTGGGAATCGAGCCCCAAGCACCCCACCGACGCGTTCACCAACCCCATCATCAAGATCTACTACATCCCCAAAGCGTCTTAGGCCACCATCGCCTCGACCATCGACTTGTTGTTGCACACCACCACCGTCTCCCAGAGATCAATGCTTTCGAGCCGATAGCGATAGTCGATCTGCATTCCCGTGCGCGTAATCAGATCGGCCAGAGCCAGATCCGACCGCCAGCCCAGTTTCGTGCACAGCGGGCAGAGCCACTGCTCCACCTTGGCAATCACCGGATTGGTCGATTGGAAGTGGTTCACAATGATGATCCGGGCCCCGCGCTTCGCGACCCGCTGGGCTTCGCGGATCAGCAGAAACGGGTCGGACACCACACTGATCACGTGGCTGATGAATACATGGTCAAAGCTGTCATCGGCAAACGGCAGGTCCAACGCATTGCCCTGCAGCACCATGACATTGGTGCGGTGCTGTTCGCGCATCTTCTTGCGGCATTCGCGCAGCATGCCGCCGGAAAGGTCGATCCCCACAATTTGCCCATTATGCGGATAGAAGTTCAGCGATGCGCCTGTCCCGATCCCCAGATCCAGCACCACGTCCGTGTCGCGGATTTCCATATGGGTGATCGCCGTCTCGATATGCCGCTTCACCAGCGCTGCGAACGTCTTGTCGTAGAACACCGACTGGAGGTCGTAGATCACCTTCGTGGTTGCTTCCCGCATCAGCATTACGGCAATTCCTCTCTTCCACTTCCAAAGGCCGCGATTATCGGTGCGCTACCTTCCATCCGTCAACTCGAAACATCCTCATCCATCCTCCATACCTACGTCATCAGACTCGCCGGGGTCGTCCATTCCGGCCGCTGCCGCATCCATCATCCACAGAAACCGCCCGCTGGTCGGCTGAACTAACTGTATCGGCAAGCGTGCCGGAGCGCCCATCCCCGCCAACGCCTCATCCACCATGCCTGCCTTGGCCGCCCCGGTTATCATCGCCACGACCTCAAACGCCCGGTTAATATACCGCGCCGTCATGGTCAGCCGCCATGCCGAAAGCCTGGGCACGTAGTTCGCCACACACAGCCGCTGTTGTTCCTGCACCGCCTCGGTTCCCGGAAATAGCGACGCCGTGTGTCCATCCTCGCCCATGCCCAGCAGAATCAGGTCCATTCCCGCCCCGAATTGCTCCTGCAGCAGGCGATCATACTCCTGCGCGGCCGCCGCCGGCTCGCGTTCGCCGGCCATCCGGTGCACGTTCTGATAGTCCACATCCACGTGATCCAGCAGCAATCGACACGCGGCGCCAAAATTACTGTCGGCATGTTCAGGCGGGACACACCGCTCATCCACGAACAGGATGTGCGTCTGCCGCCACGGCACCTTGGTGGCAAAGTCCTTTGCCAAAACACGATACAGCGTCTGCGGCGTGGATCCGCCCGATAGCGCCACCGCAAACCGCCCCGTCGCCACAACGGCATCCTCCGCCGCCTTGGCAAGACGCTCGGCAACCTGCCAGGCAAGCTCTTCACCGTTCGCGAGGACTCGGATGGTGGGGATCACGCTTGGGCCACTCCTTCTCTACTGAATCGCAAGTCTATTAGCAGCCGAAGCTTATATCGACCTTCGTACCAGCAGCCACAAGCCGCTGACGATGATTGCCGCCGAACCTGCCACCCCGATTGCAGTCCCCCAGCGGGCATCGCTTACCGCATCAACCTGATTGCGGCCCCAGCCCACCTTTTCAGTCCATCCCGGCAATACCATGGGATCCGTGGCGAGGAAAAACGCCAAGACCAGCAGTCCCAGCACTGCCAACACCAATCCTGCTCGTTTTAGTCGCGTCTTCACTCTAGGCCTTATCTGAAAACTCGCTGCAATGTCATCTGCCTCATTATAGCGATTACCCTCTCCGGCCATAGAGGGTCACACAGGTAGCCAACCAGCCCATCGACGACTATATTCCCCTTTCATGACCAGTCAGGAAATCGTCCAGTTGCTCCAAACCCAGTTTGGCCCGGCCATTACTGCCGCATTCCCCGCCGACAAGCATCCGCGCATCCATATCAACGCCACCGACTTGCGCGCCGTCGCCACCTTCCTTCGCCATGACCCCAGACTCCAGTTCGACTGGCTGGCCTGCCTCTCCGGCGTCGACTATGTCGCCACCAAACAGATGGCTGTCGTCTATGACCTTTTCAGTCTGGAACTGAAACACACCGTCGCCCTTAAAGCCTATTGCCCCCGTGAACAGCCCAGCATTCCCTCCGTCCACGATCTTTGGTCGGCCGCCAACTGGCATGAACGCGAAGCCTTCGACATGTTCGGCATCCTTTTCCCTGGCCATCCCAACCTCACCCGCATCCTCTGCGTCGAAGACTGGGTGGGCTTCCCCCTCCGCAAAGACTACGTTTTCCCCAAGGAATACCACGGAATCCCGGGTAATCCCACCATGGCGTGGGATCCGGCGAGCAAGCCGGCGGCCAAACCCGCCCCAAAGGCGTGAAATTCTGTCAGAAGAAGCACCAGACCCTTGCATTCGCTTTTCAACAAGCTATAGTAGCAAACACATCAACAGTGATGTGCGCGGTGTAAACCGCGTTTGACAAGTAAATACTCGGGGAGAGCAGGGCCTTCCTGCTTGACAAAGGTTCATCCTAGTCCGGGTCCCCCCTCCCGGACATTCCCCTTTACGGGGAACCTCCGGCCGCGGTCCTCCCCACCGCGGCCTTTTTTTATTGGCACATTCCGGGACCGCCGCCGTCTCGGCGGCGATAAGCCCCGCTGCCCCATCTGAAAGCCGTTCTCATTGACCCACAAACCACGCGAGCTATATTGCGGCAAGCCCATCGCTGGCGTCTCTGATCAAGTGCATCAGATCCCACAGGGCTGATGCATGTCTTAGCTTGGCATCAGGTCACAGATGATCCGATGCATCACCTTGCCATGGCTTGGCGGTCGATTTGTGGAGTATGTGCTATGAAGCGGGGAACAAAGCATCGTATCGGCCCGGCTTTTCGCGATATGGCAATAAGATCCGGGGTCCATCGCATGGCCGAGGAACTGGAGCAGCGGATCATGCTCAGCGTTCCCGCGACACCCCTGCAGAGCGTGCAAACCTCAGTCGATGCCAGTGGAGTCCATTTCAGCGTCATGGATCCCCAGAAGAACTCGCTGCAGAAGGGCTTTGAAAGTCTGGTGGCAGGCGAAACGGCCAGCACCGTTCTGAACAGCAACGGTGTCATCGCCTGGTCAAAGAGTTCGCTGGACAACTTTGCAGCCCTGCATACGGAGGTATTCTGGGAAGTGTACGACATCCAAAAGGGCTCATGGCGGGGCGGACATCAGGAACTCCCCTCCGGCGCGACTCTGGGCGCTCTTCAGAACAGCGGCGGCGTTGTTTCCTGGTCGGCCACCAGTCTGGATTACTACAGCGCACCAAATGCTCGGGTGTTCTACGAAGTGTATGACCCGCAAAAGGGCGCATGGAGAGATGGGGACACAAGTCTGGCAGCAGGCGAGATCGTTGCCACAGTCCAGAACAGCGGTGGTGTCGTTGCCTTCTCAGCCAGCAGTCGAGACCTCTACGGTGACCTGCATCAGCGCGTGTTCTTCCGGGTGTATGACCCCCAGAGGGGCGTCTGGCGGAATGGAGACAAAAGTCTTGCGACAAACGAGGCGACCACCGCGGTCACGATTACCAATTGCACCGTTTCCTGGACCTCCAACACGACGAAATATACCCGTGGATATGATCCAGGCAGCGGCAAGTGGACCAGCCATGCCAGCAAGCCGCTGGCATTCTTCTATGGGGGCTCCTATATCGGAAATCCGTCATTGACTCTCTATCTTTGGGACATGTCGATCGGCGCTACGAGTTGGTCATGGAGCTTTGGCGATGGCAGCACCTCTACCAGCCGAGCACCAACCCACACCTTCACTACCGCCGGCGTCTTCACGCTCACCCAGACAGCAACCAATGCGGGCGTCAGCAGCACCCAGCACGTAACCGTCAAGACAGATGCGGTTGCCCCCACCGATATTGCTCTGTCCAATGGCAGCATTGCCGAGCACATGCCGCGCGGATCCGTGGTGGGCACGCTGGGCGCGGTGGGCCAGGGCAAGTTCACCTGGTCCCTGGTCGGTGGCGACGGGAGCCAGGATAATGCAAGTTTCCGGATCTCCGGCAGCCAGCTTTGTACGAATGCGGTGTTCGACTATACAACGAAAAACTCCTACTCCATTCGCGTGCGCGTGACGCAAAAGAGCGGGCTGAATTCCGAGGCCGTATTCACGATCAACGTGCTGAACATGTTCGATATCTCCGGGACGAGCCTGAGCGTAACGCCAGGCAGCCTGACGGAATTGGGCGGCGTCATCTCGGTTAAGCGGACGTACCAGATAACCGATCGGCCAGCCGGAGACTTCTTCATTCAGTACCGTCTCTCGACGGATACGGTCTGGGATGACAACGACATCGTTCTCGGCGGCGATGAGTCAATCACTGAGCGAGGTGGCAAGTCCGTCGGCACGCACACCAAGACGCTCAAGCTGAATGTCCCACACGTCAGAATAAACCCGAACGGATCGTACTTCCTGCTGGCGAATCTGGATGCCGCCAACACGGTCAGCGAGAACAACGAAACCAACAATATCATCTCGACGCCGCTGCAGATCGCCCTGCCATCATTTGGCTGGGTCAATGGCGTGCATCACGTCATGAAGGTCTCCGATACCGATGGCGATGTGCTGAAGTTCTCCCTAAGCGGCACTGGAACGGGCACGCTGACCGGCGATGATCTGGACACTCTGGCGCTCACCGGAACCAGCGCATCTTCGGTTCTGACGATTACCGTAATCAGGTCCGGTGGCGGCGATGGCCGGCTGACGCTCAAGGGCATCACCAGCGATCGCCTGATGAAGCGCATTACGGGAAAAGCCGTGGTGGTAGACGGCGACGTGACCATCAACACACTGCTTGTCACACCAGCTCCCAGGGACACCATCGCCATTACTTTGGCCAACATCACAGGCGTCCTGACCTCCAATCTTCTGCCAATCAGCTCCGAGAAACTCCTGGATAAACCTGATGCGTCGCCAGCGAATTTGTGACTGGCAGCGGCAGCGATGCCGCTTTAATATGCTGCTGCACTATAGGAACGAACCGTACACGCCCACATTTCGTAGGGTTGTCGGTATGTGGCCTGCACCGGAGTGAGCGATGAAGGCACCGAAAAACCTGCGCCCGGTCCGGTTGACACACCTCTTCATCGCCATGGCGATGATCCCTCTGGCCGCCACCCTGCTGGTCTATTGGATGGGCTTGCGGGTTACGGCGGCCAACCAGACGCTTATGGGGGATCAGGAGGTCTTCACCGGGCTGGCGGATCTGCTGTCCACGCTGAAGGATGCCGAGACGGGCGAGCGCGGCTTCCTGCTGACTGGCGACGAAGAATACCTGCAGCCCTACGACGCCGCCATCCGCCACGTTGACGCCCATCTGAAGCAACTGAAGGACTGGGCCGTCACGGGCGATGTCGCCCCTGACCTGGCCGAAGCCGTCGACCGCCTGACGCGCGAAAAGCTGGCGGAACTGAAGCAGACCATCGCAACCCGCCGGCAGAACGGTGTGGAAGCGGCGACGGCCATGGTGCGGTCCCATCTGAGCAAGAGCCTGATGGATGACCTGCGCGGCAAGATCGGCGCCATGCAGGCGCAGGAGCAGACGGAGTTGCTCGCCGCCAGGCAACAGCGCGACACCGCCATATGGCGCCGCACCCTGGTCACGGCCGCCTCATCGCTGCTCATGCTGCTGTTTCTCCTCTGGGCCTTCCAACGCATCCGTCAGGGGATGGCCGACATCCAGCGGCAGAAGGAACTGCTGGGGGTGACGCTGACGAGCATCGGCGACGGCGTGATCGTGACCGATGCCCAGGGCCGGGTGACGCAGCTCAACGCTGAGGCCCAGCGCCTCACCGGGTGGACGTTGGCCGAGGCCCAGGGGCAGCCGCTGGTCTCGGTCTTCAACATCATCAATGAAGAGACCCGCCAGCCGGTGGAGAGCCCGGTGGACAAAGTGCTGCGGTTGGGCAAGGTCGTGGGGCTGGCCAACCACACCCTCCTGATCGCCAAAGATGGGCGGGAAACCCCCATCGACGACAGCGGGGCGCCGGTCTGCTTGGCCCCTGGCGCAGGCGCGGTGCTGGGGGTGGTGCTGGTATTCAGGGACTTCTCCGAGCGCAGACGGGCGGAGGAGGCCCTGCGGGAAAGCGAGCAGCACTTCCGCGCCCTGGCCGAAGCCATTACCAACCTCGCCTGGTGGGCCAATGCCGATGGCTACATCACCTGGTACAACCGCCGCTGGTATGAGTATACCGGAACCACGCCGCAGCAGATGGAGGGCTGGGGCTGGCAGAGCGTGCATGATCCGCAGGCGCTGCCCGCAGTCATGGAACGGTGGAAGGCATCCATCGCCACCGGCGAGCCCTTTGACATGACTTTCCCACTGCGCGGCGCCGATGGGCAGTTCCGCCGATTTCTTACTCGTATCCAGCCGGTGAGGGATGCCCAAGGCCGGGTGGCGCGGTGGTTCGGAACGAATACTGATGTGGAAGAATTGAAGCGGGCGGAGGAAGCCCTGCGGGCCAGCGAGCGGCTCTATCGCGCCATCGGCGAGTCCATTGATTACGGCATCTGGGTCTGCGACGCCCAGGGCCGTAACACCTACGCTAGCGCATCATTCCTGAGGCTGATGGGTATCACTCAGGAGCAGTGTGCAGGCCTGGGCTGGGGCGATGTGCTGCATCCCGATGACCTCGAGGCGACCATTGCGGCATGGAAGCAATGTGTCCAGAGCGGCGGCCCGCTGTGGTATCGTGAACATCGCTACCGTGGGGCCGATGGGCAGTATCATCCGATCCTGGCTTGTGGCGTGCCCGTGCGCGATGACCGGGGCGAGGTGACGGCGTGGGCCGGGATCAACCTGGACATCAGCGAGCTGAAGCAGGCTGAGGAGGCGCTGCGCCAGAGCCTTGAACGAATGCAGAGGGTGTTGGATGTCCAGACCGTCGGCGTGATGTTCTGGGACCTGAACACCGGCTGCTTGGTGGACGCCAACGATACGTTCCTCAAGATGATGGGTTACAGCCGCAGCGACGTGGAGGCCCACGACCTGACCTGGCAGAAGTTCACCCCGCCGGAGTTTTACGAAGTAAGCCGCGCGGAGGTTGCCAAATTCATGGCAACCGGGCGCGTCGGGCCTTACGAGAAGGAATATTTCCGTAAGGACGGCACGCGGCAATGGCTCCTCTTTGCCGGCAGTTCGCTCGGCAACAACCAGTGCGTTGAATTCTGTGTGGACATTTCTGACCGGAAGAAGGCCGAGGATGAGCTGAAGGCGGCGACGCTTAGCGCCGAGCAGGCTAAGGCCGCCGCCGAATCCGCCAGCAAGGCCAAGGATCACTTCCTGGCGGTGCTGAGCCATGAGCTGCGCAATCCGCTTAATCCCGTGCTCGCCACGGTCTCCATGCTCCAGCAGGATTCTCGCTTTGACGCCGACACCCGCGAGCAGTTGGAGGTCATCCGCCGTAACGCGGAGTTGGAAGCCCGGCTGATCGATGACCTGCTGGACGTGACCCGCATCGAGCGCGGCAAAGTTGAACTGGATCGCCAGCCCTTGGAATTGGGCACCATCATCAAACGGGCGGTGGAAGTCTGCCTGCCCGATATCCAGGCGCGAAACCTGGAGTTTGGCGTGGATGCCCCGGATGGGCCCTACTGGGTGGACGCCGACGCCGCCCGCATGCAACAGGTCTTCTGGAACCTCCTAAAAAATTCCGTCAAGTTCACCCCCGAAGGCGGGTGCGTGGGCATCCGCTGTCGCCGGGACAATGGCGTGGTGGTGGTGGAGGTCAACGACAGTGGTGTAGGGATCGAGGCCGAAGCTTTGGGCCGCCTGTTCAACGCCTTCGTGCAGGCCGAGCGATCCACCACCCGGCAGTTCGGCGGCCTGGGCCTGGGCCTGGCCATCAGCAAGAACATCGTGGAAATGCACGGAGGCAGTATCCACGCCCACAGCCACGGCAAAGGCAAGGGGGCAACCTTCACGGTAAAACTTCCTCTTCTGCCGGCCCAACCCGCCTCTGACCTGGCCAATGTACCCAGTGCCGCGGCTGCCCCCGCGCCATCGGCCCCGCCGCCAAAGCTGCGCATCCTCCTGGTGGAGGATCATGGCGACACGGCCCGGATTATGCACCGACTGCTTTCGTCCGGTGGGCACGATGTCCAGCATGCCGCCGATGTGGCTACCGGACTGAGACTCGCCACCGAACAACCCTTTGATCTGCTGCTCTCCGACCTGGGCCTGCCCGATGGCAGTGGGCTGGATTTGATGCGGGCCTTGCGCGGGCGCGGACTGACGCTTCCGGGCATTGCCCTCAGCGGCTTCGGTCAGGAAACGGATCTGCAGCAAAGCCGCGCGGCGGGATTCGCCGCCCATCTGCTCAAGCCGGTGAACCTGCCACGGCTGGAGGAGGCCATTGCCAAGATTACCGGAGACGGCGCGCCAGAGGGAAACCATGACTTCGTTTCTTAAGTGCATGTTGCCCGCCGTACTACTGGCGGCCATGGCGGGCTGCGCCACGATGACTCACCAGCCGCCCAAAGCTCCCAAGCCGGCGCGGGCCTCAATGTGGGTGGACTGCCTGCGGGCCGAACCGGTGGCCTATCCGGACATGGTTGAGGATTTCCGCCAAGCCCGGGTGATTTACCTGGGTGAAATCCACACCATCCCGAGACATCACCAGCTTCAGGAGCAGATACTCAATTCTCTGGCAAGCCATGGCGTCAAGCTGGTGCTGGCGATGGAGCAGTTCGAGTATTTCACGCAACCGGCGCTGGATCGCTACAACGCCGGCGCCATTGACCTGGATGCCCTGATTCGTCAGACCAACCTGGACGAACGTTGGCCGGACCACGCCGCTTACCACGGCCTGCTCACTGCCGCACGGAGATGGGGCATCCCCGTGCTCGCCTTGAACGCCCGTGCTGAAACGATTCGCGCCATCGCCCGTGGCGGCGGATTAGCGAACCTGCCGGCCGAACAGCGCCGGGAACTGCCTGCCCCCGCCAGCATCGTCACGGATGACCCGCTCTACGAGCGGCTGCTCAAGAAGATATTGGCCGTGCACATGGCGATGGATCCGGCAAAGCTCCAGCCGATATTTGAAGCACAGGTAGCTCGCGACGAAACGATGGCCAGCAGGCTGGCGGACTTTCTTGACGCCGGGGCGGGCCGTGACCGCAGCGCCCTGGTGATCTGCGGACGGGGCCATTGCGAATTCGGGTTCGGGATTCCTGCCCGGGTGGCTCGCCGCATCCCGGGGATCTCTCAACGCACCGTCATCTTCAGCGATAGCGGCGACCTGCACCTCACCCAGGAGGAACGCACGCAGGCCCGCGACATCGAGGTGTCTCATGAATTTCTGCAGGGACTCGGCCGGCCGGTGGCGGATTATCTGCAGGTGACCGAACTGGCCGACTGATCCGGCAAGCCCGTGCCCGACTCAGCCAATGAAGGCGACATCAACGTCGAGCGGCCAAAGGGCTTCGCTGGCGACCGGCGGCATCAAAGTTGGCGGGGCTTAGCCAGCGGATGAATGCTTCGCGGATGGCCGGCCAGTCCTGGTCAATGATGGCGAACCAGGCAGTATCGCGGCTGCGGCCTTTGACGACGGTGGCCTGCCGAAAGATGCCTTCAAAGGTAAAGCCCAGACGCTGCGCCGCCGACCGCGATGGGGCATTCAGGGCATCGCATTTCCATTCGTAGCGGCGATAGCCGAGCTCAAACGCCCGAGACATCATCAGGTACATCGCCTCCGTCGCCGCCGCCGTCCGCTGCAGCAGTGGTGAATAGGCAAGATGCCCCACCTCGATCGAGCCGCTTCGCGGATCGATCCGCAGGTAGCTGGCAAGGCCCAGAGGCTTGTTGCCAGCGCAATCCATAATCGTGAAGAACAGTGGATCATTCCCCATGCACGCGCCCTCCATCCAACTTCGATAATCGGCAAGTGTGGCAAATGGGCCATAGGGAAGATACGTCCACATTCGGCCTTCGGCATCCAGGGCATTCGCGGCGAAGAGCGCGGCGGCATGGTGCTGCGGGTCAACAGCTTCAAGACGACAGAACCGGCCGACCATGGACTCACGCGCGGGAACGGGCGGAGGGCTCCAGTTGGGCAAGGGACTGCCAACGAGCTGGCCCAGGTGATTGTTTTGCATGCTCTGAGCATAGCCTCAGTCTGGGCATGGCATCAACCACCATGCCGTGATGCTCGATGTCGATGATGGTGCGACGCCGGCGTCTGCGTGGGCTGACTCGCATGGGGTGTGCGCGATGTGGTGAACTGAATGAGCAGGCCGGCGGCGGCCAGAACGATGACGGCCGCCCACTCGGCAGGATCGTTAACGTCCGGCAAGGGGATGGAGTCGGAACTGAAGGAGCGGGCGTGCCAAGCGCTGACGATCTGGTGGGCTCCGGCGACGGCGGTAAGGGCGATCATGGCTGGGCGACGCACGGTCATGGCCGCGAAAGCGCCAGCCGTGCCGGCGGCGGCGGCAACCGGATAGAGCCAGTTCACAGGAACCCCACCGAAGCGGCCGAGCAGAAGGGTCAACGAGGTCACCGAGCCCCAGGCAAACACGCAACTCCCCACCGGCACGATGCCGGCGAACAGAGCAACGCCGGCAATGACTCCGGCGAAAGCGGCCAACGGCGAAAGCAGCGGGATACTCAACATCAGGCAGGCCACAGCGCCGACGACGAAGCCAATGATCCCCCCGTTCAGACCAATGAGGAACCGCCAGGCGTGATATCCAGCGAAGCACTCAACGCACGCGATCACGACCAGTGGGTACAGCAGGAAGGTCGGGTAATACCACAACTGCACAGACTGCTGTAGCCAGCACATGGGGACCTCCCCGCGCCGCCCGAGAGCCATGCCACGCCGGTTAGTGCGACTCGACCGGGATCACCGCGCCCTCTGGCGTTGGCCTGGCCTTAAACTCCCCGAGGATCACGGGAACGGCGACCTTCACCATGATCGTGTAGAGAAGAAACCCCACGGAAAAAATGCCGGCAGCGATCCCGAGTTCGGTCATCGACGGCGTGTAGTCGGTGATCTGCCCGAGAGTGTCGGGCGTGAAGCCGGGGATCAGCAGGCCGATCCCCTTCTCAATATAAGTTCCCATATAGATGAGCAGGCAGCCCAGATTCAGGGTGATGGCGTTCTTGCGCGTGGCGGGAATCAACAGGAGCAGAAATGACACCATGTCGCACCCGACGGCTAACCAGGCAAACGGTACCAGGCCGTTATGCCCATTGAGGCCGATAAAGTAGAACCGGGTATACACGGCATGGTGGCCGCCAGCATAGAACTCCTTGAACGCCTCCATTCCCGTCAGGAAAAGGTTCATGGCCATCGAGTAGGCCATCAACTCCGCGACTTTCCAGATCGCCGCATCTTGAATCTTCAGACGGGTTGTCCGCCTGAGAATCTGCAGAAGGATCACGAGCACCGCCGGACCAGAACAGAACGCAGAGGCCAGGAATCGCGGTGCCAGCACGGCTGCGTTCCAATAGGGTCGAGCCACCATCCCGGCGTAGATGCACGCCGTCACCGTGTGGATGCTCACCGCGATTGGGATCGTGGCAATGACCAGGGGCCAGAGAAACTTGTAGTTGACCGGCCGCTCCGTGTACCACTTGTATAGCAGGTAAACCACGATGACCAGGTTCACTACCAGGTACAGGTTCAGGACCACAACATCCCAGGCGAGGATCGCAACCGGGAAGTTCAGCATGCCGAGCCCCGGCATCATGTGCCAGGCCCTGTCGGGACGGCCCATATCGGCCGTCACGAAAAGCAGGCACATGACGACCGCACTGATAGCCAGCAGCTCACCCAGGATCACGACTTCCTTGATCGGCTCCCAATGGTAAACGTATGCCGGAATGACCAGCATGATCGCCGCCGCGGCAACGCCGACCAGAAAAGTGAAGTTCCCGATGTAGAACGCCCACGACACGCTGTCGCTCATGTGCGTGGCGATCAGACCATAGCGCAACTGATGGATGTAGGCGAAGGCGCCGGTAGCGATCAGCGCAAGCAGCAAAGCGCACCAGGCATAGTACGCCTTGTTGCCCTTGATGATCAGGCGGGCAGCGCCGCCGAGGGTGTGGAGTACGGTCAAGATCACGGCATCTCCCTTAGGTGGCATAGAAGTAGAAGAACTTCGGTTCCGTACTCAATTCCTCTTTGAGGATGAACACCCGCTTGTCACGCAGGATGTGGCTGATCTCGCTGTTCTTGTCCAGAAGATTGCCAAACTTGCGGGCGCCCACGGGGCAGATCTCGACGCACGCGGGATATCGGCCGTTCTTCTCCCGCACCCGCTGGATGCAGAATGTGCATTTCTCCACGACGCCGCGCTGCCGCGGACGGTTGCCCAGGTAATGCATATGCGGGTTGATCTGGTCCTTCGGGACGTTCGGCGTCGTCCAGTTGAAGTGGCGGGCGCCATATGGGCACGCCGCCATGCAGCAGCGGCAGCCCACGCACCAGTTGTAGTCGATTACCACAATCCCGTCTGGTTCCTGCCAGGTGGCCTTCACCGGGCATGCCTTCACGCACGGCGGATTCCGGCACTGCTGGCAGGCCACCGGCATGTAGAACTTGTCTTCCTCCGGAACCTGCTCCGGGTTGTAGTAGGCGTCGGACTTCATGATGTCCACGCCGTCTTCTTTCTGCATGCTCAGCACTTTGATCCAGTGGATCTGCGGGTCGCGGGACTGGTTGTTCTCGCCCACGCACGCGTATACACAGCGCCGGCAGCCGACGCAACGCGAAAGGTCCAGGCCATAGCCATACAAGACCCCTTCCAGCGCTGGGGCAGCGCCCACGGTGACGGGCTTGCCAATCTCCTCCGAATGCTGCTTCTCCAGGCGGGCCAGCACGCGCTTGACCTCGTCGGGGCTAAGTTCCTTGAAGCGCTTCTGGAAGAACGCCTCACGCTCGGGGCCGCTGCAGCCGGCCAGGAATGCCGAGACAGCGCACGCGGCCGTGTACTTCAGCATGTCGCGCCGCGACAGGCCCGCCGGCTCATTCCCCCTCCCGCCCCCGCCACAGGGCGCTTTCACTACATCAGCGGACGGTCTTTCATGCGACATCATCACACCTCATTTTTCAACGTTGGGACGGATGGGCGGCGGAAGCGGCGTCAGGGCCTTGAACTTGGGCGAGTGGGGATTGTGACAGTTCACGCATAGCAGATATTCTTTACGCCCATCCCACTCCCCGGTGCGTTTGCCGTGTACTCCCACCTTCCAATCCCTGAACTGCAGGCCGTGGCATTGACCGCACAGGCGGTATGACTCGGAGAAGGGAATCGGCTCGCCCGAGGCGCTGCGCAGAACATCCCGATTCTGCGCGTTATGGCAATCCAGGCACCAGCGATGCTCTTCGTCATGGTGCAACTGGATGTCCACGTGGGGCTTCTGCAGGACCCGTCGCTGGGTGTTAACCGCCACGCTCGGGTCATGGCACCCCGTGCAGGGGAAGACCCCCGGCGTAAACGGCGGCGACGGAACCGCGTAGCTCACCGCTTTGCCCCCTTCGACGGGCGCGGTTGTGGGTGAGAGCATCGGCTGCTGTGCCGTGACCAGAGCCTGAGCCTTGGGCAGCAAAGCGACGAACGGGATGCTGTGCGGCCGGACCCCGTGGTCATACGACCGTTCAACATGGCATGCGGCCGCGCATGTGCCACCTGTCGGCGTCTGCGTGAACTTGATCGCTATCGACCACCCGCCGTCCCCGAACGGAACCGAGTCGCGGATGTGGAATGCCTGTCGCGACGCATGGACCTCGTGGCAGGCTCGGCAGGTGCGCCCTTTCGTCTGGTCCACATGGAGCCAGTGCAGGTTCTTCTTGCCATCCGTGAACCCTGTCGGTGCGGTGGGCCCTGGCTGCAGGACCAGATCCGGTGTGTGGCAGGTGAAACACAATCGGTATCGGTCCATCTCGAATGGCGCGTAGAACTCCGGCGGGTAGGCGGCCGAGAGAAGAAGGGGCTGGTTCCCAGCGTGAGGCTGATGACACGCGGTGCAGGCTCCCAGCCGAATCGGCCCGTGGTGTTCAGGGTTGTCCTTGAGCAGCTCGGCCATGTTCGTCAGCGTTCGCCCGCCGGCCGTCTGCACTGGACGGTCATGGCAGTTCAGACACTGCTGCGGTTGCGGCTCTTTCTGCAGTTTCGACAGCTTGGAGAAATGCGCGACGTGGCAGCCCGAGCACGATCCATCCGGTTTCATCGCGCCGTGTACCAGCGAACTGCTCGCCAGCGAGTCCTTGATGTTCTTGTGACACGACAGGCACAGGTCGGGCACCGTCTGCTTCAGTTCATATCTCGCGTTCGACCCGTGCGGGTCGTGGCACGCCACGCAGTTGTCTTTCGCCGCCGCATGGATGCTCAAGGCTTCGTCGGGCTTGGGCAGCACCTTCTTGTGGCAACTGATGCACCCCTGGCCCGGCGCATTCAGACGCTTGAACAGGTGTTCGCCGATACTGGCATACTCATGGCAATCAAGACACTTGAGCTGCGCCACCGACTCGTGCGTAACCTTGCGATTGAGCAGTTTCGCGTGGCAGGATTCGTTGGCGCACTGCTCGGTAGCGGCCGTTGGCCGTGGAGCCGGTGTCCCGGATACAACGGCATCCGCGGCATGAGGAAAGGCGAGAGAGGCAAGGATGACCAGCATCCAGAACAGTTGGGGACCTCCCCGGTACTTCCAAAGCCCCTTGCAAAGTGAAATCGCACAAACCACGGGTACCTCAAATGTCTGATGCCACAGGCACGGACAGGAAATGGCAACCCCATTCACGCTATAATCGCACTATTAGCATGTCGCAGGTGCGTTAACAAGGACTAACAGACATTATCGTCCTGATATGCGAGTTGTCGGCGGAGTTAACAGACCTGCGCTTCCACAAGTGCCCTCTTTTTCAAGGTGCTGGCGGAGCCCACGCGCCTGGGAGACCACCTTTGAGTCGTTGTCGGCCGGTGATGTCAGATGTAACGGCATTGCTGCGCTGGCCCGGCGGCACGTGAGGATGAATCGGCGCATCGGTCCAGGTGAAGTCAGGGATCGGGCAAGAGCGGAACTTCGCTCCGCCCTCTGCGATAAGCTGCCCATCACCGTGGTCGGGGTCGGCCAATCCAAAGCGGCGCGTATTGATGGCATTGTGACGGCCCAGCAGGCTCTGACTGTAGGTGGATCGCGAGTACAGGTGCCAGCACTTCTCCACCGGGTCGATGGTGGGCATATCACGATCGCCGTTCCAAATGACATTTCCTCGAATCTGCAGGTTGTCATCGGCACGGGCAGGTGAGGGGATGCGACTGTTGCGGGCGGCCCGGACCGGTCCGGAAATGCCAAAGTGAGCTATCTTGCTGCGATAGCCTTCGGGATTGAAAAAGACATTGTTGTAGATGAAGACGTTCTTGTTGGGGATATTGAACATCTGCTTGCCCGTGGGATCCGCCCATCCACCGGCAAGGTAATTGGGCCGACACGCAGCTTCGCGGCCCTTCGTGATACTGTGATCGCCCAGCCCCACCACCACCAGATCGCGATTAGAGCCGACGCGGTAACAGGTGTTATGAGCCATGAGGATGTTGTAGCCACCTGCCGTCGCCAGCCCGCCACCGGCGTCGTGGATGAAGTTGTTAACAATACGGATGTCGTACGCCTCGTAGTGGATCCAGGGCGGCTGGAGGAACTCAAACCCGGTGCTCTGCCCGGCCATGATGCCATGATTGGCGCCATCGAAAACCTCGTTCCCCTCGATCAGCAGATAGGCGCAACCGCCCTTGACGTACATGACTTCGTGCAGGGCGTGGTGGACGCGGCAGCGGACGATGTGACCGAAGTGGACGGCGACATAGTCGATCGCATTGTCCCAGGCCCCGTCGAACTCGCTGTCCTCGACATACAGGTGCTTGCACAGCGCCGCCTTGAGGTTCTCACGGCGTTCCATCTCGCGCAGAGGTCCCCTGGCCACGCTGGTCACGCCGCGGACCAGCACATAATCACAATGAAACAGAGCAAGGACGCTATGGCGCTCATTGGGTTGGTCCGCCAGCACGTTCACATCCAGCAGGTGAAGGTGGTGGCAGCGCGAGAAACGAATGGCCGGGAGGATCGCCTTGCCCGGTCCGTCGGCCGATTGGATAACGATAGGACAGTCGCGCGTGCCATAGCGCATCTCGTAAGCCGCGGCATGATCGGGTTCAGCGGGGTAACGCCCGGGGGCGAGCATGATCCGCCAGCCTGATTGCGCGCCTTCAGTCGCGATTGGTAGCGATCCCATGCGATGCGAAGCGTCTTGAGGGCCTTGGCACGCGATGTGCCGGTATTGCGGTCACTCCCGTGCATGGGATCCACCCAGATATTCCTGAGATGAGGGTGGCCAGTGTCGTAACGTGGTAGCCGGGTCATGTCGTACATCCTTCCTATTCAGCGGCGATCGGCTTCACCAAAGCCCATAGACGCGAAGATCACGATGTCTCCGCAACGGACATTATGGGCGATTGTGCCTGCGCGATCCATCGGCAGGCTGCTTCGTGGCACACACTGTGTGGTTCTGTAACGGGCCATTGTACAATGCCCCGCCAATTCCTCCGCTTTGCTGACATGAATGGCGTCCGAGAAAGAAGGAGTTCTATGGTGCGCGACAAAGATGTGTCCGTCCTGCGGGACCTGGCAAAACAAGTAGCCGATATCGCCGCCAAACCGGTGCAGAATGAACGCCGGGACCTGTGGCGCCGACACAATAGTCTCAAACCTACCCGGCCGCTGGTGCTTTCCCTGGGCATGCCCTTCTGGGGCGAGGTCCTGCGCTACGACCAACTACAATGCCAGGACCCCTTCCTTCGCGCCCACGAAAACACCCTGCGCCAGAAGCTCTACCAGGATCGCCTCAACGATGACAGCGTCATCGAGCCCTGGATCAACCTGAAGGCAGTCTATTGTCAGCCGACCGGCGATTACCGCTGGGGGCCGCAGATCCGCTTTTCCGAACGCACCGAGGAGCGCGGGTCCTTTGCATTCCGGCCGTGTGTCATCGAGGAACACGACTTCGAAAAACTCATCATCCCGCGTCACGCGATCGACGAGAAAGCAACAGCGGACCAGTTCAATCGAATGCGCGACGCCATCGGCGACATCCTGGAGGTGAATCTGGATCGCGGGCCATTCTACCGGCACTGGTTCGCAGACCTGTCCACGGACATTACCCGGTTGTTGGGCCTGGAACAGTTCATGCTCTACATGCTCGACCGGCCGGAATGGCTGCACAAAGTCCTGGCCTTCATGCGTGACGGTGTCCTGGCCGTGCACGAACAGGCCGAGAAAGCAGGCGACTGGAGCCTCGCTCATCACGAGAACCAGGCCATCCCCTACAGCCAGGAACTAACAGACCCGATTGCCCACAGCCAGAGCGTCCGCCGAAGCGACCTCTGGGTCTTCTGCGCATCGCAGGAAACCACCTGCGTTTCCCCGGCCATGTTCGACGAGTTCATGCTGCAATACCAGGAGCCGATCATCTCCAGGTTCGGCCTCAGTGCCTACGGCTGCTGCGAAGACCTCACACACAAGATCCCTCTGCTGCGGCGGATCCGAAACCTGCGGCGCATCAGCGTCACACCCTGGGCCAACCTACCCAGGTGCGTGGAGCAGATCGGCACCGACTACGTGATATCCTGGCGACCCAATCCCAGCGAAGTGGTATGCACAGGCCTGAACCGCCAGCGCGTCAAACAGATCACGCGTGAAGCGCTGGACGCCGCCAGGGGCTGCCATATCGATATCACCATCAAGGACCACGAGACGTTGCCGGACGGTTTCCAAAGCCTCGTCGAGTGTATCCGCATCATGAAGGATATTGCGGCGGAGTACTAGGCCCTTTCCGGCCCACCCTCCGGAAGACACCAAAGCCCTTCTGCCAGTATATTCTGAGGGGAAGGCGTGCAAGCCGAATGCGCCACCTTGCCTCCTGGTGGCGTCAGCGGTGAAATGCACCGGACTCCTTCGAGATGCCCAACCGGGGTATCCGGGTATGGGACGGGAGAGGAGATCGTGACGATGCCAAGCAAGGACGAAAGCGGCGTGCAGGCACGCGAGCCGATTCTCGATTACGAGAGTCGCGCCTCCGTTGAAAGCGGTGCGGCCAGCCCCGGTCCCGGAATCAAGGCGGCCGCGGCATGCGGTCTCGGTGGGGTCGCAGTTGTTATCGGCGTGATGTCCCTCCTGGCCTTGTTCAGCGAATGGCTTCGCCTCACCCCTGATGCCGAAGGCATGCTGATGGCGGTGTCCGGAATGCTGGTTGCATCGGCGGCCGTCGCTTACCTAGGTGGAAAGATCAGTGGGCGCCGCGCGGAACGTCGGACTCGATGGCTCTGTGCAGTCCTCGCCAGCCCTCCAACGTGGGTGCTGCTTGGCGTCGCGCCCATAGCAATCGTTTCAGCCACCGAGAATATGTGGGGCGGGGTGTTCGTCTGCCTCGGCTTCTCGATACTCTCGCTGCCCCTGGCCTTCGTCGGCGTTTGGCGCGGGTTCCGCGAGAAGTGGAAGTGATTAGGGAAAGGTGACGTCCCATATTTCGTGCGCATGTGGAGGTCGTTGCGCCTGCAAGGTTCGCGTTGTGCGATGTCGTGGGTTCGCTTATGTTGCGCTGCGTGAGTCCCCATGTGCAGACAATCATCGCGGAGGTGATCCGCCGGACCGGCAAGGCCAAGCCCGCGGCCGCCGCTCTGCGCGAGGTGCTCAAGCAGAGGAACTTGCCGCCGGACGATGCCACCGCGGTGGCCAAGACGGTGTTCATCTATTACCGCTGGCATGACTGGCTGCAGGAACAGCGCGGGATAAAGGCGCGGATAGCGTTGGCCCTGCGGCTGGACGAGCGCTTCCGCCGGGACCCAGGAAGCATTCCGCTCTCGGAGCTACGGGCCAAAACGGCACCGGCGTGGACGGCCCAATGTCTGGATGTGAGTGATGAATGGCTCCTCTCCCTGCAGCGGGAACCGAACCTGTGGCTGCGCGCCAGGCCTGGCCAGGCCGTCCGCCTGGCGGCAAAACTCACCGGAGCCGAGATCACCTCGCTCATGCCCGATGCGTTGCTGTACCGGGGTAAGCAGGATCTATTCAAGACCCCGGAGTTTCAGGCTGGCGAGTTTGAGATCCAGGATCTGTCATCCCAGTTGGTGGGCCGGCTCTGCGCCCCCGCGCCAGGCGAGACGTGGTGGGACACCTGCGCGGGCGAAGGCGGCAAGACGCTGCTCCTCTCCGACTTGATGCAGAATAAGGGACTGATCTGGGCCAGCGACCGCGCCCACTGGCGGTTGGAGCACCTCAAACGCCGGGCGGCCCGCGCCCAGATGTTCAACTACCGCCTGGCTGCGTGGGATGGCGGCCCCAGGCTACCGACCAAAGCGAAGTTCGACGGTGTGCTCGTGGATGCGCCCTGCAGTTGCATCGGCACCTGGGGGCGCGACCCGCACGCGCGGCAGATCACCATGATGAATGATGTGCGTGAACTGTCGGCCATTCAGCGACAGATGCTTACCCACGTCGCCCCCAGCGTGAAACCGGGCGGCAAGCTGGTCTTCGCCGTCTGCACCCTGTCCCATGCGGAGACGACCCAAACGGTGGAGCTGTTCAACGCCAGCCAACCCGATTTCGAGCCACTGATTTTCCCGGACATCCCCATCAGGCATCGCACCGTCAGCGGAGCTTCATCGGTCATGGTCTGGCCGTCGGACCTGGACGCCAACGGCATGTTCATCGCCGCCTGGCGGCGCAAAAACAGTTAGGTGCTGGCATGAGGAATGTAGTTCCTCTGCTCATTGTGACTATGGGCCTATCGGCTCTCCCCATGGCTGCACACATTGCTCTCCTGCCCCTGCGCGCGCAGGCGCGCACCGCGACTTACAGCAATCTTTCCCGATTTTTCGACCCCGACCCCCAAAAACCAATGGAAAACCGCAAGTTCGCCCTCCCTGTGGTGCGCTTTGCGCGCAAAAAGCGCGACACCGCCTGTATAGGTAGACACCCGTTATTTCTCAACCAAATACCGCCGCTAAGTTAGTGCCCGTTGAGCGAAGCGAAATCCCGGCGGCACCGGGACTCCACGACCTGCCAAAGTGACAGTGGACCGAATTGGAGCAAGATGAAACGCCTTCCGACCCCTGACCATCACCGAACCTGTGAGCACCTTCCCGAGCATCAGTGATCTGACTCACAATATCATGCCGCTCTGCGCACGCCATCTTGAGCACCTTCCCCCCTTCCCTCATCCTTCGGCCTTCATCGTTGGCATACTAACCTGAGCATCTTCCCTCTCCCTGCGTAATACGTCACCACGTACTACGTTCCCATCCCGACTTATCCACAACCGCCTCGAACTTGCGCACCTCTTCCCCTGATCTAACCGTAACTCCATGTCACCCCAGCAGATAACACCATGGGGGTATACCCGCAAACAACCTGCGCACCTGCTACTTATCCACAACCGCCCTCGTCCGTTTTCTGCCCCCCCTCCACCGGGCGTGAAGTCAGCCATGCACAAGCAACTCCCCTGCACCATTGACCCAACCGAAGCCTGGGATACCCTTGGTTGGCAGCGTGCATCGGTTATGTGCGTTTTCCCTCTAACCTGGACTCTCACGGCGTGTCTGAATCGATGAAGGACAATACGGCATCCGCTGGCAACGCTGGTGCGTTGCTTCCGACTGATGCCCAACTCGTCGAACAGACCATGGCCGGCAAACGTCAGGCGTACGATGAGTTAGTGAGGCGCCACCAACGTCGGGCCCTTGCCGTATCGTACCGGCTGCTTGGCAATTCGCATGATGCCGCCGAGGTGACGCAGGATGCCTTTCTGAAGGCCTATGCCAGCCTCAGAACGCTTGATGACCCGCAGCGTTTTGGCGGTTGGCTGATGCGGATTGTGGCGAATCTGTCGCTGAACCGTCGGCGCGGACGCAAGCGCACCACTGCCCTGCCGGTGGACGATATCCTCGGCGGTGGCAATGGTCAGTCGGCCGCTAGTGTGGCTGATAGCGCCACGGCAACCGGACGGGCGGACGACCCGTATCAGCAGTTGGAAGGAAAGGAGTTAGGCCGGCGGTTACTTGAGGCGCTGGATCAGTTGCCGGAGAAGCAGCGGATGGCGATCGTGCTCTTTACAATTAACCAGATGCCGCAAAAAGACATCGCCAAGGCGATGGATTCCAGCGTCGAGGCGGTAAAGTGGCATGTGTTCCAGGGACGCAAGAAGCTCAGGGAGATTCTCAAGGACCTGATCACGGAGCAGTGATGACATGAGCGATGAGCAACTCCATTTTGAGATCAGCCAGTATGTCGACGGCACACTGCCGCCGGCCGAGGCTGTTGCGTTGGAGAAACGCCTGCAGGAAGATCCTGCCGCTCGGCGGCTGCTGGATGAATACCGCCGCATCGGCGATCTGGTTCAGGTGGCATTGCCTGTGCCGGAGATGGATTGGGACAAGCTCTCTGCGCAGATCAGTGCCGCCATCGACCGCGAGATCGTGCCGTTAATGGACGAAGCTGGTAATGTGCCAGTGAACTATCGCATCGGAGTCTGGAAGCCGCTGGCTATGGCCGCCGGAGTGTTGTTGTGTGCGACGCTCGCCGTGGTATTGCTCAAGGGTAAAGGCGAAACGGTCGGGAGTCCTCCGACGCCGGTGGCTCTGGCGGTACCGGTCCCGGAAACGAAGACGCCGCCCGTCGCGCTGGCGATGAGCCAGATCCAGGTACTGACCTCAGAGAAGCCCAGTGGTTCGCCGGTGCTGGAAGTGCAAATCGGCCCGGCGCCCGACCGCAAGCTCAATCTGGCTGACCTGTATCCGGAAATGGCCAGCGATTATCGGCCAAGCGTCAGTATCGCCGCCGACCCCAGCCGCCCCGCAATGGGCGACGAGTTCGGGATCATCCAGTAGAATCTTTACTGATATCAGTCTGCAGAACAGAACCAAGGGACCGGAGAGACAGATGAACCGCAAGGACGCCGTTCGACGCGTTGCCCTCGCCGTGGCGATTGCCATTGCCTCCTTTGCCGCCACCGACGTCGGGATCGCAAACCGTGCGCTGGGACAGGAAACTTCCTCGCTGATCAATCAGGCCCTGGATCAGCCGGTGAAGATGCAGTTCGACACGGTGTTGCCCGAAGCCATGAACGAGATTGCCCGGCGGACGGGCGTGCGCATCCGCGCGGAGCAGGCCGTGTGGGACCTGCTTCCCTGGGGCCAGCAGACCAACCTGAACGCCACCATCGAAAACCAGACCCTGCGCCAGGCGCTCGACGCCATCACCCGCAAGCTGGGCCTGGTCATGGTGCTCAAGGATGAGGCATTGGAACTGCAGCCCATGCCGGCCCTGCGGCGGATGGGTCGACGGGCAACCGTACAAGAACTGCAGGCGCTCGATTCTCTCACTTCGCACCAACTGGATCTGAAGGTTGATCGCCCGACGGTGAAGGAACTGGTGGATGCGGTGGACCAGAAGTTGGCGACCGCCAAGAGCGCATTCGCTATCGAGTATCGCCCGGGCGATGCGGTAAGTCCGGACAAGACAATTGCCGTTCCGCGCAATGCAACGATGGCCGAGGCGCTGGAGTCGATTACCAAAGAGACGGCCCTCACCTGGTATCCGTGGGGCAAGACGATCCTGATCGTGCCCAAGGAAGAGCAGATACGCACGCAGCTCACCAAGACCATCACCATGCGCTTTGCCGGCGTGGATGTCGGCCAGGTGCTCAGCGAACTCTCGCAGCGGGCCGGGGTAAGGTTCGAGATTGAGCCCGGAGCGATCCAGCGCGTGCCGGCCGACGTGCGCAATGTCCACCTGATGCTGGACAACTCCACCATCCAGCAGGCGCTGGACACGATCGCAGGGTTTACCGATCTGGGTTACGTCATCACCGCGCGTGGCGTCTATATCTGGAACCAGTCCTATCAGGCTCCTGGCGGCCAGCGCGATCGCGTTGTCGGATCTTTCACACTGCCTGAGACAGGGGTGCAGGTTTTCCTCTTCGATTCGCAGGTGCCCGCGGACATGAAAGAATATTTCCGCGTCAGGAGAGAGCAGGAGCTAGAGAAGATCCGCCATCAGATGGTTCAGCAGGGCTTCCGGCCGACGACCGCTCCCGCGCAACCATCGTCCAAATCCGGAACAAACGAAGATCTGTGATCAGCGGCGAGAGAGAATCTCATTTGCTTTCCAGCGAAGCGACCGAATCGCTTAATGCTGAAAGCGCATAGGAGGTAGTCAGAACGGGGTTATCTTCCATCCAACGCTTGTCCCCTGCCCAACTGCCATCTTCCCTTTGGAGAGAGGCAAGTTTGACAACCAGTTCCACACGCCAGTCATGCCGGACGCCTTGAGCGTCGGTGATAATCGGCTCGCCATAGACGCGCATCGCTCTGGCCAGCGTGTAGTAGTAGTAATAAAGGCCATATTGTGCATTGGCAGGATCGCTCGCTTTGATCCCCGGATTCTCGTCGAGCGTCCAGTTGTTCCGGATCCAGATCCAGGCGGCCTTCACGCGCGGGTCATCTTTGGTCAACCCGGCGTAGATCATCGACTTGAGCCCCGCATATGTCATCGATCCATAGGAGCGGAGCATGCGTTTGCCATTCGCGTCGGTGTACTCGCCTGCGAACGACTCGCCCTTGCCGTTGGCCGATGGGCCATAGATGAAGCCACCATCGTCGCCGGCCCAAGGCTGGTCATTCGTCTCGGACGAGTTCTGCAGTCGACTGATAAACTTCAGCGCAGCCTGATACGCGGGATCATCGCTCTTCAGGCCCGAATCGTGCAGGGCGTCAAGGGTCATCTGCACGTTGGACAGATCCGGCCGGCCGGCGCCGCGACTCATTCCCCCATAGCCCCAACCGCCATACCAGGCACTGTTCGGGTCAATCTTCTCACCCTTTGGACCGGCGATCGCGTCGGTCCATTGCAGGCCTTTGAGGTACGCAACAGCTTTATCAATGGCCGGGCGGTATTCGGGCTTATCGGCCGCGGCGAGAGCGGAGATGGCGATGGCCGTGTTGTAATTGGCGAGAGAATCCTTGTAGATGCCGCCTGATTCGAGCTGGAAGCTCAGGAGTTTTTCATAGCCCTTCTTGATGGCAGGACCACTCGCGTCAATTCCGGGCGCACTGACCAGGGATCGAAGAACCAGCGCATCCATTCCTACAGGCGCCTGGGAGGGAACAAACGCGCCGTCCGGTTGCTGCACCTTGATCAGGAACGCGGCCGCCTTTTGAATGGACGTCCTCGCTTGTGCAGCAGAGTTCTGCGCAGAGACTGTTAACGCCGAGCCTGTGGTCTGAGAATCGGCGGCAGTTGCATGCTGAACACCAGTGAGTGAAAGGAGCACAGCGGCCAAAGCCGCACCCAGTTTCCCGGTGCAAATCAGCATTGATCATCCTCAATTATCAAGCGTCAGCAGCACGTAAATCAGCACGATGTTTACCAGCAGCGATACTGCCAGAACAGCCAACATCGCGACAACCTTCGGCTCGCGCATGATGATGGCCGGCTCATCTCTGCTGATACTGCCGCCATGATAGTGGATCGGGGCCGGCCTCTCTTGCGGTTCGGACTCCTCGATGATAATGGGAGGCATCTCCACCGCCTGAGCGGATTCCTCAACTTTCTCCAGCGCATCGAGGTCGACGTTCTTGCGAGCATGGACCGGCGGATTGCCTGCACGCAACGCACGCAAATCTTCGAGCATGTCCTCGGTCGACTGGTAGCGTTCCTCCCGCTTCTTGGCCATGGCGACATCGATCACCTCGCCGATACCGGCTGTCAGCGCGGTGTTCACATGATCGGCGGGCGTGAGCGCCTGCTTCAGGTGCTTGTGCATCACAGCCGCGGGGGTTTCGCCCTCAAAGGGCGGGCGGCCGGTGACCAGATGATAGATGGTCGCGCCCAGAGAGTAGATGTCGGCGCGGAAGTCGATGTCCAGTTCGCCGCGGATCTGCTCAGGACTGATGTAGTAAGGGGTTCCATAGGCTTTGCCGACTTCCATCTCTGCGGCAAGCTTGTCATCGGTGGCGCGAGCCAGACCCAGGTCAGTCAGTTTGGCCACGCCGCCGGGGGTGAGGATGATATTCTTGGGCTTCACATCACGGTGAATGAGCTGTCGCTTGTGGGCGTGGGCAAGGGCATCGGCCATCTGGATGCCGATATCGAGGGCCTCAGCTTCGGAGAAAGTATGGCCTTCCTGCATGATGTCATAAAGGGTCTTGCCCTCAATGTACTCCATGACGAAGAAGTGATAGCCATCGGGGGCGCAACCAACGTCGATGGCCTGCACGATGTTGTTATGCGAGAGCCGGGCAGCGGCCTTTCCTTCTCTGTAGAATCGGTCAACGAATTCAGGATTCTCACTCAACTTTCGCGGGAGAACCTTTATGGCCACGACGCGGTCGAGCGACATCTGGCGGGCTTTGTAAACTGTCGCCATCGCGCCCTTGCCAAGTCTACCCAGCAGTTGATAACCGGGAAGCTGAGAATTCTTGCCGCGGTCTTCGGTGGCAGCGCGGATGCGCTTGGCCTGGTTGGTGGTGATGAAGCTGTTTTCAATCAGCAGTTCAGCCAAGCTGCGCTGATTCGGATCGGATGATTGCTTCTGCTGCTCGCGGCAGAATTCGATCTCGGTGCGGGTTGCCAGGCCCATATCAACGATGATCTTGCCGATCTCGGTGTCAATATTGCTGGCGCCGAGTCCCAACGACGCGGTATTGGCTGAGGCGTTGGTTGATGGATCGGTATCAGATGAACCAGCCATTGCGCTTCCTTAGGGTCCCGCCGAGTCTCAAAAACGACACTTGCCAACAACAAGGGCACCCGGTTAGTGATACAGGCTAGATTCTGCAAGTTACGATGTCAATACAGTTTATGTTGTCATGTTGTGCGCGAGTAGAACTGTCATGGCATAGCTCAAATAGAAGTGTCACCCTTGAGGCCGGGGTATACCGGCCGGATGGATGAGCTTCGTATGTCAAGAACAGAGCGTAATCGTTTGGAAGTGTTTGGCCGGGTGAAGCG
>CAIQIQ010000169.1 GCA_903871935.1 uncultured Phycisphaerales bacterium
GCTTCACCCGGCCAAACACTTCCAAACGATTACGCTCTGTTCTGGACATACGAAGCTCATCCATCCGGCCGATATACCCCGGCCTCAAGGGTGACACTTCTATTTGAGCTATGCCATGACAGTTCTACTCGCGCACAACACTCCCTGTTCTCGACGATTGACAATCCCCTCCCTCTGCTGGAAGCTCTTGCCTGCAAACGCATTCCGTATCAGAAGTGCCTCCGGCAAAGGAAGGATGGGATACCGCAATGGCTTCGTTACCTGCCCGCTACGTCATCGAGAATGAACGGCTCCGCGCTGAGGTTGTGAGCGCTACGCTCTCAATCCATGTGACCGACAAGGCCTCTGGTGTCACCTGGCGCATGCGCGATGAATCCTATGATGAGATCATTCTGGAGCAACACGGTGTCATCAGCAAACACCGTCTTGCCGACAGCAAGAAGATCATTGCCCTGCCTTTGGGGCAGCAGGGGCTGCTTATGACGTTCGCGGACTTCCGTGTGCAACTGCTGGTGGCATTGGACGACTATCGGCTGCGGATTCAACTCACCCCGCTGGAGGAGAACGACCAGTTCAAGATCAAAGGCGTGGTCTATCCCCGGCCGTTTCAGATCAGCCAGCGGCCGGATGCCGCCCTGGTATTGCCCATCGCTCACGGCGTGATGATCCCCGGCGATTGGGCCGAGGAAGCTTTTGATTCCGCTCCTTTCCCTCTGGCTGTCACGAAGCGGATGCAGACCTTTAGTGAACTGTTCGACATGAATGTGGAGTGGTGGACCAGCCGTGGCCCGCAGTACTCACCGGCAATGGAAAGCAACCTGTACATGCCCTGGTGGGGCCTGGTGGAGAGGGGCGGCTCGTGCATGGCGCTGCTGGATGAGGATTGCTGGGCGGACAGCCATCTGGCGATCTCGCATCCGGCCGGCGGTCCTACGCGCTATCACCTATTATGGTTGCCAAGCTGGGGCAAGCTATCCTACCCGCGGCGGGTCAGCTTCCATTTCTACGTCGGCGGGGATTATGTCTCGCTCGCCCAGGAATACCGCAGGATCGCCGAGGCTCGCGGCAAGTGTGTTACGCTCAAACAAAAGAACGAGAAGAATCCCACCATGGGAAGGATGATCGGGGCGGTTAATACCACGCTGAGCTTCCTGCACCATTCGCTGAAGCGGCTGGAGCACCGTGTGAACCTGCCGTTTGCTGATGCCGCGCCCCTGGTGAAGGATTTCCACCAGCGTACGGGCGTCGGCCGGCTGCATGTGCATGCCCGCGGCTGGCAGCAACGCGGGCATGATATCCAGTATCCCGATCTGGTTCCGCCTGCCCCCGATTGCGGCGGGCCGGTGCAGTTCCAGAAGATGTCACTGGCAATCCAGGAGATGGGCGATGTCTTCGGGCTTGGCGGCGACAACTACCATGATGTCGCGATGGATTCGCCGCTATTCGATGAGTCCATGCTGTTGCGATTCGCCGACGGCACCACGAACCGCCGCAACTTCTGGGCCTCGGGCCTGACCTCGATGATGTGTGCCGGCGTGGCGCTGAAGTACCTGCGGCGCAACTTCGAAGTAGGCCGCACCGACTACCCATATGCCCTGGGCCTGCTGGAAACAGCACGGCCCCAAACATACTGGATCGGCAACTATATCAGCGGGTACGAGTGCTATGACCCGCGGCATCCGCACACGCGCAATACCTACTGGGATGCTCAGCGCGGCATCTTCCAGTACATCAATGATTGCGGCCTGCTATTGAACAACGAACACCCCAAGGACTGGGCAGTTCCGTACTTCTATATGACCCATACGAAGAGACTGCGACAGGGCACCTACGGCTACGACGCCGAAGAGGGGCCCATTGCCGTGCCCGTACCGCTCTGGAGTCTGGTGTACCACGATTGCCTGCTGACCCGTGGCGATACTGTCTTGATGCAACTGCTCAACGGATCGCCACCGGTGGTGAGCATGACCGAGCGCGATGAGAAGACGATCGCGCTGGTCAAGCTCCATGCGAAATTCCACCAGAGCATTGGCATGGAGGCGATGGCTGGCCACAAGTTCCTCTCGGCGGATCGCTCGACCGAGCAAGCTGAGTTTGCCAACGGTGTGACGGTGCAGATCAACAGCAAGACCGGGCGGTCCCGTATTCACAACGTGGCCGGCATCCCCGAGAGCGAGATCGAGGTTGAAAAGCGGCCGTAACGCAGCGCAGATTCAGGACACGCTATCAGTGCCAGGAGATGCGAGCCGCCTCTTCGTACATCGCCACGACATTGGCGGTGGGGGTGTTCGGCTGAATGTTATGGCAGGGGGCGCAGATCCAGCGGCAGCCGGCAAACAGTCTGGCGCAGTCCTGGACCTCCTGACGGACTTGCTCCGGAGTGCCGAATGGAAGCGTGTACTGGTTGTCGATCGCGCCGTGGAAAACAATCTTCTTGCCCCAATCGCGGGCGAGAGTCTCGCGCTCCATGGTTGGGCAGCGCCACTGGATGGGGTTGAGCATGTTGATGCCAACCACGTTGACGAGGTCGGGGAGAAAAACGCCGGCCGCTCCGTCAGTGTGGTAGTCGATGTAGATGCCGAAACTGCGGGCGAGGTCGGCCATTTTCTTCTGGCGCGGGAGGAGGAACTTCCGGTAGGTTTCCAGGCTCATCAGCGGGCCGGTTTGACTCCCCAGATCATCCGCGACCGAGGTGAGGTCGACGCCGCCGCACTCATAGAGACGGCGGTTCAGGGCATAGTGGTATTGAAAGATATGCTCGAGAATGGCCTCGGCAATATCTTCGTTGACGAGCAGGTCTTCGTATGCCTGTTCTAACCCGCGAAGGCTGCAGTAGAGAAGGAAGGGCTCATAGCCGCCGCCTCGGCGGATATGGTTATTATCGCTTGCTGCGACCTGATCTTTGAGATGGGAGAAGTCGAGGTAGTCGACGGTGGGCCACTGGAAGGCATGGACTTCGTCGACGCTGGTCATGTGGGCCAGAGGATGATGGGAGACCTCGAGGTACGAGCCGGTGCCGTAGTCAACCGAAACGTGGCGGATTCCCCAGATGTTGGCCGATGGGTCGGCGGGATGATGGTGGATATTCTGTCGCGGCCCCAGCCCGATGGCCCGGTCGATCCCGAGTTTGCGGCTAAGCGATTCATCGCCGGCGATGCCCAGATCCTTCACGAATCGGGCATGGAACTCATCGGTGGCCCTGTAATCGGTGGGAAGGCGGTCAACAGGTTTGCCGGTAAGAGTTGCCAGCCAGCGTTCGCGTGGGGTCATGTGTGACATGGGACGGTACTCCAGGGGCAAAGCCTGTGGATCATCGCGTGAGCGTCTGCCCGTCGCCGGCGCCCGATGCATGCTGCGCGTATGCGGGGCGGAGGTTGAAAGAGAAACCGGTGCCGCCCGTGTTGTCGTTTGTGATCAGTCGCACCGAGAGGACAACGTGGTCGAAGCGGCGGGAAACGGCGAAGCTACTGGTGACGTTTTCGTTTTTGCCGAAGTCATAGCTCTGGGCCATGCCCAGCAGGTAGCGCGTGCTCAGTTCGTAATCGATCACAAAACTGGCGATGTTTGAGTCCAAGGGATTGATGTACCGGTCACCGATGTAATAGGAAATCCGATCGCCGCGCCGAACCGCCAGGCCGGCCGATCCGGTGGCGAACTCGTAATCATCCAGGTTGTACTGCTCGTCGGAGATAAAGGTGGTCGAGTCGCTGATGCGCAATGCTTGATCGTTATTGAAGCTGTTGCGCGGGATCGAGGTTTCCGGAGCCGAGGGGAAGAACACGCCATGGAAGCCCTCGGGAGGAACGAATCTGCCGGCGGGGCCCGGGGTGAACTGATTCGCTGTCAGGCTGTTCGGATAGCGATAGAAATCATCCGAAGGCTTGTTGCCATAGAAATCCAGATCCGTGTTCCAGGACAGCCAGTCGATGTTGTGCCAGCCTTCAGGCCCGCCACGCTTGGTCTGCCACTTTTGCCGGATGGCAAACTGAGCCGCGGTGATATCGTTGATAGCGTCAACCTGCGGGTCGAAGACGTAGACATCTTCGGGGTTAGCGCTCATGGTGCTGGTGAACAGATGCACCTCAGGCTCGATGACGTGGCGCATCCGGTGCAGATCCCAGAACTCGGATGCAACCGTGTCATCCACGCGCCAGAAAGACGTGGTGATGCGGACGCCCGCACCGGCAAACGTGCGATCGACACTGCTGCCGTCGGGAGAATCGTCGTAGGCGGTGTAGCGGCCTACGACATACGGCTGGACGCGGAACCGGTCGATCGTGATCGGCATCGCGATTTCGTGGCGGAAGTCGCCCCGGTTCACGTGGTCGCTGGTTACGCCCGTGTATCCCTCGGCCGGCAGACCCGGGCTGTATGGTTCAGAGCCCGAGTTGAAGGGATTGGTGTATCCAAGATCCTGGAATGTGGAGTCGCTTCGATCAAACTCGAGCCGCGAGAGGGAATTGGCACTGTACAGGGTCAGTTTGTCATCGGCGAAACTTTCACCCAGGCGGTAGTAAGTAAGCTCGGGCATGCGCTGAATCTCGAAGTTCTCCTGCGCGTATTCCTGCGTCGTTACAAAGCTATTGGGCTGAGCCTCGACCAGAAGGGCGATGGCCTCACTGTCGCGCTGATGTTTCAGATACACCGAGCTGTCCATCGGCTCGATGCCGTGGAATTCCTTGTCGAAGTACTCTTCCATGAAGGTCGGGTCGCTGATCCAGCCGCCGCGGATCTGCACCTGCCAGTCATCGGGCAGGAACTGCTGGTGTTCCCAGAAAATCCGCCCGCGCAGGTCATTGGGTGGAGTAACATCGTTGCGGTCCCCTCCCAGGTCGTCGGTCCCGTGATCCAGAACAAAGTAGGAGCGAAAATCCCCCTCAAAGCTCGAAGGCTGCCGGGTGGTATCGGAAGCCGAGGTGCCGCGGTACTCGCCATCGATGCCGGCCGCCGGGCCGCGTTCCGCGAGATAGTCGAGGCTGTAACTGAGATCGAGATCGCGCGGCGGGACGCGGCCGATGGATTCAAACAGGCCCCAGGTGGACCGGCTGAAAAAGCCGAACTTGTTGCTGCTGCCGATGTCGAGCGAACGGAGGGGGAAACCGCGTTCCGTGACCGTGCCGGCGGTGTACGGAAGCCAGCCAATCGGGGTGCCCCAGAGATCCATGGTGGCGTTCTTCCCGGAAAAAGTCGTCCGCGTGCCATACCACGAATCCGAACTGGTCTGGCGGACATAGGTCCTTTCGGCGGCGATGGAATAGGTCGGCGTGGCGAAGGAACTGGTGGTCAGAACCGATTGGTCCAGACGATATTCAGAAACCGTGTCCTCGCGCGAGAGCTGTTTCATCAGTTGCGCCCGCATCACCACCGGGACCCGACCCGATGGGTCCGTCGTGTGCATGATGGCGTTGGTCAGCACCGCGCGATCGGTGGATACTTCGTAAAGAACCTGATCGGCCTCAAGCCGGGCATCAGGACGCGAAGTGTCATTGGCGCTGAACAGCACGCGAACATCACCTTCGAGATAGACGCAGTCAACGGCGCCCTCGATGTCGGTCGCGCCGGCACCGGAGGAACCTCCGATCTGCTTGATCGTGCTGAAAACCACTCCGCGGTCGGCGAGCAACTGGGTCACGCTGCCAGAGCCGCGGTGAATGGTTACCGACAGTCCCTTGTCAATGATGGCCGCGAGCGTGCCATCGGGCAGTCTCTGGCTGTAAAGTTTCTCAGAACGAATGCGGACCTGCTCCTTGATGGCCTGGGCGGGCACTTCTGAGGTTGGCCCGCTTCGCATCTGCTCCACGTTCGGTGACGGGCGGGGCGATCGCCATCGGCCCTCAGTCGTCCGCGTGCTCATGCCGCTCTCATCACGCATTTCCGCGGCAATCTGATAGGCGTGAACGGTGCTCTGGTTACGACTGGTCCTTTGTCCGGCGACGACTCGGATCGAGCCGCGCACCGCCGCGGTGACGAAAAGACGGTCACCGGACCGCTTTGCCCGCCCATGTTGCAGGGAGGCATTGCCGACCAGTGCAATTTCCACCTGTTGGGTGGTATCCATCGGGTCGGCCGACGATCCGATCCAGCAGACTACCGAGTCGGCACTCATCTCCACATCGTCGAGAACAATGTGAACCGGCCCGTCGAACTGGGCGACATTGGTCTGGCTGTCGCGCCAAGTGAACGCCTGGGCGGCGTTAATCGACATGCTTTGGCTGACAGGAATGTCCGCCGCAACCGCCAGCGCACAAAGGCAGACCACAACCGCGGCAACTGCGGCGAGGATTCCATTCCGGAATGTCGGCAACTTCGACTCTCCTTCTCTAGCGCATTTCAAGCGGCAACTATTGACGCGCATTATAGATGGGGCTGGCATGGGGTCAATTTGCTGTGGCAGGGCAAGTAAGGTGCTGCGTGACAATTGTTTCGCTTGCCCTCTAAAATCGCCCGCTCTTAAGCCTCAAAGGGGCGCAATTGCACAGCCCAGAGCTTGCCCGCCCCGGCGGGGCAAACGTACTCGTGCCGCCCTGGGTATACACCCCACCCATTCACCCAAGCTCTGCAAGGGCGACATATCCTACTTCGCATCGCGTGTTCCCACCGCGAGTTACACTTGCCCGGAATTGTTGTCACGCCCGCGTCTCCTGACAGCGGAGTTTTGCTTTGGATATGGTCAAGGCGTGTGGTAGAATGCTGGGGAGAGCCTTGAGATCGGCTCCGGACGAGGCGAGATCTGTCCCTGCCCCATTTTCTTTTCCCATTTTCTTTTCCCAAGGGGCTCCCGTAGGCCTCTGTGCGAGTATGAACGTCTGCAATGCCGGCGAGTTCAGTGACGTTGAGAAGATCTCTGGACTTCTGTAATAGGAGTACCGCTATGCGTATTACGCTGCTGTTTGCTGTGATTCTGTGCTGCACCATGGTCACTGCGGCCGCGGACCGGGATAGTGGGCAGGAGGTATCCCTTCAACTGTTTATTCCGGCCAGCGAAGTGCAACAGTATGACCTCTATCCCCTTGTGGTCGCCGTCACGAATAATTCGAAGGAGCCCTTGAACTTCTCGCAGCCGATGCTCTGCGGGGAGGAATCCGAGCTCCGCGCGAAGGCTACGCCAAAAGGCGCGCAACTGGTGCTGGTGTATCAGCTTGCCACAGACGCGCCACGCGGAGTCGTGGGGTCATGGTGGGTTCCACCGTATAGAGCTGTCGAGATCGCACCTCGCGAAACGGGACTGGTGATGAACCACATCATACCGCAAATAATCCGCCTGAGCGGCAACAGGGCAAAGATTCTTGCAATGCGGGATGGGAAAGTCATTGGCAGCACTGACTGGAACAGTATCTCACTTGAGAAGAAGTGAGCCGGGCGAATGAGACGGGGATTGCGCCAAGTAAGCTCGGAACGGGAAAACAACGGGAAAACCGGGAAAACAGGACGCAGTTCGATTTGACCATGATTAATCGTGCATAATAAGGAACCTCAAGATCACCCGCCGCAAACTCCCCTCCAAAGCCCCTCACCCGGCCGACGTCGCCAACACCCACATCTCCGCCCCAACCATGGGAACGATAACCCTCCTGAACGTCCCGGCCACCTCCGATCCGCTTGTACATGTACTCAATGATGCCGGCACGCTGAGGGTAAGCCATTCCAAGCTGACCTCCACCCCAATGTTCGCCCCCGGAACCTGGAAAAAGTCCGGAACCCGCCCGACGCTCTGGCAAGTGCTGACGTGAATGCTCCACTCTCGTGGCGCCGCGAGCCGTACGGAGTTTACCCGTCGTAGCGGGTGGCCGTTTTCTCTCCGTTACGGAATAATCAATAATCACTATCCCAATCCGTCACCAACTTCGTCCAAATGTCACAATCCCCTCTCCCACAATGGCTTACGCGCCAGATCCATATGGAGTGCTGCGCATGTGTCGCGCAGGCGCGCACCGCGACTTACAGCAATCTTTCCCGATTTCTCAACCCCGACCCCCAAAAACCAATGGAAAATCGCAAATCCGCCCTCCCAGTGGTGCGCTTTGCGCGCAAAAAGCGCGACACCGCCTGTATAGGTAGACGCAGCGTTCTTTCTCAACTGAATACCGCCCACCACCCTGCCAAACTGACAGTGGACCAAAGTAGATCAAGATGGAACGCGTTCC
>CAIQIQ010000170.1 GCA_903871935.1 uncultured Phycisphaerales bacterium
CGTCAAAACCGACGTGCTTCCACGGGAAACCGCCAGAGTCGGCTGCGAAGAACACATGGAATCCAGGAGCCCGATATATATGTGGCTGGCGGAGGACTACTAAGTCCGATCGCACGTAGTCCACTTCAATGCAACCATGGCCGGACCGGCCAGAGAAAGGCACCCCATCCGGATCTCGGTATTCCCACTGCGTCTCCACCCATATGCTGCTTATCCACAGCACCAGCGTCACCACGCACAGCAGCAGCGACACTGGCGAGAGGATGTCGAAAAGAAGGCGTTTCATGCTTTGGCTTGAGATTGTAACAGACAGAGCAGCCCATAAGGCATTCATATTTGCGGCTGGGGATTGGAGTGGTATGGCAGGTGGTGGCGGGGATCGGGTTGTGGACCCAGCGATTCCTGACGTCTTTGGGTTCCAAGGGCAGGGGGGCGATTCGAATCCCGTATTGTTTTATATCTGGCGTTACCTCGACGTGGTCGTATCATCTGGTGGCGGGGACAGCGAAGGAGTTGGGAATGGAGCGGACGATGCGTGGCGAAGACGGTCGGCATGGCGGAAGAAATGGCGGTGGAAGGTGACAGAGGCGATCGATGCGTTGCCGCCCGACTGTCGGATTACGTACGAGGCCCTTCCCGACGAATTGCGCATCCACGCGGCACCGATTGGACTATGGCGATGTGACAGGCGGATGACGGTCGCCATCATCGCTTGGATACTATTTGTGGCCTGCGCGACCGTGGCCATGGCTTTGGGGTCGTCAACAGAAAGCGGCTTGCTCGACTTGTTGGGCGAGTTTGCTGTGTTCACGGTCATCTTCATTGCACCTGCGGTTGCCCTGGGTCTCTATCTGTTTCACGCCGTGAAGCGGCGCGGCACGGTAACCGTGACGACGGAGAAACTGAGGATCGAAACGCAAGGACCGTTTGGGCGACAAGCGTTTGACCGGAAATGGTCTGGTATTGTTGACGTGACGGTAGGTGGGTACGGCAGAGGATCACGAGGTCTGTTTGTGTCGCTGACGGCAGGCAAGCATCAGATCTTCTTCACCGGCCGGCCACGGCCGGAGTTGGAATGGATGTCACAGACGTTGAGGGGATACCTTCATCCACCTGCCCAAGCGCCCCGTTCTGCAGAGGTCCCGGAAAGAGCATCGACGGCGGTGACTCCCGACCCGCACAGCGCCGCGAAGACCGCGGCATCGGATAATACGTCTGGCTCTGCCACCGAGAGCATACTGATTCGCATTCCAGCGATATCGCTGTATGCCGTCAGCAAGTCCGGCCTGTACTTTCTGATGGGAGGGATACCGTTCCTGTTGCTGGGCATACTGGTAATCGTTCCTCGCATGCGGCAGCTTGGTGAGCAACCTGGTGGGGGTGCGTTACTTCCATACATCGGAGGACTAGGGCCTGGCATGGTCGTGACATCTGTTGGCATCGCCTTCTCTGTGTTTCACTGGAGGGTGGGCCGGCGGCAACTGACAATCCAGACTTCCGCAAAGGGTCTGGAGGTAATCATTTCCGAGTCATCACAAACGCGCCGGATGGATTTCGCTCGCGACGATATCGTTGAGATATCTGCTGAACCCCTGGTGTTTGCGAACGCTGCACGCCTTACGGTTCGGCTTAAGGATGAGCAGATCATCTCACTGGTAATGGGACGTGAGTTAGGGATGCTCACGGAGATAGCTACTCAGCTAAGTTCCGCTCTCGGCCTGTCTTCGCAGGATTGGTTGCGAACCCAGCTTCTTGCGTCTCGTGAAAGGTTGCGAAACAGGGGCGTGGATGGAGGCGGCGGTGATGAGGTTGGGAATGGAGCACAGGAGCCTTAGCGAAGGAGGTCGGCATGGCAGGAAAATGGCACAGCGAATTGATAAAGTCACTAGCTGCGTCCCCCTGGGAATCCCACTGGTGGAAAGGAGTCGAGCTATGCTCCCTTTAGCGACACTGGCATTGATTGGATACTTCCCCAAGAGAGTTATGCAGCGGCCGACGTCGCTGAAGGCAGCGAGCGTGAAGGCGATTCGGAGTGTCAGCGAGTGTATGTCAAAGGGACCGCCGAACTGGATGGAGCGCTGGACGCACAATGAGATGTGGGTGTATGACACGATTGCGGCCGCTTGGGCGGTCGTGCCAGCGGAGGAGCGGGATGATTATGAGATGCAGGCATATCGGATACTGCCTATGAAGTGGGATGAGGGGAAGAGCGTGAAGGTCGAGTTGCCTGAGTTGTGTATCGAGCCGCTGCCCGAGGGCTTTGAGAGCGCGGGGTTCGACGCAGTTTCTCTGGAAGAGGGGACTGCGGGGTTTGGGCATTCGCCGCTGTCGTGCAATGGGATGGCCGAGCAGATTCCTACCAATGAGCACTGCCTGCTGGATGATGTTGAGATGGCGGCGCGGGTGGCAGGGAGATTCTCCCGGGGGAACGCGGAGCCAGGGCCGTATTACGTGGTAGAAGTGCTGCGGCAGGTGGAACGGTGAGGCGGCGGCTCAAAGATCGAGTTGTTTGCGAGTGGGGGTGAAGAAAAACGGTCTGTAATTCCACCTCACCCAGAGTCACCCCCGGGCCTCCCCCGCAGTATACCACGCGCTCACCATAGCCAAAGCAAGAGCCGCTGGCGGGAGCCACTTTCGGCATTGCTTGATTGCGGATTGAAGACAAGGGAATGGGTTTGCGCCTGTTGGTCGCGTTGCTCCCCGGCGATGGCGTCCTGTTTTGGGACGCCCCCGCTTCCACCACGAGTACATGGAGCGCTTGCTGGCGCTATAGGGAATGGCAGTGGGTCAGGGATCATTGGTGCGGAGCACCCTCCCCCCGCCGGGCGGTTACGCCAATGATCCCTGACCCTTTCGCCATTCCGAGCATAAGTTCAGCCGCCTGCGGCGGCGTGTACCAATGCCTTGGCCTGTTCGACGATGGCATTCAGGTGTGCTTCGCTTTTCAGGCTCTCGGCATAGACTTTATACACATCTTCCGTGCCGGAGGGCCGGGCGGCAAACCAGCCCTTTTCCGTAACCACCTTCAGCCCGCCGATCGGGGCGCCATTGCCGGGGGCTCTGGTGAGCTTGGCAATGATCTTCTCGCCGGCAAGTTCGGTGTCTTTGACACTGTCGGCCGATAGCCTGGAGAGCTTGTCGCGCTGGACCGCGTTGGCGGGGGCATCCTGGCGGATGTAATAGGGTGTGCCGAAGCGCCTGGCGAGCTGCTGATAATGCCGGCCGGGGTCTTTCTTTGTTCTAGCGGTGATCTCGGCCGCCAACAATCCCAGCAGAGGTCCATCTTTATCGGTGGTCCAGACGCTGCCATCGCGGCGGAGGAAACTCGCTCCCGCCGATTCTTCGCCGCCGAAGCAGACTGATCCATCATACAGGCCAGGTGCGAACCATTTGAACCCGACGGGGACTTCATAGAGAACGCGCTTGGCGTCCGCGACGACCAGGTCGATCAGGCTGCTGGAGACCAGTGTCTTGCCCACCTTGGCCTTGGAGGGCCAGTTCGGGCGGTTCTGCAGCAGAAACTGGATGGCAACGGCGAGATAGTGGTTGGGGTTCATCAGGCCCAGCGACGGTGTAACGATGCCGTGGCGATCAGAATCAGGGTCGGTAGCGAACGCGATATCGAACTTATCCTTCAGGCCCACCAGGCTGGCCATCGCATAGGGTGAGGAGCAGTCCATGCGGATCTTGCCATCCCAATCGACGGTCATGAAGGAGAAGGTAGGATCAACTTTTTCGTTTACGACGGTGATATTCAGGCCATAGGTCTCGGCGACATGTTTCCAGTAATAGACGGTTGCCCCGCCGAGCGGGTCGATGCCGATGCGGATCCCAGAGGACTTGATCGCGGCCATGTCTATAGCCTGGGCGAGGTCGCCGACATAGGCGCTGATGTAGTCGTGCTGATGGATGGTGGGCGCACGGAGGGCCGAGGCATAGTACCGGCGTTTCACGTCGCGATTGCCGCCGCGGAGCAGTTCATTAGCGCGATTCTCAATCCACTTGGTGATGTCGGTGTCGGCCGGTCCGCCGTTGGTGGGGTTGTACTTGAAGCCGCCATCCTGGGGGGGATTGTGGGAGGGGGTGATGATAATGCCGTCGGCGAGGTGCTCGCGGCGACCGCGGTTGCAGGTAAGGATCGCGTGGGAGATCGCCGGGGTGGGGGTAAAGCCGTCATTACAGGCGATCATGACCTGGACATCGTTGGCGGCGAGGACCTCCAGGGCGGTACGCTCGGCCGCGCGGGACAGGGCATGCGTGTCCTTGCCCATGAACAGCGGGCCGTCGACGCTCTTGAGCTTGCGGTAATCGCAAATCGCCTGAGTGATGGCGCCGATATGCATCTCGGTGAATGTGCCTTTCAGGGGGGTGCCGCGGTGGCCAGAGGTGCCGAAGGCGACTCTATGGGCCTCGGGATCGGGCTGGATCGAGTAGTACTTGCTCTCCAGATCTGCAACATTGATCAGCAGATCCTTCGGTGCCGGTTTGCCGGCAAGTGGACTTACGTTATCGGCCATGAAGACCTTTCCTGGGTAATGATCGGAAGCGAAGTTTACATGGCTGACGTTTGGCGACAAGACGGAAAGTGGGCCTCTCCGGAAGCGCATCGCTGCAGTACTGTCAGGCGTGGGCCCCAGGCGCTGGGTGCGTGTTCTCCATGTGCAGGTGATTCGGGATTCCGGCCGAACGATGCCTATTGTCAGCAGCACCGATCGGAGCGTGCGAGAGCATATAGGAAATCGTCTCCAGAGGACGGATCACCTCCTGCATGTTGGCCGGCCGGTGGTCGGGATTCGTGCGGACGCACTTCATGACCAGCCCGGAGAGGCTGTCGGGAACGGCGGAGTTCAACTCGTGCGGCGAAGGTTGAGCCGCGTCGAGCAGGAAGCTGTTGGCTCCTCGGTCGAGCGTGCAGGCGGTGGTCAGTGCCCGGTGCGTCAGGAACCAATAGAGCGTAGCTCCGAGGTTATAGATGTCGCTACGCGTGAAGACGGGGCGGCGATGGAACTGCTCGGGGGCCATGAACGCCGGCGTGCCCTGGATGCGACGTTTGATGGTGCCGATCGGGCATGCCTGGCCCAGGTCGATCACGCAGAACTCGCCATGTTCGTTCATGAGCAGATTAGCCGGTTTCATGTCACAGTGCAGGAAGCCAGCCTCGTGCATGGCGTGAAGAACTCGCGCGACCGTGATGCCGCAGGCGATAGCCTCATCGAGCGTAAGCGCGCGGAAGTGCTCCAGGCACACGCCGTCGAACATCTCCATGATCAGGGCCACCTCGTGAACGCGATGCAGCCACGAGCCGTCGGTGAGCAGTTCCAGCGGCCGGCGCAGACCCGGGCAGCGCACCTGGTTCCCAACGGTATACTCATTGCGGACCTGCTCGACGAATCGCTCTTCCTTGGCCTCGTGGCAGACGACATGCTTGAGCGCGTACACCTGCCCGCTGCCGGGGCGGCGTACCGCATAGATGAAGCTGGCAGCTCCGCGGCCCACCGGTTTGATCACGTCATATCCGAAGACCCGCTGCGGATGTTGTACCTGGTTGTCCTGCATATATGCCTCCATCGGCGCCTGGCCATCCAGCCGAAAGAGATCTCAGGGTGAAACAAGAATATAGAATCGTCGGAACGATGAAGCAATCCCAAATTCATCCGATTTGTGGGATACCAGTCTCGACGGACGAATGGATGGCAATCGCTCCCAGCAGCCTGCGCGAGCGAGCGATCACTAACATCATCCGCAGATGACACGGCTGACTCCGCACGCCTCATCTTCCAATGGGGCGTTGGCGTAGCCGCCAGACAGGCACTCGTCGAGGTACTGGTGCAGGAATGGCCAGATCCCGCCGAGGCGCTCGTACTGCGCCGTATGGACGAGTTCGTGAACCAGGATTCTGCGATCATTCCACGCATCGGACCGGATGAGGATGCCGTAGCGGAGTGACATGCCGATGGTGCCGGGAGGGACAAGGTCCAGACGCCGGCCGATGGCCCGGAGTGTGGCGGGCATGCCAACGGGGATTTCATCCACGATCTGCAGCCGCACGCGATCGGGATGAAGCACTCCGGCACGGCGAGCATCGTCCGTCTGGGTCACATTGAGCCTGATGCCATGGCGAATGATGCGCCGTTCCTGCCGCGCCACCCACGCGCATGCCATGGGCATCACCAGCGGAAGAATGATGCGTATCTTCATCTGGATCATCCATTGGGTCACTTGGCGGCCGAAAGATCGGATTCGGGGTCTCCCATACGGTCGCCCTGTGCTTTGCCGCTGGCCCGCTCTGCTCCCACGGGATTACAGCCGTAGGGTGCAAAAGCGTTCTTATATCGGGAGAGCAAGTCATCGCGCTCCTGTTCGCGGGCCTGTAGCGGCTCGTTGAGGTGGCAATGAATGTGCGTGGCGCGATGGCTGAGAATGCACTCCCATTGCTCGTTGATAGGTGTGCAGACAACGCCAAGCTCTCCCTGGCCTATGAAGACGGGAGACCATCTGCCATCGGGGTTCTTTCTGGCAAAGATGAAATTCCCCGCTTGTCCGGCATGAAACGCGCACGGCAGCTTCAGGACGGTATAAGTGTATCTTAGTCCGCTCTGGCCAATCCATTTGCAGCGTTCGCCCGACTTCTCCATGATAGGCCAATATAAGCGCTTATGAGCGTGCGGGACAAGTGGATGACGGGAGCGCCACAAATTGTTGCACAGCTGGCTGGCCGCTTGAGGTTTGTGTGGGTACAGGTATACTTCCTCCCCCTTGCTCCGACTCGGAGGGTTTCCTCCGAAGATTGGGGCCTTGGTCCGCCGGATGCCTCAGAACCATCGGTGGGCCGCTCGGCGCGTAAGTCGCCCGGGATTTCCGGGTGCCGCGCATGTTTTGAGCCGGGCCATCCTGTTTCGACAGGATCCGCCTGGAAGAAAGGTCTGCGTTATGGGTCGTTATACTGGCCCGAAGGTTAGGCTCTCCCGCCGCGTTGGGGTTCCGATTGCTGATATCGCCAAGCACACAGGCAAGGAGCTCTCGCTGCCTGGCATGCACGGCTATCGCGGCCGGCGCAATACCGAATATGGCGTTCGTCTGGCTGAGAAGCAGAAGCTTCGCTATCACTATTGCGTCCAGGAAAAGCAGTTCCGCCGCTATCTCAATGCGGCCAAGAGTTCCAAGGGAAACACCGTCAACTCCATGCTTCAGCTCCTGGAGATGCGTCTGGACAACGTGGTTCGGCGTCTGGGCGTTGGCCGGACGATCTGGGCGGCACGTCAGCTTGTGGCCCACGGCCATGTGATGGTGAACGGCAAGAAGACGGATATCGCCAGTTGCGCCGTCAAGGCCGGCGATGTGGTCACCTTCAAGGAAGGGATCCACAAGGTACTCCGCGAGAACATGGAATCGAACGTCGGGCACAATGTTCCGGCGTGGCTGGAGTGGAATCCCGCTCAGCTTACGGCGAAGGTGAACGCATCTCCGAACCCGGAGGATGTGCCCTTTGAAGTTAATATGAACCTCATCATCGAGTTCTATCGCTAAACAGCGATAGGGACGAGAGATACAGCAGTACATGCGACGCCCGGCGGTCCATCCGCCGGGCGTTGTCGTTTACAGATCGCTCACAGCCTTTGCAGCAAACTCATCAATCTTTCACGTTCCTTTACAGCGTGCTCATCACTTCTTAACAAAGTTAGCGAAAACTACGGCCGCTATTGACGAGACTGGTCCAATAGGTTGGTATTCCGGCTTACGCCCGCCGTGGTTGCTGGTGCAGCGGGATACCACGCGGCAAGGTGGTGCGCGTCGGCCTTGTTGCGAAGCAGTGGAACGGATGCGCATATCTGTCGGCCACGGCGTTTGTATTGCCACTGCCACAGGAAACAGGAGAAGATATGGTTTCAGGAACACGTAAGATCGCTCCGGCCGTTGCCATTCTGGGCATCAGTGCCATCGCGATGGCGGCAGCGCCGACCACCGAAGAGCTTAAGGCCCAGATCGACGCCCTGCAGCAGAAGGTCGATGCCCTTGAGGCCAATCAGGTGAAGGCGGCCGATGTTGATGCCACCGTGCGTCAGGTGCTGGAAGATGCCGATCGCCGCAGCCAGCTATTCGCATCCGAGGGATTTACCGCCGGCTACACGGCCGACCGCGGCTTTGTTCTCCAGTCGGCCGATGGTGCGTTTCTTCTGCATCCTTACATCCAGTTCCAGTTCCGCGAATCCAACAACTGGCGAGACAACGACACCACGGGCACCAACAGCTCTACCAACAACGCCAACGATAACAACAACGGCTTTGAAGTCCGCCGGCTGAAGTATGGCGTCGAGGGCAATGCATATACCTCGGCCCTGACCTATCAGTTCCAGTGGCAGACCTCCAGCACCGCGGGCTCGGTATCGCTGGAAGATGCCTGGGCCAAGTACCGGTTCCAGCCAAACTGGGCGGTGCAGGCTGGTCAGTTCAAGGATCCGCTCTTCCACGAAAGCCTTGTCAGTTCCTTCAAGCAGCTAACGGCCGACCGCTCCCTGCAGAACTCGCTGCTCGAAGGCAACGACAACTACATTCAGGGCGCAAGCCTCCTGTACGGCGACAAGAATCCTCTCCACGGGCAGGTCGCGTTTACCGATGGCTTTGCCGGCGCCAACTCCAACTATCTCGATCCCACCGGCGGCGATCCTACCGACACCGGCTTCAGGTCCAACAACAACAAGGCGGCGAACTTCGGGTTGGCCGCCCGGGTTGAGTACATGGTCCTGGGCGATTCGGCCAAAGACTGGAAACGCTACTCAACCTACTCGGCACAGGGAGCCAAGGATGCCAGCGACTTGCTGATCTTGGGCGCGGCCGGCGAGTGGGATCAGGTTGGCGACTACAACGCCTACTGGTACACCGCCGATGCCCAGTGGGAACCTGCGGCGGTTTCGGGTCTGAGTGTCTACGGCGCTCTGGTGGGTCGTAACTACCGGGTTGATCAAACCGAGAGCGACAGCCAGAAGAACTCCGCAAGTGACTATGGCGCTCTGGTCCAGGCCGGTTACATGGTCACAACCCGCATTGAACCGTTCGTGCGCTACGACTACACCCGGATGGGTACCATGTCGGACAGCACCGTCGATTCTTTCGGCACCCGCAACATCCATGAGATCACGGCCGGCGTGAACTACTATCTTTTCGGCCAGAATGCCAAGTTCACTCTGGACCTGAGCTACCTGCCCAATGGATCGCCAGTTACGGTCAGCGGTCTGGATATCTCTTCGCAGACGCGGGACGAAGAGCAGTGGATCGCCCGAGCCCAGTTCCAGCTTGTGCTGTGATTCCAAGTTCCGAATCGGTCCCAGATACATTCCGCCGGACACGCTGCCAGGTTGCCTGGCGGCGTGTCGGCTTTTCCGGAAGCCGCAAGGATGGGTGGAAGCAGAAGTCTCGCCGCAGCGGGTAAACTGCCGTCAGAAGACAGGAGGGAAGAGGGGGAGAACGGTTGTGGATAAGTAGGAGGTGCGCAGGTTGTTGGCGGGGATACCCCCTATGGGGTAAATGCTGCGGAGACAAGCGGTTAGGTGAAGATTGGGGGAGGAGGTGCGCAGGTTCGGGGTGATTGTGGATAAGTCCGCCTGGCGGAATGTCCAATACTCAAATTCCTAATGATCAATGAATGACCAAGGCCCAGGTACCAATCAAGATGCGCAGGTTGCGTGCGCATGTCTGTGGGAGTTGGTTAGAGGGGTCACCTATGGGGGAAGATGCTCAGGTTGTGTGCGCATCTTCTGGCGGCAATTCCTACTTGTCCGGTAGGAATAGCGGTCTTCGATTGAGAAAGAACGCGGCCGGGGTGCGGCCGGAAGGGTGAAACACGTCCCCCCATAATAAGGGGTGATTTGGAGGCTGCCAAAAATGGAAGATGAGGAATGACAGGGACTTAGGGGCGAGCAGAATTCTTTCACGATTTTGGAGAGAATGGGGAAGCTGGGTAAGGCGGTAGCGGTGTGGAGAGTTGCGGACACAGCTAATCTGGCCCTGACCCATTTTCGACTGTGCGCCGTGCCGCACGACGGCCACGACCTACCAGCAGACCTGAAGTTCTGACACCGGGGTCTTCATCGTAAGTCATTACTGGATATGTGCTTGGCAATTCTGCAATTTGCTTGTGGAATTGACGGTGCGTGGGATGCCCCGAGGTACGGCTTGATGCGGACTGGCAAGTCCATGAAAGAGAACCACCTGAATCCTCTGCGGGCGGCAGGGAGCTCAGGTGGGTGTTGATCGATTGCCGTAGTGCTTTACCGGGGCCGTCCGGCCGGCGCGAAAACGAGTACAGAGCCGGGACGGCTCTGCCACCGCTACTTGGCAGCGGGCGCGGCGGGCGGGACGAACTGAGCTTTGACGCCAAAGACCATCGGGGCTGTGCCGGACTGGTGGGCACCCATGTCGGGGGCCTTGCCGTTGAGCGGCTCGCAAAAGTTGGGAATCACGACAGCCTGGCCGAAGCCCGGGCTGTCGGGGGCGAGTTGGAAGCTGCCGGTCTTGATATCGAAGGAGAACCCCGTGCCGCGCTGATAGACGGGCTTGCCTTTGATGCCGTTCTTCTCCTGATCGGCGGGATAGCGTTTGGCCGAGAGCAGGTCATAGTCAAAATCGTTGTCGGCGCTGCGCTTATCCGTTGAGATGCTGTGGGTGTCGGCGGACCTGACGTGGAAGAGGTTATTGCGGGTGACGCAATGCTTGATGATTCTGGAACTGCCACCCAAGGCATCGAAGCCCTCGTCATTGGGCTGGAGGAGGGTATTGTTAAAGATATACATATGGCCGGTCATCCAGTTTTCGCTGTCGGCATACCCCATCTTGACGAATGGTCCGTGGGTCAGATTCCAGAGGCTGCCAGGCTTGGAGTAGGAACGGCCGGTCACATTGCGCCAAATGTACAGAGGCCCGATCGAATTGGCGGCGTTGGAAATGGCCACCATGGTGTTCTCGATATAGTTGTTCCAGATGCGCACATTCTGGCCGGCGCCATCGGCCTCGATGCCATCATCCCAGCAGTTGGCGAGATAGTTGCCGTAGATGTCGCTGTCGGCGCCGGGGTAGCCGCGGTAACTGCCGTTGAATGCGCCGCCAATAACATCGTTGTAGTAGTGATCGGGATCGGACCAGCACTCGTTGTAGCGGATGACGTTATTGCCCTCGCTTTCCCAGAAGACGATGGTCTGCGGGCCGTCAGGATGGCGGCTGCTGCGGTCCTTGAAGTGATCTTCGGCCCAACTATTCGTGTTCCACGAGGGGTTATGGAACTTGCAGCGTTGGACGACCACGGCATGCACGTCCCTGTTTCGGCTGTACACACACGCCTGCATTTCGAAGCCGTAGCCCTGGGTCTCTTCGCTGCCCCACTTACTGACGTCGCAGTCCTCAATGACGATATGGTGCCCCTTCAGGATGTTGATCCCGTGCTGCTTCACATTCTTGATGGTGAATCCACGCAGGATGACGTAGCTGGCATCGACGGAAATGCCCAGATCGGCCGTATTGGCGGAATCGATGACGACGCCGGTGCCATCATAGAGAATATAGCCCTGGGGTCTGCCCGATCTGGTGATCTTGAGTGTGCCGTTGCCACTCTGGCACTTGACGGTAGAGGCGATGGGAAAGTTTTCGCTCCAGGTGGCGGCCGTGAGGGAAGTACGGATGTTGGTGCCCTCGAGGGTGAGGGCGATCTCATAGGAGGTGTCGGGCGTGAGATTGACGATACTGCCGCGGTAATCGCCTTTGCATTCGGGGGTCTTGACCGGGTTATAGCGCATGGGAAGGCCCTCGCGCCATGCCTGCTGGCCGGCCTGGCGGAACTTCACCAGGACGTTCTTGCCGGCCTGGCCCTGTTCGGGCGACCAGTAGACGCTCAGGCAGTGGAACGTCGGAATGGCGAGGGGTTTGGCCTGTGAGGTCGTCACCAAGGACGGATCCGCTCCAGGCTTGCCGGTATCGGCAGCGGGGGCACACCCTGCAACAACAAAAGCCAGGAGACCAAACAAGGCGAAACGCATGCTGATTCTCATCATCAATACCTCTTCAGACGAATTACCGCGACCGTGCTCCCGTGTTGTGCTGGCAGGGGTGACTGATAGGGATTCTGATTCCACAGGGGCGGGGTTGGAGGTCCGGGGGTGAGGGGTTTCGGGGAGCGGGGGCCGGGGCGGAACCCGTTGGCCGGGAAGACGGGCGAGATCCTGGCGGACGTGCTTACATTGGGCTCTGGAATGCGGACGCCGGCCATGATATAGCACGGCATACAAAGTCCGGCCCGCGTCTGCACGATCGTTCGCAGACCCGGCCGGGCGATAGAGGACCAATTTCAAGGCAGATCAATGAAAGAGCTCTCTTCCCGTGAACGCATCATCCGAATCCTCCAGCGCAAGGAGGTCGATCGCATCGGCCTGTTCGAGCATTTCTGGGGTGATACGCACAAGGCCTGGACGTCGCGCGGGCATATCAAGGAGGGTGAAAGCTTCGATGAGCACTTTGGTTATGACCTGAATCTGGCCTGGGTCTTCAGCACCGTGGCGGATCTGGACTTCAAGCCGGTCGTCATCGAGGAGACCGAAGACACGATTCTGCAGAAGGATGGGAACTATGCCATGCTTCGCCGGCACAAGAAGCATGACACAACTCCTGAACATGTGGACTTTACGGTCAAAGAGCGAACGAAGTGGGAAGAACTGATCAAGCCGAAACTCAAGGCGGATCCGCGGCGGATCAACTTCGAGGCGTATCGCAACGCGAAGGCCAATGCGGCGAAGAACAAACGATTCTTCTGCTGGTCGGGTGTGAATGTGTTCGAGATGATGCACCCGGTGTGCGGGCATGAGTACATGCTGATGGGGATGATCGAGGATCCGGAATGGGTGCGCGATATGGTGGATACCTTCTCCACTCTGACGATCGACCTGCAGAAGATGTTGTTCGAGCAGGAAGGATGGCCGGATGGGATCTGGTATTACGAAGACATGGGCTTCAAGGAGCGCCCGTTCATGTCCCTGGACATGTACCAGGATCTGATCCAGCCAGCGCACGCCAGGACGATTGCCTATGCCCATGAGAACGGCCGGCCAGTGATCATGCATTCGTGCGGATTCGTGGAGCCGCTGCTTCCGGGGATGCTCGAGGCGGGGATTGACTGCCTGCAGGTGATCGAGGTGAAGGCAGGGATGGATCTGCTGCGGATCTGCCAGAACTACGGCGACAGGCTATCGCTGATCGGCGGGATTGACGTGCGCAAGCTGTACTCCAACGACCGGGCGCAGATCGATGAGGAACTGGAGACAAAGATCCCGACGGTGAAGGCGAAGAATGGATACGTGCTGCACTCGGATCACTCGATCCCCGCCACCGTGGACTACGAGACGTATCAGTACTTTGTACAGCGCGGGATGGAGTTGGGACGCTATTAGGCCCTGTCTGATGTGAAGCCGGTCGGCACGCGCTCACCAATCTGTAATTCCGAACACGGACCAACCCGTGAACACGATCACGTTGCGTGATGCCCACCACACGCCGGGCGCTGTTTCGGGCCGATCGCACGAATCGGCGAAGCGACCTCAAGAGTTCCCTTCGCGAACGGGCCTGTTTGTGGTAGAGTATCGCATATCGGAACTGTGCTCGGGGCTGCTTGTGGAGTTCCGGCGCAAAGTTCCTCACTTTTGGCAGTCATGAGTACTACGGAATCAGCAGAACAAACGGCGCTGCTCTGTCCAGGGTGCGGCGGGAAGATTGAGGTGGCGCAGACCATCTGCGACGCCTGCCGTTCTGCGGTGGAAGAACAGGTCATGGCGGTTCGTGCCGCTGATTACCCAAGGCTGTTTCAGGACTCGACGCATGATCCTTCGGAAGTGAGACGCAATCCGATCGACCCGGGCAGCACGGACATGCTCAAGATGGCAGAGCAGACTTCCGATGACCTGGACCTGGTGCCGCTGGTTCCGATGGATGAACCAAGAAGAAACGGCGCTGACATCGACACGACGACCTTGCCGTCAAAACCGAGTGCCGAAGGCGTCTCTTCGGCCATGGCGGTTGCGACTCCGATCACGCACTATCCCGTGTCAACCAGAGCGGCCAGCCCGGTGAGCCGCCCATCACAAACACTATACAGTCACGCATCGACTCCCAGGCTCGAGCCCACCAGCCGCTGGAAGCACGTGGTCATTGCCGTGGGATTTGTGGTCGCAGCGGCAGTGCTCGCGATGGTGCTTTGGTCGATTCTGGTGCCGCGCCGCGGGGTCGGCACGGAGAACGATCTCGGCGTGACCGCGCCAGCAGTATCGGCCAAACCCACGCCCAACCGGTGATCGCGGCTGTGGTTAATCCGCAAAGATGATGCGGCGTTCACGCGGGTCGTCGCCCGCATACCACCGGCCCGGTCGAATGGTGATCTTCTTCAGGCCATCCGCACGGCACACTTCGCGCATTTGTTTATCGAGCCCGGCCAGCAGGAGCTGTTTCAGCCGGTAGAGATGCGGGGATGAATCAACCAGAACGGTCAGGCTGCCGCCGCGATAGCTCTGCAGGCAGCAGTGCTCCAGCATTTCGGGTGGAACGAGGGTCTCCCACGCCTGACCAATCCCCGCGAACTTTCGCGTTCGCTCTACATTGGCCTTGTAGAAACCAACAAGGCTGGTGCCCAGTTTCTCCGCAGGGCGAGGTGTGCGTGCCTTCGCCTTGGCCATGCGGATGAACCGTGCCTCTTCCTCGAGATGGGGGAACTGGCTCATCATTCGAGCATCATACCAGAATCGGTTGGCAGGCGCAAAACGCGGCAGTTCATCGCACAGTTGGGTATTCCTGGGATACACCGCCGGGCCGCCGGCGATGAGCCAGCGGCCCGGGATGAACCCTCGAAAACTTACATCCGCGCGAAAGCCGGTCTAGTCGTCACCGCCGTGTGGCGGCATCACGCCCTGACGTCCATCAGTATGGCAGACCTTGCAATTATTGTAACCCAAGGCGTGATTGTTGCCCTGGATCGAGATGGGCAGCTCATTGTCCGCCGCGTTCTTGCTGGGCCACCATGCGTGCGGGCTGTTGTGGCAGGTGATGCACAGCAGACCGCCATGGCCGCGAGCCTGACGATACAGGGTGGTGCCGGTTGAGACTTGGGTACCGTGGCACTTCGTGCAGGCAGGCTCCTGCAACCAGGGCTTTCTGCCGCCGATCAGGCCCTTGGCCATGGTGACCAGGGTGCCATGGCAGTTCTGGCAGTTCGGCTGCGTTGGGCTCGATGGGCCCATCTTCGGCAGAGCGCTGCGGTTGCACTGGGTGTTGGCACCGGGGTGACAATCGTAGCAGGCGGGCTGGTTGGTCAGCGTGGAGTGCTTCCTGTGCATGGCCAGCGACAGAGACTCGACGCCGGCGACACCGGGCAGATTCAGGGCGTTGTCGGAGTGGCACTTGGAGCACAGGACCGGCCGCTGATTCATCAGGTTGGTGTGGTTGCGAAGATCGTGCAGCGTCAGGATATTCTGCTCAAGGGTCGGCATGCTGATGCCTTTGGCAGCTACTCCGCCAGACGAATGGCACTTCTGACAGTTCAACTCATCGGACACCGGGACGACGATGCGCGCCTGAGCCTTTAGCTGATTGGTGCTGTCGTAGAGTTTGAGAATGGCGGATTGATACGGGTTCCATGTCCCGTTATCGCTGATGGGTATAGCCGGCACGGCGGATGCTTCAAAATAGCCCTGCATCGGGGCCATCGTTCCGGAAGTGCCGAATCCCGCCAGGCCGATTCCGGGTTGCAGGTTGACCCCGAAGAGCGGGTTCACGAACTGCCAGAAGTTCGTGTGGTTCTGGACAAACTGGTTGGTCGGCATTTCGTAGGTGATGCGCATGTTCTGCGTCACAGCCTGCGGTTCCTCGCCGGCGCGACGGATGACGGTTGCCTGGATGAAGTTGGCCGGGGGCAGAATGCACATGTCATTGAAGCGGCCGTTGATGCAGTGCATGCCAAGGGTATTCCAGCCGACCAGAACATACTTCCCGTCGGCTGAAACAGGGCCGGGACTGAGTGTTTGAGCAGATGAAACAGATCCCAGTAGAAACAGACTCCAAAGAGCCCCAAAAACAAATCGACTCATGGTCACCTCGCAGGTAAAAAACCCCTCCGGACCTCCTTGAGTACGCCGTTACCACCTGCAGAGTGCGATTAAAAATAAACCAAAAAGATGTTATTGTGTACTATGTTCTAAGTGACGTGTTTGTAGATGTCTATGGATGTGTTGGTGAAGCAACATTGTGACGGGAACGACGAGCTGTGCCTGCTGAAGCTGCTTGCATTCTCGCGGTTGTGCGTCGCAAGAAGTGATGAACCGCGCTCTTAGAATCGATATCGGCATTTCTGCCGTTCGCCGATCTTGTACATGGGGTTATCAGGCGGCAGATCGACGATCTCTACGAATGTCCCGCCGGCGATCTCGCAGGATCTGCGCGAAGGTATATTGTCGGGATTGCAGGTGATCCAGACCGGAGAGATTCCGTGGGCATGGGCATGCGGCAGCAGCAGCTTGACGGATCGGGCGGCCAGTCGAGTGCCGCGATAAGGCTCATCGACGCCATAACCGATATGGCCGGCGTAGAGAACGATGTGGGGCTGGTTGCCTAGGCGCAGCGAAATCGAGCCCATGGTCAGACGCGTCAGGATATGGGTCATGCGGAATCGGTAGTAGGGAACCAGATTGCGGATGAGGTCGGCTTCGTGAAAGCCATCCAGAACGAGTTCCAGCTCGTTATCCACCAGCCGGCCGGGATCGAGGAACCTGGTGATCAGCATGGCGGCTATCCTAAGAAACTCACCCCCATCATGCCAAATAAGAAAATGGGATAGAATTCGGCGCAATGATGCGAGCAATCAATCCAGCGACCGGAGAGGTGATCCACGAGTATGCCGAGCATGATGGCGGGGCCGTCGATCGCCTTCTGGTGCAGGCCAAAGGTGCGTTTGCGGTCTGGCGCGGTACGGTCATGGGGGATCGCTCGGCCCTGATGCGACGCGTGGCCGCGGTTCTGCGGGGGCGCAAGGGCGAGCTCGCGGAACTGATGACCCGCGAAATGGGCAAGCCGATTGTGTCGGCCGAGGGTGAGGTGGAAAAGTGCGCCATGAACTGCGATTTCTACGCCCAGCACGCCGCAGAGTTCCTGGCGGCCGAGCAGATCGGGTCGGATGCCGATTCCAGCTACGTCCGCTATGACCCGCTGGGGCCGGTATTTGCGATCATGCCTTGGAATTTCCCGTTATGGCAGGTGTTTCGATTTGCAGCACCAGCGCTGATGGCAGGGAATGTGGCCGTGGTCAAGCATGCCTCAAACGTGCCGGGTACAGCGCTGGCAATAGAGCAGGTATTCAGCCAGGCGGGATTCCCGACGGGGTGCTTTACGACGCTGCTGGTATCCTCGATTGAAGTGGAGCGGATCATTGCGCATCCGGCCATTGCCGCGGTGACGCTCACTGGATCGGAGCCGGCGGGAATTGCGGTGGCGACCGCGGCCGGGAAGAATCTGAAGAAGGCGGTACTGGAACTGGGCGGGTCAGACCCATTCATCGTGCTCCCGGATGCGAACGTCGAGGTGACCGCAAAAGCCGCGGCGGGAGCCCGGTGCATGAACTCCGGTCAGAGTTGCATCGCCGCGAAGCGGTTCATCATCGTCGAGCCGGGCAATGGGTTTGAGCATGCGTTCCGGCAGGCGATGTCGCGGCTGAAGACCGGCGATCCGATGCAGCGCGACACGGATGTCGGCCCGCTCGCACGCGAGGACCTGGTCGACATCCTGCAGGATCAGGTGAATCGCTCGGTGGCGGCCGGCGCCAAGCTGCTGCTGGGTGGTGAGCGATTGAGCGGACGCGGCTGCTACTATCCGCCCACCGTATTGAGCGATGTCCGGCCGGGCATGGCCGTCTTCGATGAGGAGACATTCGGGCCGGTGGCGGCCGTCATCCGTGCCGCAAGTGTGGATCATGCCATCGAGCTTGCCAATCTCTCACCCTATGGCCTGGGCGCCAGCGTCTGGACCAGGGATACGAAGCGAGCAGAGGAGATCGCAGCGAGAATCGACGCTGGCCAAGTCTTCATCAATGGCATTGTCAAGTCCGATCCGCGACTGCCTTTTGGGGGCATCAAACGCAGTGGTTACGGTCGGGAACTCTCCGCCGTCGGAATCCGCGAGTTCACGAACATGAAGACGGTATGGGTGAGGAAGTAGAGCCGGTGACCCCACCGGCGGCATAGGGACACCACAGCAAGTTCAACATCTCAGTGACCTCTTGCCGGCGGAAGTACCTCGCCGTGATGTGCTGCTTCCGCGCTCGGTTCACGACCGGTGAGGTCACCGGCCCTACTATCCCCCATGCCGCACACCAACGCACTTGCTGGTGAGACTTCACCTTACCTGCTGCAACATGCGCACAATCCGGTGGACTGGCATCCCTGGGGATCTGAAGCGCTCAAACTGGCAAAGGACACCAACAAGCCGATCTTCCTCTCCGTAGGCTACAGCACCTGTTACTGGTGCCATGTCATGGAACGTGAGAGTTTTGAGAATGAGGCGACCGCGGCTGAGTTGAACGCAGCTTTTGTGCCGATCAAGGTGGACCGCGAGGAGCGGCCGGACATTGACCAGCTCTACATGACTGCGGTGCAGTTGATGACGCGCTCGGGCGGGTGGCCGATGAGCGTGTTCCTCACGCCCGATGGCCGGCCGTTCTATGGGGGAACCTATTTCGCGCCGGATGACTATGGCGGCCGGCCGGGATTTCCCTCCTTGCTACGCTCGATTGCCGATGCCTGGGCATCACGTCGCGATGAGGTGGAGAAGGCGGCCGACAGCATGATCGACGCGGTGACGCGCTTCTCTCTGCCGGGCGGAGCGGAGATGCCACTGACAATCGATGTTGCCATGATCGACAACATCGTCGGCCGGTCGGTCAGCGACTATGACAAGAAATACGGCGGCTTCGGCACAGCACCGAAGTTTCCGCGCGAGACCTTGCTTGACCTGCTCCTGGCATACTGCCAGCACGCGCCGACGGATGCGCCCGCGAAGGCGGAGATCGGCAAGATGCTCGCCCATACGCTGGAGATGATGGCGCGCGGCGGGATCCGCGACCACCTTGGCGGCGGCTTTCACCGCTATTCGACCGATGCCTACTGGCTGGTGCCCCACTTTGAGATCATGCTCTATGACAATGCGATGCTGCTGGGGATCTACGCCCAGGCGGCGAAGCAGTTTGGCCGACCGGATCTCGCGGCCGTCGCCCGCGGGATTGGAGATTTCATCCTGCGCAGCATGACCGGGCCTGAAGGGCAGTTCTATACCGCTCTGGATGCTGAGACGGACCACCGTGAGGGCGAACCGTATCTGTGGACGCGCGAGCAGATCGGCGAATTGCTCAGTGAACGTGAAGCTGCACACTTCAATCGCGTCTATGGTGTGGATCGCGGAGAGAACTTCGCCGATCCGCACCATGGCAGTGGCGAAGCGGATCGCAACGTGCTGTTTGTGCCGCAACCGCTGAACGAGGTCGCACGCCAGCTTGGGATGACAGCCGCTGATATCGAAGCTCAGCTTGCGCCAATGCGGGCGAAACTGCTGGCCGCGCGGAACGAACGCAAGCAGCCGATGCTCGATACCAAAGTGCTGACGAGTTGGAATGCTTTGATGATCCGAGGCCTGGCGCAGGCCGGCCGATTGCTGGGGGAGACGAGGTACATCGCTGCTGCCGAGGAGGCGATGCGTTTCCTGATGCGATGCCATCGCAGCGACGATGGCGGGTTCTGGCGATGCAGCCGGGACGGGAAGGCGAAGGTGGCCGGCTTCCTTGATGACTATGCCTATGTCGCCCAGGCCCTGCTGGAGTTGCACCACGCTACAGGATCCGGAAGCTGGAAATCCGAAGCGGAGGCGGTGGTGACTCAGATGCAACGGCGCTTTGCCTCGCCGGCCGGGGCGTTCTACTTCAGCGATGCCGGTCACGGCGATTTGCTGGTCCGTCAGGCTGTAGCGGCCGATTCTCCGTTACCATCGGGCAACGCGGTGGCTGCCCAGGTACTGATAGAGCTTGGACATACTGAGGCATCGTCCGGGATCGTCAGCGCCTTTGCCGATGCCATCGACAAGCAGGGCGAGGCACACAGCGCGCTGGTGCAGGCAGCGATGGAGACGATCGCACGCAGTGGCCCGATTGCCGTCCCCCCGCGCGATCTGACGCGTGAACTGCGCGAGTTGCAGCGCCAGGAAGTCGTTACGGCCAAGGCTTGGCGCAAGGGCTCGCATCAGATCATCGTTGAGATCTCCGTACCCGCAGGCTATCACATCAACGCCGACGAAGTTCCTCCGGGACTCTATCCCACGCGCCTGACGATCCACGGTCATCAGGGGCGCATCACCTATCCCCCTGCCACCCAGATCCTGCGATTGCCCGATGGGCAAGAGGTCGGCGTTTATTCCGGCCAGGTGGACGTCATGATCGATCTGCCCGAGCTGGCCGAGCACGTGAAGATGATCCTGCGATTCCAGCCCTGTTCCGATTCTGCATGTCTGGAGGCGCGGGTCCTTGAACTCGAAGCGTGAGCAGAAGGCCCAGCCAATGCAAAAGGAAAACCGATCCCCATCAGGGAGGATCGGTTTGTTTATTCTAGTTGAGTTGTTTCGATTCCGCGGTTAGACGGCGCTGGCAATGTACGGGAGAAGACCGATGAAGCGAGCCCGCTTCACAGCCTGGGCGAGCATGCGCTGCTCCATCGCGGTGGCACCGGTGCGCTTGCGGGAGAGGATCTTGCCATTGTTGGAGATCATCTTCTTCAGGGTCTCAGTGTCTTTATAGTCGATGAAGATCTTGCCCGAAGCGCTGGTACGGGTCGCCTGGATCTTCGGGCGCGAAAAGCTCTGGAACTTCTCACCCTTATTCTGCCTCTTGTCGTCACGGTCTCTGAAAGCCATTGTTCTTTTTTCCTCAGTTTTATGAAGGATGGGGGATTGTACATGCCATCTCGGATGATGCAAGCATGGGGAAAGCAGCAGCTAAGAACGGTAGAGCGATGGGCTAGCGCGGGAGAAGAGCGCAAGGGTGAGAGGGGTTGTGATAAGTGAGGCGAGGAGACACCTGCATAGCGCTATCTTCTGTTGGAGCATGAGGTTACGGGCCGCGCATCCATGGGCGAGACCAATAGCAAACGAAATGGTAGACTTCGCAGCCCTTGGCGTTGATCGCCATGGCCGTTTTGTCCGAATCAACCGGCCAAATACAGGACACCAAAGCATGAAAACAGTCGTCATTGGCGCCGGCAGCTATGTCTTTGCTCCCGGCGTGGTTCGCGAATTCATCCGCCATCAGCGTCACGATGATCAACTGGTGCTGGTCGATATTAACCTGCCTGCTGCCCAGGCACTGGCCGAAGCCGGGCAAACCATAGCGAGAGAGATCGGCTGCCGCGGTTCGATCACCGCCTCCGACCAGCGAGCAAAAGCCCTCGCCACGGCCGATGTCGTCATCCTCTGCGCTGCTATCGCCGGCAAGGCTCGATGGAACGCCGATAAGAACCTGCTGATCGCCCACGGACTGCCCGGCCAGGCTCGCGAATGCGGCGGCCTTGGCGGCCTCGGCTACAGCCTGCGATCCATCAGCCTCGTTATGGGCGTTGCCGCCGACATCCGACGTCACTGCCCCAACGCCTGGCTGATGAATGTCACCAACCCCTTGCCACGCGTGGTCACGGCCGCCAACCGCTACGGCGGCGTGCGCGCACTGGGTTTCTGCAACGCCGCCTGTGGCGGCGCCAATGGTCAGGTCAAGCTCCAGAGACTGCTGGGACGGGCACCCGCGGACCTTCTCGTCCACACCGCCGGGCTAAACCACTTTGCCTGGTTGCTTTCCGTACGCGATGCCGCAGGTCAGGAACTCAAAGGTGTCGTCGAGTCCATGGCGCGTGACAGAAACCCGAAATTCGCCACCGGATTTGGCGACCCGGATCGCATCGCCCGCTGGCTCGACCTTTACGGCGCCGTCGCCTGTTCCGGAGCCGATCACCAGGCCGAATGGCTGGAAGATAACGCACCGGCGGAGTTGCAGGATGCTTTCCACGGCGACGAGAAGGAACGCATCTCGCGCAGCGAAACCATCAAAGCCATCGGGCATGGCAAGAGCGAGTGGAGGACAACCTACCCCGGCGGCTGGGATGCCGCCTTCAGCCCCTGGGAACACCCCTTTGAAGCCGCGATGGCGATCTGCGATCGCGCCGACCTCGATCTGGACATGATCAACCTGTCCAACAACGGGCACCTCCCAGAACTGCCGGCCGGGCGCATAGTCGAGGTCCCACTGGCCATCCGCAAAGGAGTGTTGACCAGAGTCCCCCTACCTCCCCTTCACCCCAAAACCGCGGCCATCCTCAATCGCGTGTCACAAGTCCACGAACTGATCGCCGAAGGCGCTGCCACTGGCAACCGCGCCCGCCTCCTCGAAGCCGTCCGCCTCGACCCCGCCGTCCCCCAAACCGACCAGGCAATGCGCGCCGCCGAAGCCATCATTGATGCCCAGACAGACTTACTTCCAGCGCTGGCTCATAAATAATGTGGCAAACCATCCTCCTCGACATTCTGGCGCCGATTCTGGTGATGATCGGCGTTGGCGCATGGGCGCAGTGGAAGTTCCGCCTCGACATCCCCACGCTCACGAAGCTCAACATCTATGTCTTCGTGCCAGCGTTCGTTTTCGCGAAGGTTGCCAGTTCGGCCCTGCCATGGGACCAGATGGGCGGCATTGGCATTATCTGCATTGTCCAGTGCCTGACACTCGGCGTGATTGTCTGGCCACTGTGTCGCCTGCTTCGCTTTGAGTACAAGACTTCCGCCGCAATTCTGATGGCGGTGATGTTCTACAACAGCGGCAACTATGGCCTGCCGCTGTCCGAGTTGGCATACCCCGGGCGCGGGGCGGCCGTTCAGACGTTCGTACTGCTGACTCAGAATGTTCTGACGTTCACGATCGGACTGACCATCGCCGGCTGGGCCGGAACCGGCGACCTGGTGCGCGGCATCCTGAAGATCCTGCGGATGCCGGTGCTGCCTACATTCACGGCCGCCCTGCTTGCCCGCTTGTACTGTCATGGCGACAGCAGCCGCCTGCCCACCGTCATTCGAGTTTCCACCGACTATCTCAGCGGCGCACTGGTTCCCTTTGCCCTGGCGACACTCGGGGCCCAACTGGCCAGTAAGCCGCGCTGGCCAAGCTGGAAGCCGATATCCACCGTCCTGATCCTTCGCCTGCTCTTTGGCCCGGTGCAGATGATCGCTCTGCTCTACGGCTTCCACCGGATGGGATGGAAGGCCACTGACCTGTGGAACGGGCCGCATCAGATTCTGATTGTGACCGCGGCCACGCCCACCGCGGTCAATACCCTGCTATTGACCATGGAATGCGGCGGCGACAGCGACCTTGCCGCCGACTGCGTTTTCTGGTCGACGGTGTTCTCGTGTATCACGATCCCAGTGTGGCTGGCCGCGGTACAGTACTACCTCCCCTGAGCGGTGCGCGCCACGACTTGCAGCATCCGCCACGGCGAAGTTTCCACCACGGCATACGATGGCAGACCCATTTCGCGCCAGATGCGGTAGCCATCCTCCTGGCTGATCGACGCCAGGAACAGGGCGATCACCGTTCCATGCGTCACGATAATCAGGTTTTCCTCCGGATGGCCGGCACACGTGGCTTCCAAGGCCGAGCGGAACCGCAGCAGCGCTGCATTCGCCGATTCCTCCCCCAGAACCACCTCATCCCTCCGCTTGAACACCTGCGCCATCAGGCTTAGGAAATCGCTGGTTCGCAAATGAGGAACCGTCCGTCGTTCATGCTCGTGCAGCCCCTCATGCATCTGCGCCGCAAGGGCCAGTTCCGCCGCAATCAATTGCCCGGTCTCAGATGCCTTGGGCTCAATGCTGGAGATGACCTGCGTGGCGCCGAACATCTTCAGCTCACCTGCCAGGGCCTTGGCCGACTCTCTGCCTGCCGCCGAGAGCGGCCACCGGTCAGCGCTTTTTCCCGGCACCACCACCGGCGCGGCATGTTTCACAAGCACGATCTGGCGCATATACATCCCTTCCATTTGCGTGAAGCGCTGGCACCGTCCGCCTACAGCCACGCCTTCCTCAACAGCAGCACCTTCATCCCCTGCGTCAAGATGCAGTACAGCAACAGCGTCAGCATAATCAGCGGCCAATACAGGCCCGGCAAGGGCACAAATCCCAGCCAGTGCGCCATTGGCGAATAGGGCAGAACGATCCCCGTCGCCATGATCGCCACTGTCGTCATCACCAGCGGCCAGCTTGCACGGCTCTGGATGAACGGAATGCGGTTGGTTCGGATAATGTGGATGATCAGCGTCTGCGTCAGCAGCGACTCGACAAACCAGCCTGTCTGGAACAGCGATGCCGCATAGGTCTTGCTCACATCGACAACGCCCGCGAACTGCGCTGCCAGGTTCGCCGGCGGAATCAACTTGTCGGCCAGGTACGTCTTAAAGACAAAAAGCATGATCAGGTAAGTCGTGTAGTCGAACACCGAGCTGCACGGACCAATCAACGTGATGAACCGCGCCAGCTTGCTCATCGACCACGGCATCGGCTTGCGGATCTGTTCAGGATCCACTTCATCAGTGGGAATCGGAACCTGCGAAAAATCGTACAGCAGATTGTTCGTCAGAATCTGCATCGGCAGCATCGGCAGGAACGGCACAAAGATACTGGCGCCCAGCACGCTGAACATGTTGCCGAAATTGGAACTGGCGCCCATCCGCACGTACTTGGTGATGTTGGCAAAAACCTTCCGCCCCTCCAGCACGCCCTCTTCCAGCACCAGCAGGCTCTTCTCCAGCAGGATCACATCTGCCGACTCCTTGGCAATATCCACCGCCGTATCCACCGAGATTCCCACATCGGCCGCCCGCAAAGCCGGAGCATCATTGATGCCATCACCCATGAAGCCAACGACGTGCCCCCGTCTCTGCAGCGCCTTGATGATCCTCTGTTTGTGTGCCGGCGAAAGGCGGGCAAACACATGCGATTCCTCGGCGACCTGCTCCAACTGCACATCCGATATCGATTCAATCTCTGATCCCAGCACCACGCGTTTGGTGTCCAGCCCCACATCGGTGCACACCTTCCTGCTGACCAGATCGTTATCACCGGTAAGCACCTTCACATCCACGCCGTATCTCTTCAAAGCCGCGATTGCAGGAGCAGCCGAATCCTTCGGCGGATCAAGAAACGCCACATACCCCTTGAGCACGAGTTTCTGCTCATCCTCCTTCGTGTATGCGGGCTTGGTTTCAACATCACGATACGCCACCGCCAGCACGCGGAACCCGTCAGCACTCAGCGAGCGATACTCCTCTTCGAGATCCTCAATCAGCACTGGGTCGATGTCGAATTGCTCTCCATTGATCTCAAAGCTGATGCAGCGCTCAAAAACCGCTTCGGGCGCCCCTTTCACCAGTATCCGCCGCCGATTCTCCGCCTTGTTCTCGATCACCACCGACATCATCTTCCGCTGGAAGTCGAACGGAATCTCATCGATTTTGCTCAAGGGGGCAAAGTGTTCTTTCGTCGCCACTTCCTCGTGATCCAGGATCGCGCGGTCCAACACATTCTTTAAGCCCGTCTGGTAGTAGCTGATCGTGTAGGCATCCAGCAGCACATCGTCGCTCTCTTCACGCGCTACATCGCAGTGTCGCTCCAGGATAACGTGATCGCGCGTCAGCGTGCCCGTCTTATCCGTGCACAGCACATCCATCGCGCCAAAGTTCTGGATCGAGGGCAGCTTCTTGACGATCACCTTTTTCCGCGACATCGCAATCGCGCCCTTGGACAGGCATACCGAAACGATCATCGGCAGCATCTCAGGAGTCAGGCCCACCGCCACCGCCACCGAGAAGAAGAATGCCTCGGTCCAGCTCCGGCTCTTCATCCATTCCCAAAACCCATTCGCGGCCGCCGCCTTCACCGGGTCCCCTTTGGTCAGGACATTGATGATGAACACCAGCGGCACCATCACCGCCATGAAGCGGATCATCATCCAGGTGAAATTCGCAATGCCTTTATCGAACGCCGTAGGCGGCGTTGTCTGCAGGATGGCCTTGGCCATGCCGCCCAGGTACGTCGTCGCGCCGGTCTCAACCACCACCGCCGTCGCCGAACCGCTCTCCACGCTGGTGCCCATGAAGCACAAATCCGGCATTTCCAGCGGCGTCTTGCCGATACTGCCATTCGTCGGCACATCGTTCTTCTCCACCGGCAGGGATTCGCCGGTCAGGCTCGCTTGCGCCACAAACAGATCCTTGCTCACCAGCAGCCGCAGATCACCGGGGATCATGTCCCCCGCCGCCAGCTTGACGATATCACCGGGAACCACATCTCCCAGTGGCACCTCGCGCGCTGCTCCCTCACGCAAGACCGTCGCCGTAACGCGAATCATTGCTTTGAGCTTGGCCGCCGCATTGTCGGCCTTGGCCTCCTGTACAAAGCGCAGCCCCACCCCCAGGACAACCATCGCCATCATGACCGTGCCGCCGCGCAGGTCTCCCGTCAGGTACATGACGACCGACAGGCACAGCAGCAGGATCACCAGGGGATTCACGCAGGCCTTGAAAAAGATATGCCACCACGACATCCCTTTTTCCGTGCCAACCGCATTTGGGCCGAAGCGTTCCAGCCGCTCGGCCGCTTCAGCATCCGTCAACCCCAGCGACCTTGTGCCCAGTCGCTCCAGAACTTCCGCCGCCGGCGACGGCGCAGCCGCAACCATCTGCGCTGAGACCCGCATCGGCCCGGCACTCTTCTTCCCGGACATCGCAGCTTGTGCTACTGCTAGATCACTGGGCATGCTCGTTCACCTGCGAAGTATTCCCTGTAATCGTCCACCGCGCCATACCGGCCGGACAACCCGAATAAGGAAAGTGCCCCCCGGAGTTTTCGGGAGGCACTTCTGCTTCAAATCAGGGCGAAAGGATTTGAACCTTCGACCCCCAGCACCCCATGCTGGTGCTCTAACCAAGCTGAGCTACGCCCTGGTTGAGCGAAGAAGTATAATCGCTTCCTTACCGATAGCAACCGCGCGTTGGTCTCGCGCCACCCTCGCCTCAAATTGCATTTCCTTCCTGCTGCGCGTAGGTTGACCGGCTTGGGCGCCAAGCCGAACCCGGTGCCCCGGAGTTCTCTCATCCGATGTGGTATTTCGCGTACGGATCCAACCTGAATCCCAAGGCCCTCGCCCAGTGGTGCCGGCATCACAATGTGAAGATGTCCAACATCAAAGGTGGCAAGCCCGCCGTCCTCGACAATTACCGCCTCTGCTTCCCCATCTACAGTGATTACTGGGGTGGCGGCATCGCCGACATCGTCTACGATCCCGGCAAATACGTCGCTGGCGCGCTCTATGACCTGAACGAAGCCGAATTGGCCATCCTCGACCAAAAGGTTGATCGCAAGCTCGATGCCGCCGGCCGTGAGGCCGGCGCCTACAGCCGCATCATCGTCACCGCCGCTCCCCTTGCCAAAGGCCCACCCGTCCAGGCCATCACCTACCAGGGCACCAACCCCGATCACATGCACATCGCCCCCACCCGTTACTACATGGACCTGCTTATCCAGGGCGCATGTGAATACGGCCTGTCCATGATGTGGGTTGCCTACCTGCAGAGTTTCGCCACCCAGGCCGGCCGTGACCCTCGAGTACCCAAACCCGATCCCGGGCGCTAATCGCCCGGCTTTCACCGGAGAAGACCATGCATCGTCTGCTTTTCATCCTGATCGCCGCAGCCGCGATAGTTTCCCTCTGCGGATGCCAGAAAGAGATCAAAGAGATCCGCTCGCCGCAGCAAGACCACACCACGCTTGCCGCCGCAAGCCTATAGGCTACAAGCCCCAAGGGCTTGGCACCACATCCTGATCGATATCGGCGTCGAATCTGCACTTGCCACTCTATTGTATCTTATGGTAATCTACTATTGTGATATTACATGATACACTATTGGATGTGTTAAAAGATCAGCCACAGGCGGTCGCCGGTGGCGCCGTCCAGCGCGCGATTCTCGGGAACATCCCTTCCCGCTCCGGACAGGTTCTGGTGCTTTCGGGCGTGCGACGATGCGGCAAGAGCGTTCTGCAGGCCCAGGTCATGCAACGCGATGGACACGGGGCGTACTGCAACTTCGAAGATACAAGGCTCTATGGACTTGGTCCCGAAGACTTCCCGGCGTTCATCCGCACTGTCGAAGATCTCGCCCCCAACAAAAACAAAGGCATATTCCTGGATGAAGTACAGGAGATACCGCGTTGGGAAATGCTCGTCCGTTCTCTGCTGGACCGTGGTCACCGTGTCTGCGTTACCGGCTCCAACGCATCGCTGCTCCATCGTGAATTGGGCAGCAAACTCACCGGCCGGCATCTTTCTTACGAGATCACGCCATTCTCCTATACCGAGTACCTGGCCTTCACCCGCGCCCATCGAGGCCGCAAGTCGTTGGAGGACTATCTTGCCGCCGGCGGTTTTCCCATCTACCTGCAGGAACGCGACCCCCGTATCCTGCAGGAATTGCTCCGCGATATCGTCCAGCGGGATATCGTAACACGCTATGGCATAAGGGATGTTCGACCTCTGATGAATCTGACGCTGTTCCTGATGTGCAACACTGGTCAGCCCCTTTCGCTTCAGAAGCTCAGAAAATCCCTGCAGATATCGACGGTGGCGCAGACTTCTCGTCTCATCGGCTTTCTGCTCGATTCGTACTTGTTTGCTGGCGTGCAGAAGTTCAGCCCGGCGTTTCGGCAGCGAATCATCACGCCGGCGAAGTATTACGCCGTGGACAATGGTCTGCGCCAGACCAACTCCCCGCAGCAAACCCATGATCTGGGCCATCGACTGGAGAACGCCGTCTATCATTGCTTGCGCCGACGAAGCCAAAATGTTTGGTATGCGGGAGAGAAGGACCTATGGGAATGCGATTTCGTAACCGATGATCTGTGCATTCAGGCCTGCGCTCAGGTCACTCCCGAAAACATGGCGCGCGAAGCGAACGGCGTAACCATGGCAACAAAACTGCCCGGCAAGCGGACGCCCATGATCCTTACTCTGGACCAGGATGACCTTCTGCATCACGATGATCGCCAGATTGAGGTACTATCCGCCTGGAAATGGCTGGATTGAGCTGCCCCCGTCAATGCCCGACGTACTTGGCCACCATCATCCGCGCCACGGCCAGATCATCCGTGCCGCTTACAATCACCCGGCCATCCCAGAAGACGCTCAGGGCCAAATCCTTCTGCTCCGCCGGCTCAAAGCGAAGGAACACCTCGTGTGCATGCACGACTCCCGATGACGTCAGACGCGTCGCCAATGCCCGCAGATCAACCTGCGCCTCCTCTTTACTCGCCGGCCGAATCTGTACCGCATTACGCCCGCAGAGACTCTCCGCATCCAACCGCATCGGCCGGTTCAGAAACTCGTACTCCCTCTTGCCGCAACAGATGCAATCCTCCCGCCGAGCGATCGCTGTCCCAATGGCGCGAAACCGCATTAACCACACATCCAGCGCCAAGAGCCCTTCGGGCACTTCGCCGCTGACGATCAGCCGGATCGCCACCGCCGCCTGCAGCGCCCCTACCACCGCGGCCGCCGCACCCAACACACCCGCCGTATCGCAAGTGGCGACCTCTCCCGGACCCGGCGGCTCGGGATAGATGCAGCGCAGGCAAGGAGTCTGCCCAGGCACCACTCCCATCACCCTTCCCTCGACGCCCACGCACGCCCCATAGATCCATGGAATGCCCTCGCGAACTGCCAAGTCATTCACCAAATAGCGCGTGCCGGCATTATCCGTCCCATCCAGAATCACCGTCGGCCGAAACCCCCGCTCGCTCGCGATCTCCTGGACGTTTCCCGAATGCACATCCGCCACCACCGGCTCAATCGTGACCGTGGAGTTCACCTGTGTAAGCCACTTCGCTGCCGCGATCGCCTTGGGCGTCTGCTCCCTGGCATCCTCTTCGGTGAAGAGCACCTGTCTCTGCAAGTTGGTAAGGTCGACCAGATCGCGATCCACCAGCCGCAGTCGGCCCACCCCGCCGCGTACCAACTGCTGGGCAATATTGCACCCCAGTGCCCCACAGCCGATCAGCAGAACCTGCGCCTGCGACAGGCGCATCTGCCCGGCTGCCTGAATCTCAGGAAGCAGAGTCTGCCGGTGATATCGATCCGCAATATGGGCCATTGGCGTAATGTCGTGCAGGGCATTATATTGCCTCGCCTGACTTGATGAAGGAGACCGTAATGGCAGTTGATACGCAACAGATTATGGACGCGGCCGAGAAGCTTGGGAAGATGGTCGCCGAGCACCCGGCCGTTGCCCGCTACCAGGCGGCCCAGAAGGCCGTTGCCGACGATCCCGACGCTGGAAGAATGCTGCAGGACTTCGACAAGGCCCTGGAAAAGCTCGGCCGCCAGGAACAGTCGGGCATGCCCGTAACCGATGCCCAGCGGCAACAGCTTGAAACACTGCAGTCGCGGATCGTCTCGCACATCAAGGTGAAGAACCTGAACCTGGCCCAAGTCGATTTCGTTGATCTGCTTCGCAAGGTCAATCAGCTCATCCAAAAGCCCCTCACCCCGCAGCAGTCCCAGCAGGCGGCAGGTCAGCCCGCCGCGCCCCCCGCTGTCCCCGGCCCGCGTCTGGCGAACTACTAGCGCATGGATTGACCCGACTCCACCCGTCCGCAAATTGCGGTCGGCGGCTCATGATCCAGGCGGCACCGCACACACGTTGACGGCCAGACCAGCGTACAATTGGCGGGGGTAGGTGCTTGCCGCTGTCGGGATCGCTTGTATATTGCCCTTGAATGCTTGGGGGCGGTCCCCGAGCGTCCTGAGAACCGCGAAACGCGCGGTTGATCCGTTAACCGATGAGTCTTGAAATCCTATGAGCCTGCAACTTAAAAAAGACTTTGCGTATTCACTGATCGTGCCAACCAGCATGGGCGTCAGAATCACTCCTGCCAGCGGGCAGCCCGTCCATAGCAGTGACACTTTTCACATGCAGGCGACCAGCGCCGAAACCAACGTAGCCAGCATTTCCTCCTACCTCGGCCTGCCGGTCAAGGTATTGACGACGTTCGTGAAGGACAGCCCTATTGCTCAGTTCATCAAGAGCAACCTGCTGAGCCGTCACATGACCTACGAAGGCCCCGAAGTTCCACAGGGCAACCCTTGGGGCTATCGCCACCAGTTCAACATCGCCGACAGCGGCTTTGGAACCCGTGGCCCCCGCGTCATGAACGACCGCGCCGGCGAGGTGGGCCGTACGTTGAATGTGAAAGACTTTGATCTGGAACGGATATTTGGCAAGGAGGGCGTTCAGATTCTTCACCTGTCCGGTTTGATCGGCGCCCTTTCGCCTGAGACCAGTGAATTCTGTCTGCAGTTGGCCCGCTTTGCCAAAAAGTACGGCACCCGCATTTCTTTCGATCTGAACTATCGCGCCTCGTTCTGGAAAGGACGCCAGGCGGAACTGCGTAAGATGTTCACCGAAATCGCGTCCATAGCCGACATCCTCATCGGCAATGAAGAGGATTTCCAGCTCTGTCTGGGCATTGAAGGCCCGGAGGCGGGTGGAAAAGGAATCGGAACCGAGATTGAAGGCTTCAAAGGGATGATCGGCCGCGTCAAGAAAGCCTTCCCCAATGCTTCTGTGTTCGCCACCACCTTGCGTCAGGTGATCAGTTCCAACGAACACCTGTGGGGCGCCATCATGCTCGAAGGCGACAACTGGCACGTCATCGAGCCCAGAAAGATCGGGGTCCTCGACCGGATCGGCGGCGGGGATGCTTTTGTAGGCGGGTTGCTTTACGCCATTCTCAAAGGATGGGAGCCGGCGAAATGGCCGCAATTCGGCTGGGCCACCGGCGCCTTGGCGACAACGTTCCTAACCGACTACGCTCAGCCTGCTGACGAAGAGATGGTTTGGAGCATCTGGAATGGAAACGCCAGAGTAAGAAGATAAATCGTATGATGTTCTACGAAATCGGTTCTGTCGGTCACGAGTTAAGTGCTGGCGACCTGAAAAAAGGGTTGTTTGCGGCGTTGGACAAAATGGGACGCCGGAACAAGGTTCTGGCCATACCTCCTGATTACACCCGGTTCCCCAGCCGGGCCGGAGAACTGACCGAGTTCACCTGGCAGTACTTTGGCCCGCGCCTGACTGATGTGCTTCCGGCACTGGGAACCCATACCCCCATGTCCGCGCATCAAATTGCGCACATGTTTGGATCCATGCCCGCTTCGCTGATCCGCGAACATGATTGGCGGAACGATGTCGTGACTCTGGGAGAAGTCCCCGCCGCGTTTGTCAAAGATGTTTCCGGCGGCGCGGTTGATTTTCCATGGCCGGCCCAGGTCAACAAACTGCTGGTCAACGGGAAATACGACCTGATTCTTTCCATCGGCCAGGTCGTTCCCCACGAAGTGGTGGGAATGGCCAACTACAACAAGAATATCTTTGTTGGCACTGGCGGCGTGGAAGGGATCAACAAGAGCCATTTCATCGGCGCTGTCTATGGCATGGAAAAGATGATGGGACGGGCCGATACCCCCGTCCGCAGGATCTTTAACTATGCTTCTGAGCATTTCTCCAAACACCTGCCCATTGTCTACGTGCAGACCGTGGTAGGGCTGGACAAGACCGATGGCAAGATCAAGACCCGCGGCCTGTTTGTTGGCGACGATTTTGAGGTCTTCGACAAGGCCGCCAAGCTGGCCCTGCTCGTGAACTTCGACATGCTCGAAAAGCCGCTGAAGAAAGTCGTGGTCTATCTCGATCCCGCCGAGTTCAAGAGTACCTGGCTGGGGAATAAATCCGTTTACCGAACCCGCATGGCCATTGCTGATGCCGGTGAACTGATCGTCCTGGCGCCGGGCCTAAAGGAGTTTGGCGAGGATAAGGAGATCGACCGCCTCATCAGGAAATATGGCTATTTCGGGACCCCGGCAACTCTAAAGGCGTGCAAAGAAAACCAGGAACTGCGCGACAACTTGAGCGCGGCGGCTCATCTCATCCATGGCTCCTCGGAAGGCCGTTTCACCATCACGTATTGTCCCGGTGGCGGTGCGGCGAATCTGACGAAACAGGAGATTGAAGCGGTTGGTTTCAAGTATGCCAATCTGGAAAACATGACCCGGATATACAACCCAAAGGTGCTGAAGAACGGTTTCAACACCATGCCCAGCGGAGAAGAGATCTATTACATCTCCAATCCCGCCCTGGGTTTGTGGGCCTTTAAGGACCGATTCAACTATTGAGCTTAGCACGTCGGCCCTCGGGCCTGCGTTGCACTCTTATACGAACAACCACACAGGGATTACCATGCCAGTTGCCAGTTCCACACGCGCGCGTCAAGAGATCGAGTCGGACTTCAAGCCCCTGCGCGGTAAGGATCCGACGAAGGCGCGGTTCCTCGCGCTGGGCAATGGGCGCGTGCTGCTTGCGCTGTTCTCGAAAGTTTTCGGCATGGGTCCCGTCGTGATGGCGCAGACTTTCGGGGCCAATGTCTCGGAACTGATGAAGACCACAAGTGGCGACTACGATGTCGTCCACATGTCTGGCGATCGCAAGCGCAAAAACGTCGCCACCGTTATGTCGGTAGCCGCGACCGGAACGATCCATGATGAAGAGGGCTTGCAGCAGCTTCTAAAGCTCATCGACAAGATGAATCCGCCGGATGACTATCTGATCATGCCCTATGGCGTGACCGACGGTGTGCTGGTGCAGGGCGCGAATCTTTCCAGCGCTGATCTGGCGAACCCGGCGCCTGGCTCCAGGCTCGAAGATGACAAAGGCAAATACATCCGCGATCTCTACCGGATCGTGGAGAAGCTTCTGCAAACCAAGCCCAAGCTCAAGATATCCATCATCAACACGGATAATAAGGATGGCAACGGCACGCTGATCACGGACATGCTGCTGAAGATTGCCTCCATCCGCAATCCGGCGATGACCGACCAGATCAAGGCTCGCGTCAGGGCCCACGAAACGATGGTGGATCTGATCGCCAATCCGTACAAGGACGATGCGGGCAAAATGAATCTGGCGGTTCCGGAAGTCGAGGAGAATCTGCCCAAGGAACACGTCGTCCTGGAAGATTCCGAAGGCTTTATTCCGGCCAAGGTGGCCGCCGAGCTCGAAGCCAATGGCTTCATCATCGCCCGTGAGAAGGACTCGGTCATCAAGAAGTACCACCCCAAGAAGCTGCGCATCATGAATGCCAACCACACGGCGTTCGTAGCTGCCGCAGCGCTATCGGGGCATATCAATACGGGAAGCGCCGTCCAGGATCCGGCCATCGACCGGTATCTCCGGCAGCTCTATGTGAAAGACTTTACTGTCATTGCCGACGAACTGCACATCGACCGCCAGAGCCTCGACCAGGCCTTTGGCGAATGGATGCGCAGGATCAACCGCGTTCACAGCACATTCTGGATTGCGATGAACTTCCCTTCCAAGGCGGTGATCCGCTTTGTACCGACCATCCGGGCCCTTGTCGCGCGCGGCCGCACGCCATCCAAGGAAATGGCCTACGCGATTGCGTCCAACCTTCGCTATCTCACATGCACGCGCAAGTCGGCGGACCCGCTCAAGCCCGGCGTCTATATCGGCTTCCTCGACAAAGGCGTTTGCGTGCCCCAAGTCGATTACGAACGGATTGGTACGAACCCTGCGAATCAGCAAGGCGTGTTCATGACGGCGGAAGGCAACGAGTACGAATTCCGCTTCCCGAATGACCCGGCCATCATCGACAAGCTCGGCACGCTGATCGGTACCTCCCAGAAAGACGTTGAACAAGGCATCCGCGATGTCCTTGGCAGAATCGGCGCCACCAACAAAGAGAAGAACAACGGCCCGATCGTGACAATGCCAGAGCTCGAGCCCTTCATCCAGAACATTGTCGATATGTACTATCAGATGGTGCGGTCCCAGGACCGCCGCACCGCGATGCAGGTGCTACAGAACTCCGTCCTGGCCGGCTGTCCGTGCTGTGGAAACTAAACGCCCCGGATGTCGGTATCATCGATGATGAGTCGACATCCAGGGCGTCCACGTGGCACCCGCGCGGGTCAGCCACGGCTCACTTTTTCTTCTTGCCGAAGAGATCGATCAGGCCTTTAACCTCATCCGCTGCATTGGGCTTCTGTGCCGCAGGCTGCGATGTTGCCTGCGCGGGTTGCCCGGGTTGCGCGGGCGCGGGCTGACCTGCCTGCGCCGGCTGCGCGGGTTGAGCCGGAGCCGCCTTGGGTTGACCTATAAGCCCGCCCGGTCCTGAACTCGCCCCACCAAGCAGCCGCTTCTGCAACTGTTGCTGGGCAATCGGCGCAATAAGCGACTTGATGTCGGTGTTCAGTTTCAACGCATTCGCCGGACCGGCGAACCTCACATCAATGGTCGGCGGCAGATCGTCGGCCGCCAGTTTCAACCCACCAACCTTGCTCAACAGCGGTGCGGCCAGGGTGTTTGGCAGCGCGAGCTTAAGGTAATTGTAGTAGTTATCCGCCAGCCGCATGTCCCCCTCCACCGGCAATCTCAGTGTCTGGTTGATCGGCAGCGTCACCTTCTGCTGACATCGTCCCTGTTGCAGACCGACCGTGGCCTGCAGATCGCCGGCGACCTGCGTAGATCCACCGCTCCCGCCGCCACTAACCAGGTTCAGCAGAGTATCCAATCCACTGCCCGACAGACCCAAGCCATTGATATTGATGGCAAACTGGGCCACGCCATCATTCACCGGCTGGGTTGAGAACATCAACTGCCCCAGCGGCAGCTTGTCGCAACGCTGGCAAATGACATCCACCGAGCCTGTGGCGGCCCCAGTGACCGAAGCGAATATGGGCGACATGTACGCTCCCAACGATGAGGCCATCACCGGGTTCAACTGCAGCTTGCTGGCGATCGTCGAATTGCTGTCGATGTTCACGCGTGGCTCAGCGCTTTTCAGGTCAATGCTCGCCTTGGACAGATCAATTGTGCCCTGGTTGCATGCCAGCGGCGTCGCCGCCTTATCCGCATACACAAACTTCACCACGCCATCTTTGAGCGTGAACGGAATGACTCCCGAGAGCGTGACACCATACTTCTTCCAGTCCACGCTCTCGATCGGCAGATCTCCCCCGCCCGTTACCAGCTTGATCGCCTCGCCATACGGCCGATTGGTCGGGAAGCTACCGCCAAAGGTGATATGACTGGTCTTCCGGCCGGTCACCACCAATTGCCCAATCGACGTCTGCTTCTCCGGAGGCATCATCGCATAGATGATCGGCCAGATCTTGCCCAGATCCGGCGTCAGATCGACGACGCCGTTCTCCAGTTTATTCTCCGCCCCGTACTGCGACACCTTTACCGACGCCTTCAGATCGAGCAGCCCGCTGGCCGACGTGATCTGCGTATTATCCACCGCCAGCACCTTCGCATTGGGGTCCACGCTCACGTGCCCGACCATCGCCAGCTTGGGCTCTTCGACAACGGTCTTGGCTCCCTGGCTCACCTTCAGCGACTCAATCTGCCCGTCAAAGTCCGCAACCACCGCCTTCTGTACCAGCGCGATCTTCGGCTTGAAAGTCAGCATTCCCGTCATCGCATACGCGTCCGGCGAGCTCTTCCCTGCTAGCGCCATCACCTTGGCGATGTCCGCCTTCAGCAGCAGTTCCCCGCCGATCTGCACGCCAGCCGGAACTTCCTTGCCGGCAAACGCTGCCATCAGCGCAGGCACATCGCTTATTACCAGCGGCTGGACCAGCGATACATCCGCAAAATCCGTCTTGCCATCGAGCTGGTCCACTCGGACCATCTTGAGCCCCTGCGGCTTGCCGGGCTCCACCTCCATTGCCAGTTGCGCCTTGGTCGCAAGGTTAACAAGCTTGCCCTTTACATCGAGCGCTGTGCCAATCTGCGAGTTATCCCCTGAGACATCGGCCGTGGCATTAAGCCCGACGCGATCGCGATAGGCAGTTGTGCCAACAACATAGTCGAAATCGACCGAAGATTCGGTAACGGCAGTCTTCAGATGGCCATCGGGTGCAATCTCCACGGCGACATTGCCGATGAACATTCCGCTCTTGAGCCCCTCAGGCGACGCTCCTTGTGTGGGTGCCGGTGTCCCGGAGAATTGCTGCCCAACCGTCTGCAGCGCCCCCAGATCCGCACTCACCGCCAGCCTGATTGCGCCGCTCACGCCGCGCTTGCCCGACATCGTCAGATCTGCCGTAGATCCCTCCGGAAGCGACATCTGCGCTAGCGGCTTCTCCTTGCCGGCCGTCACACTCAGGCTGGTCAGATGCAGTTTCTTTTCTGCCGTCTGGAAACTGCCCGACATGATGATCGTTGCCGCCTGATCCAGCAGAACCTTCGCCGCCTGGCCCGGCGCACCTTCGAGCAACCGGCCGCTGGCCTCAATCCGCGCTGGCTCACTGATGGTAAGTGTATTGTCGCGGAACAGCGTACGCACCGAGATCAGCACATTGGCATCTTCAAGCCGTCGCGGCAGTGGCGCCACATTCGCTGCTGCTGTCTGGGTTGCTGCTGCCTTGGCACCTGCGGCAGCCGGGGCCGCCGGCAGATTCACTCCCACACCCGCCAACTGCACGCGCACCGTCGATTCCAGCACATTCGCTTCAGGCTGGCGATTGACCACATTCAGGGTCAGCTTCCCGCCGCGAATCATCGAAAGATCCACAATCGAGCCCAGATCATCGCGCAGCTTCACCAGGTCGCACTCACCCTGGGCATTGGTCGCATAAATCGTCGAGCCCTTCGCATTGAGCGTCAGGAACGAGCTGGTGATGTTCACCATCAGATCACGAATATCGCCCGCTCCGGCCTTGGCATTGGGAATCGTCGCGCCCGCATCCACCATCAGCGGCTGCAGCGGACCGATCTTCTTGCCGTTCTGCACGGCCGCCAGGTCGCGCAGTGCAATCGGCGCCTGCACGCGCAGCCCACCCTTGCCCAGCGTTGCATTAACCTGCACATCAAGCTTGCCGGATGACACCTCCACGCCTTGCTGCAACTTCACTGCGTTCCGCAGGCTGTTCAGCACCACGGCCAGATCCGGCACTTCCACGGCCACCTTCACGGCACCATCTTGCGTAACCTCCTGCCCATTGCCAAACTGCTTCAGGCTGGCTACCGGCAGATCTCCGCTAACATTCACCTTCGCCTGATCCAACACCACGCCAATCTGGTTGATAGCCACTCGCATGGCATCGCCCTGGCCATTCAATGCCACATCAATCGGAATTCGAAGTTGTTTGCTTACGATCTGGTCTTTGCCCAACATCGCCATCACGTTGGTCGCCGAAAACTCGCCCTTTACCGCACCTTCCATCGGCCGCGGCATCGTCGCATCAATCTGTCCTGAGAGTATCCCCTTCGCCCCCAGTCGCGCACCCTGCGGCCCCGCAAGCCCCGCCACCTGCCCGATATCCAACCCACTCACCTTCACTTGTGCCTGTCCCGTTAGCTGCGATACATCCACCGCGCCCGCCTTCAACCCGTTCACCGTCGCACTGACGCCGATGGTCGCCGGAGCCGCCGCACCGCTCTGCGTCAGCGCCAGATTCACATCACACTTCGCCGGCCCGCCGCCCGGAGCCACGCTCGCATCAATCTGTCCCGACAGCATTCCCTTCACCCCCAGTTCCGCGCCCTGCACGCTGGCAATCTCCGCCATCTGATCAAGATCCAGCCCGCTAATCTTCACCTGCGCCTGCCCGGTGAGCTGCGCATAATCCACCGTTCCCGCTTTCAGCCCATTCACCGTTGCACTGACCGTAATTGTGGCCGGAGCAGCAGCGCCCGGCTGTGCTACCACCAGGTTCACGTCACACTTGGCCGGCCCGCCACCCGGCGGCAGAACCACCTGCAAGGTGCTGCTCTTATCGAGCGCAATCGTCGCGCCCTTGCCACCTTTGCCCTGGAACGTCACGCGCCCGCCGATGTGCTCGATCTTCACTGATGCACTGGCGTCGGGCATATCGAATGTCGTCTTGCCCGGCTGACTCGGTGGTGGCGCGATGGCAACCGGCCCCGCCGCGGCCTTGGCATCCTCGGCCGCCGGCACGAGCGCATCAACGGTCACGTCCGGGATAACGATCTCCCCGGCGTGCAGATTCATCTGAACCAACTGCATCAACGTCACCGGCGTGGTCACACCACTGACCTCTACCAGCTTGCGCCCCTTCTCGTCGGTATACGAAATCCCGTGCACGCTCGCCCCCGAGAACCATCCCAGCGACCAGTCCTCCACCGCCAGCTTCCCTGGCATGCTGGCGTTAATCTTCGTCAGCGCATAGCTGCGTGCCGGTGATGTACTTGCGATTGTCGGAAGCAATAGAACCAGCAGCACCAGCAATATCAGCAGCGCCACCGGGATCTTCCACCACAACCCGCGCCGCTTTCGCGCTGCTGGCTTGCCCGAAGTCGAACCTGAATCCGCCGCTCTATTTTGGTCGCTCATGTTTCCTCTTCCTTAGGAAGGATACTATACCGCACATTGTACTCCGATACTGCTGGCGATATTTCCCACGCCTTTTCGCGCGGGGCAAGCCAATGCTCGTTGCCACCTCATCCACAGACCCTATAGTGTCGCTATGCGGACGCCCTCCACTGCGGACAACCAGCAGAATCCGGATGAACCGGTCTCGTCATCGCTCACATCGCAGCATCGCAAAACCATTCTCGCCATCGAGAACCTCTGTGTCTCCTACGGCGCCATCCAGGCCCTTCACGGCGTCAAACTTTCGGTGATGGAAGGGGAGATTGTGACGCTGATTGGTTCCAACGGCGCGGGCAAGACAACCCTGCTGCGCACGATCTCCGGCCTGCTCAAACCTTCCGCCGGCGGCATCGTCTGGGATCACCAGCACAACCTCGTCGGCCGCTTGCCCCACGAGATCGTCAAGCTCGGCCTTTCTCATTGCCCCGAAGGCCGACAGGTCTTCCCGCAGATGACCGTGCTGGAGAACCTGCACCTGGGCGCATATCAGCAGCATGACCGTCCCGCGATCCACAGCAATATCGAACGCTGCTACGACCTCTTCCCCATTCTCAAAGAACGCTCCGCCCAGCGCGCCGGCACCCTCTCCGGCGGCGAACAGCAGATGCTCGCCATCGGCCGGGCCTTGATGGCCAAACCTCGTCTGCTCCTGCTTGATGAACCATCGCTGGGCCTTGCTCCCCTGGTCGTCCAGAAGATCTTCGCCATCATCCGCAAAATCAACGAGGAGGGAACCACCATCTTCCTCGTTGAGCAGAACGCCCATATGGCCCTGCAGGTTGCCCATCGCGGCTACGTCCTGCAGACCGGCCAGATCATCATGGAAGACGCCGCCGCCAATCTCCTCACCTGCCCCGAAGTCAAAGCCGCCTACCTGGGCGGATAAGCGCGAGACCTCTCCAGTTCTGAATCTCCAATCTGCTCTTCCCTCTTCCTCCCCTCCTTCCCCGCGAGCCGCCACCTGGCCCTAAAGCTCGCCTATCATTAGCCGTCGCGATCAGGGGTGTGTAATGAAAGATGGCATCAAAGCGTGGACAGGCGTCATACTGATCTTTCTAGTGGCCGCAGGTGCCTTCTGGTTTGCCAACAAGCCGATCAGAGAGCTTGACGAGCTTGAGAACCAAAGCCTCGCGTCAACATATGAGCGCCCCATTCCCAGGAACGCTCATACCGATCCTCAGTACGTCATGAACTTCTATCATGCCCTGGAGCGTGGGAACGCCAAGGCGGTTGAGCAGGCTATCGCTGACCACCCCGATCTGCCCATGCGGCGGTTTGGCAATGAGACTGCACTTCATGTCGCCGCAAGGTGCAATCAGCCGCAGCTCATCGATCTGCTCCTGGAGCACAACCCCGACCTTGACGCCCGAGGCCAGTGGGGTGGCACAGCGTTACACTGGGCGTGCTGGTTTGGGAGCAAGGCGGGGCCGCCGAGCGCTTGATCGCCAACGGCTTCGATATCGAGGACAAGCATGATCTCTTCGGCTCTTCGCCCCTGCTCTGGGCGGCCCATGGGTCAGGTAACATCACCAACCCCAAAGGCGACTACGCCGGCACGGTCATGCTGCTGCTTTCCAAGGGAGCGGCCGCCGATACACACAACGCCGCTGGAGTGCCGGCCGTGGTGATGGCTTCATCAAAGATTGCTGAGATCCTGCGCGCCAACGGAGCCAAGCTCCCGACCACCAGACCATCCGCGGCCCTGACGACCTAACTGCCCAAGCGTTGCCCTCGGTCGAGCCGCAGTTATGATGCCACTATGCGATACGCCTTCATGACTTTCTCCGTTCCCCAAGCCACCCTGGAGCAGGCATTGGCCCTCGCCAAGAAGTACGGCTACGACGGAATCGAACCGCGTGCCGAGGCCAAGCACAGCCACGGGGTTGAGCTCTCCGCCTCCAAAGCGCAGCGCGCTGCGATCGGGAAGCAAGCCCAGGATGCGGGAATCGCCCTCGCGTGCGTAGCCACATCATGCACCTACGCCGACCCCGCGACCGCGGCCAGCAACACCCGCCTCACCCACGAGTACATCGACCTCGCCGCCGACGTGGGGGCGCCCTCCATCCGCGTCTTCGGCGGGAAGCTCGGCGGCGGGTGGACCCGCGAGCAGGCCATCGTCGAGGTTGCCAAGTCCCTGGCTTCGGTGGCCGACCATGCCGCGCAGCGCGGCGTCACCGTGTGCATGGAGACCCACGACGACTGGTGCGACCCCATACACGTGGCCGAGGTGATGCGAAGAGTGGCCAAACCTTCCATCGCAGTGACCTGGGACATCATGCACCCCGTGCGCGCCGCCGGGTATGCAATGGCCGCGGCGTACGAGCCCATCAAGCCCTGGATCCGGCACGTGCACTTCCACGATGGCACCATGGAGTTGAAGAAGTCCGTGTTCAAGCCCATCGGCACCGGTGCGATCGACCACGCCGCGGCCGTGGCGCTCCTCGCGGGGTCCGGCTACGCCGGCTTTCTCAGCGGCGAATGGATCAACTGGGAAATACCGCCGGAGCAGCACCTTCCCGACGAGATCGCGAAGATGAAAGCGTTCGAGAAGAAGCGATAGCGTTCAATCCGGCAGAATCTTGATCGGCTTATACCACATGCCCATCGTGCTCAGCGCAATCCCCGTAATCATCCAGAACCCCGCCGCCACCGCCTCACCGATGATCACCCCAATCATCGCCGGCCGCAGCCCCATATAGAGCCTGGCCCCGCCCCACTTCAGCGCAATCGTCCGCGCCAGCCATCCCAGGAAGATCGCGAACCAGAGCTGACCCAGCGGCCAGCTTCCCACGCACAGAAACCCCACCGGATGCACCGGCCACCACGGATAGCGTAACCGCATCATCGCCAGGGAAACCGTGATCGCCGCTCCAATCGCAAAATGCTTCGGCGGGCTGTAAGCAAGGTTATACCGATTGTTCACGTAGTCCTGCGTCGGGTTCGTCCAGTGCCCTGTTATCGCCCACGCGCCGGCGTAGTCGTTCACCGGCTTCGCATCCGGCTTCTTCTGCACCGCAAACTCATACTCCGTCCACAGCATCGACGAGAAGCTTGTCACGTATCCCACCACAAGCACGAGCGCAAACAGCAGGATCAGCTTTCGTCCCAGCTTGCGGGCCGATGCATCGTCAGAGGACATCGAAGTTCCGGAGAACGCCGTATTGTCCGTGATCTTGATCGCGTGGGTGCCAAATACCCCCCAGCTCTCGCGAACATCATGGTGCAGCGTCTCCATATGCCCGGACAGAAACGCCGTCTCCACCGTCGTCGGCCGCTGCCATCCCATGTATCCCAGCAGCCTCCAGTTGCGCGTGGGATAGAACGTCGACCCAGGCTGCAGCAACCCCGTCTCCGCCACGATCCGCGCCACAATGAACAGCCCGGCCACCACCGTTAGCGTTAACACCACCGACCCACCCAGGCTCGCGCCCGCCAGGTCCATCCAAGCCACCATGCCGGCAAGGCATGCCACAAAGCCCCAGAACGCCGTCCGGTACGAGAGATACCGCCCCTGCGGTTCGCCCGCCTGCGCTCCCCGAAAAGCCTGCCGCAGCACCATTGCCCAATGCTTTCGCCCAATCCACATCACAATGAAGATGTACGCACTTAATCCCCCGAACATCTGGTCCTCCTGCCCAGGCGTTTCCGGGTTGCCGGTCGTCCAACCCATCATCATCTTGTAGACTTGCCACGCTACAAAGCAGAACCACATCGAAAAGCTGACGGACCCGGGCAGAAAGTACGACACCCCCGCCGCCGTCAGATAAAAGTAGGCACTCTTAAGCTCGCCGTCGGCATACGCCCATGGCTCCTCGGTGAATACCCGCGTCAGGTCGAAGTTCAACGGGATCTCGGGGAAATACTTCGGCCAGTACACATACATCGCATTCCAGCAATGGATGATGAAGATCGTCCCGAAACAGACCCAGAACGCCGGCTTGGACATGGTGCTGTTCCACCACTTCCTCGGCGCCGGCGCCTCCACCAGCGCCAACTCGATCGTCGCCAGCGGAAACGGCAGCCGCTCGTTCTCATACCACTGCCGGCGCAGGATCGCGAACAGGAACATGAACGCGCCGTACAGCAGCCCGATGTAGATGCCCCAGGCAAACATCGGCCGCAGCCACGCCGTATAGGGCGGCCACCCTTCGCCCGTCCACCGGCCGGTATACCCCGTCACCACCGGATCGTTCATCCACTGCGACGGAGTAGTCCCCTGGAAATCCGGGTACAGCCACCTCGCCATCTTCACCGATTCCAGCAGTTTCAAGAGTTCAGCATCGCCGCGAGCCTGCCAGAAAGGGTACACCAGCGATGCCGGCAGATAGCGCATCAAGGCGCTCGATGGAATCGCACAGCCCACCAGCACCATGGAAAACGCCACACCCAGTTCGCCACTGGAGAGCGCATACCCCGGCGCAAAACGGCTCAATGGCCCATTGATCGCCACCGCGACCACAAAGAACATCAGCATCGCGCTCAGCGGCAGGTTATTGCCGATGACATACGTGTTCACCAGCACGTAGTCGTTATAGGGTGTGATCAGGCTGATGAGGATAACGCCGAAGAACCCCAGGACCACGCTGCGCCACGAGATCGGTTTTCGGGGTGCTGGATCAAGCATGTGCGCCAGCCAAGATACCGCAGCCAGCGCCCAAGTGCGACAACTGCGCCCCCGCGCATCGGCTTACGGTCTAAAGCTCAGGTTCTCCACGTGGTATTGCGTGGTCCGCCGGAAGAACGGCCAGACCGTTGTCGCTTCCGTAATCAGCCACGTCCCATCCGGCCGCTTGACCCACTTCTCCACGGTGGTATCCGAGTCGATCTCGCAATGATCAAGATCCATTTCCTTGAATGCCGCAACGGGAACCTTCCAGATCACCACATCGCGACCCTTAAATGGCCACGTTCCCTTCTCCCACTCAACCCGGCATGTCATATCCTGCGTGGGCATCGCCGGCCGGGTGGACGGCATCTTGCCTCGCACCACGATCCGCCGCGGCAGCCACCCTTCCTTCTCTGACAAGTAAGTTTCGCGGCATGTGCCGCTGGCCCATTCATCGCGAATCACCACGCACTGCTCCCCGCGGTACATTTTCCGCTGCAAGCTCACCGTCCCCTCAGCGAGAGATGCCAAAGCTCCGAATTGCGTCACCTGCCACAGCCCCGCCACCATCTCCTTGTCACCGGGATAACCTCGAATAAGTGGCCTGGGAGGCTGCGATACCATGGGTCTCCCATCCTCCGTCCAGATCTCCGACATCACCCACCCCTTCCCCTGGGGCTTCCTCTCGTACCGCCGAACGTTCACAGAGTCCGCAGGCTCCCCCCTCAAGATCGCCTCCGCCACATCCGCGCTGCCCCCGTCGTAACACCATTCCGCCCAGCGCGCCCGCCTGGGCTGATGCGTCTCAAAGACAAACGTTCCATACGCCATCGCCGGCTCGTTGTTGACCTTCTTGAGCTTCTCCACCAGCGCCACCGCCTCCGGCGTCCCGGTGACCTTCACCGGCTCCGGCCGCGAATGTGCACACCCCACCCCGGCCACCAAGCTCAACCCCAACAACGCCGCCCACGCAATCTGTCCGCGTCCCATCTTCCACTCCTTTGCCAATGATCTGTCTGCTTGCCAAGACGGTAACCGACCACGGTGTTGGGTCAATGTGCAAGGGTTACCGTTCACTTCTCGACCTGTTGCGCTGCTATCTCATCCATAGTCCAGAGAATCTCACCCTGCGCCGGCCATTCTTCAGGTACTTCTTCCGCAACACCATCGGGAAGTGCAAGGCAGACTTTCCCCGATGCTCGACCCAGAAGCACATGTCCCATTGATATGATAGCGACAACCACGCGATAGATGTCGTAGCGAACACCCTTGCGGTCGGCTTCGAGACCTATCTCATAGCGCAACACGTCCCCTTTGCCATCCGGATATGATGCCTTGCCCTCGATCTCGAACTCGGCCCTCCTCCCCTGCCACCTGGATTTGATGCCGTAGAACTGGCTGACAACGCCATACTCGCCGCCCATGCAGTCTATATCGAATGTGAGGATCTTCTTGTTTGGCGACCGGAGCCAGAAGCTCGGAACGGCCCACAAAGATATCTCGGCGCAGCAGTGCCCGCTGAACCGGTTCTGGTAGAACATGCTGATCCGGCAACAACCGTCCACCACGTCCACTACCGGGAAGAAACAAAGCCCTTCGCTCTCAAAGTAGGGAGCTGCTATGCTGGCCAGCAGGTCAGGGGCCCTGCTGTTGGGATACATCTCACCCAGGCATTCATCAGCTCTCCGCCACTCGACCGAACGATCGCTTCGTATCAAGTGCGCTCTCCCGACCACTCCTGCCCGCACCCAGGCGTACATGGTCGGCTCGTCTATCGGGCCAATCTCCTTGTTCCCGTGCTTGTAGAACCAGTTCGCCATAGCCGTTGCCCTCGCCTGCGTGAACGACCCGCCACGCGTCCACAGCATTGTACAGGCGAGACACCGCAGCAGCGATAATGCCCAGAGGTTCCTCAAGCTGGCGCGCACCACCGCCGCCACCTTCACCTTCGCCACCCCTTGGGCGGCAGAATCTCCTTCTTGAGGTCGCCCGGCACGCAGCTCTATTTCTCCGCGGCCTCCGCGGATTCTGGCTCGGGATAGAGAACCCAATCCCCCTTCGCCGGCAACATCGCCCAAGGAGTGGCTTTGTCCTCAACCCACACACCGCCATCATCCACGCCATCTTTGCCCAGACCATAAAGAAGGGGTCTGCCACCGACCAGCTTATATCGCAGCGGCGCACCAGTTGAGTGGTCCAGAGGCACCGCCGGCAGGTAGTGCGGAACAAGTTCGCTCAGATCAGTCGGATACGCACCTGTCTTGGCGTGCCACGCTTCCAGCGTCAGGGCCACCATCGCGGCCTCGTGCACAGCGCCGTACAGATCGAAACTCAGACTCGCCCTCTCAAACGATGGACCCAACATTGCGAGCAAGGCATATCGAGCGCCAGACAGAGATACCTTCGATTCCAGAAGGAACGCGTCGCTCTTGCTGCGCTCATACAGTTTCACCCATAGTGGCCGCTCGGCATCTTCCTGGGCCATTGCATAGAAGAGCTCGACTCGCTGCGTCAACTCCTTCCTTGAGGCCATCACAGCCGCGGCCGCCGGAAGGGCCAATGAATGCACTGCCATCAAGCCGGGTTGGTTTGGATTTGGAGTAATCCGAGAAAGGTAACTATTTACCGTGCCACGGCAGGATTATGACGAATCGGGCTGCGGCTTATCCGGGAAGTCAAAGGGCTGGTTGGCCCACGACGCCATCAGCATGTCCTTGTAGGTCTCCAGCAGCGGCAAGTCGTGCTGGCGGATC
>CAIQIQ010000171.1 GCA_903871935.1 uncultured Phycisphaerales bacterium
GATCCGCCAGCACGACTTGCCGCTGCTGGAGACCTACAAGGACATGCTGATGGCGTCGTGGGCCAACCAGCCCTTTGACTTCCCGGATAAGCCGCAGCCCGATTCGTCATAATCCTGCCGTGGCACGGTAAATAGTTACCTCAATTGGTAGCTCAGTCCCGGCTTGTCCGGGATCTGCAGATATCCTTGCCGAACCAGGCGTAGAAGGCTATTTCGTTGCAATCTCTACCGGGGTCGCGTCAACGAAAGAGCGGACGGGGACGTCCGCGCTCCCGGGGCTACTTCACTGCGATCTCTTCCAGGGTCGCTTCAACCACCACGGTAAAGATGGTGTTCCCTTCAGCGCCTCCGCCATCCTCGTCGGCGGCTCCGTGCATGCTGGGTCGCCAGTCATCGTAGTATTCGCCGCCTTTGGCTTTGTGGATCGGGCCTCTGCCGTAGTCGCGGACCATGCGGTCGGTTTTGGCCGGGCCTTTCTGGTCCACCTGAGTCGTGCGGACGTTGTTGGCGGCGTAGTCGCTGACGACGCACCAGGCGCCCGAGATCATGTCATAGATGCCCCAGGCATTGGGATTGTGGCTCTTGACCGGCAGCGGCTTCTGATAGTGGGGGTCAAGGGTGAAGCTGAACTGGCCGAGGTACTTTTCCGTGATGCACGGGCTGGAGGTGCCCACGCGGGCGGCATATTCCCACTCGGCGTCGGTCGGCACGCGTACCATCCGGCCGGTCTTCTGCGAGACCCGCCGGCAGAATTCCTCCATGTCGGGATAGGACATCTTCTCCACCGGGAGCTTGGGCCCCTTGGTCTTACTGGGATTCTTGCCCATCACGGCCTCGAACATCTCCTGTGTGATGGGATGCTCGGCCAGGTAGAACGGTTTGGTCAGGACCACCTCGTGGGCATACTCATCCTGCCAGCGGTACGATTGGTAAAACGGCGACCCGGCCATAAAGCTGCCGGAGGGCAGCAGGATGCACTTGAGCGAAAGATTGTCGCTGATGTTGAGCATCAGCGGGGTCTTGCCGGGCATGGCGAATGGCTTGTCGGGCGCAGCCATGGCCTTGGGGTATTCAAAGGCTCTGCGGCTGGGGTCCTGGCGCATCTGGGCGGGCGAGGCATCAGCCAGCTTTATGCTGATTGGATAGAGCCATCGGGCGCCATCTTTCTCATAGGCGACTCCGGTGATCGCCATCATCTGGGAGCGGTAGTGCGACTCGCTATGGTGTTTTCTGGAGAGGTGGCAGTCGGTCAGGCTGTAACGCAGGTTCTTGTCGAACTCGGATTGAACGTTGCGGGCGCGGTCCACATCCAGGCCGACGCCATCGGAGTAGTAAGTCTTCATGATGCGGTCCAGATCACTGCGGATCTGGGGTGTTCCGTCATAGGCATACAACAGAGGCGTGTGCAGGCCTTCATCTTCCCGCGAGGCCGCGACGCGCGAACAGATCAGCACTCCGGCGACGGTGATCGTCGGCTCTTTTGATGGCGCGGGCAGATCGCTGGCTGATGGGGTATCGCCTCGGGTATAGACGGCGAACTTCTCCACGGTCAGGGTGCAATTCTGCGCTGATAAGCCTACAAAGCTGCGGTCGGGTCCGGTGATGGGCGCAGGGTCCAGGTAAGAAAAGGCCAGCGTTTCATCTACCCACAGACTGAGCTTACCGCCGTCTCGCTCGGCCACGAGATGATGCAGTTTGCCGGCCTCAGCGTGAATCTCGCTGTTGGCGACATCCTTTACCGGCCGGTTGAGGTGCGACCCATCGTGGATGCCCATTTGCTCATCCACATCCCATGAACTGGTTTCCTTCTTCAGCAGACAGCCTTTGGCGCCAAACTGGAAGAGGTAACCGGTCGGGCTGTCGAAGCCGTCCCCGCTGATGCATACGCCCAGGGCCAGTGCTGCCGGATTGGCGGCTGTCAGCGAGACGATCATGTCAACGCGGACGCTCTGGCCGAATCGTTGGGCGTCGTAGTAGCTCAACACGCGCCCACGGCGCTGCGCTGGCGGAAGAATGAACTTGCCGTCGATGATCTTCGGCTCGCACTGGCGCGGCAGCCACTCATCCTCAAGGACATTGGACTTGAGGAAGTCGGCCGTATAGGCCGCGACCCACTGGCCGGTTGGCGGCGGGGTCTGCGCTTGCGCTATTGCGCAGCCAACGCTGCAAAGAACGCAGAGCGCGAGCATCGCTGCCATACATATAGACCCAGGTTTCGTGCCAGGCATTCTTGACCCTTTCTGAATTGACAGGCGCGATTCTACGCCCATGGTGGTCAAATCGATGCTAACAGGCACGGCAGGTCAGTCAACACTATGACCGTTTCCAACAGATATACTTTGGCCCCTTTGTTAATCACGAACTGCGGCACTGCGGGCGCGTCAGGGTTGGTCTGCCTCGTCAAAGCCTTCGTCAATGGGCATGACCGGTTCGCCGTTCATGTTTTTCATAACGACCTTGAACTGGTCCACGAGGAAGAGCGGCTTGGCGCTTTCCCTGGCGAGCGCCTCAAGCCGCTGCTGCAAGACCGCAACCTTGTCGGGATTGGCCGCGGCGACGTTGTTCTTTTCGGACGGATCCTGCACGAGATTGTAGAGTTCCATGCTCGAGGGGAGCAGCGTGCGCCAGATGAGCTTCCAGTCTCCCTGCCGCACTGCGCCGCGGAACGGTTCGACGTTATAGACAATCTCGGAACGCGGGGAGGACTTGCCCTGCGAGATCGTGTCCCAAACGTTGACGCCATCGAGGGGCTTACACTTGGAGGTGGATGCGCCGGCGAGAGCGGCGAGCGTTGGATAGATGTCAACCGCGTGGATCAGGCCGTCCACGGTTTGAGCCTTGATGTGGCCAGGCCAGTTGGCTAACGCGCAGACGCGTGTTGCGCCTTCAAAGAGCGATCCCTTGCCTTCGCGATAGGGACCGTTGTCACAGGGTATCTTGACTTTGGACATGTCTGCCATGACGCCGGCGAACATCGCGTTGCGCGTGCCGCCATTGTCGCTGTGGAAGAGAATGAGCGTATTCTCCCGCATCTTCTTCTTTTCGAGCGCGGCCACGACACGGCCAATCTCGTCGTCCAGGCAGGTGACCATCCCGGCGTACGTGCGGCGCGTCGGGTCCTGAATGTTGGGATAACGGTCAATGTACTGCTGCGGCGCCTGATAGGGTGTGTGCGGGGCGTTGAAGGCGAGATAGAGGTATAGCGGGGTCGCCGTGTCATGCCCTTCGATCAACTTCACGGCATCCTGGCCGATCAACGTGGTCGTGTAGCCTTCCTCTTTCACGGGCTCGTTGTCGCGGAACCAGTCGAGGACGCCATGCTCTTCGTGGCTGAAGTAATCCAGTTCGCCGATCATGGCGCCATACTGGTAGTCAAAGCCGCGCTGCCTGGGCCAATACTTCTTGTCGGCGTGGCCGAGATGCCACTTGCCGATGATCGCGGTCCTGTAGCCGGCCTCCTTGAGGCACTGCGGCATGAGCCACTCGGAAGTGTCCAGTCCATAGGCGGACACGGAGGGAATGACTGCGGTTTGCAGCCCATAACGGAAGGGATAGCGGCCGGTCATCAGGCAGGCGCGCGTCGGCGTGCACATGGGCTGGACGTAGAACTGGGAGAACTTCGCGCCGCGCTCGGCGAGGGCGTCAATGTTCGGCGTCTTGATGTCGGTGCAGCCGTTGAATCCGACATCCTTCCAGCCCAGATCGTCGGCGACGATGTGGATGATGTTCGGTTTGTTCTCCGCCGCATTGACCTGCCCGGCTCTTGCCAGAATGCCAGTTGCGGCAGCCAATAGTGAAAGACTGCAGGTGGCCAGCTTGCGTTTCATACCGAGGTCCTCTCCGTCGTAAGCATTGCTTCTGCAAACACTCTTCACGTTGCACAGAATGCGCCGGCATTCTAGAAGATCAGCTTCAGCCGCAATCCAAGGATCCATGAGGAATCCACGTTCTGCTGGCTGGGCCGAATCCATTGGATATCAGGCGACAACTGTGCCCATCGCGTGACGGCAAACTGATAATATGTCTCGACGCCCTGGGCATCGCCAAACCCCAGCACCGATGGAATCTGGGTGTCGGCGGCCCAGGCATAGTAGTAGCCGATGCCAAACTGATCGTATTCGCGGCCAGGGATCATTCCCTTGCCGGCAACACCAGCACTGGCAAACCACTTGATCGGGTTCGCGATGCCATCGGATCGGCCCACGCGGCCGAAAACGCCGACGCCGCGGTCCACCTTGGGATCGGGCTGATAGAAATACTGATCGCCGTTGTAGAACACACACCAGGAGTTGTCGGCTTTTTCGGTTGGCAGCCCTGGAATGACGAAGTTCACCGCCCGCTGATCGAGATCTGCGTAACTGCTGGTGGAATACGCCCCGCCAAGCAACTGATGGCCCGTCATGTCAAAGAAATGCGTCCTGTACCGGCCGACAACCGAAAAGGTGGCGCCATCAGCGAACAGCGTGTCAAAGCCGCCGCTGTCAGCAGTGCCGTGCGGATCCAACACCAGACCGGTAAGCTGCAGGTCATCCACCGGGATGACGACCGTGCCAAACCCCAACGTGGAGTATGGGATGGTTACCGCGGCGATCGGCGTGAAGGACAGGGAAGTGTTCAGGAACTGCTCGTCGCCTTTGCCGTAGGCGAACTCGTTTACATCGCCGCTCTGGCCGCCAATGGTGGCGATCTTGCCAACAAAGAAACCAAGTTGCTTCGAGACGAACTGCGTGTAGGTAACCTGCGGAACGACAAAGCCGTCGTCTGACTGGGGGAACAACTCATTGCTGTTGACAGGAAACACCGAGCCGGTGTTGGAAGCGATCGAGTTCCCGTAATGACCCTCGCCTATCACCGAAAACAGGCCGCCCGGCCACAGACCCATCCTCGCGGTATCCAGATTCAGATCGATCTGGCCCCGGCCCATGTATTGCGATCCGGTTTCCCGTCCACCCGATACAACGCCCTGCCACACCTGGGCTAGATACGCATCCAAAGTGATTCCGTGATTGGCCAGATCCTGGCGCGTGCCACCCCAATCGCCGGTCATCGTGGATCGCTCAGCAAAGCTGCCGGTGTAATCCGGCGTTGGCATGATCTGCCCCTCACGCTGGATGGGCCCGGCCGCCTGCTCGGGGGATGCCGGATCCGTGGCAGAATTGCCCGCGAAGAGTATCTGCGCCCATCCCGTCGCCCATAGCAGCCCCACAGCCGTAGCCACACGCACATCAAGCCGCAACGCAGACATTCCCATCGCTCGACCTCCCGGGTTGTGCGCCACTTGGACAATCGGATCAAAAACTTAGCAGAATCCTATGTCGCGGTCAGATCTGGAGTCAATCGCGCCTGCTATGGCGAAGCCGTGTCCTTTTCCGCCAATGCCACCGCCCTTGAAGAGCGACAGCGCCGGCAGTTGGGCGGCCGCCAGGCATGTACGGCCGGGGTGATTGTCCTTCGTGCTTGAGAGCCAACTGCGAGGTCTCCACTTCCTCCAGGTCAGCCACAAGGTGTATGATCGCGAGTCACCGGGATTGGTGAGGAGCGCATGATGATGGTCAACCGTGGCGCTTTGTATGACAGCGTGGCGGCGCTCATTGACGCGAAGAAGGCGATTGTCTTCGATTTGTTCCACACTCTCACATCGCTCGAATCGACATGGGGCGCTGGTCGGCGCATGACATTCGAGATGCTTGGTGTCAGCCGCGAGGCTTGGGATGAGCAGTTGCAGAGAAAGTCACGCGACCGCCTGGTTGGCGCGAAGATGGATCCAGTGGAGATCATCGCCGAGATGGCGCACGCCATTGACCCATCCATTTCGGAAGAACGGATCAGAGGGGCAACCGAAAACCGCATTGCCAGGTTTGCCGCTGCGTTGCATGAGATCCCTGCAGAAACTTCGGCGGTATTGGAGTGCCTTAGAGCTCGCGGCAAGCGCATTGGCCTGATAAGCAATGCGGATGCTATGGAGGTGGCGGCCTGGGACCAGAGCTCGATCAGGCACCTCTTCGACTCCACGATCTTTTCCTGTGTGGCCGGATGCGCAAAGCCGGAGAAAGACATCTACGAACTTTCATTGCGCGAGCTTGGGGTGTCTCCCGTCGAATCAGTGTTTGTCGGCGATGGGGGATCGAATGAGCTCGAAGGCGCCAAGAACGTGGGCATGGCGACGATCATGATCACGGGAATCATCAAGGAGTTGTGGCCGGACAGGATCGCAGAAAGGCAACGTCACGCCGACTTTGTAATCGAACGGTTGAGCGAGTTGACGGCGCCAGAACATAAGGAGACATGCCCCTCTTGATATCCCCTCGGTGCACTATGCAAGGGGCGATGTGCCGGCGACGAGGATGGAGTCGTCGGCGCCGGTGGCGACGATTGGCGAAACAGACGCCCAGCCAGGCGAGAGCAACGGTGTGGCCAGCCGGCCGGCAGAGTTGCCGGGCAGTTGGACAACATCCTGCATCTTCCAGTTAGGCGAGTCGGCCTCATTGCCGAGCTTGTCAACGGCTAGACCGCTCTCCACCACCGCGGTCGTGATCGAATGGCTCCCGTTCTTGGTGTAGGTATGCGATCCACTCACCGTGTAGGTTGTGCCCGACTTGACAATCGTACCACCGGAGGAGGTGCCGTCGCCCCAGTTAATCGTGGCGACGAACGCGGTGATCGGCTCCACGCCGTTGGCGTGAGTGAACGTGGCAACCTGGAAGTTGCTCAGCGTGCGCGTGTTGGTCCGGATGGTCCCGGAAACGACGATCGGCGGCTCGGCGAAAACCGTGGTCTGGCTGGCGAGGTTGTTTGCCGAGTTGGGGTCGGCGCTGGTGCTGCTGATCGAGGCGCTGTTGCTGGTGCTGCCTTCCTCGATGGCCTGGGCGGTGACCGTCGCGGTGACGTTGGCGCCGGCCGCTATCGTACCAATGTTGAACATGACCACGCCGCTGGACTGAATGAACGTGCCCTGGGTCGCCGTAGCCGACTGGAAGTTCAGCAGCGAACCAAGCGTGTCGGCGAGGCTGACTCCGGTGGCGCCGGCCGGGCCGTTGTTGGTGAGGGTGATCGTGTAAGTAACCTGATTGCCTTCGTTGGCCGTTGACGGCCCGGAAACGCTGACGGCCACGTCGGCGTTGGTGCTGGTGTTGACGATCGTGCCCGTGACGGTTGACGTGTTGTTGCTGGTGTTCGGATCGGAGTTCTGGGCGCTGACGGAGGATGTGTTGTTGAATGTCGCGCCATTGGCCAGGCTCGTCGGGGCGAAGACGACCAGGGTGAAGGTGTCGCTGCTGCCGGAGGCAATGTTGGCGCTGGCGGTTTGGGTGACGGTGCCGCCCGACTGTGCCAGGGTGAACGTGTCGGTGCCCGAGGTCCGCGTCATCGACACTAGTGTCGAACCCGCGGGCAGCGTGTCGATCAGCGCCACGCCCTGGGCGTCGTTCGGGCCGTTGTTGGTGATGGTGATGGTGTAGGTCGCGTTCGTGCCGGCGGTGACCGAGGACGGCCCGCTCGAAGTAACGGCCGTGTCCGTCGAGAGCAGGGAGGCGACGACGTTGAAATGGACGATGGCGGTGCCCCAGTTGGCGGTCGCCTCGGTGTTGGCGAACTCGTTGGCGGCCCAGAAGGAGCCGTCGACTGGGTCGACGTTGATCCCGCTCAGATCCCCAGCGCGGTGACCCGCGGCGAAGTCCGTGTAGTTGGTCTGACCTGTGCCGGCGGCCGAGCGGACGGGCGCCTGCATGGTGCCGGCGGCGTCAGAAGAGGCGCGGGCGGTGACCCAGGTCGACATGTAATCGGTTGACGTATCGGTCCCCGAGCGCATGAAGCTCATGCCGATGTTTCCGGTGGCGTTGATGTCGATGCCGGGGTAGTACAGGTAGGTGTTGCTGCCGGCCGAAACACGCCCCTGGTCGGCCAGGGTCGGCGTTGCGCCACTGAGGTTGATCTTGTACCATTGCACCACATCCTGGGTGGAGGAGGCGCCAACAGCGTGGGTCGCCACCAACGTGTTGTTTGCCTCGGCCGCCTTGAGGATGCGGGAGTCGATGTTGGTGGTGATGGTTGTGCCGTTGGGGTTTTTGGGCGCGACGATATTCGAGTAGGGCGTAACGGCCAGGTTCGTATAGGAGAATGTGGCCGAGTTGGTCAGCACGCTGGTCATCTTGATGACGTCGATACTGGCGTTGTCGCCGTGCTCGGTGACCAGCCACATCGGGTCGCCGGCGACCGAGTCATGCATGGTCGTGGGGCGGAGGCTGAAGTCGTTCAGGTCGTTCTTGAAGACCGCCGGGGAGGTCGCGGCGGCGCCCAGGTCCGCGGCGTTGACAGAGACGATCTGGGTGTGCCCGCCGCCGGTCACGCCGAACATGTTGAGCGTGAACACGAACGCGTCGTGGTTGTAGCCGAAGTTTCCGGGGAAGTCGGCGTCGAAGCCGCTCTCGGTGGTCGTGATCGAATAGAACTTCCAGTCGGCCGCGCCAAGCGAGGTGGGAGTGCTGGTCGTGGACACAGCGATGTCGAAGCGGCTGACATGCGTGTTGAAGTTGACATCCTGGTCACCGATGATGAATCGGCCGATCTGCTCGTCGTAGGCGACGACGGGGTCGGACAGGCCCGACGTGCTGTCGGCACGCGGCAGCCCGCCGGTCGAGAACAGGAAACTGCTCAGGGACGAAGAGACGGCCGGGCTGTTGGTCGTCTTGGCGGTGAACAGGCGGACGGCCTGGTTGACGGTCTCGACGTACGAGGACGGTCCGGCGGCACCGGAGGTGTCGGGCGGAACGTATCCGCCGCTGTTGTTGAAATCGATGCCGGTGTAGTCGTGGAGGATGCTGACCGACAATAGCGTGCGGAGTTCAAGCGGCTCGATCCCGAACCTCGCAGCGCACGCGAGGCGGGACTGGGGACGGCGAGCGGAGCGCGATCGGAGGTTCAAATAACGGTACATGAGTCTCTCCTGCTGTGAGATCGATCGGATCAAATGCCGAAATGCCTGGCGAATCCCCGTTCAGACATCTCCCCCTTCTGTGATGTTCGCCGCGTCGCCCGAAGTCCCAACTTTACGGTCTTCGCGCTTGCATTCTTTGGACTATAGAGGAGGCGGGTACTGAAACTCAAGTGGAATCCAGAGGTGCTGGTTAGGCATCGCACACGTGGGGGCCATTGGGTTCTCGGACAGAGCCTTGACTCAACGCCGCGAACCGGGTGAGGTAGTGATAACTATGATCGCTGACTTCCTTCAGAACAGGAGCGTTATGGCACGACGAATTGGCTTGGCGTTGATCGTGTTGCTGGCGTGGGCGCAGGCGGGAATGGCACAGGAAGTGAAGCTGTTTGATTTTGAGCCGGGGCCGCTGAATGTGCTGGCCTCGGCGGACACGGCGACCTATGTCACCGAACATGTCACCAGCGGCAAGCAGGCGGTCAAAGTTGATCTGAAGCAAAAGTCGTGGGTGCTGGATATCGCCTTCTTCCGCGACAGCAACATGGCGGGCCAGTGGGGGCAATACGAGCGGTTCGTCGTCGACGTCTTTGTCGAGGGCGGGCCGGTGAAAGTGAACGGGTTCTTCCGCGATGATTACAAGGCGGGATGGCCGGACCGCTACAACTTCGACAAGATGCTGACGCCGGGCAAGCGGAAGCTGGAGTTCCCGCTGGGCAGCGTGGTGTTTGAGAAGAACCAGAAGCCGATTGACCTGGCCAAGCTGGCGCAAGTGGCGATCCAGTTTGAGAGTGCCGATCCGGCCAATCCGGCGGTGATCTATCTTGATAACGGGCGTCTGGCGAAGGGAACGGCCGGGGCGGAGGTGAAGGTATTGTGGGATTTCGAGGGCTCGGATGCGGGGAAGATCGAACTGGAGGATTACCCGGCGGAGTTTAAGGGCAAGAGCAAGTTCGAAATGGTCGAGGATCATGCCACCGCGGGCAAGAAGGCGCTGCGGCTGGAGAGCCATTCACTGGCCGGCAATGTGCAGTTCTGGCCTGAGATGCAGGACTGGAGCCAATATGATGCTCTGGCGATCGACCTGTTCAATCCTTCGGACAAGCCCATTCCGGTGGGCGGGTGGGTCAAGGGCAAGCCGACCGATGACTGGGCGCATCGCTATAACTGGGAGCGCATGGTGCGGCCCGGGGCGAGCACCGTGCGTCTACCGGTGGGGATGATGGTGGATCCGGGTGGCAAGATCATCGTCAAGCCCGATCAGGTGGCGGTGTTCAACGTCTCTACCGACAACCAGACTCTGTTTATCGATAACGTTCGACTGGTGAAGGGAACGGAGGAGGTGGCGGTCGGGGGGATGAAGAAGTTTGATTTTGGCCCGAAGACCTCGGCGGTGATGCCGGGATTCACGGCTGTGTGCAAAGATGATACCTATGCGGCGGGCAAGGGGTACGGCTGGCTGCCCGGCGGGCAGATGCAGCGCGACTCGGATATCCTCGAAGCGCTGGCGCGGCATCGGCCGACCGATGATCTGTGCCGCGATTTCTGCCAGCCGATCAAAGCGAGTTTCGTGGTCGATTTGCCCAACGGCGAGTACCGCGGCTGGCTGATGATGGCCCCGCCGGGAGCACGGGTGTGGACGCGCTATGCCAAGGGGCAAACGGTGTTGGCGCAGGGCAAGATCATCCAGGATGTGCAGTACGATGCGGAGAGTTTCAAGACCTGGGAGTTCCGCTGGCAGGATGCCGAGGATCTGCCGGGCGATGATCTGTGGGAACGCTATCGCAACAGTGCTTTTGTGCCGGTGATCTTTGATTTCGCGGTGAGCGATGGAAAGCTGAAGCTGGATTTTGCGGCGCGAGACTATAACAGCTCGATGGTTTGCGGGCTGGTGGTCCATCCCAAGAGCCAGGAGCAGGCGGCCGGGAAGTGGTTTGATAACCTGGCGAACCAGCGCAAGGAGCAGTTCCTGGCCATGCACGTGGAGACGCTGCCGCCAGCGCCCAAGGCGTATGAGGCAGTAACGCCGGCCGACCAGCAGCGCGGATATGTGCGTTTCGTCCATTCGCCGGATCGGGCGGTGGAGGTCAATTCGGTGCCGATAGCGCAGGAGGCGGCCGTCAAATCGATCGTGGCCTATGCCACGCCGGGCGAGTATGAGGATGTGTGCCTGGGTGTCTATCCGCTGAAAGATGGCCCGGCGGTGAAGTTGAGCGTCAGCGATCTGAAGAGCGATAGCGGGGCGGTGATTCCCGCTGCGAACATCAGCGCGCAGGTGCTGCGCTATAAGGCGCTGAACCACAACGCGGTCTATACCATTGAGCCGAAGTTCCTGGATAAGTATCCGGCGGAAGGGCTGGCGCTGAAGAAGGGCGTGACGCGGTCGATCTGGCTGATTATGCAGGCGCCCAAAGATGCCGCGGCCGGCGCGTACAAGGGAAAGGTGACGCTGGGCGATGAGGCGATGGAGATATCGCTGACGGTTTGGCCGATCACGCTCTCGGAGTCGCAGATCCCCATGGGCATGTTCATGACGGTTCCTCCGGGCAACTACCTGGGCCTGGAGACGAGTAAGGAAGCATACTGGAAGGTCTGGGCACAGGTGCTCAAGGATGCCCGCGAGCACGGCATGAACAGCGTGGACCCGATCCTGTCGATGCCGTTGCAGAGGATCGAGAACGGCAAGGCGGTGATCGATTTCACCGACATGGACCGCTTCATGGACCTGGCCAAGTCGCTGGGCTATGACAAAGAGGTGATGGGCTATGCCACGGGCACGGGCATTAATCTGCGTCCGCAGGCGCTGAACGACAAGACCGGCGGGGCGGCGGCTTTCGGATTGAAGAGCTATGCGGAACTGGTCAAGGCGTACTTCGATGCCTATAGCGCGCATGCCAAGCAGAAGGGGTATCTGCCGATCTGCTTCGCCAGCGATGATGAGTACCTGGTTCACGCCGACTCGACCATCCAGCAGTGTGAGCAGTATCACCGCATCCTCAAGGAGAATGCTCCGGGAGTGCGTTTCGTGGCCCTGGACTCGATCTACCCCGATCAGCGGCCGGCCGAGATTCCCGCATGGGAAAAGATGCTGGGGCAGATCGATACCTGGGGGGCGGGTCTGCACTCGCCGAAGATGTCGGAGATCGTGAAGCGGTCCGGCAGCCGGCTGTGGCTGTACAACACGGGAATGAACCGCTTTGCTTTCGGGACTTACATGATCTTTGCCCATCGCCAGTGGGATGTGCAGGGATTCTTCCAGTGGGTCTACCCCAGCGGCGGAACCTACACCGATTTCGATCTGCTGGGACACAATGAAGCCCACTATGGCGTGGTGTATCCCAGCACCCATGGCTTGCGCACGACGCCGACGTGGGAGCGGGTGCGGGCCGGATGCGATGACCACCGTTATCTGCAGACCGCCTTTGACCTGATCGAGCGATCGAAGAAAGAAAGCAAGGGTGCCCAGCAGGCCACAGCGCTGGAGAAGCTGATCCAGGGCACGTTTGCCAAGCTGACGTTCGGGAAGCCGGACGCCGATGCCATCAGCGGTGAAGGCAAGGCGGGAAATCCGATGGACCCAGCGCAGATGGAGGGCTTCCGCAAGGAAGTGGCCGAGGGAATCCTGGCATTGCAGGTGGCAATGAAGTGATCGGGTGAAGACCTCGACGCAAGCATACATCGCAGCACTGACGCGAACGGCGTCAGTGCTGCGAACGATATGGGTCCCAACCGGGAGAGTCAGAAATGTTCACGTGTCTCTCACCTGGCAACATCGGCATCAAGCTGTCGTGGGAACAATGCCTGCCGCTTGCCAAAGAGAGCGGCTTTGAGGGCATGGATCTTGAGATCGACGTCGCCCGCTCGGCGTCGATCTATCGAGAAAAATTCGCCGAATTCGGACTGAAGGTCGGGGGCATGGTCCTTCCGGTGGACTTTCGGGCGAATGAAGCCAAGTACAAGGCGGGACTGGCGGCGCTGCCGGCCATTGCCGCGCGGGCGAGGGAAACTGATCTTACCCGATTCTACATGTGGATATGGCCCTTCTCGGACGAGATGACGATGAAGGAGAACCTGGAGTTCCACGCTGATCGTCTGGGTCCGTGCGCCAGGGTGCTGGCCGACCATGGCTGCAGACTGGGGCTGGAGTTTCTCGGCCCGAAAACGATCCGCATTGGCCATCGCTATCCGTTTGTCCGCACGATGGAGCAGATGCTCGATTTGTGCGAGCGGGTGGGCTTGAATTGCGGTCTGCTGCTTGACTCGTGGCACTGGCACATGTCGTTGGGAACGGTGGAGGATGTGCTGGCGCTGCGCAACGAACAGGTTGTTTATGTCCATGTGAATGATGCCCCAGCCGGCATTCCGGTGGAATCTCAGCAGGATATGGTGCGGCGGCTTCCCGGTGACAGTGGTGTCATCGACATTAACAGGTTCCTGGGTGCGCTGCGGACGATCGGCTACGACGGCCCGGTCGTCCCCGAGCCGTTCGATAAGGAACTGGCCAAACTCCCACCCGAACAGGCCGCCAAGCTCACGGGGGCGGCCATGCGCACGTGCTGGGAGTAACGCGCACGGCTGGCAGAGCGATCGTCCAGGGCGGTGGTTCCGATGTGCAGTGGCACGCGCTGTCTTGCCTGCATACTATCGTTCGTTCTCGCGCGCTGCTTTGCTGTGGGCGCGGAGGCGATGACGCGGAGGTCGAGATGGACTATTTCTTTGGAAATGAGCGAAATGACAAGGGGTTGTGCGCGACGCAGAGCTGTACCGGGACACCGGTTCACACGTTTGTCTATAAGTACTGTGAAAAGTGTTTTGCTGTCATCGCCAGGGACATGGAAGCCGGGTTTGTTTCCGGCATCGAGCGCATGGCCAAGGTGCCCGGCGGCCAGCAATCCCTGCCGTCTGAGTCCACCACTTTGACGTGAAGCTTTACAGACGTCGGCGTTGGCTATTGCGCCTGCCGCGGCGACCACGTTTCTGGTCGGCCGCTCAACAGCTTTGGCGCGTTATCTGATCAAACCGCTGGAAACGCTGTGTCAGGGGCATTACTGTAGGAGTAAGGAGACTGCCGCATGTTGACCGCCACGTATCTCGCTGAAAAGTTCGCTCTTGCCGTGCCCTATGACCAGTACGTTCTTACGGGCACTGAGGAGCAGCAGCGCCGCTGGCGGCAGTTCCATGAACTGGTCAAGCTCACTGAGAGCCAACGCGTGCTGATCGGCGGCTTTGCCCGAGACATGAAGGTCCTGGTGGTCAGCGGCATCTGGTGTGGCGACTGCGTGGAACAGTGTCCGATTCTGCAGAAGATCGCGGAGGCCAATCCTCGCATTGACCTGCGTTTTGTGGATCGTGACCAGCAGAAGGACTTAAGCGATCAGGCGAAGATCTGTGGCGGCAACCGCGTTCCGGTGGTGCTGTTTTTGTCCGAAGATAATGAACTGTGCGGAATCGCCGGGGACCGCACGTTGCAGCGTTACCGCGCCATCACCGCCCGCCAGCTTGGGGCAAGCTGTCCGACGGGGCTGGTGCCGCCGGGGCAGGCCGAGGTGGCGCTGGCGGTGCAGGAATGGGTGGATCAGTTCGAGCGCATCGCGCTGATGCTGCGGCTAAGCTCCCGCCTGCGCAAGTTGCACGGCGATTGACCGGAATCGATCGCCCGTTGCGTCACAACCCTTCGCCCATCAGGCGCAGGTACTCCGCCATTTTCGCGCGTCGGTTCATAAACGCGGCTAAGAGTCCATCGGCGGTTTGCTCCATCGTGCGCCGGCTGTTGGTGTAGGGGTCCTGCTTCGTGGCTTCGTTGACCTGGTCGATCCACTGGGCGGGGATGGCCGAGGCGCCGGTTAGCGCTCCGGCGAGGCCGCCGGCGATGGCCGCGAGACAGTCGGTGTCGCGGCCAAAGTTCACGGCGGTGGTGATAGCCAGTCTGGCATCACCTCTGGTGATCGCGAAGATGGCCAGGCCCTTGGCGACGATCTCGTTGGCCTGCGACATGCTGTAGTTGAAGTAGTCACCGCCATGGTAGCGCTGGTAGAACTCATCACGCATCGCCATCGGGTCGGTGTGCCGCGATGCGAGTTCCAGAGCGTGATCCACATCCTGCTGAATCGTGTCATAGCGGGCATAGAGGCTGCCCGCCTCGGCATGGTAGCTGATGAACTGCCGTGCGGTTGCGATGACGGAATTGACGGTTGCGGCGGGCTTGCATGCTTCGGCGATGGCCGCGTTGTAGAGCGCCGCCCATCGCAGTGCGAAAGCCGTCTGTTTGGCGTAGACCTTGCCCACCTCGAAGCTGTCATCGGCCGCCGCAGAGGGATCGCCAGCGTTGATCAATCCCAGTGGGTGTGATACTCGGGCCATCGAGATCACGTTGGGGTATGGCCAGAGCTGGCCCAGGTCCACCGGGGGCACGCCAGCGGCCGCGAGTTGCAACAGCGACTGGTCGAACGCTTCTTGCTTGAAAGTAGCGTTGGACGGCTTCACGTCGCGGAGCCAGATCTTCACCAGGTCGTGCGCGGCGATACGGTCCTGCTTTTCAATGATGGCTGTGGCGATCAGCCGCTGACGTTCGATCCCATCCTCGGTCGTCCCGGGCGGCCGCAGCCAGTCGGTGTATTCGGTGTAGTGTTTGTAGGGCAGCAGCTTGTCGAGATACCCGTGCTCCTGTTTGATCATCTGTGGCGACCATCCCTCGACGGCCGCTCCCATTGCCGATCCAACCCACGAGCCGGCGATGCAACCGCGGAACTTATCTTTCAGCGAAACCATGGACTACTCCCTGCAAGATATTACTCGACACACTGCGCCGCAACGGGCCGTGTGCAATCACACGCGGTCTTTGAGTTCCCGTGCCGCGGCCAGTTCCATCTCAGTGAGCTTGGCCACGCGTCGGCGGCAATTCTCATCGGTGCTGAATTGGGCCTTCAGGTACGCCTCAACCAGATCGCGCGCCAGCCACGCGCCGACGATCTGCGCGCCGATGCACATCACATTCACATCATCGTGCTCGACGCACTGGTGAGCCGAGTGCACATCGTGGCAGACGGATGCTCTGATCCCCGGCATCTTATTGGCTGCGATGGCAGCGCCCACGCCCGTGCCGCAGACCATGATGCCGCGATGGGCCCTGGCGGACCTGACCGCGCCGCATACCTTGCCGGCGATATCCGGGAAATCAACCGGCGCGGGGTCGAAGCTGCCGAAATCTACAACCTGGTGGCCGGCATCGCCGACGACCTTCATGATCGAAGACTTGAGGGCAAACCCTGCGTGGTCCGAGCCGACTGCGATGATCATCTGTGTATCCTCTCTCCCTTGGTGCCGCCGCTCACTTCTCCTGGATCGTCACTGTTGTGAGCGTGTCCCCCTGAGCGATTGCATTGACGACATCCTGGCCCTCCAGGACCTCGCCGAAGATCGTGTGTTTGCCCTGCAGCCAGGGTGTCGGCTTGTGCGTGATGAAGAACTGGCTGCCATTGGTGGTTGGCCCGGCGTTGGCCATTGCCAACGTGCCGGTCTTGAATTTCCGGTCGGTATCCTCATTGTTGAAGAAATACCCCGGTCCGCCCCCGCCCGTGCCGGTCGGGTCGCCGCCCTGGATCATGAAGTCCTTGACCACGCGATGGAATACGGTGCCATCGTAGTACTTGGAGTTTGCCAGGAATACGAAGTTGTTTACGGTGATCGGCGCCTCTTTGGGGAGCAGCTCACAGACGATTTTGCCTTTGGATGTCTGGAAGGTGGCGACGTACTGCTTGTTCTGGTCGATCGTCATCGCCGGCGGCGCGCTGTAGGTCTTGCCCGGGACGGTTCGCGGCTTGGGGGCTTCCGGTTTGGCGGCGTTCTTGCCTGTCTCAGCCGGCCGCTCCGGGAGTGTCGGCTCGCGATTGCCTGGGCCGCGGGTTGCCACGAACACCACGAAAATCACCACCACCACCAGCAGCAGCGGGGCGTACTTTCTCAAATCTCCGACCATCTTGATACCCTCGTATTCTTAAAGGAGAACCTGACGTCCTCCCCGGAACACCCCCTATACTCTCCGCCCATACTGGTCGATGCAAGGTGCCGGCGGGAACTTGTGTTGTGCGCGAGTAGAACTGTCATGGCATAGCTCAAATAGAAGTGTCACCCTTGAGGCCGGGGTATATCGGCCGGATGGATGAGCTTCGTATGTCCAGAACAGAGCGTAATCGTTTGGAAGTGTTTGGCCGGGTGAAGC
>CAIQIQ010000172.1 GCA_903871935.1 uncultured Phycisphaerales bacterium
CCGGGTCAGCCGTGCCCAAAGTGCCCACCGCCGTACCCACCGACTGGTTCTCAGCGACACTGCTTGCCGACAAGGTGATGTCGGTCGGAGTCTCGTTGACATTAGTCACGCTGATCGTAAAGGTCTTTTCAAACCACAACCCGCCCTGGTCGGTCGTCCGCAGGCGGATGCTGTAACTGCTCTTGGCCTCGTAGTTGAAGATCGCCGCCGTCTGTAGCGTGCTTCCGGAGATGGTGATCGAGGCGTTGTCGGTGCTGCCGGTGCCGCTTACCAGGCTGTAGGTAAAGGTGTTACCCACATCCGGATCGGTTGTGCTCAAAGTGCCAACCGCCGTACCCACCGACTGATTCTCAGCGACACTGCTTGTCGACAAGGTGATGTCGGTCGGAGTCTCGTTGACATTAGTCACGCTGATCGTGAACGTCTTTTCGAACCACAACCCGCCCTGGTCGGTCGTCCGAAGGCGAATGCTGTAGCTGTTCTTGGCCTCGTAGTTGAATATCGCCGCCGTCTGTAGCGTGCTTCCGGAGATGGTGAACGAGGCGTTGTCGGTGCTGCCGGTGCCGCTTACCAGGCTGTAGGTAAAGGTGTTGCCCGCATCCGGGTCCGTTGAGCTCAACGTGCCCACCGCCGTACCCACTGACTGGTTCTCGGGGATACTGGTGGATGACAAAGCGATGTCCGTGGGCGCCTGGTTGCTGCCGGACAAAGTTGTGGCGCTTGCCGAACTGCTATTGGCCGACTTGTTGAAGCCATTGGTGGCGCGGACGCGGAAGTAATATGGTGTCCCCGAACTCAACCCGGTGATCGAGGCGCTGGTGGCATTCATGGCCGCCGTAGTCGTCACCAGATTCTGCGTGAAACCCGAATCCGTCGCCCGGTCAATGGCGAAACCCGTCTCATTTGTGGAATTATCCGACCACGTCAGGTTGATCTGCGTCGAACTAACGGTCGTTGCCGCCAGAGTACTGGGCGCCACTCCCCCCCGGACAATGCCTCCTCCGAATGATGCCACCCACACATCCTGCGAGTTATACGGATTGATGAAAACACGCTCCGTCGTGCCGAACGGGAAGGAAGGCACGTCGGAGAAGTTGGAAGCCGAGAATCCCGCAACCGTAACATCCGGAGCGTACAGCATGCCGTAGCCCTCGGTGGTCACATACATCTCTTTGGTCGCCGCATTGATCGTGACCGACTGCACGGACAGCGAGCCATAGACAGTAGGAATGACGCTGCCAAGGTTCATCTTCGTCCAAGTCAGGCCGCGGTCCGTCGTGCGGTAGAGATCACCCAAATCGTTGCCCGTTCCGCTCCATCCGTTGAAGACACCGACGTACCAGGTGTTCTGCGTCGGATCGGTCGGATCGATCGTTATCTCTTTGGTATACCAGTGCATGTTGGCGGCGGAGCGGTCGATCCAGCTCGCCCCGCCATTCGTGCTGATGAACACACCGCTGCTGTCCGTGAACACCTGGGGAGAGCCCGCTCGCCGACCCGAGTAGGTAGCGACCAAAGTTCCATCGTTCAGAACTTTGAGGATATAGGGATGCCCCTGTGTCCGCGGAGGATTGGCCAGCTTGGTCCAGGTGGATGATGCGCCCAGGTTCAGGTTGCTGGTGACCCAGACGCCGCCGTTGGCGCCCGCGTCGCCTGACCCGATGCCATCTACAACCATTGCGTACATGCGATTGGCATTGTTCGGATCGATCTGAATCCAAACCACCGGCGCGCCGAAACTGTGGATATTCGACCAGTTTGCCCCCTGGTCGGCGGAGACAACCACCGCACCGGTCTGCCAACTTGGATTTGTGCTGGAATCGAGCAAGTGCGTGGAGACATACATATCGTGCACATTGCTGGTCGCCCCATACAGGTTGCCGCCGGAATACACCGTGTTGTACAGCGTGTTCGACACCACGCCGTTGTAGTTTGGATGAGACCACGATGCTCCGCCGTCGGTGCTGCGCCAGCCGTCGATATCCGTGTAGCTGGCAAAGATGTTGGTGGGACTCGTCCAAGTGAGATAGTGGACACTGGTCTCGGTAAGCCCGATACCTCGATAGGCCTTATGTAGCGGCGTATCCGCGCCGGCCGGATTGGAATCGCCCGGATTCTCGTATGTCTGGCGCCAACTCGTGCCGCCATCCGTGGTCAGTTGAGTGAAGTTCTGCGCGACAATCGCCTTGTTGGCATCTGTTGGGCAAACAGAGAAGCCCGAAGCAGACCCGCCCCACCACCACCCAAGGTCACCGTGATAGCCCTCGTAACCGGTCGCCGTATTCGCATTGGGCACATTTGGGGTCACATCTGTCGGCAGGGCATAGAACACGTCGGCCCAGGTAGTGCCGCCATCGCTGGACTTGAACACCTGCGGCGCGCCAACGGGATCACCGCCACCAGTATAGACAATGCTGATGTTGTTCTGCGCCATCGAGATGTAATGCATATCTCCGCCGCTGGGAACCGCTGCGATACCACTGCTTATATTGACCCAGCTTCCCCCGACATCCAGGCGATATGCTCCACCATAGGTAAGATACTCAGGATCCGAATCAGGCGCTGTAGCATCGCCGGTCGTCAATACCAGCAAGCGCACAGTACTTCCCTGTTTGGCCCCCGTAAACGACATGATCGTCTGGCCCGGCTGCTGTGCCGCTAGAGAGAAACTCGCTCCGCCATTGCTTGAGATCAACAGGCCCTGATTGGTACCAACATAGACATTGCTGCCATCAAAGAACGCCCCTGCCACATACAGATTGCTCGATGTGTACGCCGTGCTAAAGCTCGTGCCGCCATTGGTCGACAGGTATAGATTGGACCCGTTGGAAACCAGGATCTTGGTCGTCGTGGAAAGATCGGTCCCAATCCAGTACCCCGTACCGGCCGACCATCCGCTCAAAGCAGCCCAGGTAACTCCTCCATCCGTGCTCTTTGCCACATTGAGGCTTGTATTGGTGATGTAGAGAGTATTTGGATCGCTGGTGAACTGTATCTTCGTACTTGAGCCACCATTCACGCCACCGACGCTGCTGTGGTAGTTCAGCATCTGCCAGCTCTGCCCAAGGTCACGCGAGTGATAGATGCCGCTCATATCACTGGTGACCCACAGGTCCTGGCCGTTGGGGGCAATAACCGCTCCATACAACGCGCCACCCCCGCCAGGACCATCGGTCGTCCAGAGAGTGGGCATGGCCAACAGAATCCGCCGCTCCATCGCTTCGATCCGTGGCCGAGCGACGGCAAGCCTTAAAGCCGTGGACCGGCGACGGGATAGATTACGAGCTGAATGACCGATACCGCTGCGAAATGACAACATCGAGGTCTCCCCAAACGATGACAACTGCGACTCCATTCCCCACCCGTCGAATTACCACATTTTGTGTAACAAGTCCAGATTAATCTCTGAATCTGGGTCGCGGGTCGCGGGTCGCGCGCAACCCATGTCCGCGCGAAGCAGAGGTCGCTTCAGCTCCGTCGCTACGGACTCCCGAACGCTGCCCGATGCTTTCCAATGGTGCGGAGGCATGTAAGAATACCTCTCGTTCTCTCTTGAAGGAGTCGATATGCGCAAAGTGTTCGTGATGGTGCTATGGGTCTTGGCAATATCTCTCGGCATCTACCTGATGAGTACGCCTGCTTCAGTCATAGCGCAAAATGTCCCGGCAAAGAAAGTACGGATCGGTGTATCAATCCCGGCCGCCGACCATGGCTGGACGGCCGGTGTGGGATGGTGGGCCAAGCGTGCCATGGCCCTGTACCCCGACATCGAGTGGTCCTTCGCCACGGCCGCCACACCTGAAAAGCAGGTGGCCGATATCGAAGACATGATGAACAAGGGGGTAGATGGTTTGGTCATCCTGGCAACAGAGAGTGCGCCGCTGACAGACGTGGCGGAGCGGGCGCACGATCGAGGGATTCACATCGTCAACGTCGACCGCGGCTTCCTCAAACCGGTGGCCGACATCTTCATCGAGGGTGACAACAAATCATTCGGCCGGAAATCGGCCCAGTTCATGGCGACGAAACTCAATGGCAAAGGGAACATCCTGATCCTGGAAGGAATTCCCTGCACGGTAAACACCGATCGCGTCGAGGCCTTCAAAGAGGTGATGAAGGGATATCCGAATATAAAGATCCTGGCATCACAGCCCGCCATGTGGAACCGCGAGAAGGCCCTGCAGGTGACGCAGAATCTGCTGACTCAGTATGCAAACGTGGATGCCATCTGGGCGTCCGATGATGACATGGCACTGGGTGCTCTGCAGGCCATCGAGGAAGCCGGGCGGACCAGGGATCTATGGATGTTCCCGGGCGCGGGGATGAAGGATGTCATCAAGATGGTGATGGACAAGAACCCGATGTTCCCAGCCGATATCACCTATCCGCCAAGCATGATCGCAACCGGGATTCAACTTTCGGTCTCAACGCTGCGTGATGGGAACCGTCCGGTGATCTCGCAGTTCATGCCCAGGCACCTGATGATTGACGTGGAGTTGATCACCCCGGAGAACGCCAAGGGATATTACTTCCCGGATTCGGTGTACTAGGCCCTGTCTGAAAAACCCAAACTAGCGTGACCAGCACAGCATCAGCTCATCCTCCGCTTGCGCCGCCGAAGCCGCCGGAAATCGCGTGGTGGAAGCTGGCAATTCTGCCGCTGCTTCTGGTGGCGGTGCGCGTGGCCTTGGCGGGGATGATGGAACTGTCGGGGGATGAGGCATACTACTGGACATGGTCGCGAAACCTCGCGGGTGGATACTTCGACCATCCCCCGATGGTAGCCTGGCTGATCCGCGTGTCCGTAGGGATCTTCAGGACCAATGAACTGGGCGTGCGGATGCCGGCGATTCTGCTGGGGGCCGGTTCGATGCTGGTGGCCGGCGACATCGCGCGGATATGCGGGGCCACAAGCCAAACGGTGCTGCGTCTGCAGGTGGCCCTGTTCTGTTTGCCGATCCTGCAGTTGCACTCGGCACTGATGACTCCTGATGCGCCGGCGATGTTCTTCACGCTGGCGGCGATCTCCTGGGGATTGCGCTACCTCATCGAGCCGAGTTCGCCGCGTCACTGGCTGATGCTGGGCAGCGCCTGCGGCCTGGCAATGCTGTCCAAGTACACCGCGCTGCTGCCGGTGGCGACAATCCTGCTGTTCGTACTGATCGCCCGGCCGCGCTATGCCCTGCAGACCATTGCCGCCGGTGCACTGGCGGTACTGGTGCTCTGGCCGATGCTGATTTGGAACTATCAGCACGACTGGGTCTCTTTCCGCTTCCAGTTGAGCCACGGCATCGGGACCGATGACAAGTCGTCGTGGATGACCTTGGGAGACTACGCCGGCGGGCAGATCTTGGTGGCCACGCCTGTGCTTGCCGGGCTGATGCTCTGGGCCGCAGCGCGAACAATCCGCCGCGGCAAGGATGTACGAACGCGGCTGCTGGGTGTCGTGGGCGCTGCGACACTCTTGTTCTTCGCGTTCACATCGCTGCGGCATAAGGTGGAGGTCAACTGGCCGTCGATGGCCTGGCCGATATTGCTGATCCTGCTGGAACTGCACGTGCAAAGACTGGGCGGGTGGTCATTGCGGGCGCTGCGCACTGGCGTGATCGTGGCGGCGGTCGCCATGGTGGTGCTGAGCATGCCGCCGGCGTTTCTGCTTCGTCTGCACCCCGGTGGGGCATTGGGCGCTGTGGGAGGTTGGGAGCCGCTGGCGAGCAAGATCGATTCCATGGCCAAGGGGCTGCCGATCTACGCCACGCGCTACCAGGATGCCGGGCTCCTGGCATTCTATCTGCCCGGCCGGCCGTACGTGCGCGTACTGCGCAGGTCGGCCGATCGGATGAGCCAGTTTGATCTGCCTCGCTGCCCGCGCATGCCCGACGGGCAGTTCGTGATCGTCGACAATGGCAATCTGCCCCTGGGACGCAGCGTTCTGCAGATTGGCGACCACAACTACAACCTGGACATCACCGCCCGCAAAAACTGCGAAGTCGATATGGACGGCCTGCGGACACGCTCCCGTGCCCTTCGCTGGGCGAACAGCCGTGAGGGTAACGGAGGGTGACGGAGGGTGACGTGGAGCCTGCGCGCCGTTAGATTACCTCCAACGTGACGATTCTTGATCGCTACATCATCCGCAGCTTCATCCGCAATTACCTGCTGAGCTTTGTGGTCCTCGTCGGGATGTACATTGCTCTGGATATGATTTTCAACTTTGACGAGTTGACGCGGAACATGACCGGTTCAGACACCGGAAATGGCGGCGGAGATGTTCCGCTGCTGCAGATCTTGCGACTGATCGCACAGATCGCGGATTTCTACGTCTACAAGATATTCGCGTATTTCATCATCCTCTCCGGGATCATCCCGGTGGTCGCGGCCGCATTCACTCTGATGCGAATGACGCGGCTTAACGAACTGACGGCGATGCTGGCAGCGGGCGTTCCCCTGCTGCGAATCGCCGCGCCCGTCATCGCCATGGGAATCCTGGTAGGCATGCTGGTGGTGGCCGATCAGGAACTGATCATACCCCACATCGCCTACAAACTGGCCCGCGAACACGACGAGATCGCACGCCCGCGGTTGGCCTCCTACCAGATCCGCGCCATGGAGGATTCCACCGGCTCACTGCTGATGGCCGCGAAGTATGATCCGCCCGATGTCGAACAGAATATCCCCGCCAAAATGCACCGGGTGGACATCATCCAGTTCAACGAGGAAGGCAAACCATTGGCTTATGTGCAAGCCAAAGAGGCCACCTACAACGATCGCCAGAAGCTCTGGAAACTCGACGGCGGGGTTCGGCAGACAGGATTGCGGCCGGACGATCCCGTCTCCACCCAGCAGGTGACACAATGGCAGACCAGCATCGGCCCCGAGGAGATTGGCTTGCGCCGGCGGGCGAGCTTTGTTGACCTGCTCTCCACCGCGCAGATCAACCAGTTGCTTGCCTATCCGCGAAACTACGGCACCGTGCCGCTTCTGCGCGTCAAGCATTGGCGCGTAGTGCAACCGATCATGAATGTGGTGCTGATCCTACTGGCCATCCCCTGTGTGTTGACGCGTGAGCCCACCGGCGTGAAGGCGGCCGCCCTGCGAACCGTAGTGAGCACCGGCGGATGTCTGGCCGTGGTGTTCCTCTGCCTGCAAGTGGCGGCCAATCCCCCCTCCCCCAGCTTGGTCCGCTATTGGCCGATGGCAATACTCTGGTTGCCGGTGTTTGTCTTTGCCCCGCTGGCCGTGTGGCTATTGGATCGCGTCAAGTCGTAGAATCGACGCTCCCATCCCACCCACTCCCTGTCTTCGCCCTCCGCTCTTCGCTCCACGCACTTTGCTTGTCAGTGGCAGTTTGCGAACGCGGCTGGATATACCGCCGGGCTGGTGTCCCATCAGTTCGGCTCTCTCCTTCGTGATCGGCTTGTAGGTTCTCCCAACTGCAATCATCGCCAGCATCACTCCCAGATCGCTTCCCAGGCTGATGCCTCCCATTCAGTAGGTATAGACGTCCCCAAACCGCTTCTTGAATTGGAAGTAATCGCCGTTGTTGACCGTTCCGTTTGCGTCATAATCACACAGATCGAGGAATCCGGTATCGCCAGTGTTCTTGTTGAACGTCTGCTTGAACCAGAAGTAGTCGCCATTGTTCACGGTCTTATTGCCGTCATAGTCGCCATAGAGGCGATGGAAGCGCTGGCTAAAGTTGCCGCTCAGCGCATTACCCGCCAGGTCATGCACCCCCGCGGCCGCAACCGACACGTCATAGATCCCATCGGCCAACGAGCCGCCCACCACACCGATGCCCGAGAAGCTCAGGATATAGCTCTTCTGATCTCCCGACGGATTGGTCACCAGCAGCGTGGTGTTCGGCACGACCGAGCCATCGCTCTTTCTTACCGTCACCGCGCCAGTATCCAACACTACATTCTCGCCGAAGCTCAACTTCAGCTTCTTCACCATCGACCGCTGCACGGCCCCATCATTGATCGACGCAGTCGGCAATGCCGGTGCTGTTCCATCGATAGTCACCGCGAACTGAGTTGACATCGCCGTGGTATTCCCCAGACCATCGGAAGCCGTTGCCTTGTAAATGTGCATGCCCTCCCCGAGCTTGTTTGCGGTATCGTCGAAGGTCCACGCGCCGGCAAGGTCGGCCGTTGTCGTGCCGGCCAGCGCACCGTCGCGGTAGACCGTGATGGTCATCAGCGGCTCTGACTTGCCGTGGATCAGCAGCGTCTGGTCGGAAGTGATCTGGTCCGAGCCGCTGCTCCCGGTATCAGAATCGATGCTCATGAACTTCGGTGCCATTTCAGCAACGTCGATGACTTTGATGATGAATGTCTTCTCAACCCAGAGGTCGCCGGAATCGGTGGAGCGCACGCGGATGTGGCACATGGGCGTGGTTTCGTAGTCGAGGGTGGCGTTGGTTTGAAGCTGGTCGCCAACGATTCGGAACAGCGCATTGTCATCGGCGCCATCGCCTGCGACGAGGGTGTAGGTGAACGTGTCGCCGAGGTCACGGTCGATGGTGCTGAGCGTACCGACGGGTGTGCCGGGGGGCAGGTTCTCGGGGATGCGATCGTTGCTGAGTTGGATGTCGGAGGGCGCGGTACCGGGGTCTTGCGCCCACTCGATGCGGAACATGAGTTCGCCGGTGGTCGAGACGCCGGAGATGATGGCGTCGCCGCCGGCGTACTGGTTGTCGGTACGCACGATGCTCCAGCGCGGCGTATCGTTGTTGGCGACGAGGGTGTAGGTTCGGCCGGCGACGAGGGTCACATCGCTGAAGTCAACGGTGGTGTACCCGTCGAAGCCATCGGGCAAGATGTTGGACTCACGGGAGCCCACAATCTGGCCGCCTGTGCCGACACCTTCGTAGAGGCTGAGGGTGACCGAGTCATCGCCGGGGCCGGCGGAGGCGTTCATGTCAACGACATGGAAGGAGGCGGTGGAGAGACGGTTGTCGGAGATGGCGGTGAACGACTGGCCGAAGGGGGTGTTGGCCTGGATCGGCAGCAGGAGGCCCGCAGAGCCCCCGTTAACGTCGTTGGTGATGCGGGGAATCGTGCTATCGGGCTGCCACTGGACGCGGAACGCGGCATCGGCGCCAGGTTCGGCGGCGCCGGAAGTCCATGCCGTGCCGCCGGCGTATCGGTTGGCAGTGCTGATCAGGCCCCAGCGCGCAGTATCGTTGCTGACGGCGATGGTGTAGGTGCGGCCGGCAACGAGCGTGACGGTATTGAAGTTCACATCCACCCGACCGATGAAGCCGTCGGTCAGGGCGGTGTAGTCGCGGCTGCCCAGAAGACGGGTAGTGCCCGCGCCCTCGTACAGGCTGATGGTAACGGAGTGGTCGGCGGGCGCGGCCGGGGCGTTCATGTCGGCCAGGTAGAGCGACACTGAGGAGAGGCGGTTATTGGAGATGGCGGTGAAGGTCTGGCCCAGCGGCGAGAAGGCCTTGATCGGGGTGGTAGTATCCGTGAACAGGTTGTATTGCTCGTTGCCAATGACCGGCGTGGTGGTGTCATCCTGCCACTGGACGCGGAAGTAGGGGTCGTGCGTTGAATCCGTGAGAAAGCCGCTTGTGAAAATGCCCCCGGCGTAGTGGTTCGTGGTACCCAGCAGCGCCCAGCGACCGTTCTCGTTGCTGACAGTAAGGGTGTATGGCTGGCCTTTAACCAGCGTCACAGAACTGAAGTCTACGGTCGCCCAGTCCCGGAATCCGTTGTAGAGGCCCGTGTAGCTGCGTGAGCCCAGCAGCTGGCCGGTAACACCGGCGCCTTCGTAGAGGCTGAGGGTGACGGAGTAGTCGCCCGGACCGGCAGAGGGGTTGAGGTCGGCAATGAACAGCGAAGCGGAGGAGAGCGGGTTGTTAGAGATGGCGACAAAGCTCTGGCCCTCCGGATCTGCGAACATGGCTGTGAAACGGACCGTTGGATCCTGATCGTTGGCAAGGATGGGCGTGGAGCTATCAGGCTGCCAGCGGATGCGGAACAGCAGATCCATCTGGGGGTACGTCGTTCCCGCTGCCATGTCCATGCCACCACCATAGGTATCACCGGTCCCGCAGACGGCCCATCGCATGGTGTCGTTGGTGACCGCGATAGTGTAGGTGGAGCCCTCGCAGAGCGTGACATCGCTGAAGTCCAGTTCAACCATTCCGTTGAACCCGTCTGTCAGGCTGTCATACTCATGCAGGGAAAGGATCTCACCGCTGGTGCCTGTGCCCTCATAGAGAGTGAACGTCACCGAATGGTCATCTGGGGCGAACGAGGGATTCATGTCTTCCAAGGCCATCGCCACGCTATCCATGCGGTTGTTGGATACTGCCGTGAAGGTCTGCACGATGGGCGAGACCAACTGGATCTGGGTGCTCCAGCCCCAGCTGCCCACTCGGCCGTTGTCGATCTCGGGGACACCCGTGTTCGCCTGCCACTGCACGCGAAACAGCGCGTCATTGGCGAGGATAGGAGTATCGCCGGCCAGCAGGGCGCCGCCAGCGTAGCGGTTCTGGGAAGTCTGCATGATCCAGCGCGATGTATCGTTGCTGGCGACGATGCTATAGACGGAACCCTTGCGCAGAGTCAGGCGGACAACGTCCAGGTCAACCCAACCGCTGAAGCCGTCGCCTACGCTAACCGTTTCCGCGATGTCCATATGCGTTCCGGCGGCCCCTGTCCCTTCGTAGATGCTCACGGTGATCGAATTGTCGCCGGGCGCCACCGAGGGGCCACGATCCGCCACGTAAAGCGAAACGGTCGAGAGCCGGTTGTCCGAGATGGCCAGAAACGATTGGCCCACGCCGCCGGCGCTGATCTCCACCCAGCCGTCGCCGGCCTGGTCGTTGGCGAGCGTGGGAACGGAGCTCAGCAGCCGCCTCGCCTCCAGCGCCTCAGCCATGGCACACGGGTTCCGCGTCATTCGCCCACGACGAATCAAGCCATTGGACACCACAAACGCTTTGCCTGACGACTTCACCGGCTGCGCATACCTGGACATGGCCACCTCCTGTATTCACCCTGATCGACGAAGAGATCTCGCCTCCGCCGACGCCAGAAGGAGCCCTGAGAATATCTCCCGGCGTGTCACCTAGGATAGCTTTGTCCCAGCCTCATCGCAAATATAAACATTCGCCAAGGACCGCTGATCGGGGACGTTTATCCTTCAGAATGCGACGCCCAAACGCTCAGATGCCGTCGTCATCCTTCGCCCATCCCGGTTCACCTCTCCTGGCCCTGCCCTGCGCCCTCCCGAATCCCGAAGCGCAGCGCAGATCCCGGCGCTCCGGGGCCGAATGCGTTTCCGCCTTTCCGTTCACGGCCAGGCTGGGGAGCTTAATGATATCCGGGAGGAAGCTGCCCTCGAAGGCGAGTCACCCGGCCGATGTTGCAGGCAGCCATATCTCAGCCCCCAAGTGTCGCGACGGTGGCGCTAACGAATGTACCCGAAGGTTACGGGCCGGTTGTGCACGTCCTGCATAATGCGGGCACGCTGAACGTGAATCAGTCGAAACTGACCTACACCCCGATGTTCGCCCCCGGAACCTGGAAGAATCCCGGCCAGCGCCCGCCCATCTGGCAAACGCTGGTGTAAACGCCCCGTCTTCATGGCGTTCGTGGTGCCGTGAGCGGTACGGAGTTTACCCGCTCGTCCTGAGTCGCCGTGGCGATCCGTGGCGGGCGGGCGTGAGACATCTCCTCTTAAACACATGGAGTGCTGCGCATGTGTCGCGCAGGCGCGCACCGCGACTTACAGCAATCTTTCCCGATTTCTCAACCCCGACCCCCCAAAACCAATGGAAAACCGCAAATCCGCCCTCTCAGTGGTGCGCTTTGCGCGCAGAAAGCGCGACACCCCCTGTATAGGTAGAGGCCCGTTATTTCTCAATTGAATACCCATACTCCTACCAGATAAGTAGGAAATGCCACCCGTTCGGGACCGCCGGCGTCTCGCCGGCGCGACTACCTGTGCGCGCTAACCTGAGCACCTTGGTCAGCCCGGCCAATGACCACTGTTGAGCGCAGCGAAATCCCGGCGGCGCCGGGACTACACCCCTGCTACACTTTGCTACACTTCTGCTACACATTACTACACTTTGCTACACCCGTGCTACACCCTACCAGGCAGCCCGAACTGCTCTAAGTCCCATCGCCGCCTGTACTTAGCGCAACGCGCCCCGCCGCCCATGCTACACCCCCCAATTCGCGCGCCCCTTCCCTCCGTCGTGACTTGCTCCAACTCCTGCCAAACACGCCACTTACGCCCCAACCGTCCCGAATCCGACCCCTGCTACATGTAGCACGACACTTTGCCCACACGGACCCGAGTGCCTTCCTCTCTTCTGACTCCTGACCTCCGACTTCTGACTTCTGTCTTCTGACTCCTGACTTCTCCCACGGGAACCTGCGCACCTCCTCCCCCAATCTGCACCTAACCAACTGCTCCCACGGTACTTACCGCACAGGGGGTACCCACGCCAAGAACCTGCGCACCTGCTACTTATCCACAATCGCCACGCATTTCGTTCTCCGCGTCCCCGCGTCTCCGTGTCCCCTTGTCGCCTTGTCCCCTTGTCGCCCACTCCCCCCTCCGCCCCACGCGGCCGATTTGACAACCGCACTCCTCCGGCTAATCTTTCTGTTCTAATGACCGTGAACAGCGCAATTAGCCCGATCGCTATTATTACCCCACGACAACGCGGGTAGGGCTGATTGCACCGATAAGTAGAACGCAATGACCGCCCTGCCCGCAAAAGGCAGGGCGATTTCGTTGAAATACACTTTTGAGGAGTCTGCCATGAGCAGTCCACGACGTATCGAGATCTATGACACAACCCTTCGTGATGGCACGCAGGGTGAGGGGTTCAGCCTCTCGCTCCAGGACAAGCTCATGATTGCCCAGAAACTCGATGAACTGGGCGTCGACTACATCGAAGGTGGCTATCCCCTCTCCAATCCCAAGGATGAGGCGTTCTTCCGCGACATACGGGCGATGAAACTCAAGCACGCCAGGATCGCCGCCTTTGGCATGACCCGCCGACGCGGGATCAAGGCCGAAGAAGATCCCGGCATGAAGGCGCTACTGGGAGCTGAGTCGCCCGTGATCACCATCGTTGGCAAAACCAGTGACTATCAGGCAAGGGTGGTTCTCAATGTCACTCTGGAAGAAAACCTGGCGATGATCGCCGATTCAGTACGCCTGATGCAATCGGCCGGCCGCACCGTCATCTATGATGCCGAGCATTTCTTTGACGCCTATCGCGCCAACCCGCAGTACGCACTTCAGACGCTATTGGCCGCCCAGGAAGCCGGCGCATCCGTGCTCTGCCTCTGCGAGACCAACGGCGGCGCCTTGCCGGAGATGATTGCTCAGGCTGTCGCCGATGTGAAAAAGCACGTAAGCGTGAAGATCGGCATCCACACCCATAACGATGGCGGCCTTGCCGTCGCCAACAGCCTGGCCGCCATGAACGCCGGCGCTGATCATGCCCAGGGCACCATCAACGGTGTCGGCGAACGCTGCGGCAATATGGACCTGACGACGTTCATCGCCACCGCGCAGCTCAAATACCAACACGAATGCCTGAAGCCCGGCTCACTCGTTCATCTCACCGATGTGTCGCGTTACGTGTACGAGATCGCAAACATGAACCCGGTGACGAACCAGCCTTACGTCGGCGCTTCGGCTTTCGCCCACAAAGGCGGCATGCACGTCCACGCCGTGCAGAAGGATGTCTCCACGTACGAACACATCACGCCAGAGGATGTCGGCAACACCCGCAAGATCCTCGTCAGCGAGATGTCCGGCCAAAGCAACATCGCCGCCAAAGTCGGCAAGCGATTCAACATTGAGCAGGACAAGGTGATTCTGAAGAAGGTCCTGGGCAAAGTGCAGGAGCTGGAGAACGCCGGCTATCAGTTTGAGGCGGCCGAAGGAAGCTTCGAGATGCTCCTGCGCAGGGTGATGGGCAGCTATATGCCGTTCTTCTCACTGGATCATTATCGCGTGGTGGTGCTCAAGCACGATGATCATACCCCGATCGCCGAGGCGACGGTAAAGCTGCGCGTCGGCGACACCAGCGAGCATCACGTTGCCGAGGGCGATGGCCCGGTAAACGCCCTCGATGGCGCACTGCGCAAGGCGCTGATCCACCACTACCCGAAGATAGCCGGCGTCCATCTCACTGATTACAAAGTCCGCGTGATCAACAGCCGCGAGGAGACCGCCGCCGGCGTCCGCGTTATCGTCGAATCCAAACGCGCCCGGTCCGATGGCACCGTCGAATTATTCGGCACCATCGGCGTCAGCCACAATGTCATCGACGCAAGCTGGCAGGCGCTGGTCGATGCCTACGAATATCATCTGACACACACCGGTGAGGAGGTGCCTTGACTCTCACACGCGCTTGTGTTTCCAACTCCCGCGCCGGAACGCCAGCGAATTGAAGACACCGCGAAAAGATAGGTCGGCGAAGATCCCGATCCAGACCGCCATCAGCCCCAGACCCGGGCGGCCGATCCGCGTGCAGACATACAACGCCCCCAGAAGGATCGGCACGCGCACCACAGCCATCCCGAACGCTGTTGCCAGCATGGGAAAGACGGTCTCGCCAGCACCCTTGAGCGCTGCGCCTCTGGTGATGCTCACCGCAAAGCCCGGCTGCGCCAGCCCGGCAAGGACCAGCGGCCAGACCGCCAGTTTCACGACCGGAGGCGAGTTCACCATCAGCGAAAGTAGCGGCTGTGGAAACACCACCATCGGAATCGCCAGGACGGTCATGGTCACGGTCGCCAGACGGTTGCACAGTCGCGCGGCGTGCTCTGCTTCATCCACTCGTTTGGCGCCCAGGTACTGCCCCACCAATGCACTACAGGCGATGCCGAACCCAAACCCTGGCAGGAACGCCAGCGACTCGATTCGAATTACCGCATTGTGCGCTGCCATCGTCACGCCATCGATTTTCAGCGCGCTATCATTCGAGTTGATCACGAAGATCACGATCAGGAACTGCCCCAGCCACAAGAGCATCCCCTCCACCCACGAAGGCAGCCCAATGCGCAGCAGTCGCATCATGATGTGCGGCACGATGCGCAAGTGACGCATCTGCAGCTTCACCTTGCTCCAGCCACCCAACAGCAGCACCATCGTGGCAATCCCGCCCAGCAGGTAGGCAATCATGGTGCCAAAGGCATTGCCGCGAATCCCCCACGCCGGCGCCCCAAGCCAGCCGAAGCAGAATGAGGACGTCGTCACAATGTTTATCAACGCCACGCCGGCCGTCACCATCATCGGCCGCATCGTGTCGCCGGCGCCGCGCAGACACGCCATGCCGATCATCGAAGCAGCCTGCAGCGCGATGGTGATCACCATGATGTGCAGGTATTGCGTGCCGAACTCGAGCGCCAGCCCGTGCAAACCCGCAAACCCCGCCACCTGGTGAGAGAAGATGAACATCAATATGGCAAGAACACCGCTGACAACAAACGCCCCGGTCAGGGCGGTTCCTGCGACGCGGTTCGCCACCCGCGGCCGGTTCGCGCCGATCGAGCGTGACACAATGGCCGTTGCCCCAACCGCAAATGCGCTATTGAGCAAGCCCGAGAGCCACTGCATATAGGCCATCACGCCGACAGCCGCCGATGCGGCCGCCACCGTCCGCTCGTCGCCCGGGATATGCCCGGCGACGATCGTGTCGGTCAACCCCACCGCCCCTTGAATGATCTGCTCGATAATGGCCGGCATGGCCAACAGGAGGACCGACCGTACCGTCACGGCCGGCAACGCTGCGCGATGGAGCGCCAGCACCGGCGGAGACTCGACTGCCGTGGGGTCGGCCCAATCGGCCAGATCACCCGCATCCTGCCTGTTTTTAAGAGAGCTATCAGCCAAAACTACCTGCCTGATCTGTTGATGTCCAGAACGCATGCTATGGCCGACCGTGACAACTGGCAATGAGATGACTGTTGCTGGCGCCACGTGCACTTCACCCATTGCCTGTGGTATGATTCGCTGCCTTAGGGAGTTATCTCGATGTCCAAAGCCAATGTCGATCCCGCGGAGCTGCGACGATTTGCCAACGACCTCAAGCGTTTCACCGCCGACCTCGAATCCCTGCTCGGGCAACTGCACTCGCGGATGAACAACCTGGAAGCCACCTGGCGCGACCAGGAACAGCGTAAGTTCGCCGAAGCATTCGCTGAGACCGCCAAGAATCTTTCGGTCTTCGTCAATGCCGCCTCAGAACATTCAGCGTTCTTGAACAAGAAAGCAACGCTGGTCGAACAATACTTGAGGCAAAGGTAGCGTGCGGCTATGTCCGAAGGGGCTAAAGTCGATGATCTTGATGTGTTCCGGGTGGTTAAGGCGGCCATGCTGAAATTCCGCAGCCATGCCGATACCGCCCTGCTCAACGCTGATGCGGAGATGAGCCGAACCAAATCGTGGCTGGAAGGTGAACAACTCGCCTACTGGCAGGTACAGATCCGCAAACGGACTGAAGCGGTCGGCCGCGCCAAAGAGGCCATCCGGCAGAAGCAGTTGTTCAAAGATTCCTCAGGACGAACGCCTTCGACATTCCATGAAGAGAAGATTCTGCGAGCTGCCGTCGCCGCCCTGCAACACGCCGAGGAGCGCCTGGTGCGCACGAAGAAGAGCGTGCCGCTGCTGGAGAAGCAAATCGAGAACTATCGCAGTGGCGTCCAGGGACTGGGGTCCATGCTGGTCAGCGATTTCCCCAAGGCAGTCGCCGCCCTGGAACGCATGGCGTCCACGCTCGATGAATACGTTACTCTATCGTCCGGCATCAGCACCCCGGAAGGCACTCCAGCAGCGCCGCTGGATATACCCGGAAACATGGATCGCGGCGGCGAGTCCGCCGATCAGGCGATGCCCTCTCCCTCCTCGACACCCGATCAACCAAAGAAAGGAACCGACGATGTCACTGGTTGAGAGCCGCGGCCAACTCACCAAGGTATTCCGCGATCTGATGAACCGATGGATGATGGTGCGTTCTGACTGGAATGACGCCCGCGCCCAGTATTTCGAGCAGCAGTACCTCTTGCCCCTTGAGATCGAGGTTCGCAAGGCTGTTGCCGCAATGGATCACATGAACATTGTTCTGAACAAGATCACGCAAGACTGTGAGTAAAAGCAATGACCGTACCCGCCACCACGAAGACTGCCATCGCGGCGAATCCGCCTATCGCCGAGGATCCCCAGCGCAAGCAGCTTCAGCAGCTCACCACCCTGTGCATTGAGTGTGCCCAGGATGAGCAGAAGATCGAAGCCGACCATGAGCAACAGCTTGCTGAACACCAGCAGCGCATCCGCCACGCCCGCACTCAGAATGAACAGAACCGTCAGAAGAACCTCACCGCCATCGACCAACGCCGCGACGAAAAGCTTGTCCGCATCGAGGAACGTTACTCAACCGATTCCGCCAGCCTCGACCAGAAAACCCGGGAGACCCGCCAGAGCATCGAAAACAACAAGCTCTCCAGCGACGAACAGGTAAAGAAGAAGACGGAACAGGCTCGCTGGCTGGCCGAGAGTGTACTCGAGGCCGTCCAGACTCAGGTAGAGATCGAGTCACGCCAGGCCAAACAGCAGTATGCCACACACATCGCGGAGATCGACCACATTTCCAATTCGCTCGACGCGGCGCGAACGCGCCTGGAGCAGATGGAAATCGCATTCGAACCGCTGGCCGGTGAGGAGATAGGCCGCCAGATCGATGAGAAACCCGACGAGATCTACAAGGAACAACTGGCCAAAGCCGCCGAGCGGCTCGAAAGCCTCGGAAAGCTGCGGCTGCCTCGCGTCGTTGCCGGCGGAACACCCTACCTCGCGGGCATCCTGCTCTGCCCGACTATTACGGCCGGCATCGCCTACATTATGCCGCCCGGGAAAGCCTCGTGGATCGGGGCGGCCGTTGCCGCCGTGCTGGCAATCCTGGGCTGCATTGTTGTCTCCATCCAACTCCGTCGCAAGGCTCGCGCGCAGGTGGTTGGCATCTGCGTGCCCCTGTTGCAGAGCCTTGACCTCGCGCGCCGCGCCAATGAAAGCGGCTTCACCCGCGGTGAAGCGCAGCGGAAGCAGCGCGAGCATGATGAACGCAGGAAGTGCGCTCTGGAAGTCGAAGGCGCTCGAGACAAGGCAAGGCCCCTGCAGACGCAGGCCGCCGAAACGCGATCCCGTCTTCTTGCCGAGCTGGATGAAAACTCATCTCTGGCTGCGCACAAGCTCGCCCAGGGCCGCACCGACCGCGTTGCCGAACTGACGGAACTTCACCGCTCTGCCACGGAGGCTGCCGAACACGCTTACGCCCACACCAAAGCCCGAATCGATGCAGATGATCAATCCGGCAGTTCCAGGATCCAACACGAGTACGAGCAGCGCAGCACCAATCTCCAGAATCGCTGGAACGGCGGCCTGAAGACTCTGGCCCGCTTGCTCGCTGATGCCGACCACGCCCCCCCCGCTCCACTCTCCTGGGCGCCCGAAGCCTGGGAGCAGTGGCGCAGCCCGAAGGAGTTTCCTGGCTCCATCCCATTTGGCAAACTTCAGGTTGACCTGCGCACTCTTACCGCGCACGTGCCCCAGCGCCTTGCCCTGCCTGATGCCATCACCATTCCCGCCGTCCTCGCCTTCCCGCAGCGCGGCTCCATGCTGATCGAAACCGACCACGCCAGCCGCGCCCAGGCCATCAACATTGCCAGCATGGTTGTGGCTCGCCTGCTGACCCATCTCCCCGCCGGCCGCGCCAAGCTCACCATTATTGACCCGGTCGGCCTGGGTCAAAGCTTTGCCGGCTTCATGCACCTCGCCGACCATGACGAGTCGCTCGTGGGTGGCCGTATCTGGACCGAAAATGAACACATCGAACAGCGCCTCGCCGATCTCACCGAACACATGGAAACCGTGATCCAGAAGTACCTCCGCAACGAATACCAGACCATCGACCAGTACAACGCCCAGGCGGGCGAACTGGCCGAACCCGTGCGCTTCCTCGTCATCGCCGATTTCCCCACCGCCTTTGAGACCGAATCGCTGCGCCGGCTTGCCAGTATCGCCACCAGCGGCGCCCGTTGCGGTGTCTACATGATCATTATTCGCGACACCCGCCAGCAACTCCCGGCCGGCTCGCGCTACGAGGAACTGGTCGCACGTTCAATCTACCTGCGCATCAAGGAGGGCCGCACCACCTGGATCGACGATGTCTTCTCCCGTTTCCCGCTGACGCTGGATACGCCACCCGACGAGAAGATGCTGACCAGCGTGATGGACCTGGTCGGCCGCGCTGCCCACGAAGCCAAGCGTGTTGAAGTTCCCTTCGATACCATTGCCCCCGGCGCCGCCAGACTCTGGAGTGCCAGTTCCCGCGAAGATCTCAAGATCGCTATCGGCAAGTCTGGCGCCACGCGCCTCCAGTCACTGCGCCTCGGCGTCGGCGTCGCCCAGCACGCGCTGATCGCCGGCAAGACCGGATCGGGTAAATCAAACCTGATGCACACCATCGTCACCAATATGGCGATGTGGTATTCGCCTGATGAAGTGGAGTTTTATCTCGTCGACTTCAAGAAGGGCGTCGAGTTCAAGGCCTACGTCACCCAGCGCCTGCCCCACGCCCGCGCCATCGCTGTCGAGTCCGACCGCGAGTTCGGCCTCAGTGTTCTGCAGCGTGTCGATGCCGAACTCACCCGCCGCGGCGAACTATTCCGGGCGGCCGGAGTTCAGGAAATTGCGACATACCGGCAGAACACCAGGCAGCGGCTCCCGCGCACAGTTCTGCTCATCGATGAATTCCAGGAGTTCTTCTCGGAAGATGACAAACTCGGCCAGGAAGCCGCGGTCCTGCTCGATCGCCTCGTCCGCCAGGGACGTGCCTTCGGCGTTCACCTGGTCCTTGGTTCACAGACCATCGGCGGCTCCTCAGGACTCGCCCGCAGCACTCTCGGGCAGATGGCTGTCCGCATTGCCCTGCAGTGCAGCGAAACCGATTCGCAGCTCATTCTCGGCGACAACAACTCCGCCGCCCGCCTGCTCTCGCGCCCCGGCGAAGCAATCTACAACGACGCGGGGGGTCTGGTTGAATCCAACAGTCCCTTCCAGATCGCTTTCCTCCCCGATGAGCAGCGCGAACGCTATCTGGAGCTTGTGCAGGAGCGTACACGCAGCAGCGGCATCGAAATCGCGCCGTCGGTCGTCTTCGAAGGCAACGCCCCCGCCGATCTCCACAAGAACGCCCGCCTCATGCTCCTGCTCCATTCGCCTACGCGCCCAGCGCCCAGCCACGCCGTCCTCGGCTGGATGGGCGAACCCGTCTCCATCAAGGATCCCACCGCCGCCATCTTCCGACCCCAGAGCGGTGCGAACCTCCTCATGGTCGGCCAGCAGGATGAGCTGGCCCTCTCCATCATGTGTTCGGTCATGATCTCTCTCGCCGTCCAACACGCACCCGATGCCGCCAGGCTCGTTATTCTCGACGGTACTCCCGCCGACTCTCCCCTCTCCGACACTCTCTCGCGCACCACCGAGGCTCTGCCCCTACCATCCCGGAACATCTCTTACCGCGATGTGGATGTTGCCCTGAACGAACTCGTCGAAGAACTCGACTCCCGCATCACCGAATCGCATGACCGACACGATGCGGTCTACCTCTTCGTCTACGCGATTCAGCGTTATCGGACTCTCCGGCATCAGGAGGAGTCCTTCAGTCTCTCCAGCGAGGAGAAGAAACCGCAAGCCGATAAGCAGCTTGCCCGCCTGATCACCGAAGGCCCATCTCTGGGCATCCACGTCATCGCCTGGGCCGACACCGCCGTCACCCTCGATCGAACCTTCGAACGCGGCGTCCTCCGCGAGTTTGACCACCGCGTTCTCTTCCAGATGAGCGCCACCGACTCCAGCAACCTGATCGACTCCCCCGCCGCCAACAAACTTGGCCAGTTCCGCGCCCTGTCATATAGTGAAGAACAAGGCACCGCCGAAAAGTTCCGGCCGTACGAAATCCCCACCCCCGTCCTGCTGGAGGAAGTCCGCGTTGCTCTGGCCAATAGGTAGAGCCGTCCAGGTGGGCCGTGCGTCTGCGCTGCGAACCGGCAACGCAAACCTATTTCCACACAAACCCCAATGCATCCAGGAACGCTTTGGCCAACACCATGTGTCCGATGCTGCTGGGGTGGACGCGATCCCAGGCGAGTGTGCCGGGATAGTATTGTTTGAGCACGCGATCGAACGCCGCCTGGGTATCCACACACAGCGTCTTGTGTTTAGCGGCGATCTCTTTCACGATCGCCCCGTAGCGGTCCATCTGGGCGCGCATGCCATCATTGCGGTTGGGCTCGATATAGTACGGCGTCAGCAGCACCATCCCTTTCACCTTGCCCACCGTCTGGCCAACCAGTTCATCCAGGTTCGCGCGATATTCATCGGGCAGCACATGCACTTCCGTCTGCCAGGGCATATCGAACTGCCGCCAGACGTCGTTGATTCCGATCATGCACGAGACCCACTGCGGCTTGAGGTCGAAGACATCACGCTGCCAGCGGCTCTTGAGGTCGCGGGTGGTGTGGCCGCTCGTGCCGACGTTGACTACGCGAATCATCAGGTCCGGATTCACTGCGCCCAGCAGGGCATTGACCAGATTCACATATCCCCGGCCATACGGCTCAAAGAGCCCCTCACCATACGGCTGCGCACGGCCCGCATCCGTGATCGAATCGCCAATCATCACCAGCTTGTCATTCGCATTAAGCAACATCGTTTGGTCTCCTGAGAAGAAGTCCAGATGTTACAAAGGCGGGCTCAGCAGTGCTACTTCGGCGTGGCCATTAACGGCCTGTTTGCTCATCTGACTCGCCATCTTCCTCCGCATCCTCCTCCTCACTGCCCGACTCCTCCTCGTCAGCGAAATCCTCATCGCTCGACGGCCCAAAGCCTGTAAATCCCGCGTCCATCTCTTTCACCCACTCGTCGAAGGCGCTGCTGAACTGCTCGACCCACTGCTGCACCGGCCGATCCTCCACGTAGCCGGGTTCGCCGAAACTCGCCAGGGTATTGCTAAGGGCGGCTTCGGCCAGGTCGGCGCGGCCATCGAGATGCTGCATGCCCCGCCTCAAGCTGGCCAGGATAACGGACCTCTGCTCGGGCGAGAACTGCGCTGCGGCCACGGCGAAGACCGCGCAAACATAGATGAATTCACAGTCCATGTCCTCCCATGGCTCCTCGACCAGGTAGTCGAACTGTTCGACCGTCTCGTCGAGCAGAGCCGCATCGGCCGGGAGCCGGCAGGCCAGACCCCAGATCGCATCCCATGGCGCCGGGCCCTGCTTCTTGAATGGGGAAAACAGATCCTCGGGCAATTCCTCGCTCATGCGCGCTCCTTCGGTCCCAATACAGCAAGGCATGTCTATCCCATCGGAACGGGATGAACATGCTTGAATTTGCAGCTTTAGTGTATCTGCTTCAGGCCAGCGTGCCCAATTCCATCTCATGCAGGCCCTTGCCGGCCGGCACCATTGGGTACACATGCTCACTGGGCTCAACGCAGAACTCGGCAACCACCGGACCGGGATGCTTGAGCATTTCGGCCACGCTCGCCGCGATGTTGCCCTTCTGGTCGCAGCGCAGACCCTTGACGCCCATACTCTCAGCGAGCATGGGAAAGTTCGGGTTCTTCATGACCGTGCCGGCATACCGGTGGCCATAGAACAGGTCCTGCCACTGCTTGACCATGCCCAGGAAGTTGTTGTTGAGGATAACGATCTTGCAGGGAATGTTGTACTCGGCGATGGTCGCCAGTTCCGTCATCGTCATCATGAACGAGCCGTCGCCGTCGATGTCAATCACCATCTTGTCGGGCCGGCCGAGCTGTGCCCCCATGGCCGATGGCACACCATAGCCCATCGTGCCCAGACCGCCCGAGGTGATCATCTGTCGCGGGAAACGCCAGCGGTAGAACTGGGCCGCCCACATCTGATGCTGGCCGACCCCGGTCGCGAGAATCGCATCGCCGTGGGTCTGCTTGTAGATTTCCTCAATGACCGCCTGCGGCTTCATCAGTTTCGAATCATCCAGATAGCGGAACGGATAGCGCTTCTTCCATCCGTTGATCTGGGCAAACCACTCAGTGCGGTCGTGGTGTTCGATATAACCAAGCATCTCTTCCAAGCACAGCCGGGCATCACCGACCACCGGCACATCGACATCCACGTTCTTCGAGATCGAGGAGGGATCGACATCAATATGGATAATCTTCGCATGCGGCGCAAACGTCGCCAGGTTGCCGGTCACGCGATCATCGAAACGTGCGCCAACCGCAATCAGGCAGTCGCTCTCCTGCACCGCATAGTTGGCATAGGCACTTCCGTGCATCCCCAGCATATGCAGCGCCCTTGGATCCAGTTCATCAAACGCGCCCAGGCCCAGCAGCGTGGTGGTCACGGGGATGTTCCCCTTGGCCGCCAGCTTGCGCAGAACCTCGTGAGCATTGGCGATGATCACCCCGCCACCGACATAGAGCACCGGCTTGTGTGCCTTGTTGATCAGCTCGGCCGCCGCCATCACCTGTTTGTCATGTCCGGAATGGGCATAGGAGTTGCGCCGCTTCTCCATGTGAGCGCGGGGTCTGTCATCTAGTTCCTCCGGGCAGACCATGGAAGTGATATCCTTGGGCAGATCCACCAGCACCGAGCCGGGGCGGCCGCTGGTGGCAATCAGGAAGGCCTCGTTCACAATCCGCGGCAGATCGTGGATGTCCTTCACCAGGTAGTTCCACTTCGTGCAGGGCCGCGTGATGCCCGTAACGTCAGCCTCCTGGAAGGCATCGTTGCCGATGGCCTTGGTTGCCACCTGGCCGGAAAAGCACACCAGCGGAATCGAATCCATCTGCGCGGTTGCCAACGGCGTCACCATGTTGGTGGCGCCCGGTCCGGAGGTCACGATGCACACGCCCGGCTTGCCGGTGGCGCGGGCATAGCCATCGCCGGCGTGGCCGGCGCCTTGTTCGTGACGGGTCAGGATGAACTTGGCAGGTGTGTTGTAGAGCACATCAAAGACAGGCAGAATCGCTCCGCCAGGATAGCCGAAGATGACCTCGGTCTTGTGCGTATCGACGATCAGGTCATGGACAATCTGAGCCCCGGTCTTGCCCTTGAAGCGGGCGTTGGACTTGCCCACCTCGATCTGAGGTGCTTCGGCTTTGGAAGGCTTTGAATGGGCTGTTGTGCTGCTCATGGGTTCACCTGCAATTACGTAAGGTCGCCGACTCTATCGGCAAGGTGCTAAGCATTCAATGTGTTACGAAGAACTTGAGGCAAGAGATGCCACATTTCCTCGCCAATATGGTGTAATCCCAAGGCGAGGAACCGAAGTGGGCCGGGCAATGGTAAGCATCCTCGCGTTAGCGAACGCTCATTCCCACTGCGACCGGCCTAACGTACGACGACCGTAAGTCGAGAAACGATCTGGTTCATGAGAAACAACAATAGGCCGACGCCGGGACACGGTCAATCAGGGCAGACTCAAGGCGAAGCAGCACCGTCGCCCTTACGTCGACGCGCCTAAGACATTCACAATGCCAGCGGAATCTGCTTCTCCTGGCAGATCTTCTTCAGAGCATCGACGGCAACCTTAAAGAGCTTGGGCCCGGAGAATCCGGCAAACTGGCCGGCGTGGGCCAGGTGCGGTTCCAGGGTCAGCACGCCGCGATAGCCGCTCTTGAAGGCATCTTCCAATAGTGGCGCGATACCACCATCACCTTGGCCGGCCGGCATCACCTTGCCCTCATACAGCGCATCCTTGATGTGCAGGTGGGCGAGGTACGGTTTCAGATCAGCCCAGCAATTCCTGGGGTTCTGCCCGGCCACCACGAAATTGGCGAAATCGAAACAGTTCCGCAGTTTCGGCGAGTTCACGGTGCGGAGAATATCCAGGCATTCCTTGCCCATCTCACCATAGATGCGTCCTTCGTTCTCATGCACGAGGATGACATCGCGATTCTCAACGTACTCAACCATTGCCTCAAGCCGGCGCATTACTTCGTCGCGATAGGCATACATGAGCTCGCCATCGCGCGGTGGATAGAAACTGAAGATGCGGATCAACGGCGACTGGAAGTACTCGGCAAGCTGAACCGCCTTCTTGAATCGATCAAAGTGTGGCTCGAAGGGATCGGTAACCTTCACCTTGCCGATCGGTGAACCAATGGCGGAGATGCCCATGCCGGCCGCCTTGAGCTTGGTGCGAATGTCCGCGCACTGGGCATCATCAAAGTCCATGACGTTCTTGCCGCCAGCGCCGCGCAACTCAATCAGGTGGACACCATTCTCCTGACACACGCTGATTTGTTCATCGATGGATGGAGAGATCTCGTCAGCAAACGCGGAGAGTTTGAGCATAGTTTTGCTTCCTTTGCCTGTGTGTGGGTTTCCAACATCCACCGGGCAGAGCTGATTCTAGATGGCACTGGCGCAGCGTCAATGACCGCTGCAGAAGAGCCCGCGCCTACACCGATGCCGCGCCCAGATGCTTGCCGAAGAACGCCTCGGACTTATTTCCGCCCCAGCCGTGCTCGCCGGGATGCAGATCCAGCCACAGGCTGTCGGATGCGCCGGCCGCCTTGTAGATTTTCTGAAGTTGCTTGTAGCAGACCATCGACTGATCCGGGCGGAAGCAACTGTCATTGGCGCCGATGTCGATCAGCAGCGGTGCTGGCGCCAACAGGCCCTGCAGATCGGGCAGGTCCACCAGTTTGAACAGCCCGGGAGCCACCTGCATGCCGCAGTAGTTCGTGTCGCGAATGCCGAAATAGGCAAAGAGGTCGCTGTAGCAGATCACTTCCGTTGCCTTGATTCGTTTATCGACGAGCCCCATCCACAGCGCCATCGTCCCGCCGCCGCTTAGTCCCATCACGCCAAGACGGTTGCCATCGACGTGCGGAAGGGTCAACGCGAAGTCGGTCGCGGCCTGGCCATGGGTGACGTTGATGGCCAGCGAGGTCGTTCCCAGCATGGTGGCATGCAGATAGTAGATGTTGCACCAGTCGCGGCCGCCGGCATTGTTGCGGAAGTTGGGACGGTGGGCGTCGTTGCGTTCGCCAAAGCCGATCCAGTCAATGGCGTAAGTGATATATCCCGCTTTGGCCATGACATGGCCATAGTTGTACTTGTGCATGGCAATGGCCGATCGCAGTTCGGCGGATGAATCATTGCCCATCACAGGCTCTTTGCCGTAATTGCCATGGCCATGGCAGCAGAGAATGGCCGGGCGTTTCTGCCCTTTCTTCAGGTCCTTGGGATAGTTGATCAGGAACTCGGCGGCGATATGCGGGCCAACGTTGATCAGCCAGCGCTGCTTGAGCAGGCCATCGTGCTCATACTCGAGCAGGAGCATCGGATCGGCCGGCACGCGCTTGGGGAAATCGCCCAGCGTTGCGATCACGCGCGGATAGGCCGCCTTCTTCCAGCGGGCAAATTCCTGGGCGTTCTTTGCCTTGAAGCGGAACTCTGGAACGTGTTCCAGCGCCATCTTCTCAAACATTCCCTGCGGACTGAGGTTGCGAAACGACATGTTGCTCCTGTTGATGAAGTACGGATCTCGATCGTCGAACGCGGGCAATATCCGATACGACTCGACCAATGTCAAAACGAGCCGCGTGCCCAGGAACACCAGGTCGAGGCCAGGACGTGCTCCTCGGAGCCGCGAAACGGGATCAGGCTCCTGTGGCGTTCAGGTACGTCATAACGTGGTCGGGGACGGCGGCGGCGTAGAGTTCGGCGTGGCCGGTGCGTTCGGAGTTGAAGATGATGTGGCGGTTGCCGGGGGTCATGTACGGTTCCTCCCAGGTTTCGTGGCCGCCGCTGCGCGAGCAGGGAGCATGGCAGAAATGGAGGAGTTTGCCGGTTTCCAAGCTACCGAGGAAGACGATGCGCTGGCCGCCGGCGTCGGCGACGATGTAGCGGCCGTCGGCGCTGGCGCTGACGTGGATGAAGGCGAAGCCGGGAAGGATGTCGCGGGCCTTGAGGTCGCCGGGGGCGACGATGCGGGGGCTGGCGCCGGAGAGGGCGGCAAGCACTTTGCCCGTGCGGCCGATCCAGCACTGGTGGCCATCGACGGGAGCGGTCTGCGGAGTGCCCAGGGGCAGGTAGCGCTGGTTCTTGCCGTCAATGTCGATGACATAGAGGGCGCAGCCTTCATCGCCTGCCATCTTGATGGCGCCGCCCTTAGCGTCGAGGATGCAGCCGCGGTTCTGCTGAATCAGCACATCGCGGCCGAGGGATGGCTCGACCTGGGCGTGAGTGTTGCAGATGTCCTTCTGTTCGTGAATGACTTCCCAGCGCGAGTTGCGCAGGTCGATGCGGTAGAGGGCATAGACAGTGTCGTGGAGACGCTGGTTGCTGACGAACCAGTGCTCGTCAGTGGAGACGGCGGGAGTACCGGGGCGAAGATCGTCGGGAAAGGCAAAGACATCGTCGAGTTCGAGGGTGCGGAGGTTGAAGCGGACGAGGATGCTCTGGCCCGCAGCGCCGGGGCGGATGTAGTAGACGCTGTCCATCAATGGGGTTGAGGCCATCAGGTTTATTGCTGAGGGGCCAACGCGGGCGATCTCGTGGGTATCGAGGTCGGCGACCCAGAGATCGATGGGAGTCGCGTCGCCGGGCGGCCGGCGCATGAAGGCGATGCGCTTGCCATCGGTTGAGGCGTAGATCTGCTCACAATAGGAGCCCCAGCTCAGGAGCTTGGAATTGGTGAGCTGACGGATGGGAGCACCCATGAGAGGGTCGGGGCCGCAGTCGATGGATTCATTCACCCAGTTGAGTTTCAACGCCGGCATGGATCTCCTTTCTGGTTTGAGAGCGGGCATCGTCGGGGCAATGCTCTGGCTCGTCGTCGGCTGGCCTCGCAGAAACGGAGCCGTTGCCAGTGCCGCCGCTGTCGAAGCCGCAATCTGGAGGAATTGCCTTCGGGTACTCTTAGGCATCGGACTACTTCATCATCGTCTCGATGGTGGGCTTCACGGCATCGGCCCAGATCTGGTAGCCCTTGGCATTGGGGTGCAGGAAGTCGGGCATGATGTCTTTGGGCAGCGATCCATCCTCGGCGAGGAATTTGGCGCCAATGTCGAGATAGACGACGGTTTTGCCCGCATCATCCAGCGCGCTGATGGTCTGGTTCACAGCCTTGATCTTGGCGCGCAGAGGATCGGCGGCCTGGGGGGCGCGTGGGAAAATGGCCAGGAGCAGGATCTTCGTGTTGGGCAGTTTCTCCTGTACCTTCTTGACGATGCGCGTGACGCCGTCGGCGATGTCCTGGGCCTCTGCCCTCATGTTATTGGTGCCGATCATGATCATGGCGACTTTGGGGTTGGGCTCGATGCCGTCGAGTTCGCCCTTATCAATCCGCCAGAGCACGTGCTGGGTCTGGTCGCCGCCGATGCCGATGTTGTAGGGGTTCCAATCGCCGAAGGCGGCATCAAACACCTGCTTTCCGCCTGAGCGCCAGCCATCGGTAATGGAGTCGCCGATCAGAACGAACTGGATCGGGCCCTTGGCGAGCGCTGCCTGTTTGTCCTTGAGGAAACCTTCATGGCGCCTGATGAAACCGTTGTACGCGTTCTCATTCCCGGCCTTGGGCGCGGCGATGGTCGGACTTTGAGGGCCGGAAGGTTTGGTCGTGGGCGTGGTGCTCGGCTGCGTGGCCGGCGCAGGCGCCTGGGCCAGCAGCGAGGCGGAACCAGCAAGACACAGAATAGAACCGATACTCCAGCGCATGAGAAATCCTCCCGTAGACTGATGGCAAAAGGGTAATGGCGGGCGGTGGTATGGTCAAATGACGAGGTGCCGTTTATCATTTTCGGGCATTCATGAACAGGGAACCCATTTTCATCCATATTCCCAAAACCGGCGGCACCAGCATCACCGCAGCCATGAACAATGCACTCGTGCTGGGCGACCTGGGCGAAGGCGAGTTGGATCATTTCTACCGACACATCGACTACGATAGCAAGAAATCCAATTCGGCGGATATTTTTGAGCCCGCGAATTTCGATCGATACAAATCGGCTGGCATCTTTATGATGCTCCGCGAGCCCGTCGATAGACTGGTATCTGAGTACCATTTTCTGAAAATGCGTCCGGAGTTCTTCTCTTTGTTAAGTCGTCAGCCAACCTGTTTCATGGATTACTGTCGATTGGGAGAAACGCAGAACTACTGCATTAAGTTCCTGCTTGGCTATCGGATCTACGCACCTGATCCCATTACGGAAGAGCACCTGAAGAAGGTCACCACGGCGATAGACACTCTGCCGATCCACGTCGGTATCTATGAGGATTTTGAAAAGTCGCTGAACTATTTCTCGGAGAATCTCGGGATCAAGTGGCCTTCGGAAATGTTCAGGAAGCGGATGAACCCCAGTCGGCCGGCGGTGGGAACCTTGCCAAAGGATGAGTACGACGAGGTGCTCAAGCTCAATGCCCTGGATTCATCTCTGTACCAACACTGCCGGGTAGTGTTTGACTCTGTCAAACTGCAGAAGCGACATCAACCGATCGAGTTTCGCGGAGATCAATACGACTATGTGTTCGTCTTCGTCAACAGGTTCTGCCTGCTTGAGATCAGCCTGGAGAACAGAGATTTCATTTCCCGCAATGCCCAGTTCTTTTTGGGCCTTCATAACAAGGTCATTCAGAATGCAAACGATGGGCGAAGCTACGTAAAGCGGTGGAATCGCGCCTTTGTAGAAAGCTGCCAAGCGAACTGCCCTAATACGGAGTTGGTTGCAACGCTGAACGAGATAAAGGATCTGACAACCATCGAGGCAACCACTGAAATTGCGAAGGCTGTTGACCTGGCGTGGTCAAAGGGTCAGATACCACCCCTGGTCATGAAACCGCCGAAGGCGGGCGGACGCGGAAGGTAAGGTCGCGGTGACGGCAACCATACCCCTGTTGACGGCGGCCGCCGCGAGATGCACGATGCCTGCTTCGATACATCAATTGCTCAAAATGGAGACACACATGAACGCGCGCCTGTTCGTTACGATGGTGATCGTGCCCGCGCTAGCCACGTTGGGGGCTTGCGCACTGGCCCAGCCTGCCGGAGAGCCGGTTGGCATCGTCAGCTACGTGAAGATCCTCTCGGATAGGGTACCCGACGTCAGCAGCATGGAGGCTTGGAAGAGATCCTTCATCGCCGACAGCATGAGCGATCAGGACAAGGCGCTGGCGGTATGGAAGTCCAACTGCATGTTCGTCTACCAGGACATCCCGCCGATCGAGGGACTGCACGAAGGCTGCGTTCACGATGCCATCAAGAGTTTCAACGTCTACGGCTACGGCATGTGCTGCTGCGCATCGGCCCGCGTGGAGGGCATGTCGCGTTACCTGGGCTTTGAGGCCCGTGCCTACGGCATCAACGGCCACAGCATCCCCGAGGTCAAGTGGGACAATTCCTGGCACTTCCTGGATGCCTCGCTGCTGAACTACTTCACGCGCGATGATGGCAAGATCGCCAGCGTCGAGGACATCTGCAAGTCGGTCCAGGGCTGGCTCAAGGACAACCCCAGCTACAAGGCCAACGATGCCAAGCTCCGTGAATTCAATATGGCCGACGGCTGGACGAGTTGGAAGAAGGGACCGACCCTGTTGGCCAACAGCAAGTTTTACGATGCCTCGGGATTCTGGCCGGCCAAAACGCACGGCTGGTATTCCACGATGCAGGAGTTTGACGGCACCAACAACACGCCGTTCACGTACGAATACGGCTACAGCCAGGGCTACCAGGTGAACGTGCAACTGCGCCCGGGCGAACGCCTGACGCGCAACTGGTTCCACAGGAACCAGGACGTCAATACCGTCGCCAAGGATGGCGGAGCGCCCGGGGCGCTCGCGGGCGACAAGGAGAACTTCTATAAGGCCGCCAAGACGTTCAACAACCAGTTCTTCGAAAAGTGGCAGGACACCGCCCCCGGCCGCGTGGGCAGCGCCACGCTGGAATACGCCCCGCCGCTGGCCGACAAGGCCTTCGCCAGCACGGCACTGCGGTTTGAGAACCTGCGGGGAACCACCGACGCGGGCAAGCCGTCGGTCACGCTGGCCGATGGCTCAAAGCAGGGAATCCTGGAGATCCGCATGCCCACCAGCTACGTGTACCTGGACGGCAAGCTCAAACTCAACGCGATGGTTGGCGATGGTGGCAAGATCAACATCCTGCTCTCGGACAACAACGGGTTGGACTGGAACTCGCTGGCCAAGGTCGAACAATCGGGCCCGCAGAACATCGACCTCAGTAAGTCGGTGCTGCGGCGATACGATTACCGGCTGCGGCTGGTCATGTCAGGCAATGGCACGGCGATCAGCGATATGAACATCAGCCACGACATGCAGTGCTCGCAGCGGGCACTGCCAGCGCTGGGCGCGGGCGAGAATACGATCTCGTTCTCGACCGGGCCGGATGAGGGCACGATCACCGTCGAAGGCACGGTGTATCCGGACAACAAGACGAAGCACGGCAATCTCGTGCTCAGCGACTTCCACCCGGAACTCAAGGACATCGACTCAACCTACAACCAGCCCAAGACCGATGGGGCATCGATCACTCTACCGATCGCGACGCCCGGCGACATGACACGGCTGCGCTTCGGCGGCCACATGCGTCTGCGCGACGTGCGCGACCAGTGGGAGATGTCGGTCTCGTTCGACGGCGGCAAGACGTTCACGAATGTCGCCAAGCAGACCGGCCCCTACCAGGGCATCTGCAAGTACGTGACCGTTGACCAGGTGCCGGTTGGGGCCAGACAGGCGCTGGTCCGATTCAGCGGCCAGCAGCGCAACACGTGCACCCTATTCCTGGTGCGGATCGACGCCGACTACAAGCAGCCGGCCGGCGGTTTCCGCCCGGTAAAGGTGGCGTATGCCTGGGAAGAAGGCGGCATCGAGAAGAAGGATGAGCACATCGCCCGGGGCCCGCAGGACTCCTGGAAGATCAAGTGCGACGGCAAGCCCGAGATGAAGAGCATCGTTGTGGAATTGGCGCAGTGAGGTCAATTGATAATGAAGTACTTCGATATCCACCAGCATCTGAACTACGGGACCGACATCGACGTGTACGCAAGGGAAATGCGCAAACTCAATATGCGTGCAGCGGTAAACTCTGTCGGGCCGATGTTCGGGCAGCCAGGCAACCAGGCCACCCTTGACGCGATGAAGCGCCACCCCGATGTCATCGTGGGCTTCGGCTACATCGGTTTGGGACGCGGCGACACACCTCAGACCGTGCAGAAGTTGTACAACCAGGGCTTCCGCGGCCTGAAGATGATCATCCCGAAAAAAGATTACGACGACAGATCGTATTACCCGATCTACCGCAAAGCCGAAGAACTCGGCATGCCGATCCTCTTCCACACCGGGATCATGGCCGGCACGGAGGGCATCTGTAAGCACTACCAGCACATCCCCGAGGTGGCCGCCGTAAACCACGCAGCGCTGGATGTCGCCAGCCGCCGGATGGAGCCGATCACCCTCGATGCAGTGGCGCGTGCGTTTCCGAAGCTCAAGATCATCATGGCGCACTTCACTTCGGAGAACAGGAAGGAGTCCATGTCGGGGATGCTGATGTGGCTTCCGAATGTCTACGCGGACCTCACGAATGTGACTTGGTATTTCCCGAGGCATCACACACTCTACATGGGAAAGCTCATCAAGGAACTGATGGGCAAGAACATCCCGCGCGAAAAGCTGATCTTCGGAACCGATACCACCACGAGCGACCTGCACATGGTGCCCAAGCAGCGCAAGACCGTCGAAGACGTCCTGAAGGTTGCCCAGTTCAAGAAGTCCGAAATCGAACTGATCATGGGCGGAACGATGAACGCCTGGTTCCCTGAGGAATAGATGCCCCTTGCGGAACCGGCCTTCGCGGGCCCCACGCCAGAGCCGTGCGAGTATGAGAAGCGGTCTTGAAATCGCGCTTTGTCGTTCAACTGATCTCTTACACCAACTCCACCTCAACGCCGCTGATATCCGGAATCGCGGCGGGTGCGTTCTTGGGCTTGACTGTGGTTGTGACACTCTTGCCACCGACCAGCTCTTTCACGCTGAATGTGCCCAGGTAGCTGGTGACCACTTTCGACGCAACCACCGTATCAGGGTAGACCACTGACAGGCTGGTCACGGTCTTGGCTGCGATCTTGGTATTGGAGAACGCTGCGGATACCGAGCCCTTTGTGCCGGTTACCTTGATGCCGCGGATCACATCCCGACTGCCACTGACGCCGGAGGGGAATGTACTGTCGTCGCCGCCAGCATATATTACATTACCCGCCATCGTGGCGGACGAGATTGCTCCCAGTCCGCCGATGGATTGAATGGTGCTGCCGGTCATTGCCTTGCCGACTGTCAGTGTCTTCAATACCTCCGAGCCCTCTAGAGCGGCCGAGCCCAGCGTCACCTTGGCCTGGTTCATGTTTCCCTTTATGGTCAAGGCGCCAATCTGCAATGCCTGCAGTTGCCCGGCCATGTCGCCAGTCAGCGTCAGCGTACCGATCCTGCCGGCGAATTGCCCATGCCAGCTTGAGAGCAGCGATGCGGCTTTGATGCTGCTCACCGGCTCGGCCACCGTCCAGGTCCCGTTGCCAATACTGCCGGCGACACTGGCCGCCTTGAGGCTGTTTGTTTGCAGGTCACCGGCAAAATCACCAGCGATGGCGTTCTTGATTCCCTTCACATTCAGGGTCCCCAGGCTTAGGGCCTGGATACTATCGCCACCAAAGTCGATGAACGTGGCCGACGACAGCGGCATGCCAAAGTTCAGGATAGTACCTGCACCTGCCTGCCGGGCGGTCAGCTTCGTGCTCGCCTTGGCGACCACACCTGGCAGTGTGATATCCGCCCCGTTGCTCAGATCACGCACGGTGATCGAGGTAATGTAGCTGCCGGCGGAGCCGGTGATGCCGGCACCTGTTATGTCAATGGCCGGGGCGCAGAGGGTCTTGAGCTGCCCCGCGCCCAGATCAATCGAATCAATCGTTGTCGTTTTCGGCGAGGATTTCGCGCCGGTGACGGTTACGGTTAACGAGGACTTGGCATCGGTTCCGCTGAGCACGAGGCTCTGGGCGTCACGGGGCTCAAGATCCGCGCCCCCGCGCAACACCTGGGCTGAACCCAGGCCCGATAGCTTGATGGTAACCGTATCACCTGAATCATCGGTGAACTTGTAAGGGTGCCTGGCATCCACTGTGGAACTGATCGGGGTCAGTATTTCAGTTTGAGCCTGGGTTGTGAAGACCCTCGGTTCGTTTCTGGCATTGTCGGTCGCCTCTGAATAAAAGTCGTAGTGATGCCCCCACGAGCCGTCATAGCTTGCGGTGGTGGCGGTTGTGTTGTCCAGCCAGAGCGTCCAGGCGCCACCATCATCGCGGACATAGATATCATAGGTCGCGAGGGTACTGCCCCTGTCGTTGTTGGCGCCCGTCCAGGAGACTGGGAAGGCTGGTCCCACCTCAGTGGCCGGTAATGCAGAAACCACGGTGGTGGTATTCAGCAGGACGTCCACCTTGAAGCCCTGATAGCTGGCGGAAGCCAGGTCGCTCCAGCCGTCTCCGTTAAAATCTCCGGCGACGATAGAATAGGGGTTTCCGACGGTATAGCTGGTCCTGGCCTGGAAGGTGCCGTCTGCATTACCCAACAGGATACCCAACGATTCTCCATCAGCATTTGCCACTGCCAGATCGCTTTGGCCATCCCTGTTGAAATCCGCCACTGTAATACCCATGGGCGTGTAGCCGGCGGCGTAAATGACTTTGTCCTGGAACGTACCATCCCTCTTATTCAGCAGGATGCTTACCGTCTTGTTTCCAACATTGGCGGTGGCCAGATCACTCCAGCCATCATTATTGAAGTCTCCCACCGTGGCAACCCATGGGCCAGTGCCGGCGCCGGTGCTGTAGTCGGTATTGGCTCCAAAGGCGCCGTCACCATTGCTGATACCACCAACGGTCGTGGACTGACCCAGCAGGACGCTGACCGTATTGCTAAGGTAATTGGACGTGACCAGATCACTCACGCCATCGTGGTTGAAGTCTCCCACTGCGACCGAATAAGGGAAGCTGCCGGTGCTGTAGTCGGCCTTGTCATGGAAAGTGCCATCGCCCTTGCCCAGCAAGACACTCACTGTCTTGTCCGTGTAATTGGCCACAACCAGATCGCTCACGCTATCCTGATTGAAGTCTCCCAATGTCACAGTCTGAGGGAAATCACCAACGCCGTAGTCGGCCTTTGCCGCAAACGTGCCATCTTTGTTATTGAGCAGGACACTCACCGTATTGCCCATGTAATTGCCTGTGGCCAGATCGCTCCAGCCATCGTTGTTGAGGTCCCCCACGGTGAGTGACCAGGGGCCGAGTCCGACGCTATAGCTGACCTTGTCTTGGAACGTGCCATCTCCTTTTCCCATCATGACGCTTACGGCACAACTGACTTCATCGGCCGTGATCAGGTCGATATAACCATCCTTGTTCAGGTCAGCCGCCGCGATGCCGCGTGAGTACGCGTTGTTGGCAAGGGCAAGAGAATGAGCCGTTCCAAACGTTGCCCCGCTCAGAAGGATTCTCTGCTCCAGTGATTCGATCACTCTTTCCGCCGCGCCGGCAATAGCCGTACCACGGGTACGATGTCGTGGCGTCCGTGAGGTGCCCGATTGCTTAGGTTGTAGATGTTTTGATGTCTGCGCCTGCACCGGAAACCGGAGATCCTTCGCCATAATCGTTGTCTTTCGCTGTCAGTGGGACGGTCCAAGGGTGTGATTGAAGTGTTTCTCTCAAACAGCAGAAACTAAATAAGCAAGCACCTGCGTTCAGCAGCCCAATTGAACGCAGTGTGATCGTAATGGGATTTTGTTAGTATGCAATAGCTTCCCTTGGACTCTGTCGCGCAGCCAAATCTCCGATCATTATTCGAACCGCTGTAACAGCCATTCCGGCGGCCGAATCGGCCGGCCGTCGGGGTGGACGATGGCGTGCACCGTATACCCTTCGGCAACCGCTTCGCCTGCCTCGTTGGTGATGCGCACCGAGAACTTCAGGCTCGCCCGCCCCGCCATCTCCATGCTCACATCCAGCCACAGCAGGTCATCATACTGTGCCCGTCCGCGATAGTTCACGTGCGCTTCCACCAGCGGCAGCATGTAGCCCTGCTCTTCCCACTGTGTATACACCATGCCATGTGCACGCATGATCTCCGTCCGGCCGACCTCAAACCATTCCAGCGCCCGCGAGTTATAGTACGTGCCAAGACGATCCACTTCGGCATAGCGCACCCGCAGACTGGTTCGATGCTCAAGTTTTCCGTTGGCGCCTGGCTGCTGCATGGGAGGATTCCAGCGGGACGCGGCGTGCCTGTCAATGCTGCACATCCCGGGTTGACATTTGCGCAGCATCGCAACACGATCTGCCGAAGATCAGGTGGGCGGGTGGGAGGATCGCATGCATGTAACGGTACTGAGCCCGGAGCAGATCAATCGGATTGACGAGGCTTCTCTTTCCATTCTGCAACGAACCGGAATCCTCTTGCCGCATCCGGACATGCTCAGCCGTTTCGCCGATGCCGGCGCCCAGGTGGATTTCGCAGCGCAACGAGTACGGATTCCCGCGGATTTGGTGAAGCGGTGTCGCCAGAGCGCCGGCAAAACCTACACGCTGTATGGCCGCGATCTGGCGAAGAAAGCGGAATTCGGAGTTGGCAAGCGCAACTACAACTCCATCGGCGGTGAGGCGATGTGGGTGGATGGCATCGCCCAGCCGCGACGCTTCCCTTGCCTGCAGGATGTGGCGAATGCCACGCGGCTGGCCGATGCTCTGCCACAGATCACCATCGCCGGCGCGATGGCCGACCCCCATGAGTTGCCCGTCGGATGGCGCTGCGTCGCGGTGATGGCCGAGATGCTGCGCAACACCACCAAACCGATCACTTTCTTCTACCGCGACCGAAAGAGCGCTGAGTTTCTGAACGAGATGGTGATCGCACTTCGCGGCGATGCCCAGCGGGCAGAGCAGTACCCGGTCTGTTATCCGTTCCTGGAGCCGATCAGTCCCCTGCGCTTCCCCTTCGACGGGGTGGATCTGCTCTACGAGACGGCAAAGCTGAACCTACCCGTACCCATCGGCCCAATGGCGCAGATGGGCGTGTCCGCGCCCATGAGCCTGGCTGCGACGGCAGCGATAGAGAACGCCGAGATTCTCGCTGGTCTGTGTATCACCCAGTTGATCCGGACGGGCATGCCGGTGTGCTATGGCGGCATCTGCCATGCCTTTGACATGCGCACGACGCAGATGATCTTCTCCGGCCCGGAGCAGGCGATCTTCGGCGTGGCCATGACGCAAATGGGCAAACACTATGGCCTGCCGGTGTACATCAATGTCGGCCTGACCGACTCCAAGCGCCCGGATGCCCAGGCGGGCCTGGAGGCGGGAGTGACGCTGGCACTGGGGGCGGCGGCCGGGGCGGACATCTTCGGCCACTTGGGGATCTGCGGCGTCGATCAGGCGGCCAGTCTGGACATGCTGATCCTGCAGCACGAAATCATCCGCTATGTCGAAAGCTGTATGCGCAACCTGGACTATAGCGACGATGCCATTCCACTGGACCTTATTGATGAGGTCGGTCCCGGCGGCACCTTCATTGACAGCGAACACACCGCCAGACGCTTCCGAGAAGAGTTATTCATCCCCGAGATCTTCGACCGTCAGTTCTTCCAGGCATGGCTCGACGGCGGCGCCGTGGACACCGAGCAACGCTGCGTCGAACTGCGGCTGAGGCTGCTGCGCGAACACGAGGTGGATCACATTCCGACCGAGCTGGACCGCGAGTTCACCCGGATTGTTCAAGCGGCGCAACGGAGCCTGTGAAACGCCAAGTCGCACGTGTCCCCGCGACAATGACGACATCTGCATCTTTTGCATGGCTGCTGAACTTGCGCCTGCTTTGTGTTATTATGGAGAGCCTATAGACCACAACGAGTTTGAAATGGCTCGGCCACGGTTCCACGTTTGGACGGGTTTGAAGCCTGAGGATGTAGTGCAATGGCGCAGAATGCAGTTGACCGGAATGAATCCGGTACGGCTCCCAAGGACGGGTCCAAGCCCAACGTCAGACCCGGTCCGCCCACACCCCCCGTGGCTCCAGAGGCAGCTACCCGCCTGCGGGCGGAGTTGCCCGATGCCGTGGCCGCCACCCTTCGCGGCATGGGCGATCCCCAAGTAGTCCTCGCCATTGAGACGGATATCGACCTGCTGGGTGATTATGTCCCGCAGTGGCTGGTAGCCACCGCCGACCGTCTGCTGGTATTCGACACCAAAGGCGTCGCCACCGTGCAGATTGGCATCCCGGAGGTCAAGGACTTCCAAGCCATCGCGGGCGTCGGGTCCGGGATAGTCCAGGCTCAGGTAGATGGCGTCTGGCTGGACCTGGTACGTTTCAGCAATGGCCAGAAATACTGGTTCGGCCGCCTGGTAAAGCGACTCAAGCAACTGCGCGCCGGCGACAAACTGCAACTGGAAGATGAAGATGAGCATGATCCGGTGCGATGCCGGAGTTGCGGCCTGATGCTCAGTTTCGCGGGTGAGACCTGCCCGCGCTGCATCCATCGCGGTGCGGTGATGACCCGGCTGTTTGGGCTGATGCGGCCCTATGCCGCGTCGGGCGCGATCATGCTGATGCTGCTGGTGGCGGGTGTGTCATTGGACATGGTCGGTCCGGGAATGATCGGCTTTCTGGTCGATCACGTGCTCAAGACGGGTGATCCCGCCAGGGGGCAATTGCCTGGGTTCCTTCAGCAGATGAACTCGACCAGCCTGCTGCTGCTGATTGTGGGCGTGATCGCCTTGGTCGCGGTCTGCCGACAAACGGTGAACGCGATCAATGGCCGCATCTCCAGCCGGGTTGGCACACTGATTACCTTCGACATCCGCAACCGCCTCGTTGAGCACATGGAGCGGCTGAGCATCAGCTATTACGATCGCCAGCCCACCGGGTCGCTGGTTGGCCGGGTCGCCTATGACACCAACGCCATCCAGGATTTCATGGGGCAGCTTACCGGCGGGTTCGTGGTGCAGATTCTGCTTGTCGTGCTTTCGGGCACGATGATGTGCCGGATCTCGCCACAATTGGCTTTGTGGACCTTGTTGCCCGCGCCGTTTGTACTCGCCGGCACGGTCGCCTTCTATCGCTTTGTCTACCCGAAGTACCACCGGCTGTGGGACCGCTCCAACCGCCAGGCCGGCCTGCTCTCGGGCGTGCTTTCAGGCATCCGGGTGGTGAAAGCATTTGCTCAGGAAGAGCGGGAACTGGATCGCTTCCGCACTGCGGCAACCGAACTGCGCAACGCCCGCCTCCGGGTCGATTTCTCTGCCGCAACCTTCTACCCCATCATGGGCTTGGTCTTCTCCTCCGGCGGCTGGCTGATCTGGTACATTGGCGGCCAGCGCGTGCTCGGCGGCAAACTGACCCTGGGCGATCTGATGGCCTTCTTCGGCTATCTGGGCATGTTCTACGGCCCACTGAGTTCTCTTACGCAGCTCACCAACTGGTTGACCAATTTCACCACCCAGGTCCACCGCATCTTTGAGGTCCTGGATACCCCCGTCTCGATCACCGATACCCAGGACGCTGTCGCCATCCCAGTGATGCGGGGCGACATCGAGTTTAACAATGTCGTCTTTGGCTATACGCGGCAGACACCGGTCATCAAGGGCGTCAACATGAAGATCGACGCCGGCCAGAAGATCGGCGTCGTCGGCCGCAGCGGCTCTGGCAAAACCACCATCATCAACCTGCTGTGCCGTTTCTATGATGTCGATGAGGGAACCGTGTCCATCGATGGCATCGATGTGCGGCGAATCGCCCGCCATGACCTGCATCGGCAGATCGGGCTGGTGCTGCAGGAACCGTTCCTCTTCCGCGGCACCATCTGGGACAACCTGATCTACGGCCGCAGCGATGCCGCCATCGAACAGGTGCTGGCGGCATCGCGCGCTGCCAACTGCCACGACTTCATCATGAGGCGCTACCACGCCTACGACACCTGGGTCGGCGAAGGTGGCGCCGGCATGAGCGGCGGCGAGAAGCAGCGAACCAGTATCGCCCGTGCCCTGTTGTGCGATCCGCGCGTGCTGATCCTCGATGAGGCCACCAGCAGCATCGATTCCGAGAGCGAACTGGCCATCCAACTGGCTCTGGCCCATCTTGTCCGGGGCCGTACGACCATTGCGGTGGCCCACCGCCTCTCAACCTTGCGCAATTCCGATCGCATTCTGGTCTTCGATGATGGCAAGATCATCGAGCAGGGAAGCCACGCTGAGCTGATGGCGATCAAGGGGAAATACGCCAAGCTGGTCGAGATCCAGTCGGCCGCCGCCCCCGGTGCCAGCATTGATGCACTGGTGCAAAAGGAAAAGGAAAAAACCGAGCCAGTGCCTCTTGCCGATCTGCCGCGCGATCCGCTAACCGGGTTGACACCGATCAACGCCCACGAAATCCGCTGGATGACGCCGGAAAACTCCGCCATCCACCTGGGTGATCGCAACGCCTTGCACCTGACCGTGATCAACGAACGGATCTACCACGGTGTCTTCGCCCTCCGCTGTCTCCCGGTTCGCTGCCGCGATCAATACATCAGCCTTCGCTTTGTCGATACCGAGAATCGCGAGCAGGAGATCGGTATGATCCGCGACCTGGCGGACTGGCCCGAGAGTGCCCAGAAGCTGATCCAGGATTCGCTGTTGCGGCGATACTTCGTCCACACGATCCGCCGCATCCGCTCGATCAAGCAATTCTCTGGTTTCCTCAGTTTTGACGTGGAGACGGACCTGGGCCCACGTGATTTCATCCTGCGTTACACCGGATCGGCCGCAACCGACTACGGCAAGTCCGGCCGCATCCTGGTGGACGTTGAGGCTAACCGCTACGTGTTGCCTGACCTGAATGAACTGCCAGCGAGTGAACGGCAGCTCTTCGAACGCTACATCTACTGGTAAGCATAACCCCTACAAGCGAGTCCACGATCCGATTCCGGAATTCAAACTTCCAGCGCAATCCCATGCGCTGCGGCCGCCGCCTTCAGCACGACCACTGACTTTTTCAGATCCTCCACTAGCGACGGTCGATTCCCCAAGTCCAATCCCAGATACCCGTCATACCGCTGCAGTCTGAGCACCCGGAAGAACTCGTCCCAGTCGATGATCCCCTCGCCCGGAGGCAGATGGTTGGTATCGGCCGGATTGTTGTCCGACACATGGATATTGGCGTACTGGCCTTCGAGTTTCATCAGTGCCAGCGACACATTTTCGCGCTGGGCAGAAAAGTGGCCGGTATCAAAGTTGGCCTTGAAATTGTCCATCCCCACATCCCTGACCAGGCGGATCATCGAGTCCACCGAGCAGACCACCTCCGCAACGCGCGGTTCCATGATGATCGTCCGCCCGAACTGGCGGGCAATCCCGGCCGTGTGCCGGCATGACTCCACCAGCACACCCCAGACGCTGTCCCAACTGAACCCATCGGGAATGCGCACGCGAAACGTATTGGCAAATCGATAGTCCGCATTCAACCGGTACGGCGCATCACCAAGATACTCTATCGGCGGTGCATAGCTGGCCAGATGCAGTGTCTGCGCTCCCAGATAGACGCCCAACTCCGTCGTCCGCTTGAACCGTTCGTAAGCGGCAAGCCGCCGCGCATCGTCGAGGCTGACCAGCTCAGGATCGACGCCGCAAAAGTTGTGTACCTGCACTCCATGGTCATCGAGGCATTCCTTCAAGTCCCGCCGTCGCCGCCACACCTGCTGGGTATGTTCAGGTCCCAACCCTTCCATCTCCAGATAATGAAACCCCATCTTCTCGATGTCCGCCACCGCCCTGAAGTCATCTTCGACCGAAGGTGGATAGCCGTACTTGAAGATCGTGTACAGGTAGGTGATGCTGAGTCTCATATTGCCTCCTCAACACCTGCTGATGGCTAGCCCACCCTGATCAGGCGGTAGTTCTTCTTGCCGGAGCGCAGGACGATGCTGTTGCCGCCGATCAGATCACTCGTTCCCAGCATCGCATTGGCGTCGGTCATCGCCTTGTTGTTCACATACAGTCCGCCCTGTGCGACCAGCCGGCGGGCTTCACCCTTGCTCTTGGCCAGGCCAGTAGCCACGGCGGCATCCAGCAATCCCCAGCCAGGCTGAAGCTGAGTGCTGGGTATCGTAGTCGTCGGCACACCTTGTGCCGCCAGGGCCTCGACCCCCGCCGCATCCAGCGTGTCGCTTCCCGAGGCATAGAGTGTATTGCTCGCCGCGATCGCCTGTGCCGTGGCCTCTTTGCCATGCACCAGATTGGTCATCTCCTCGGCCAGCTTCTTCTGTGCCAGCCGTCTCTCTGGAGCCTTTGCATGCTCGGCCAGCAGCGCATCGATCTCCGGCAAAGGCAGGAAGGTGAATATCTTCAAGTACCGGCCGGCATCAGCATCCTCAACGCGAGCCCAGAACTGGTAGAAGTCGAATGGCTTGGTCCGGTCGGCCGTCAGCCAGACGGCATTGCCTTCGCTCTTGCCGAACTTCTTGCCCGCCGAATCGGTGATCAGCGGCAGCGTCAGCCCCAGCACATTGCCGCTTTCGCCTTCGATCTTGCGCACCAGGTCCACGCCGCTCATGATGTTGCCCCACTGGTCGGAGCCGCCCATCTGCAACACGCAGTTGTATTCCTTGTAGAGCTTGTAGAAGTCATATCCCTGTAGAAGCTGGTAGCTGAACTCCGTGTAGCTCATCCCCTCTTCGCTGGCTTCCATCCGCGCCCGCACCGAATCCTTCGCCAGCATCGTGCCGATGCGAAAGTGTTTGCCGACATCACGCAGGAAGTCGATCGCCGACATGCTGGCAAACCAGTCCATGTTGTTGACGATCATGGCCGGCGCCGTGGGGTGATTGAAGTCCAGGAACTTCTCCAGCACCCCGCGAATGCCCTTGAGATACCCGGCCACCGTCTCCTTGGTCAGCAGCTCGCGCTCGGTGGTCTTGCCGCCCGGATCACCGATCATGCCGGTGGCCCCGCCGCAGATCGCGATTGGCCGCAATCCGTTCTTCTGCGCGTACATCAGGCTCAGAATGGCCACAAAGTTACCCACATGCAGCGAGTCCGCGGTTGGGTCAAACCCCGCATATGCCGCGATCGGACCCTTGGCCGCCAGAGCGCGCAGTTTCGCATCCATATCCGGGTCAGAGGCCTGGTTGAACAATCCACGGCTTTTCAGATCGGCTACCAGATTCATGGCACAAGCTCCTAAGGGTCGGCGATTGTAGCCGCACACCCCCATCAGGCAACCGCGCCACACATTGCCGCTACCGAAGAATCGCCTTCAGAGCCGACGTCACCGCATCCACATGTCGCTCCGTGGCACTTTCTCCCATCAACCCGATCCGCCACGCCTTGCCCTTGAACGCGCCGAGGCCAGCGCCGATTTCGATGCCATATTCCTCAAGCAATCGCTTGCGCACTGCCGAATCATCCACCCCATCCGGGATGCTCACCGTGTTGAGCATCGGCAAGCGGTGATCCGCATCCGCCAGGAAACGAATCCCCATCGCCTCCAGCTTCTCCTTCAGCCGCAGATGACACTGCATATGCCGCGCCCATCGCTTCTGGAGCCCTTCCTCCAACACTAGCCGCAGCGACTCGTGCAGGGCATAGATCATGTTGATCGGCGCGGTGTGATGATACAGCCGCTCGCTCCCCCAGTACTGCCGCACCATATTCATATCCAGGTACCAGCTCTGCACCTTGGTCTTGCGCGTGGCGATCACCTTTTCGGCCGCCGCGCTGAAGGTCACCGGCGAAAGCCCGGGCGGACAGGACAGGCATTTCTGGGTCCCGCTGTAACAGGCGTCGATGCCCCAGCCATCCACATTCACTTCCACTCCCGCCAGGCTAGTCACCGTATCCACCAGTATCAGCGCCCCCGCATCATGCACCACGCGACCGATCGCCTCGATCGGCTGCAACGCGCCCGTTGACGTCTCGGCATGCACGATGCCCACAACCTTGAACGGCCCGTGCTTGGCAATGGCCTCGCGAACCTGATCGGCCGTGAAGACCTGCCCCCACGGCACCTCAATCGCGGTCACCCGCGCACCGGCTCGCTGGGCGACATCCTTCATCCGCTGCCCAAAGACACCGGCGATGCATACCAGCATGGCATCGCCCGGCTCGATCAGATCGTCGACGCACGTCTCCATGCCGGCCGACCCGGTGCCGCTTACCGCCAGCGTCAGCGTATTCTTCGTCTGGAACACCGCCTGCAGCATCTCGCGCACCTGATTCAGGATCACCAGGAACTGCCCATCGAGGTGCCCCACCGTCGGCTGCGCCAGCGCCGCCAGAACGCGAGGATTCACATCCGATGGACCAGGCCCCATCAGCATACGCGGCTGTATCTTGATTGCTTCGATCATCATCTCCACCAAAATTCTTTAACTGTTCAGACTTCCCGAACTCTCATCCGCCGATTTATAGATCGCCGCCGTCCATCTTGGAAGCTGCGCCATGTCGAATGGCGGCACAAACGATTGTGCCAGCCGCACATTCTCCACCACTTCATCCGGCCAGCGCATCCCAAGATTCGCCACGTGCACTCGGCTGTCCGAGAGCACAAATTTCAGCGCCACTTCATACAGATCATGCGCCTGCTGCCACTGCGGCGCCAGATACTGCGCGATCCGCTGCAGCATCCCCGATGTCAGCGGCCGCATCACCGCCACACCCATGTCCTTCTCCTTCGCCTCGTTCAGCACATGCAGGGCCGCCGACTGGTAGATCAGGTTATATCGCACCTGCATCACATCGAACCGTCCGCTGGCAATCAGCGACCGGGCCGTCCAGGGCTCCTCCACCGTAAACCCGATGAAGCGTACTTTCCCCTGCTTGCGAAGCTGATCCAGGGCATCAGCCAGGCCGCCGTGCAGGATCAACTCCACCTGCTGGTCGGTATACATTCCACCATGAAACTGGATCACATCCAGATAATCGGTCCGCAGCCGCCCCAGCGACTTCTCGACGCTGCGCACCACATCCGCCGGCGAGAGTCCGTCATAGCCCACCTTGCTGGCCAGCACAAACCGATCGCGCCGCCCTTGCGTCGCCTCGCCGATAATCGACTCGCTGTTGCCATCGCCATACGAAGGAGCGGTGTCGATGTAATTGATTCCCGCATCCAGCGCTGCATGCACCGTCGTAATCGCCGTCTTGCGGCCCTCCGGGGTAAACGGATCCCATCCCCGCACTCGATTCACCCCTCCGAAGGGGTAGCCACCCAGCGCGATACGCGTCACCTGCAGGTTTGTCCGACCCAGCCGCACACGCGGCACATCTGTTGTCATGATGCGCTCCCGCCGCGGCGCAACTCAACGCCCTGCTCGATCAGCCGCTGCTGCAGCCGCGCCACATCCAGCTTGCGTGGTGCAACCTTCGCCTCCGCACACATCGCCGCCGCCGCACCAGCCGCCTCCCCAATCGCGATCATGTTCACCATCGCCCGATGCGATTCATACGACTGCTGCTGGCTGGAAATACATCGCCCTGCAATCAGCAGACCATCGATCTTCTTCGGCACCAGGCAGCGGTAGGGAATGTCATATCCATCGTGCTCGAGATACCGGCGGTAACCATAGAAGTGGATGATCGCGCATGGGCTGATCGCAATCACATCGTCAAAGCGCGCCCCCTGGATCGCATCCTCCGCCGTCAGTTTGTATTCACCCTCGACAAAGCGCGTCTGCCGGATGCCCAGCAGCGGCGGCGTCTCCACTACCCGCGCATCAGCCAACTCCGGGTGCTCTTTCTGCTTCGCGGCAAAGTCCTCGTATACCTTCAGTCGCGCCCCGACCTCCGCCTTGGAAAGCTCATCTCCATCCGCAGCATTAATCGGCCCTGTCGCAGGGCCCCAGACCACCGCGTTGCTTCCGAAATCGCAGGCAAATCCACCTTTGGGCCGGCCGCTGCCGAACTCGATCCGGTACATGAGCTGATCGTTCAGCCGCTTCTGCTCATCATGTTTTGTCTGCCAGAACGGTGCCCCCGCCCGCGCTGCCACATCCGCATCCCCACTGGCATCAATCACCACTCCCGCCAGCATCGCCTGCCTGCCGCTCTTATTCTCCACCAGGACGCCGCGCACCACATTGTCTTCGACAATCGCATCGCAGAACCAGGTGTGCAGCAGCACCTCCACCCCCGCGTCCACGCACATCTTGAGCGTCACGAACTTGAACTTCTCCGTATCGATCGCATAGCTGTATTCAAGCTGCCCCGGCTCCGTCGGATACTCCTTCTGCGAATACGGGCTCTTGCCCAGCCCCCCCATCGCCTTGAGCTTCAGCACGATCTCCTGCGCGATCCCCCGCACCACCTGCGCTGCCCCGCGCTCGGGATCAATCGGCCGCTGATTGCGAAACCCGTTAATGCACGCCATCAGCGATGCCGTCGCCGTTCCACCCAGGTACCCGAATTGCTCGATCAACACCGTCTTCGCGCCAGTGCGCGCTGCCGATATCGCCGCCGCCAGCCCCGCCGGACCGCCGCCGACAACGATCACATCCACCTTCCGCGTGACCGGTACTTTCCGAGCGGGCTCGACATGGTATTCCATCGTTGCCTTCCTTACTTTGGGGGTGTCTCCAATTGTCGCTACCATGGACACTTGAGCAAGTCGCCCGCCGCCTCGGCCGGCGCAAATCCGGAAACCGCACATGATTCATCGCTGGGACATCATCACTATCGGCAACCTGTCGCGCAACCGCTACTGGGGCGAAAGTGAACAGCAGGCCTATCGCCCGGCCCTGTGCACCTGCACCCTCATCCGCGGCGATGGGCTTACGCTCATCGTTGATCCCTCCATCGCCGACCTCAAACAAATGGCCACAGAGCTCGATCGCCGCACCGGCCTGAACCTCGATGCCATCAACATGGCCTTCATCACTCACGCCCACGGCGACCACCACGCCGGCCTGCGCCACTTCGCCAAAGCCCGCTGGTTCTCCTCACCCTCTGTCGCCCAGGCCATCAACAGCACCGCCCAATACCCCCGCCCCGTCGAGCCCGCCGGCGCTTCTCTCGGTAACGACATCGCACTGCTCCCCACCCCCGGCCACACCTTGGATCATCACAGCCTCCGCTTCACCTGCGATGGCAAATCCATCGTCATCGCCGGCGATGCCGTCATGACCCGCGACTTCTTCACCGATCGCCGCGGTTTCCACAATTCCGCCGACTTCGCCGTCGCCAGCGCCACCATCACACGCCTCAGCACTATCGCCGACCTCATCATCCCCGGCCACGACAACTACTTCCTCACCGGCCGCTAGGCCCTGTCTAGGAAACCGATGGTCCCATGGGCTTCTCAGACAGAGCCTGGCGTTCCACCTTGTAGTGCAGCCACAGATTCCCATCCGCCTGCGGCTCGGCCGAGATCAGCGTCAACCTCGCCGGGCGATCGCTCGCGGTCAGATCCGGGCAATCCGCCAGCGTCGGCGTGGCGTCGCCGCCGATCATCATCGGCCACACGATCAGGTGAATCTCGTCAATCAGGTCCGCTCGCAGCATCGCCCCATTGAGCGTGCCACCACCACAGAGCCGGGCCACCTTCACATCCAGCTTGCGCCACAGCTTCCGCATCGCTTCGGCCAGGTCCACATGGTGCTGCCCGGCGATAAGATACGGGATCATCTCCCGCCGAAGATAAGCCAGGTACTCGGCCGGCGCACCATGGGAAACCAGATGCAGGATATGACACCCCGCGTTTTCGGTCGCCTTATACCCACTCCGGCATCGTCCCCGCCCATCCACCAGCACCGCCCAATTCGTCGTTCGCTTCACTACCTCTTCAGGCAGGAACTCGTCATGGAGCGTGGTGGGGTCGCCCTCAAACGGCGGCAACTCGCGTAGCGGATCGCTCTCCCGCATCACCGTGCCGCTGCCCATGATCGCCGCCTGCGGATGGCAACTGGCCTCAATAGCCATCTCCACCATCTTCCAGGTCGCCCCACCGTCCGGCAGCAGCTTCTCAGCCGGGTGCTTATCGAACATGGTCAAGCTCGGCGCAAAAGTGATCCGCCCATCCACCGAGGCCGCCAACTGCATCACAATGTACGTACGATCCATCTTCCTCTCCTTCTGGTCAGGCATGATAATGCAGCGTTGCAACCAGAAGGTCCACAGCCATGCCAGCGATTTCACCTGCGATGGCAAATCTCTCGCCGCCTCTACTAACGCTCGCCTGAATCGCTATCATTCTCCGCCTAAGATCAAAGCAGAATTCATGGCCACTAACTGGCAGCAACCTCTTCCGCCGATCTACCAGTCGCTCAGCGATGAGGAGCTTCGTGCCCGCATCGTTACCGCCCGGCACAAGCTCGGGAAGGAGCTTGTCATCCTCGGCCATCACTACCAGCAGGATGACATCGTCAACTTCGCCGACTTCTCCGGCGATTCGCTTGAACTCTCCCGCAATGCCGCCAGCCAGAAAGATGCCAAGTACGTCGTCTTCTGCGGTGTGCATTTCATGGCTGAGTCGGCCGACATTCTCACCGCGCCCAATGTGCACGTGATCCTTCCCGACCTGGGCGCGGGCTGCTCGATGGCCGACATGGCCAACCTCGATCAGACCCTCGAATGCTGGGCGCAGCTTGAAGAAACCTGCCCCGACCAAAAGCTCATCCCCATCACCTACGTGAACTCAACGGCCGCCATCAAAGCCTTCGTCGGTGAGCATGGCGGCGCCGTCTGTACCAGCTCCAATGCCCGCAAAGTGCTGGAATGGGCACTGGCTCAGACCGACGGCAAACCCATCAAGGTGCTCTTCTTCCCTGACCAGCACCTCGGCCGGAATACGGCCTACGCCATGGGATATCCGCTAACCAGCATGGTCACCTGGGACCCCCGCCAAGACCTCGGCGGCAATTCCTCCGCCGCCCTGCACGACTCCACCTTCGTGCTCTGGAAAGGCCATTGCTCGGTCCACATGCTCTTCCGACCCGAACACATCGACCAGGTCCGCCAGAAGTACCCGCAGATGAAAGTCATCGTCCATCCGGAATGTGCCTGGGATGTAGTCCAGAAAGCCGACATGAGCGGCTCAACCGCGCAGATCATGAAGCTCGTCGACGCCTCGCCCTCCGGCAGCCAGTGGGCAATCGGCACCGAGGTTCACATGGTCAATCGCCTGGCGAAGCGTAACCCCGACAAGAAGATCATTATCCTCTCCGACTGCCAGTGCCTCTGCACCACGATGTACCGCATCGACCTTCCCCACCTGTGCTGGGTCATCGAGAACCTCGTGCAGGGAAAAGTTGTCAACGAAATCAAAGTGGAACCCGAAACCCGCAAATGGGCCACCGTTGCCCTCGAGCGCATGCTCGCCATCCGTTAACGCAGATCTTCACATCCCCTGCATCCGCGGATTCACGAAGATATTGTCATGCCCCGGAACCACCAGGTCCGCGATCTCATACACCTCGCGCATCGACTCGCCAACCTTCGCCACATCAAATGATCCCGGCAACGCCTGCGTCACCAGGAAATGCTCCTGCGTCGGGATGGCATCCCCCGCCACCAGTATGGTCATCGTCGGCTGCGATATCAGTAACCCGCACGTCCCCGCAGTGAATCCCGGCAGCGGGAACAGGTCGATCCCCTCGGCGATCTTGTCATCCGCTACCTGCGTGGCATCCAGGATCGCCAGTTCGCGGTCGATCACCCGCGCTTCATCCGACTCATCGCCCAACTCCTGCTTGATCCTCTCCAGGCCCGGCCGGACCGTCTCGCGCTCCGCCTCGCAGATCAACACCTTGGCATGAGTGAACAGGCTTACACCCGCACGATGGGCCGGCCGGAAATTGGTCAAAAACACCGTGTCGATCTTGTCGGGTTTCAGCCCGGTTCTCTCGTACAATCGCGCCGCAAGGACGGCCGGCGGAAGACCCGGGTCAACCAGGATATGCCGCTTGCCAACGCGCAAGAGGGTCGTGGTGGCATGCGGTGTGCGCACAGCGGACTGCTCACCCCAGATGAGGTTCTTGCTCAAACAGCCAATGCTGATAATGTCGACTCGAGCCGAAGCCATGACTAGAGCGTATTCCAAAACCAGACTGCGGGAAAGCGCGCGAATGCGCAGCATTCTTTCGTTTGCGCTGGTTCTGCTCATTGCCACAGGTTGCGCCACGCGCCCGCCAGGGCCCTCCGCACCCTCTGCGGTGGCCACCATGCGTCACGAGCCCTGGGACCTGAAGTACCCGCACTCCACTTGTCTGGTGAGCCCCCACTACCGCATCTACACCGACATTGACGATCCCGACACCCTCGACCAGCTCACCCAACTGATGGAAGGAGCATTCCGTCAGTACCAACTGCTCGCTCCCGGCATCCCGCTATCCAAGCAGGCGTTGCGCAGTTACATCTTCGCCGGCCGTGAGCAATGGGCCGCCTTCACCGCAAAGAATACCGGCGCCGATGCGCCCATCTACCTCAAGATCTCGCGCGGCGCCTACACGGTCGATGACTGGTTCGTCGCCTTCTGGCTGGGCGATCGCGGCACCTTTGCCGTTGCCGCCCACGAAGGCTGGCACCAGTTCGTCGCCCGCAACTACGCCGGGCGGATCCCCCCTGCCATCGAAGAAGGCATCGCCTGCATGTTCGAGGATGTCGAATGGAAAGGCCGCCTTCCGCAATGGAACATTGGCGCAGCACCCAGCCGGCGCCGCGTGCTCGCCAGCGCCATGACCACGGGCAACCGCTGGCCGCTCGAAAAACTGCTGCGCCTCCACGCCGGCGATGTGATCGGCCTGCCCCGTCAGCAGATCGACACGTTCTACGCCCAAACCTGGGCCCTGGCGATGTTCCTCCGCGAAGCCGAGGATGGCCGCTACCGCAGCGCCTTCCAGCGTTACCTCGCAGACATTGCCGCCGGCCAGGCCTACCGCCCCGCCGAACTCTCCAGCCTGGGCCAGCGCGAGTGGAACCCCGCCGTCGCGGGCGCTCAACTCGCCCACTACCTCAATCTCCCGCTCTCAGAGATCGACACCCGCTACCAGCGCTACTGCCGCACCCTCACCGACTCCGCCGACTAGCCCCACGCCCAATCCCCCCTTCTTAACCTTCCGCCTTCATCCTTCATCTTTCGCTTATCCCGCCTCACTCCTCTGCTATAATCAGAAAAGATGCCTCTCAGCCCCGACGACACCGTCTGCTACTGCTTCCACGTCCCCAAGCGGAAGATTGAGACTTTCTGCCGCCTCACCAAACCACGCTACCCGTCGCAAATCTCCGAGTGCCTCTCCGCCGGCACCGGTTGCGGCTGGTGCAGACCCCTGATCACACGCATCCACCACCAGACCTGCGGCACCAACAAGGAGTGGTGGCGAGAGACCGACCCGCAACCCACCCAATCCGAACCCACCTCCGCCGACGACTACCCCACCCCCGAAGCCTACGCCGCCGCCCGCCAGGCCTACCTCAAGCGCAAGGAAGAGAACTCTGTCGAATCCAGCCCCGGCTCCTCTTCGCCCCAATCGGGGCGGGAGATTTGAGCCCAGGGTCAGCCGTACTCGGCCAGCCCTGGGTTTCCATCGCGCCCCATACACCTCCGCCCTGCAAAGGGCGGGACGACCTCCCCGAACCCCGTTCCCGCCGCACCCGGCGCTCTGAAGGCTCCTGGTCATTTTGCATTTTGCATTTGTCATTCTCCTTGAGTCAGAACGCCGGCAGCGCAAATCGCATCGGCTTTCCCAGCAGGCGCTCCATCAATGGCTCGAAGACGTGCTCGATGCCGGCCAGATCGTGGATCATGATGATCTCGTCGCTGCGCTGGTCATTGAGGCCGCGGCCGTCCTCAGGCACCTCCTCATCGGTCCGTGCCAGGATCTTCTCGAGCGTGTTGTAGCCGAGACAATAGCGAGTATCCGGCAGCAATGGCCCCCAATCGAACGAGTCGTAGGTGCAGTCGCAGTCCGTGTCGAGGTGAGCGCCGTAGTGTTGGTACCACCGATACGCGACCTGCCATTGCGGTTGGCGGAACCCGGCCGACCGCAGGAACGCCTGCGCCCGATCATGCACCTGCTGCTGCTCAGGCGATGGCTTAGCGACCGGTTGGTAGTAGGGCCAGCCAGGCACGCCCTTCTCCAGGCCAGGGAATCGAAACAGCTTCGCCGGCCGTGCTACTCGGGCCACCGCATAGATGTCGTCCAGCAACGCCTCCATCCGCAGGATCTCCTTCTGCGACCGGTCCGCATGGTCGCGGAAGTCACAGAAGTGCGACCAGGTGTGGTTCCCCAGCACGAAGCCCTTGTGGATCGCCTCCACCACCATGGGCCGACCCTTTTCGAGTCTGTCGCCCGTGCAGCAGAAGAAGATGGCCGGCACGCCTTTGGCCAACAGGTAGTCTACCTTGCGTGGAAAGTCATCGGTCGGGGCATCGTCAATCGTCAGGTATGCCGTCTTTCTGGACGCGGATTGCATAGGAAAACTCACTTGTGGATCAGATCGGGGAGACAGCCGCGGCAGTCAGAGCCCTCTGCCGAGGCAAGAACGACGCTCAGATGATGTGGACGCGGGATCACCGCATCCGGCTTAGTAGTAGATGCTGATACGAAATGTACCCACGAATCGCCACAGGTCAACCATACAGGCGCCTGTGCGGCTTTCCGTTCCTCTTGGCGCGTCCCTGCGAGCTCTGTGTCTTTCGTGTGAAGCATCTTCTTCTTCACACATCAGTCCCCCATCTCTGCTTTCTGCTTTGACCTCCTCCAAAGATATTCGCGCCACCCCCGCAAATCCTCCTTCCCATGAGCCCCTCACCCCGCGTGACGTACCCGACCCGTTCCCCGTACAATCCCCAGCGTTGGAAGAGCACAGTGCAGCAGCCTGATCCAAACACCAACTTCCTCGCCACCATCCGCGACCTGTTCCGTCAACTCGACGGAACCATGCTCGCGGACCGGCCATACCTGCGCCGCGACCTTCGCATCGCCCGCAACCTCACCCTCGATGGCCGAACCTCCGGCGTTCCCACCATCCTCCAGCGTATCACAGACTCGCTTCTCCAGTCTCTCGCCCGCGTTCAACACCGCCGATCCGCCGCCCCCCGCATCGCCTATCCCGACGACCTCCCCGTCGCCCTGCGCGCCCCCGAGATCGCCGCCGCCATCCGCCAGCACCAGGTCGTCATCATCTGCGGCGCCACCGGCTCAGGCAAAACCACCCAACTCCCCAAGGTCTGCCTCGAACTCGGCCGCGGCATCCATGGCATGATCGGCCATACCCAACCCCGCCGCATCGCCGCCCGCTCCGTCGCCCGCCGCATCGCCGACGAACTCAACACCAACGTGGGCGGCCATTCAGGCCTCGTCGGCTACAAGGTCCGCTTCTCCGACCACGTTTCCCCCGCCAGCCTCATCAAGCTGATGACCGACGGCATCCTTCTCGCCGAGATCCAGTCCGACCGCCTTCTCTGGCAATACGACACCATCATCCTCGACGAAGCCCACGAGCGTTCCCTCAACATCGACTTCCTCATTGGCTATCTCCGCCACCTTCTCCCCCGCCGACCCGACCTCAAGCTGATCATCACCAGCGCCACCATCGCCCCCGAACGCTTCTCCGAACACTTCGACGGCGCCCCCATCATCAACGTTGAGGGCCGGATGTACCCCGTCGATCTCCGCTATCGCCCCTTCGATGTCGACAACCCCGATGAGCAGGATCTCCAGCAGGACCGCGCCATCCTCTCCGCCGTCGATGAGCTCTTCCAGCAAGGCCCCGGCGACACCCTCATCTTCCTCCCCGGCGAACGCGACATCCGTAACACCACCGAACTTCTCCGCAAGCACCACCCCAGGCACGTTGACATCCTCCCGCTCTACGCCCGCCTGTCAGCCGACGAGCAGATGCGCGTCTTCGCGCCCCACGACCGACCGCGCCTGATCCTCACCACCAACATCGCCGAGACCTCCCTCACCGTTCCAGGCGTCAAGTACGTCATCGACCTGGGTCTCGCCCGCATCTCCCGCTACGGCGGCCGGGGCTCCGTCCAGCGTCTGCCCATCGAGCCGATCTCTCAGGCCTCCGCCAACCAGCGCAGCGGCCGCTCCGGAAGAACTTGTCCTGGCGTCTGCATTCGCCTTTACTCCGAAGAGGCCTTCACCAAGCGACCCGAGTTCACCGATCCCGAGATCCGCCGCACCAACCTCGCCTCTGTCATCCTGCAAATGAAGTCCCTGCGCCTTGGCCGCATCGAAGACTTCCCCTTTCTCGATCCACCGGACTATCGCCAGATCCGCGATGGCTACCAGACGCTCCATGAACTAGGCGCCATCGACGAGCAGAACGAACTGACCGACCTCGGGCGGCTCCTCGCCCGTCTGCCCATCGACCCGCGTGTGGCCCGAATGGTCATCGCCGCCCGCGATTTCGCCTGCCTCCCCGACATCCTGATCATCGCCTCCGCCCTAAGCGTCCAGGATGCGCGCGAGCGCCCCATGGACAAGCAGGCGGCCGCCGACTCCGCCCACGATGAGTTCAAAGATCCCACCAGCGACTTCCTCACCCTCATCAAGCTCTGGAACTGGTTCCAGGAGCAGCAGAGGCACCTCTCCGAAAACAAGCTCCGTCACTTTTGCGCCAGCAAGTTTCTCTCCTTCACCCGCATGCGCGAATGGCAAGACATCCATTCCCAACTGAAAGAGATGACCGCCACCCTCTCCGCAGTCTCCAATCTCCAATCTCCAATCTCCAATCCGCCATCGCAGATCTCAAATCCGAAATCCCCCCTCCTCCCCGACCTCATCCACCAATCCATCCTCACTGGCCTGATCGCCAACATCGGCCTCAAGGGCGACGACTTCGAATACCAGGGCATCCGCAGCAAACGCTTCTACATATTCCCCGGCTCCACCCAATTCGCCCGCAAGCCGCAGTGGATCGTCGCCGCCGAACTGGTCCAGACAACGCGCAACTACGCCCGCACCGTCGCCCCCGTCATGCCCGAATGGATCGAGCGCGCCGCCGCCCACATGGTCCACCGCGAATACACCGATCCTATCTGGCAAAGCCGGCGCGGCCAGGTCACCGCCCACGAGAAAGTCACTCTCCACGGCCTGACGCTTATCCCCCGTCGCACCATCGACTACAGCCTGATCGACCCGCTCACCAGCCGCGAACTCTTCATCCACGGCGCCCTCGTCATGGGCGATGCCGACCGCAGCATGATCGATGCCCCCTTCTTCCGCCAGAACCTTCAGCTCCGCCGGCACATCGAATCGCTCGAAGCTCGCCAGCGCCGCAAGGACCTCCTGGCCGACAGCAAGAGCATCTTCGCCTTTTATGATCGCCTCATCCCCGCCTCCGTTGTCTCCGCCCACACTTTCCAGAAGTGGCGGCACCACGCCGAACTGTCCAACCGCCGCATCCTCTGGATGAAAGAGTCGGACCTTCTTATCGGCGATGCAAGGCTCATCACCGAAAAGCTCTTCCCTTCCACTCTCCAGGTCGAAGACCTGCGCCTCCAACTCGAATATCGCTTCGACGTCGGCCATCCCGCCGACGGCATCACCCTCCGCGTCCCGGTGAACATCCTGCACCAGGTGGACGCCGCCCAGCTCGAGTGGCTCGTCCCCGGCATGGTCAAGGAAAAAGTCCTCCAACTTATCCGCACGCTACCCAAAGAACTCCGCACCCAGCTCGTCCCTCTCGCCCAGTCCGCCCAGCAGATCGCCGACCGCATGACCTTCGGCGAAGGCCGCTTCATCGACGTCCTGGCCCACGAGACCGGCCGTTTAGTCGGCAAACCCATCTCTCCCAAGCTCCTCAAGGAAAGCGCTCTCGAGCCCTGGCTGAAGATGAATATCCGCGTCGTCGACACCTCCGGCAAGACTCTCGCTGCCGGCCGGCGCCTCGACCTCCTTCTCAGCCAGCTCCGCATCGAAGCGCGCTCCTCCCTGCAGCGCCGAGCCGCCCAGTGGCACAAAGACAACCTGAAAACCTGGGACTTCGGCGACCTGCCCGAACAGATCTCCTTCCGCTCCGGCCCCCTCAACGTGCAAGGCTATCCCGCCCTCTCCGACAACGGCGTTACTGCCTCCATGCGTCTCATGGAGCATCGGCTGCTGGCCCAGCAGGAAACCCGCAAAGGCATTCGCCGCCTCGCCATGATCGCCCTGGCCGACGCCCTGCAGTGGCAGTTCAAGATCCTCCCCGACCTCGACGCGCTCATCCCGCTCTACAAGCCCCTGGGCACCAAAGATCAGCTCCGCAGCACCTTCAGCGTCGCCCTCACCGATCGCCTGATGTTCGCCGACCCCAAGCCGATCCGTTCGCAAGCGGAGTTTGAACTTCGTCTCGACAATGCATGGAACAACCTCCGCCCCACCGCCGAGCATCTGGCCAAAATCGCCCAGGAGGTCTTCGAGGTTCACAACGACATCGCCTCGCGTCTCTCGCGCGATTTTCCACCCATGCTCCTCACCTCGGTCAGCGAAATGCGCGACCATCTCCTGCGTCTCTGCCCCTCCAACGTACTGGTCATCCACCCCTGGGAATGGCTCCTGCATGTCCCGCGTTTCCTCTCCGGCATCCGCATCCGTCTGCACAAACTGACCAACGCCGGCTTACTAAAGGATGCCCACAACTCTGCACTGATCGCCCCCATCTGGAAGGCCTATCAGGACCGTAAAAAGGCTGCAGAAACCGCCGGCGTTCCCGACCCCGAACTGCCACAGTTCCGCTACCTGATCGAGGAACTGCGCGTCTCTCTCTTCGCCCAGGAACTCAAGACCAGCGTCCCCGTCTCGCTCTCCAAACTCCAAAAGCACTTCGACGCCGCCTGACCGCGCTCAAAGGAGACAACTCTATCGATGGAACCATTTTGGAGCCGATTCAGCAATGCATATGGTACACTACTATCCAGGTTCTCTGCCCCGTGCATACTTCCCCCGCCCGGCGGCAACATCATGGTGAGGAACCATGACGACAACGGCAACCAATGACGACCGCATCCTGCTGCAGCGTTACGCCCGCACCGGCGACGCTGACGCCTTCACCCAATTGGTCCAGCGTTACGTTGATCTGGTCTACAGTGTTTGCCTCCGCGTTACCGGCAGCCGCGCCGATGCGGAAGATGTCACACAGGAATGCCTGCTCGATCTCGCACGCCACGCGTCCGACGTCCACACGAGCGTCGGCGGCTACCTGCACACCGTCGCGACTCGCCGCAGCCTGATGCTCAAGCGAAGTGAAGGCCGCCGTTGCCGTCGCGAATCCGCCTGCCCCGCGCCCGCACCAGACGATGCTGCCGACCCCACCACTGCCGTCCAGATCGCCGATGCCGTCGATGAGGCGCTGGAACGTCTCGACGCATCCTCACGCGACCTCGTAATCCGGCGCTACCTCCAGGCCCAAAGCCAGCAGGCGATCGCCGAAGCGCTGGACATCGATCAGTCCACCGTCTCACGCAGACTCGCCGAGGCCATCGAGACCATGCGCCAACACCTTGGCCCACTCGGCATCACAGCCGGCGCCGCGGAATTCGCCCACGTCTTCTCACAGACCCAGGCACCTGCCGAACTGCTTGCAACGGCAACCAAGATCGGCCTCTCCGGCGTCGGTCGGACGGCCGCCAAAGCTGCCGTACCAGCCTCTGCCAAGCTCCTTATCTCCACCCTCATCGTCACGAGTGCCGCGGCGATCGGCTACAGCATCTTCGCACCCAAAGGAAGGACCGCCATGACGACGCCAACAACAATGCCCACGGCCTCGCGCCCTGACCTCAAGGGCATTCACCTCAGCGGTTTTGGCATGACCCGCGACTCCGTATCCGTCGCCTTCCAGGCCGCCGCCAAAGCCCTCGGCAAGGACGCCGACTACAACCGCCTCTATCTCCTCTCCGGCAATGCCTTCGCCCCCGCCATCAACACCGCCGAAACCTGCCGATCCTGGTGGCACGTGCAAGCCCACCTCGGCACACAGAACCTGCCCGCGATGGCCACCAGTGCTGGCCTGAGCGCTCAGCGCCTGCCCGTCCCTGCCCTGGCTGATAAGCCCACCGACCAGCAGCTTTCCGCCGCCCGCCGCTCGGCCGCCGATCTCGTGCTCAAAGCCATGGACTCCGGCGCTATCGTGATCACCGAAGGCGGCTGGGATGAAGCCGGTACATGGATCTGGTCTGGCGTCATCACCGACGTCTCCTCCGATGGCACGCTGCGCGGCGCCGCCCTGAGCGCTGCCACCGGCGATGGTAAGGAGAACGTCATCTGGAAATACCCCGGCGACCTCTGGGCGATCCGCCCCGCCGCCGCCACGACACCTGCCGCCGAGGTCGAGCATGCCATGATCCAGACCGCCGTCGATCGCATCCGTGGCACAGGCCCTTACGCCACCCAAAGCACATCCTACTTCGGCCAGCCCGCCATGGATCAATGGATCCTCTCCATGCAGACCATCCGCGGCTTCTGCCCCGACTGCTTCGGCCGTGTCCCGGTTGTCGGAGTACAGGATGCCCCTGACAACGACAAGCGAATGTATGAAGCCGCCCGCATAGTCGCCAACCAGCTTCGCACCGACATGCCCACCTTCCCCAGCGACTGCAAACCGTATCTCGAAAAAGCCGCCGCCTGTTACGACCGCGTCGTTGAGCTTCTCGCCCCCGGTGCCACCGGCCGCGGCGGCTTCACCTACAACTCCCTCTCATCTCTTCCCGCCCAGCGCACCTACGCCGCCACCGTCCTCAACCCCGTCAAGACCGAACTCGATTGGGCCGCCCTGCACCTCGAACGCGCTCTCGCCATCGCCGATGGTGCCAAACTGAATACCGCCCTCTTTCCCGCCTACGACCAACTCTCCCGCGAGAATCCCGACGCCAATCCGCTTCGCACAAACCATCTTGCTCGTGTGATCGCCGCTCGAACTGCTGGCCGCAGCGATGTCGAATACGACGACCTGATCATGCTTCAGGGCATGGGCACCGCCTTCGCCTACGATCCCAAACGGTTCTTCGTGATGTACCAGTTCCTCGACGACCCCGAACAGACCGCCAAGTATCTTGCCGAGGGCACCGGCTTTGACTGGCAGATCGCCGCCCCTCCGGATCCCGATGCGGCGTGGCAACTCGTCAAGCAATGCGTCGATGCCCAAACGCCCCTTGCCGCCGCTTGGTTCGACGATTTCCTCATCGCCGGCTATATCGACGCGCCACAGAGAGAGAATCGTCGCATCTACACCATGGGCCGCTGGTCTCTCGGCGGCTGGATCGACTGGCCGGAATTCATCAGCCAATGTCAGCAATTCGGTCAGTTCGCCTATCCAACCGGAAAACCCGTCCCCAAAGTCGACATGACTCGCTTCATCCTCCAGCGCATCGTGCAATGCGCCCAAGCCGACCCACGGCAAGGCGCCCCCTTTGCGAACAATGCACGGTTCGGCTTAGACGGCATGGAAGCCTACGCCGCCGATGTGGCCGACCCAGCCAAGCCGGCCAGCTATTTCGACCCTGCCTGGCAGGCCTGTCACGCCATCAACCGCCAGTGGCACGCCCGCGAGTCTGCCGCCAACTGGCTCGCCCGCGTCGCCGCCACCCAACCCGCCGCGGCCGCCGATCACCTCAACCGCGCTTCCGCTCTCTACCGCCAGTCTCACGACCTCTGGCTCCAGTTCCGCACCCTCCTTACCCCCGAGCCCGGCCAAACCCTTGAAGCAAAGTGGTCCGAACCCGCCCCACGCCAGCAAGGCGCCCAGCTCATCCGACAAGCCATCGCCCTGGAGAAGCAAGCCGCCGACCAGATCGCTCTCGCGATCCCGCTCCTGCAATAGCTCCGACCACTGATGGCCCCGGCGCTACATCCGCTCGGGGTGCTCGATGCCTAGCAGGTCCAGCCCCAATGCCAGCGTACGTGCTGTCAGGTCTGCCAGCGCCAGCCGACTGCTGCGCAGTGGTTCGGGGCTCTGCAGCACCGGGCAGTTCTCCCAGAAGCCGCTGAAGCGGGTGCACAGATCATAGAGGTACGTGCACATGTGGTGCGGCTTAAGTTCGCGGGCAATGATGTTCGCCACCTCGCCCAGCCGCAGGATGTGCTTCGCCAGCGCGATCTCGGCCGGATGCTCCAGCACGAACGGCACGTTCTCCGGCAACGTTTGCCCGCTCTTGCGCATGACCGAGCGCGTGCGGGCATAAGCATACTGCAGGTAGGGAGCCGTGTTGCCATCCAGCGACAGCATCTTGTCCCAGTCAAAGACGTAGTTGCCGATGGGGTCGCGATTCAGGTCGAAGTATTTCACGCCGCCGATCCCAACCGCCGCGGCAATCGCGCGTTGCTCCTCATCCGACATTGACTCGCCGCGTTCGACGAGTTTCTGCTTAATCGTTCCCAACACGCGCTGTTCCGCCTCATTGAGCACATCGGCCAGCTTCACCGATTCGCCGGAACGGGTCTTCAGTGGCGTGCCATCTTCACCCAGGATCATGCCAAACATAATGTGGTTGAACTCGATGCCCTCCAGCCAGCCGGCCCGCTTCGCGGCATCGGTGAACATGCGGAAATGCTGCGACTGCCGGGCATCGGTCACCACAATCACGCGGTTGGCCTTCAGTTCCCGGATACGGTATCGCAGCGCTGCCAGATCGGTGGTGCCGTAGCCAAAGCCGCCGCCGGATTTCTGGATGATCAGCGGCGCATCAAAGCCCTTCACCCAGATCACCGTGGCGCCCTCGGACTCTTCGGCGATGCCCAGCGCCTTCAGTTCCTTCACCGTGTCCGCCAGCAAAGAGTTATAGAAGCTCTCGCCGCGCTCGTGTTCGCGCTTGAGCAGGATGCCCATCCGCTTGTACAGCGCCTCAAAGTGCTTGCGGCTCTCCTCCATGATCCGCTGCCACAGTTCCACTGCCCGGGCGTCGCCGCCCTGCAGTTTCACAACCCAGGCTCGCGCCTCTTCGGCAAACTTGGGATCCTCGTCGAAGCGCTGCTTGGCGGCGCGGTAGAAACCTTCCAGATCCGACACCTGCGCTTCGGGATGTACTTCGGACTCCTCCAAGTACCGAAGCAGCATGCCAAACTGCGTACCCCAGTCGCCCAGGTGATTCTGCCGGATCACTTCATGCCCGAGAAACTCCACGATCCGGCTGATCGCATCGCCGATATTCGTCGGCCGCAGATGCCCGACGTGCATCTGCTTGGCAACGTTGGGCGACGAGTAGTCCACGACAACGCGTTGTGGATTGGTCGCCTTCGCCACACCCAGCCGGCCATCGGCCGCCACTTCGGCAAGCTGCTGCGCCAGCCACACCGGGCTGAGCTTGATATTGATGAACCCCGGGCCGGCGATATCCGTGGTCGCCATCTCACCCAATTGCAGCTTCGCCTGGATCGCCTGGGCCACCGCGCGGGGATTTGTCTTGGCGCCGGTCTTCTGGGTCACCAGCTTGGAGAGGCCCATCGCACAGTTTGCCTGGTAATCGCCAAACTGCGGGTTCTGCCCAAGGCCCACCACCGGATCAGCATCAAAGCCGAATGCCTCCTGGATGGCCTGGTGGAAAATCGCGGTCAGTTGTGTCGGGATCGTTTGCATGGCGGCAGGATACTAGCCACAGCGTGAAAACCCAATGGTCCCACACGTTTCCGGGATCGGAGAAGGTGTTTGACAACCTCCGCTTGTGTACAAGAGGTAAAAAGCTACTATCGGCCCCACTGATGTCACGGGAGGACTTGGATAAAGCAGTGCATCTGCTCTGGGATGGGCGCTTGGTGGCGTTCCCTACGGAGACGGTCTATGGACTGGGTGCCGACGCCACCAATCCAGAAGCCGTCGCCCGCATCTTCCAGGCCAAAGGCCGCCCGGCGACCAACCCGGTGATTGTTCACGTTGCCGGTATCGAGCAGGCCCGGCGTTACACCACAGACTGGTCCCGAAATGCACAGTGGCTTGCCGAGATCTTCTGGCCCGGGCCACTGACCATCGTCGTGCCCCGCGCACCCGCGATCGCGCCGGCCGTCTCGGCCGGCCTGGATACCGTTGGCCTGCGCGCTCCGCGACATGCCCTGACACTAGAGCTGCTTCGCCTCTTCGACGGTGCCGTGGCAGCCCCCTCCGCCAACCGCTCCAACCGCATCTCCCCCACCACCGCCCAGCATGTGCTGGAAGAACTTGGCGATCGCGTAGATCTGATTCTCGACGGCGGCCAATGCGACATCGGCATCGAATCCACCGTCATCACCTTGTGTACTCCGGTACCAACCGTGCTGCGGCCGGGCGATGTTGAGCTCGACCAACTCCGCGCAGTACTCGGCCGGGTGGATGTCCATCCTCGCTTCATAGAGCAAGAGACCCCCGCCAGTTCTCCGGGGCAGCATCCGCTCCACTACGCCCCGCAGACCTCCTGCTTCCGCTATGAAGCGGACGAGTATCCACACGTGGTCCAATATCTCGCAGAGCATGCCACCTCGCCCATCATCATGCTGGCGCTGAACGCTCGGATGCTGGCATCCCCGAAACACCGCGTTGTCGGCATGCCCAATCACCCACCCTCCTACGCACGCCATCTCTACTGCGCCCTTCGCGAAGCCGACGCTTCGGGCACTTCTGCGATACTGATCGAGATGCCCCCAGATGAGCCGGAGTGGTTCGCCATCCGCGACCGGCTCACGCGCGCCACGGTCCGACTCTAGCGCCAACGCTCCGCGACCGGCGTCGGGCACCACCAGGCAATACGCGCGAAGGCTGCATCAGGCCGAGAGAAGCTCTTCCGACTCGATGATGCGTTTGGCAATCTCCGCGAGGCTGATCCGGCGTTTCTGGCTCTCCTGCTGCAACCGGCGATGGGCATCGGATTCAGTCAGGTTCAACCGTTTCATGAGGATACCCTTGGCACGTTCCACCAGCTTGCGCGTCTCCAGCGTCTGTACCAGGTTCTGGTTCTCCTCCATCAGTTTGACGTGGTCCGAGAAGCGATTGAGCGAAACACCGATTTGAGCAGCCAGCGATTCGACGGTAATGGGTTTGACCAGATAGCCATAGACGCCCACGGCGGCCGCCCGCTCGATCAACTCCTGGTCGCTGTAAGCACTGACAATGATCATCGGAACCCGGCGTTCCTGAAGAAGCTGACCCGCCAAATCGATGCCATCCGCCTCATCGAGGCGGATATCCATCAGAACCAGTTCGGGCTTGCCTTCGCGGAAAAAACGCGTCGCCTCATCAGCATTGGATGCCTGCGCGATTACGCGGTGGCCCAGCTTTTCCAGCAGCGCCCGCAAACCCATGCCCACAAGGGTGTCATCTTCAACGATCAGCGCCCGCAGTTTGGGGGCGCCGGTCTCGCCGTGCGACTCGTTCGTACGTGTCATTGCCTGAACTCTCCTTCTGCTCGTTCACGCTCCAGTGGGAACTCCACGCTCACAATCGTCCCACCCTCGCTGCGCTGCCGCATGGTGAACTTGCCGCGCAACTCGCGCCCGACAAGGCCCTTCACCAGCCGCAGCCCCAGCCCGGTGCTGGCTATTGGCGGCGCCATAGTAGCGACACCGCCGTCTTCCTCGCCGGCGGGCGTTCCCGCCGTGCCGTTGTCAATCACATCCAGAACCACACTGCGTCCATCCGCCACCGCGGCACGAATCGTCAGCGTGCCACGGGCACCCAGCCCATGCACGATGGCATTATAACACAATTCGTGAATGACCATCGCCAGGCTCACTGCCTGCGTCGTCCTGAGCGGTATTTCCGAGTCTCCCATCTCCTGGATGATCACGACGCCGGCCGGCTTGACCACAGCCAGCGACGGGATTACCTGCTCCACCAGTTTCGACATGCTCACCGTGGTGATGCCGCCGGAAAACAGCTCATGCGCCCGGCCGATATTGCCGATCCGCTCAATCACACGATCCAGCCATTGCCGCACATTCTCGGGCATCTCCATGTTCGACGACATGGACAGCAGCCCAACAATGCCCGCCAGGTTGTTCTTCACGCGGTGATTCAATTCCCGCAGCAGCATGGCGCGGGTCTCGGCATCCCGGCGGATCTGCAGGTTGAGCTGGCCGTTCTCAATTGCCGCCGATGCGCGGCTGGCTAACACCCGGGCGAGATCCAGTTGGTCGTCGGTAAATGCTCCCCGATTTGACGACATCAGGATGAGGCAGCCAATCGGTCGACCGTCCGCGTAGGTCATCGGCACGGCGGCGAGCCCGGCAAGCCATGGCTCGGTAAGCTTGCCCAGGCCCGAGTCGTAGATGTCGTGCGGCTCGATCACTGCGACCAACCCCGGCTTGGAGAGCCGCAACAGTTGCTGGGGCGACATCGCCAGTTTCGTTCCGGAATAGCGCATCCCAAGGTCACCGGTTGCGGCGACGATCTCCAGTTCGTTCTCTCGCTTGCTGCGCAGGGCGACAACACACGCCTCGATGCCCAGCGACGTTGGCGATAGCTGGGCAATCTGCGCCAGAGTCTGCTCGATGCTAGCCGCCTGGTACATCTCTCCCAGCGTGTTGAGCATCATCTCGCGCCGGCGGGCAAGCTTCTCCTGTACGCCCAGGGCGTCGCGCATCTGGTCATGCACCGCTTCGTCACCCATCAGGGCGGCCGTTTGTGATGCCCAGAGCGTCGCCAGCGATGCCCGGCCTTCGGGCCACGCCGTACCGTCGGTTGAGCCGAATACCATCACACCGATCACCCGGTCCAGCAGCAGCGGAGCAATCACTCCGCTGCGCAGCGCTGTGCTGCTGAAAAGGCGCATCGCCGTGGCGGTGTCGCGCTGCTCGCGCGACGTGCGCAGCATCTGCCCCTCCATGGCCGGGCCAAGCAGGTCCACCGCCCGATCGTCCAACTCGACCACCGACGCGAGTTCCGCCTTTCCAAAACAGCAGATAAGCTGCAATCGCCTGCGGTCGGGCGACAACTGGTAGATGCCAACGATATCGCTCTCGGTAATCGGTTGCGCCAGTTCCAGCACCCTCATGAACACCTTCTGCCCCTCGCCACGACTGACCGCGATACTGCGAGTCAGGCCGCTGATGATGTCGATCACCTGCAGATGACCTCGCTCGAGGATCGTGTATTGCCATCGCTTGCGCATGGCCTCCAGCAACGATGCCCCCGCGATCAGGCAGCCCACAATGCCAACCGCCAGTACCGTCTGCGGTGTCTGCGACCGGTACTGCCGCATGAAACGGGCGGTCGGCAGCATCTGGCACTTCCAGGTTTCGTTGAGCATCGTCAGTTGCGCGGTCGTCAGGAAGCGGGGATCGCGCTCGGCGAGATACGTGCCGCTGCGATAGATCAACTGGCCGCTGCGCATGAAGTCAAGTGAAAGCAGGTCGCGCAGTTCGGAATCGGCAAAACGCTCCACCAGGCGCCCCATCCGCAGTACCGCCGCGACACCGCCATGATCGCCGCGCTCACCCAGGGGAAAGTAGAGCAGCACCAATGATCGCCCAAGACTTCCTTCATAGGCCGGCCCAACCTGCGGATAGCCGCCGCTTGCCGCCCGGCGCAACTGTCCCCAGAGCCCGGCATCCACCCCGTAGGGCAGCACATCGGCCAGCATAACGCCGTCGGCCGACATCCGCGCGCGGATCACACCTTCGGGCGATACCCAGTACAGGCCTTCGTAGACGTCATATGCCTGGCGCAGTTCGGTCGCCCGCCGGGTGAAATCATCATTCGACGCGATCTGCTGAAGGTCGATCTCATCACAAAGCGTCCGCACGGGCGCCAAACAGCCCAGATTCGCCTCAGACCAGCGGTGCTCCAGCGAATCGCGCAGATTCGACATCCGCGAATCGATGTGCTTATCTTCCCACTCCGTAAGCATCTGCCACGCCAGCACCGTCGAGCAGATCATCGTCAGGAACAGAAACAAACGGAAGACGGTTCGCTGACGCAATGGTTCAGGTTGCGACAACGTTAACGATCGCACGAATTCCGGACTGCCGAACGAACGCACCCCCGAGGCTGCACGTGAGCCTGTCGGGCCTGTCGTCCCGGATGCAAGACGGGGGTCGTTACTCAAAAGCGACGTCTCCAGCGTGAGTTACATGCGTATTCGGGCCAGTATAACACCCAACATACAACACCAGCGCCACACTTCAACGATTGCCTGATGAGTTTGGCCAATAACACGTAAGGCTGCACACCAAGCACAACCAGCGATCGCGATCAGACGGCTCCACAAGGCGGCGTAAGTCCATCGCCATAAGCCTCTTACAGCCATGTAGATGCTCAGGAGGCCGCCGCTTGAGGCCGTGGCACTTCCCTATGGCCGCGAACTCCCGGTCGCCAGCGTTGCCTGGGTCGCTCCGGACATCGCACCGGCACGCACGAACTCCAGTCGGCGCAAGGTGTCCAGGTGCTGCCAGTTCCAGTGTCGCCACGTTTCCTGTACCCACTGGTTTGTGAGCACCCAATTCGCGCCCAAAGCCGCCTGGATTTCGTCAGCCTGTCTTTCGCCAACGGAGCTTAGTCTATCCCACAGCACGATGCGGTTGATCGTCATGTCCCGGCGCATCTCCTCGGCAAGTGCCCCGGCACTCTGGAAGCGGTTGATGGTAATCATGCTCTGGCTAAAGCCCCTGCGCATCTCCGCTGGTGTATACGCACCACCCAGTTCCAGCGCGAGGTAATAATGCCCCACGACATCGTATACAGAAGCCATGCCGGGCGCAGCGGTCTGGAAGCCGTCGCGTACATACACCTTCAGCGCCTTCTGCCGTTCGCCCTGCACGATGTCGTGCGCTATCCGGTCAATCCGCGGTTCGTTATCCAGATAGACATGAGCCACATGCTGAGCCAGATTCAGGGCGCACAAGGCCACCACAACGGTGACCCGAAACACTCGTGAGGGAAGGCGGCCGACGGCAACCGCCATGACAATCGCCATGGCCGGCCAAACCACCCCCAGATACCGCGGCATCCACATCGATTGCCAGTCCACACCCGGCCGACCGGCCGATTGCCGCAGCATCTCCCATATCCACCATGTGCCTTCGCACACTCCCAGCACAGTCAGTATCACTGCGCCAAGCCCGATCGCCCGGCGTCCTGCGCTATTCATCGCCGACCACGACATCGCCAATGCCACTGCGATCAGGCCGATGATGATCCATGGCCTGCTCCCCAGATCCATCAGATCCACATACCACTGGGCTTTGCCCCTCCATACGCTCAACGCAAGCACCATCGCCAATAGGGCCACAACGATCCACGCCAGCATGAGCACGACCCAGCGCCGTGATCGGGCGATCAGGATCAGACCAAAGCATATTGGCAGCGCCCAGAGGATATTCCATCCGACAAACCGGCCGATCCCGATCAGCCAGTGATGCGGCGCCAACGAATACGGCACGGAACGGCAGTAGAAGAATCCGTAGGTGGGGACGACCAGCCAGAATGCAAGCCAAAGCGTCGGCCGCCAGGGCGCCCACTCCGGATCGGTCTTCAGCGCTGCCTCAGGCACCTTGGGCCAATACAAAGCGCCCATCAGCAGCACCACCACAATTCCCGCCAGGCTGCCCCATGCCGTATTGAGCACCCAGGCAGGGATCTCTGGCTCGCCCGAAGTCGTATCCTCTTCCGCACGAGAGTAGCCATAGAGATACGCGCTCGCCGATTCGCGCACCAACTGCAGGCCGGTCTTGTCGCGAGTCTGAACTTCAACCCAGCTAATGCCGCTCAGGCTCCACGTTCCTGGTGTCGGCCCGCCGACACCAGGAGCGAGTCCGCCCGACCGCTGTGTCCAGTTGTTATAGTATCCGTAAAAGATGATCGGCCCGGCCGCCATAATCATCAGGCCCACTGCAAATACCATCCAGCGAAACAGCCCCCGCCATCCAAATCGCCAGCGGCGATAGGTCAGGAAGAGCAACAGTTCCACCGGCACCACCAACCAGCCGACCGAATGCAGCCCCACCGTTGCCACGCCGCACGCCACCCATGCCCACCAGGCAACGCCGCCGCCGCCACGCAGCCACCATACAAGAAACGCCACATGGAGCGTCGCAAAGAGCCAGACCTCCATGTACATCTTGGCATCGCGCGAGTAGTTCAGCAGGAACGCTGACACTGCCGTAAGCAGCGTCACCAGCAGTGCTGTGCGCGATCGAACCAGTTGCCGCGCCAGGAAGTACATCCCCGGCACCATGAGCGTTCCGGCCATTGCAGGTACCAGCCGCATCCGCCAGGGAGTCAGTTTCCAGACCTTGCCCAATGCCCAGTACAGCTCATAGTGCAGCGGCACAAACCCATCACCGCGGTTCTCGACAAGCATCTCGCGAAAGGTGCCGCACGTCCGAGCCCGGGTTGCAGCTTCGTCGCCCCACAAAGCCGGCCGATCCAGCCAGCCGAACCGCAACAATCCCTCCAGCAGGATGATCGCTGTCAGGGCAATGTAATGCCATCGTCCCAGCCCGGTTCCGGGCCCCGGTTCAGCGTCCGCCGAAAGCATTGCTTGACCAGTCTCTGACATCGCCACGCCATACCCCATCGCTATTCAATCCGTTGCGCTGCCACCTGCATCTGCTGCAGCCGTACCACCAGCTCGCGCAGGTCAATCCGGTCGGATGGCCCGAATCTCAATTCCGGATGCTCCTGCAGAAACTGGGCGTTCGCCGCGTACAGTCTCATGTTCAGTTCATCAATGTTCAGTGAGTTGTCGGGACCGAAGCTCAGTTCATCTTCCTCCGCATCGACGAAGTTCAGCGGACAGAACGACACGCTCATCTCCGGCTCCTCGGTATCCGCATTCAGGAACGCCACCGGAAGCCCGTGCGTCCGACAGATCATCGGCCGGCAGGCGTAGATGCGGCAGCATCCCTGCTTCAGGAATGCGCAGCTCGCATTCGGATCCAGCGTCAATTCCACCGCTGGCACAAGCCGGCGCATTTCCTCAAGAATAGCGTAGAACTCCACCGGAAACACGCTTAAGTTCACGCAGCATTGGTGGCAGCCAGGCTTGCACGTCAGGTGCCGCGCATGCATCTGCTCCAACTCGCCTGTGCGTACGTCTATCTCCCGCCGCAACGCCCGATATTGCTCGATGCTGGTCATACGACTCCCGTTGTACCAGAAAGTGCACCGTCCACTCAAACGCTCACCGCTCCTGGATGCCCGTCTTTCCCCAACACACAGACCACACCATTCCCCCTCGAACGTAAGCTCCAGCTCGCCAGGCACCTGCAAGTTCCGCACCTGTCGGGCGCGTTATTCGCAGGTAGAAATCAAGGCCAAGTCGTTGACACGTGAGCAAGCTCAACGTTAATCTGCCAGACTGATCGATATAGGCCAAGATGGGCTGGGCGGGACCGCACACCTGCACCAATCGCGACAGTTTCATCGCGGCGACTGCGCATCCGCTTTAACAGGAGCAAGCCATGACACAGCGGAAGGATTCCCGGCATCGGGCACGTAAGTCGGCCAAAGCGGTTCGCTGGGCAACCGGGGTAGTGACCGAAGGATTGGAGCAGCGAACGCTGCTGGCGGCCACGCCCGTGGAGTGGTCGAGCTATCTGGGAGGCAGCGCGGTTGACGTAGGCAACGGGATTGCTCTCGATGGCCAAGGCAATTGCTGGGTGGCGGGCAAGACTGCCACAACCGACTTGGCCAGCGCTGGGTTCGATACCACTTACAACGGTGGCTCCGTTGATGGCTTCGTGGCAAAGATCGGTGCTGATGGAGCGTTGGCCTGGTCGAGTTATCTGGGTGGCAACGGTGCCGACAACGCTTACACTCTGGCTACCGACGGCCAGGGCAATGCCTGGGTGGCGGGAGTGACGAATTCCACAGACCTCGCCGGCGGCGGCTTCGATACCAGCTACAACGGCGGCATCAGAGATGGTTTCGTGGCCAAGATCAACGCTGATGGCACACTGGCATGGGTGAGTTACTTAGGAGGCAGCGTCGATGACGAAGGCCTTCGCCTCGCCATCGATGGCGCGGGCAACGCCTGGGTGACCGGATACACGAGTTCCAGCGACCTCGCCAGCGGCGGCTTCGACAGCACTTATAACGGCGGCAGTTATGACGGCTTTGTGGCGAAGATCAACGCCAATGGGATGTTGGCATGGTCGAGCTATCTGGGGGGATCTGGCGACGATGAGGTAACTGATATAGCCATCGACGGTGGCGGCAATGCCTGGGTAACAGGGAGTACCACGTCGCCTGGCTGGACCAGCGGCGGCTTCGACACCACCTTCCGTGGCCTCGGTGAAGGCTTTGTAGCCAAGATCAACGCCGGTGGAGCTTTGGCCTGGTCGAGTTACCTTCCTCTTGGCGGAACGGACTACGGCAATGCCATCGCCATCGATCATGGTGGCAATGCCTGGGTGGTCGGGCAGAGCGGCAGTCTGGCCAAGATCAACGCTGACGGGACCCTGGCATGGGTAAGCAACAACCACCAGGGCATCAATTCACCCGAGTGCAGTGATATTGCCATTGACAACAGCGGCTATGCCTGGGTGACCGGCGGAGACTTCCGATCATCCTCCGGCTCGGATGCCTTTGTGGCAATGATCAGCCCCACCGGGACCTGGACATGGCTGTATTACCTGGGGCCTAAGCAGGTCAGCGGGATATCTGACGATGTTGGAAATGCTCTTGCCATTGACGGCAATGGCAGTGTCTGGGTGACGGGCCAGACATACAAGCCCGCCTGGACCGGCGGAGGATTCGATACCACTTACGGCGGTGGCGGGGACGCCTTTGTGGTTAAGGTGAGAAAGCCATCCGTTCCGGTGGCTTATGATCAAGACCTGAGCACCAGCCAGAATTTCGCCATCGATGGAACGATGACCGCATCCGATTCCGATGCTGATCCCCTCACCTATAGCGTGAGCAGCCAGCCAACCCATGGCACGCTCTTGTTTACGCCCGACGGCGCATTTACCTACACCCCCAACAGCGGCTACGAGGGTGCTGATAGCTTTACCTTCAAAGCCACCGATGGGACCTTCGACTCCAACGTCGCCACCATCGGTATCACCATCACCCATCTGCAGGCCAATCTCTCCCCCTCGCCTTCGAGCATCCTGGAGAATCAGCCCTCTGGCACCATGGTAGGCACATTCAGTGTCAGCGGCCCCGATGCCATCTCGCCCTTTGCCTATTCTCTGGTCAGCGGCGCTGGCGATGACAATAACGCCAGCTTTACCATCTCCGATGATCAGCTTCTCTCCGCCGCCAGCTTCGACTATGAGACCAAGAGCAGCTACTCGATCCGTGTCCGCATCACCGATTCCGCCAGCCACACGTTCGAGCAGGCGTTCATCATCACGGTGATGAATGTCAATGAAGCCCCCACGAACCTGTATTTGAGCAACGCAACCGTGCTCGAGAACCAGCCACCGGGCCTGACTGTCGGCACACTCACCACCACCGATCCCGATACCCTCGACACCTTCACCTATAGTCTGGTCGATGGTGCCGGCGGGAATGACAATGCCAGCTTTGCGATCGGTGGCAATGGTCTCCTCACGGCGGCCTCCTTCAGTCTTGCCGACCGCGGCAGCTACAGCATCCGCATCCGCACCACCGATGCGGCAGGCCTCTCCTTCGAGAAAGCCTTCACCATCAGCGTGGTCGACACCATCTTAAGTAACACCTCGATCCCGGAGAACCAGCCCTCCGGCACGTTCGTTGGCACCGTCTCCTGCGCCAATCCCGATTACCCCTCCGCTTTCAGCTATCAACTGGTGAATGGGCAAGGCGCTACCGACAACGGCAGTTTCGTTATTGTTGGCAACCAACTTTTAGCCGCGTCCCCTTTCGATTACGAATCACAAAACACCTTCAGCATCCGCATCCGCAGCACTACCGCTACATTCGTCTACGAGAATGTGTTCGTGATTAGCGTAAGCAATGTGGGCGAAGCCCCGACCAATCTGACCCTCTCCAGCACCACCGTACAGGAGAACCTGCCCTACGGGACAGAGGTCGGTACATTCCAGACTGTTGATCCCGATGCCGGCGAGAGCTTCACCTACAGTTTCGTAAATGGCGCTGGCGGCGAGGACAACGCCTGTTTCATCATCGATGGTGACCAACTGCTCACGTCCATGCGCTTCAACTATGAGTTCAGAAAGGATTATTCCATCCGCGTCCGGGCCACCGACTCCGGCGGTCTGAGCTACGACAAGACGCTCACCATCGACATCGGCGATGACCCCGGCGATTACCGCGGTGCCTTTGGATGGGCAGGCGGCAAGAAGGGAACGAAGCTGACGCTGCCCGACGCCGATGGCGATCTGGTCACCTTCACTCTCAGCGGCACCGGAACGGGCAAGGTCTATGGCTTTGAGGGTAGCTTTGAGGACCTTATTGTCACCGGCTCTGGCCCCAAGACCGCGGTCACCATCACGGTGAAGAAGCCCAGGAAGACTCCCACCGATAAGCTCATGACCCTCGGCAACGTCACCACCGATGGCCCGATCAAGAGCTTCACCGCCTCCGCCTCAATCCTCTCAGGCCTGGCCCAGTTCAATACGCAGAACATGAGCATCCCTAAGGCCAAGGCATCCCTCAAGCTGCTGCAGATCAGCGATTCGGATATCCGGGTGCAAAATCTGCCTCTTGCCTCGATCGCGGTCAAAGGAGGCATCTCCGGCACCCGTATCCTGACGGATAACTCAATCAAGGCGCTCCAAGCCGCCACGCTCCTGCACAGCGAGATCCTTGTGGGCATGGCAACCGGCTTTGAAGGAGACTTTGCCATCAGCCCAAGTGACTTCACCAACCCCACCGCTACCTTAGGGAGCCTGAAGATATCCGGCCGCAAGTTGTCTGCGCGTGCGAGTCACCCGGCCGATGTAGCCAACAGCCACATCTCCGCCCCCCTGGCAGGCACACTCTCCCTGATGAATCTGGCCGATACCTCTGCCCCGATGGTGCACGTGATGAAAGTCACTGGCACGCTAAAGGTCAGCCATTCCAAGTTGACCCTGGAGCCCATGTTCGCCGCCGGCACCTGGAAGCTACCCGCCCAGCGCCCGCCCATCTGGGAAACGCTGCCGTAACCAGAACGGCGAAACCGATAACCAAGTGCTAGGCTCTGTCTGAGAAATCGACACCCCCACGACGGCCTGGAATCGGCTCAGATGCAAGAAGCATCGGCGAAAGCTCTCTTCCGCAGACCCTTTGAGCCGATGCGCCGCCGCAGATGAGCCGATTCCAGGCCGCCTCCGGTGGGCCGGAAAGGGCTCGTCTGCTTCGTTGCCGCTCCTCGCCGTGGTATCAAACACTGCTTCGTCGCGTCGCCTCGCATACGAACCCTTTCCGGCCCATCGTGGGGGTGCCGATTTCTCAGACAGAGCCTAAGCTCAACATGATGAAACGCATGGCCTGGCTCGTCTTCCCCCTGCATTCATGGCTCATTCAACCACCACTCTACCGCGCCAATCCCCCGCCGGGAACAATCGTGAACTCAACGTCGCTTCTCCATTCCGCTCTCGGCTCTTCTCTGCTCCATCTTGTCTATCCTGTGTATCTATGTAAGAATCAGTTCTCTCCCCATCAGCACGCCGGAATTGAATCTGCGAAGATCTGCGCCCATCTACGGATAACCCCTCTGCTGTCTGCGCACCGGTCTTCCCTGCGTCTCCGCGCCTTGTGAGCTACTCCTCTGACTTCTGAATTCCGCCCTCTGACTTCCGCTTTCCGCTTTTCCTCTCAATGCCAGATGCCCGCCGAAGACGAAGATTATTAACCGCGGATTTCGCTTGCTTTCATCTGGACGGAGTTCGGGCAACATCAATACGGAAACCGCGGAACCGCCAAGAACAGGAATACCAGCAACAGCACCCACCCGTTAGCCAAAGAGGTTGTCGAAATCGTTATGTGAACCAATCCACACCCAGGTGACCGTGTCGCCGCTTCGTTCGCCGACCGCCCGGTACTGCTCGTTGATGCGGACGGACCACACATGTTCGTAGCCACCAAGCTTCTTAAAGCGCAGCGAAGGATGCTCCGGGTTCTCGGTAAAGAGGCGAAATGCCCTCCGCGCCGCCTCGCGCGCCCGCGGGTCTAGTCCGTCGTACGCACGCCAGAAACTTGGCCGGGTCGTCGAGATCACATCCGGTCCAGATCCAGTGGCTTCTCCCCACCCTCAGCCCGCGACGCTTTCAGAAATGCCTCAAGTTTCGGCCGTGGCTTCGCTTCAGCTATGGTGCTCTCCCACCGCTCATCGCTCTGCCGGCTGAGCAGGAATCTCGCGAAATCGGCGACTTCGGCACGCTTGTCCTCAGCCAGCGCTTCGCAGATGCGGATCAATTCCTTGGTTCCGGTGCTCATACTTTGATTTTACCTGTCGGGCATCAGGGATTCCACCATAACTCAGCCACAGCCGACTCCCAGCCGGCCGGATCAACCGCCACTCTACCACTCTCCGCAATCCGCATTCCGCTCTTCTTCCCGCTCTCTCCCACTGTCCCACTCTCCCTCTCTCGCCCTCTCTCCTTCAGACATCCTCACGCCCGGGCTGCCGTACAGCCCTCACGACGCCACGCCGCCACGTAGGACAAGGTCCATGCGACATTCGGCCTTCTCCTCTTCGTGGCGCTCGTGGCGCCGTCAGCCGGTATCCCGGCGGGCGTGAGACATCTTCTTCAACGCATGGATTGGCCGTGCTGAGTGCCTCTCGCCAGATGGGCACTCGTCTGGGAATCAGACGGGGGCGGTCGAGGTACTGTTTGGGAGAGGTGGGGTTCTTTTGCGACGAGGTGCAACGATGCGGCCGACTCGTACAGGATGGCGATGGCTCATGGCATCTGCAGCAGCCGGGCTGATCGCGCTGTTGGGATGGGGAAGCCTCTACTGGGAAACAAAATCGAGCAGTACTTCGGGCCATGGCTACACACAGGTAAATCTCCGGGATCTGGAGGCCGTCTCGTTTGATCAGGTGCGAGATACCGAAAGGGACCTCCCCGCGACGATTCGAAGTCTCGACGGGAGGCCGGTGGTAATCGCCGGGCTTCAGTACGTCGGCTCAACAGATTCAGAAGTGGCAGAGTTCCAATTGGTCCGGGAATTCCGAACCATCCGCCACCGGCCACCGACGATACAGGAGCGGGTGTTCTGCGACGCTCGCCCTGGCTCGAAGGTGCCTGTATATGGTCACGATGTCCGCGTCTATGGAACATTCCACATCAAGGTCGAGCGTGACAGTCAGAGCAGGGCCATGAGCCTGTTCACCATGACCGTGGACAAGGTCGTAGATCCACTAGGTACTGCAAAGTAGCCAGGAGGAATCCAAGGGGGACGTCTCAACTTCCTCTCTCCGCCGCAATCAATCGTGAACGCAAATCCGCTTCCCCATTCCGCTCTCGGCTCCTCTCTCCTCCATCCCGTCTATCCTGTCCATCTATGTGAGAATCGGTTCTCTCCCCCATCACCACACCGGAATTGAACCTGCGGCAATCTGCGCCCATCCGCGGATCACGCC